>CAYWEY010000001.1:0-38266 GCA_964457955.1 Candidatus Woesearchaeota archaeon
GAACTCATACTTTTCTTCTGAGAACCCTGTGCTTCAGGTTGCTCTTGAGTTCAATACTTTAAGCGTGTCTTCATAATCTGGTGTTCTGAAAAGAAATGGTTTAGGAAGTTCTCTGAAATAACTTAACAAGTATGCAATCATTAATGGATTCTGGACTATTACTGTATTCTTGTTTGGTTTTATTACTATTCCTTTCTTTTTCATTTTCTTTATTTTTTTAGAAACGTAAGCTTGTGTGCAGTCTGCGTACTCGCTTATTTTTTTCTGGCTTATTTTTTTATAAGAATTATTAATTAAGTAGTATAGTATTCTATAAAACTTCATAATTTAATTAACTATTTAATTAATGTTTTATAAATATTTCCTTATTTTTATAGTTATGTGTAAAACTAACAATCACTTAAACAAAAGATTAAATGAAGAACATAGTTATGGAAAAACTTATTGTCTAAAGAAAAAAATGCTAGAAAAAGATTAGGGAAAAAAAAGGCACAGCAAGCAAGAGATTTATGGAAAAAAAAAGGGATAAGAGAGAAAGACAATAATTCGAGTGAAGAAGTTTTTCCAAAAATATAATTACTTCTTCAAGATTATAGAATTAAAAAAAAATCAGTTATTCCCAGTATAGAAATATTTGCATAGAAAAGAGCTTGATGAATAAGGATATTATTGAAAAAAAATTTATGAACAAAATAAGAGAATGTCTCTTCTAGTAATAAGAGGAATCGAACATTTCAGAATGAATGGAGTGATAAAAAGGAATGGAAGAAAGCATTGTTCACTAGAGTATTTCTGCCTCAGCATAAGATACATTATATCATTGAATGATACGTGAAAGATTTATTCAATACATAGTTAATACTTGCTCTTAAAGGATACAAAAGACTATAACAAAACTTATAAAAATAATTTTTTTCTTTTTTTATTATCAATGACTCCAAAAAACGATGAAGAAAGAATTTCTGAAATCATAAAAAACAACATAGACTCATTGGATTTTTATACAAGTGCTGAAACCAGTATTACTTGTTTTCAGGGAAATCCAGAACTTGACATGTACTTCACTAACTGCAGATTATTTAACGGCATCCCTTGCAATATTAATATTGAAATATTTGACAAAAAAAACAAGATGAATAAAGAACTTATAAGACAAAAATACAATAATGATAAGGATTCTGTGCTAATACTGTGTTTTAAGAACGGAAATTTTAATACAAAAAAATTTGATGGTTATGTTTATTCCGCATTCAAGATAAAAGATGATTCTTTCAGTTTTTTTTACAAAAATCCGTACGTGAATAGTATTGTTGAAAAAGCAGGAATGGGGAGTGAAAAAATTGGATGGAGGAATATAACCTGTCTTAATGATATTATTAAAACAAACATTGACGAGAATATGAAAAAAAACAGTTTATTCCTCCTTGGAGAATTGCTTCAGGGATACAAAATTAATAATAAGAGGTTGAGGCATTGTTTTTATGAACCAAGCATGTCCCTGATAAGAACAATATTTGTGGAAAAAAAAGAAGCTGGAGAAAAACTTGATAAAGAATATATTAATTTTTTCATAGGAAACACTGATTTTAAAAAATCACTTGTTGACAAAGTGCTTGTTTCAAAACTTAATAATCCTAAAATAATTAACGACAAATATTTTGTTATTCTTGACAAAAAAGCAGAAACTAATTCAATAAATTTAAAGAATTATATTAATAACTGTGTAATAGTTTCAAGTTCAAAGAAAGACATGTCTAACCCAATTATTGAAATTAAAAAAAATGAATAAAAAATAAAATAAAAAACTTTTTTTATCCGAATAATGCGCCTAATCCTTCTGCTGCTTCTTCTTCGCTTACTTCTTCCTCTTTCTCTTCTTCTTCCTTCTTATCTTCTTTTCCTTTCTCTTCTTCTCCTTTCTCTTCTTCTCCTGAAGGAGTTGCTGCGGGTTGGACAGTTGGTACTGCTGCACTCTTTGATATCACTTCTTTTATATCAACATCTTCTAAACCAGCAAGCAAAGCCTTTATTCTTGCATCATCCGCTTTTATACCGCTTGCTTTCAAGACTTTCTTAAGATTCTCTTCATTCACTTCTTTTTCTGCCGCATCAAGCAACAAAGCCGCGTAAACATATTCCATAGTTTTTTCCCTCCGATTATTTTTTTTTATGTTTTAACAGTATGTTTTAATCTTACTGCATTATTTTGAGCTTTAAATAATATATCTTTTGCTAATTCTGGAACAAAAAACCCTGTGCTCAAAACAAGATTTCTCATCTGATTATAAGATTTATTTATTAATATTTCAAGTGTTTGCTCAGTAAAATATTGTGTTTCAAGAGCAATGTTCAGAGCATTACTGCCTGCCTTAAATAATTTTTTGATTAATTCATCTCTGCTAACATGCAGTACTTCTTTCTCAAATATTGTTTCCTCCTCTTCAGCACAAACAAGATTTAGACCAACTTCCATTGGTTCAACACCCAGTCTTAAAAGAATTGAAGCAGCCAATTGTCCAACAGGTTCTCCTCTCTCAGCAACCACGCTGTCCTGTATAACAACTATTTTTCCCTTCTGTATCTTTGCTTTAACACCAATTTTTGCCAAATCACCAATAATTGGGCCTGCTTCAAAAGGAGTGTTTCCTTCAGGAACAATCAAATCCTTAGGCGCTTCCTGTCCTGCCTTAATAGGTGCAGGACTAGTGCTATTCTCTATAATCTTACTAAGCTTGAAAGGATTCATATTAGTAAATATTAATGCAGGCATTATTCCTTCAAGATAATTGATTAATTCATCATGTCCTGTTTTTTCAAAAGCAAGTTTTATCAAATTCTTCTTACTTACTTTAATAAGAACACCCTCCCTCATCTTGTGTCTTAATTCCTGCAATTGCCTGCTGGGCATAGTCCTCAAGTCAGCTAATCCAATAATATCATATTTTTTAATAAGACTGACTAATTCATTCACTTCATCTTTTTTCCATTGTTTAACTCTTGCTTTAACTTTAGCCATAATAATCACATTATCTTAATTGAAGGCCCCATTGTTGTCTTCACAAAAACGCTTTTAATATTATTTTTTCCTTTTTCAAGACGATTCTCCAAGAATTTTAAAACACTATTAATATTCTCACTTATTTCTTCAAGACTCATCTTTTCGTTTCCTGCAGGAAAATTAATAACAGGTTGTTTTCTTGCTCTTAAAAAAACTATTTTTTTAAGTCTTTGAACAACAGATTTTAAGTCAGTATCAGAAGAAACCACACTTCCTGCTTTAGGATTAGGCATCTTATTTCTCGGACCAAATACTTTACCAAAAACAGTAGCAACTTTAGGCATAATACTTGCCTGCGAAAGGAACAAGTCATACTCATCACATAATTTTTTGATTTTTTTCTTATCTCCCTTATAATCATCAAAATCCTCAGAAAGAATAACTCCATCACAATATTTTTTAGCACTTGTATGCAGAGACTTATCAACTAAAGCACATATTTTCCTGTCCTTACCTATCCCGTTAGGAAGAACATAAATATCCCTAACCTGATTTTTACTAAAATCAATATTTTTTAAGACTATAGAAACATCAATTGTCTGAACAAAACTTCTTTTTTTGGATTCTTCCAAAGCATTCTTTACTTTTTCTTTTATTTCATCATCATTCATCGGCTAAATAACCTCCTGCCTAAGCAGTACTAATAAAAAAAAGAGATGTGTTTAAAAAAGTTTCTATACTACATGCAGGTCATTCTACCAATTAGATATTTTTACAGTTCAATCCTGCTTTCTTACTATTTCATCACTTCTATTTTACAAAACTAAACAAGACTAAAAACACTAGACCTAAGATCCCTAAAAAAACTTTTCTCAGGCTCTGGAAATGGCTACTGAAAAATTAAGAAAAATCTCTGCAAACACTTTTTAACCATCTTACAGTCAAAACTAGTTTTTATTTTGTATTCTCTGGCATGCGTGCTGTAAACTTCCCACTCCTCATCCTCAAATTCCTTAATCTTATACAGAACTTCTCTTATTTTATCCTCTTCTGCTCCTAAAGAAACCGCATAATCCACTAATGCTTCACTAATCATTTCTCTTCAATTGCTTCTGCTTTCGCTTCCGCCTGCTCGCTGGTTTTTCCTTTACCAGCACCTTCTTTAATCCCTTCCGCCATTCCTTCCGCCATTCCTTCTGCTGCTTCTTCAGTCTCTTTACCAAGTCCTTTAACTCCTGTTTTCTTCATCTTTGCAGCTGCTTCTTTCTCCTTCTTAGCTATAAGAGCATCAAGTTCTTTCTTTGTCTCTTTTCTCTTACTCTCCAACTGTTCCTCTAATTTCTTTTTCTTCTCATCAGATAATTCAGGAGATTCTTTTGACAATACATCATCATATTCTCCTGCTTCAAGTTTTTGATTAAAAACTTTAGCATCCATTCCTTCACACAACACTCCCATTCCTTTGCAGCTTCCGCTTATTTCCTTAACAGCATTCTTAATCTCATAAGAATTCATATTATCCATTTTCATACGAGCAAGTTTAACTAATTGTTCAATACTAATATTTCCAACAAAATCAAGATGTGGTATACTGCTTCCATTCTCCAGACCTAATTCTTTCTTGATTAATTCAGTTATTGGAGGACTCCCTATCCTGATATCAAAATCTTTTGTATCAGTATCAACTGTTATTTTAACAGGAACCTTCATTCCGTCAAAAGATTTTGTTTTATTATTTATTTCACTAACTACTTTACCTATATTTATACCAAGAGGCCCTAATGTTCCGCCAAGTTGTGCTCCTGGCTTAGCATTTCCTCCTTCCACTATAACACTAATATTTTCCTTACTCATAAATAATTAAATGAATTAACTTTTTTTTAAAAAAGTTTCTATTATTATTCTTCCAACTGCTCTTTTTTCTGTATTAAACGAACATCATCAATCCTAACAGTTACTGGAATAGGAACAGCAGCTTCCAATGGCTCAACAGTTACTGTTTCTTTCATCTTATTCACTCTCTGAACTTTAGCCCTTTCTCCCTTGAAAGGCCCTCCTATTAATTCAACAATATCTTTTTGCTCAATATTAATAACCTGGCTTAATGGAGCAAAGAAGTGTTTTATCTCATCCATACCTACTTTTCCTTTAACAACACCTTTAACATGGTGTATTCCATAAACTGCTCTGCGCACTATTTCAATATCATCTGCTTCGATAAAAAAATATCCTCTTATTTCAGATGGTTTAAGAATAGAATAAATAGGATAATCATTCTTCTTGATAAGCGCTTCAAGCTTATCAATAACTTGTTTTTCACGCCCAGTTGTCACTCTTAAACTGAAAATCTTGGTTTTAGACTCTTTTTCTTCACTCATAAAAAAATTACACCATTACCTGAACAAATAATTGGATTAAAAAACCAATTAATCCTATAGCACCGACTCCTATTCCTGAAATCCTTAGTATATCTTTCAGTTCATCCATGCTTGGTTTTTTTGAAACTAGGATAATCCTCTTATACTCCTTTAAATGTTTCACTATTTTATTCTTTACATTCATAAACTTTCTTTTCCCTAAAAAAAAATTTTAGTGTATGAATTCTATACCTAACTCTGATTCAATATTCTGCTTTTTCTGTTCTTTAAAAGTTTTTTCCTTACCAAATATTTGAGGACTCTCAACACCAGTAACTACTAGCATTGCTTTAAGTGTGTTGTTCAAATCATTTGATATATTCGCGCCCCAGATTATTTTCGCATCCGGAGCCAATCTCTCACTAACTGTGTGAACAACTGTTTTAGCTTCGTCAAGAGTCATGCTTGAACCCCCGCTTACATTAACTAATGCTCCTTTAGCACCAGTAATATCAACATCAAGCAATGGATTCTCAATAGCTTTCTCTACAGCTTCAACAGCCCTCTTATCACTATCGCTTTCTCCAACACCAATCATAGCAACCCCTCCTTCTTTCATGATTGCACGAATATCAGCAAAATCAAGATTAATTAATCCTGGTTTTGTAACTAATTCTGCTATTCCCTTAACAGCATTAGTTAATATTTCGTCAGCAACTTTGAAAGCAGTGTGCAGTGGTAAATCAGGTGCGAGTTCCAAGAGTTTATCGTTCGGAATCACTATTAAAGTATCAACACTCTCCTGCATTCTCTCAAGTCCTTCCTGCGCATTAGCCATTCTGCTATGTCCTTCTATACTGAACGGCAGAGTAACTACTCCCACAGTAAGGGCTTTAAGTTTTTTGCATACGTTTGCAATAACTGGTGCGGCACCTGTTCCTGTTCCTCCTCCCAATCCACAAGTTAAGAAAACCATGTCAGCTCCTTCCAGTGATTTCTTAAGATCGTGTTCTGATTCTTTAGCTGCTTCTCTCCCAATACTTGGATCTGAGCCTGCGCCAAGTCCTCCTGTTAATTCTTTTCCTATAAGAACTTTAATATCAGCAATAGTGCATAATAAGTCCTGAGCATCCGTATTAACAGCAATTAATTCAGCGCCTTTTATTCCAACCTCACTCATTCTGAGAAGAGTATTATTGCCAGCACCACCTACTCCAACAACTTTTATAGTTGCTCTTCTGGCCGCCAAATACTCCTCAAGCTCGGCATCAACATCTTTTGTTCGAGAATTATCTCTTTTACTTTTCATAATTGTTTCTTTTCCTTTACTTCTGTCTAAAGCAGATTCGATTATACCCTCCATAAATATTTATCCTCCTTTAATAATTTTATAAACTTAATCATTATAAAACTTTACTACCCTAATTTAAAAATTAAAGAATACTTATTTTTAAGTGTTTCCTTAACAAGTTCTTTTATCTTTTTCTGCAAAGATTCCTTAATTTCCTTATCACATTTTATTATTATTTTTTTCTTCTTCTTTTCCACGCTAAAACCATGTTCTTCTCCGAATAAGAAGACAAGTATGCTATCAACTATTTTTTTTGGAGAAGTTACTTTTTCAACTACTTCAACATCATACTCTAAAACCTTGCCTGCAAGAGGATGATTAAAATCCACAACAACTCTTCCAGGACTGACTGTGACTATTGTTCCCGGAGAATTATCAACCATTACAGACATTCCCGGACTCGGCTTAACATCCTGCTTCTTGAACATTCTGCCAGGTATGAGTTTTATTAATTCACTTCTTTTCTTACCGAATGCTTTTTCAGGCGGAATCTCTGCTGAGAAAGACTCACCTACTTTCTTTCCTTCCAACTCTTCATCAAGTCCTGGAATTAAAAAACCCTGGCCCGTAATAATAGTTACAGGACAGTAAACAATTTTTTTATTCCAAACATTGTTTTCTTTCGCAATCTTTTCAGAAGTAGTGTCAAAAACTCTTCCTGACTTTTTTACTCTTCCAGTATACTTTATTGTTACTACATCATTCTTTTTAATCATTTTTTTAATCTTATTGTCATAACTGAGACATTAACTTCTCCTCTGTCTCCCTGCACTTTCTCAGTCCCTATCTCTATATCATCCACTTCTATGTCTTTCAAAAACTTGTTTCTAGCAAATTCCACAACATCAACTGCTTTTGAAATAACTCTGCCTCTTGCCTTAACCTCAACTTCTTTAGCAGAATTAGACTGGAACTGTGTTATTATTGCAAGTACATAACTCATTATTGGCTTATTCCCAACATAAACTATATTCTCATCATCTTTCTTGCTTTTTTTTGTTTTCTTCTTTTCTTTTTTCCCCTTTTTTTTCGCTGTCATTTTTTTATCAAAACCTCCTTATTAAAACTCACTAATAAAGATTATAAAAATGAGGTATTATATTTTTTTCCCTATATAACAAATTTATCAATAAACTTATTAACCGCTTTCTTGCATACCCCATTATTTCCACAGAATTCTTTGGCTATTGACCTAACCCATTCCCAGAACTTGTTGCTAGCTTCCTTAAGCATATTATTAAATTCGTCCTGTCTTCTCCTCATCTCCTCCTCAAGTTCATTGCCCATCTGTTTATATTTTTCACCAACATCATCAAGTGTTGTAGGAGTCCTTCTGTAATTCACTAAGTGAAGAATCATCCACTTAAACCTGAAAGATTTTCTTGTAACTTCAGAACCAGTAACTCCCTGACAGGGGAGTGCTTGCCCTTCTATTTCTGCACAGTACTCGTTAGTGAATGCCTGACTATAAAACAATTCAACAACATCATACTTTCCTCCTGGAGTAATTCCATCATGCCATGGCACACCAGGCTGTCCATAAAGAACTCTAGTCCCCCCATACCAATTACCAACTCCAAATGGAGGATTACCCATATTCTGCACCATGTCATTATTATCTCCACCATCACCTGCTCCAACCTCTATGAAATCCCTGCTCGGATAATAAGTTGTGACAAACTTCGGAGCATCCTTAAAATCCTCATTCCATCCAGCAATAATATTGTCCATACTGTCTTCATAATATTCTCCATCAAATTCTTCGCTCACAACTCCTAAAGCTTCAGCCAGTCCTTCTTCAAACTCCTGCTTTTCAGAAGAATCCATTATTCCAAATAAAGCCATGCCTGTTCTTTCAGCAGATACTGCAAAACCATAAGTAAGAATGTCCAAAGAAACATCCTCTAAAGTCAGTACGTGCTCCCTGTACTCCTCCCAAATATCTTCTGCTTCTGAAGAAAGATATTCAGGATTACCCATCTTATCCGTAATATGCTGATTCCCGCTTATCATACTCCTGTCATTCCCGAAAAATCCGCAGTAATCTCCTACAGTCATCTCAACATAAGCTTTCCCCCCCATTTCTATCTCATCATACAAGCTGTAAGTTTTTCCCGGAGGACAATCATTGAATCTTATTACAGCACCTTCCCCGTTTGGCCCAGTATATTCTGAATCTTTCCCGCATCTCAAACTAGGATTACTGCAGAACTCACCAAGAGTAAGAACATCATCTTTAATTATTTTTGTTTCTTCTCTTAAATAATAATAAGGCGATAACTGCTGCATAAGAGGAGTGTCTTCACTACTTCTCTCACCATAATATTCATAAATATCATTGCTTGATACAGGGTCTCCTGCAGGATCCGAATCGTCTCCAGTATGGCAGTAACCCCAAAACCAAATCTGGGGCATAGATATGGCTGGTTTAAGTGCAGAAGGATCCAAGCAAAACCAATTAAGTTCAAGATTATCACAGCACTCGATTGAAGGATACCTTAAACAAAATTCAAAAGTCAAAATTGTTACACATTTCTTTTTCCAATCCAAGTAAGGAATTGGGACATCTCCAGGGAACCAGTCAACGCATTCCGGCCAAACCCTTTTATGAGTATGTATTGTGCAAGGCGTTTTCTGAGCCATGCTCTTCAATAAATTAATCTCCCTGCACTGGTAGAAAGTATTATTCTTAACCAACTCACCTGTTTTTTCATAAACACATATTGGGTCTGGTTTTGAAGAATTACTTGACAAAAGATTAGTGTCTTTCCATATTTCTCTTGCATCTCCATAAATTCTTCCATCCTCATCGCATGGAGGCAAGTGTTCGTCCGGATAAGCAGCCCATTCATAACCAACTGGGCAGCAGTGATTATTCGAGCACACACCACTATGACATTCACAGTCATCCCTGCAGTAACCATGAGATGCTCCGCACTTATAATCATCCTCCTCACAATCTTCCTGTTCTTCACCAAAAGGAGACTCTTCATAAACAGAATAATGAGCAGTTTCAGTAAGATTATGCATGCACCCGTCAGGAGTCTTATAAGGGTGAGTAATGCATAAAGGATTGCAGTTCGCGCTCGGAATATCATTACCTACCTTACATGCTATATCAACATTTTCTGCAGCCTGACTAATAGTATAACTTGCTCCATGCTTATTATTATAATCCTGAACATGAGTATAATTAACATAAGGACAATCCTGAGGACAGGAATAACAACTCTCAGGAGGGTAAGACAAGCAATTATCCTCACTCTCGCATATTTCGCAAATACCATTACCACATACAGGGAATACTGTGTAAACAACCTTATTATATGTAGGAAGCTTGACTACTCTTATGCTAGGATTACTTGTTTCAATATCTTCAATAAAAACTTTGTACTTGTCTTCTCCTACATTAAATTCTTCACTAGTACTGACTGTTGCAGCAAGTAATTCTCCTGTAGTAGAATTACGGACATCAGCAGTGGGAACACCATTAAGAGTATAAATACTGAAATCTGCTTCTTTATTATCAAAACTTATTGTGTCACTTCTTGGAGCAATAACTTGGGCGTAAACACTGCTAAAGGAGATTACAAACAATAGTAATATTATTATTTTCTTATTCACTGGAAATCTCCTCCTTCAAAAACTCTTTCAGGCTGGCCGTAAGGATTGAACAAACTAAACTCTCCTGTCTGAACAGGAACTTTCATACCTAGTTCAAGAGAGAACAAAGCATCAAAACTTGTTGCAAAAGTATGACAATACTGTTGAGCATAAAAAGGACCTTCATAACTGCATGAACTATACTCTGCAGGAATACAATCTCTTGTTATTCCTTCCTCACCAAGCCAAAAATGATCGTCCTCGTCTCCAACAGCAGATGCTCCTTTCTCTTTTATCTCTATCAATTTACCAAGATGAAGTACTTGGGGAGCTTCAGCCCAGTAAGCATTACCCACACTTGGCTCTATGCATAAAAAGAACTTTAATCCCTTGTTAGAATTATAAACTTCAATACCTGAATTAGGTTCATAACATCTCCCATCATGACCGCACATGTTGCCGGGACAACACCATCCGAGATCATTCCATTCTCCGTGAGCCGCGTCATCAGCACACCTGATATTTGAAACACAATCACTATTACTATTACACCTATAAGTCTCCTTAGTTAATGAAGTTAAACAATTCCCTCCACTGCATCTCGGACTGCACCTGTCCCTGATTTCATCCGGTTCTGCATCCCTATTAGGGAAGGAATCTACTAAAGTATAAGTCTCTCCTGTATTAATGGTTGGTTTACTGCGCGCAAGAGTAATACCAGTGCATTCAGCATTATTATTATCACTAACATCTCCGCAGTCAATATCGCATTCCCCGCAGTGATAATCATTATTGTTCAAGTTAGTCTCACACCCATTCGGGTCCTGATCTGATTTATCCCTCCAATCACAATTACCATAACTTTGTCTGCAGAACCACCATCCAAACTCTCCTGGAACTGCACCAGTATCTTTATCAATATTAGAGCAAGGCCTGTAAAGAACTGGCTGGCTTGAATCACAAATACCATCATTATTATCATCCCTGCACAACTGGCATAATCCTGCCTGAGTAACGTATTCACAAGTTCCACTATCACACCTCTTAGTCTTCCAATAATTCCTGCCATCCTCATTATCATAATACTGCGTATCAACACAAACATTATTACAACCACCGCAATTATTCTTATCATCATGCGTATTAATCTCGCAACCATCAAATATATTATTATTACAATCCCTCCAAGGATTTATGCAATTACAAATTACGCTCCCTGTTGGTCCTTGAAAGCGGGTCCCTCTGCATTCATATTCACAATTACAATCTACGCAAATTCCAAAAGCACAACACCTGTCACAATCTTCATCACAATCCTCACTCTCCGCACCTAAAGTATTGGCAATATTTTTAATAGCACAGTCAACAACGTTACAATCATACCAGTTTGCCCATTCCCATCTACAACCACCACAATCAGATGCATCCCCTATTGAATGAGATATTGATGGAATTCCACACAAAGCTTCATTGGCTGCATCGCTCAAACAAAAACATGATATTGAATAAGAATCACTTGCAAAAACAGTATTCATCAAAAAAAATCCTGCTATTAATATTGTTAATATTTTCTTATTCATGAATAATCCACCACCTCATTATCCAAGTATTCCTGGTTTGTGAATATCCCTATAGTATTATATAAGTATTCTACCATATCCTGCCCTGTTAAACTGCTGAAATCAAGAATACATCCGTGATAAGTCCCGCACTTCCTGCAGTGACAATCAGGATATCTTCTCCCATCCACATCATCAAGCCTGATTCCGCATTTCGAGTCTCCTCCCACATCAGTCTGGTCATACATGAATGCATCCCTGTAAGCAAAATTCCACTTAACAGGATAAGCCATATAACTCTTATTCTTATTAAGCTCGTACAATCTTTCCCTAATACCTGCAAAATACTCAAGATTAAGAGTTGATGTAAAATTTTTTGAAATATTAAAACTTCCTTCTGCCAAATCAATCTTGTCATAATATTCATTAATCGAGTAATAATCAAGCGGCAATCCCTGCTCTGGAATGATTTTTGAATGAGTTGGGTGTCCTCTAGTGCATGAACCACCATACCTTACAATATTATTTTCATCAACACAAGGAGGGTGCTCATAAACCAACTCATTTATTTTATTAATATCATTCTTACTGAATTCCTGTGTGAAAGAATCCCAAAAAACAGTCTCGTTCTCATAAATATACGCCCAGCTGAAACCAAGTCCTCTCATACATAAAGCAGTATAGTAAAGCTCTTCTTTATCCATATTATAATATTCAAGTTCTACTTCTCCCATCCCATCACTACAGTCACTAGTATTCTTATAATATTCATAACTTCCTGTTTCTTTTATAGTATTAGTGTACTCAACTCTTAATAATTCAACCCTACTCATATTACACCCATCATTTGATTTACATTTTACTTCAACAATTACTGGTCCACCCAACTTTAGTGCAGCTGCCTGATAATCAAGTTGTCCGTAATAATCTGCTCCAGTAACAGGATTACTTGTCGGACTATAAGTGCATGGATTCATGTGATGGGATTTACCATAATTAGGATGTCTTTCAGTGCAGTAAGCATTCTCGTGACCTCCACCCTCACACCAGACTCCACTCTCATCCTCAACAATATCTTCAGGCATACAGCACACAAGCCTGTCATTATAAGGCATGTCATCCGCTCCTTCATGATAAGGATTATGATGCACGCAATTACCTATTTCTATCTTAGATAATAAGTCATAACTTTCTCCCCTGGAAGAATAGTTATATGCTTTACTGAATCCATCATCTATTATTTTTATTGTTGCATTAAGAGGCTTTTCTGCTTTAACAAAAACATGATATTTGTATCCTGGTTTTAAATAAACTCCTCCCGAACTAACAGAATCCAGACCAATATTATTTTCAGGGTAAAAAACTCCTCCAAGACTATTATAAATAAAACGATAATTAGGTCTTAACAAATACTTGTCTTTACCAGGAAGATTTATCATACTCGCATTCAAGGGATTGCGTATACTAAAATAGAGTTCTGAACTCATAAACTGCATCAAGCATTCATAATTACAATCATTATTCCATGGGTCCTGTCCGCAGCTACTATTATCATAATACCATGCTTCAAGCCCTTTATTCTCCAGCAATGTTTTTCCTGCATTTTTCTGTGGAACACCAGTACAATTAACTCCCAATTCTTTCGCAATAATATTATACCAGTTCTCAGGACCTTCTGCTTGTTTTCTCTCATAATCACTTCTTCTGTTAAGAGTTATATCCCTTAACTTGCTCATCATGAAATCAACAACTAATTTGTCATCCACAATCTGATTAACAGTTTCAACCATTTCTTCAAGAGGAATAGGCATATAATAATGGGATAAGAACTCAGTGCTGAACTCAACAAGAGGTCTTCCCTGTGAGCCTTTTCCTACAAAACCTGCTTCATTATTCCCTATAGGCATCCATGAAAACTCACAATATTCCTTATTACATCCCAAATAATGCATTGCGAAACTAACATCTAAATCAGTATCATACGATGACTCAACTTTCTGCTTAAAATTAGGACTTAGCATTCCAAAATACTTATTGCTTAATTCAACAAGATTATTGATTAAATCAGTTTTCTTACTCTCATCAAAAAGATTCCTGCAGATACTGCTTTGATTATAAGGGTATTCAGGATTATAAACTAATCCACTTATACAATATTTTCCTCCTTCACCTTCTTCATAAGTTATTGGATATCCATTTTTTGTAACAAGAGGCTCTCCCATTTTATAATAATAAGGAATTCCTGAAAAAGTTTCAGGAACTTCAAGATTATTCTCTTTACACCATAATGCTCCGCAACTATCCCTATTAGTGCACTTATTGGGAAGAGTATCATTGAATGTTATTAAGCATCCTTCATGACAAACATAACCTGTTGCAGTTCCTCCTGCATTAATAGCATCCTGATAATTAATCAGAGGATTATTTCCCTTAACAGCCTGCTTACAGCATACTCTTGCAATAAACGGATCAATATCACTGCATTCAGCATATGAGTACATATAATTATCACACTTCCATACACCGCACTGGTCCGGATATTCAAACATGTCACTCTTAGCGCACCTAGTCATCATTTCTCCAGTAACAATCTCCAAGCGACTTAATAATTCATCATAACATGCTTCACTGTCAGGATTCTGAGACATAAGTGACAAGTTAATATTTGAGAATTCATCAATATTAGGTATTCCTGACTGGCTTCCTAGAAAGAAAACAACAGTTTCAAGAATATACCTTCTTTCCTGATCAATATAATTCCTTAAAGACTCCGCCTGCTCAAGAAGTCCTGCAGCATTAATCCTGTAATCAGATGCTGTGCTCTGAGCATTAATATACAAGTATAATGTAGAGCCTGCAAGAGTCATGAGTATGAAAAAACTAAGAATGTACAATCCTTCAACAGGCATACTTGTTTTTTTCATCATCCACAACTCCATTCAATATTCACATCATAAGCATCTGTGTTTCCTTCAGAATCTTGTGCAGTAGTATTAACCCAAGTATAAGTTCCGTTGCTGAGATGGGCTGAGTCTCCTGTTACTGCTGAACAACTAAAACTGCAGGACCATAAATCACTGCTTGCTGACTCAGTGCAGGAATCACCTGTATCAATATTAAAATCAACATTATTAATGCTGGACTGGGCGTCAGTAACTGTCTGCTCAAGAACAACTTCTCCAGTAGTATCTGAATTATCCTCAATACTAGGCGCTCCGAATTCTGGCAGTGTTATATCAACACATTCAAAAGATAATCCAGGAGAATCAATTCCTTCATTGCCTGCTGAATCAATAGCAGAAGTCTCTGTCCAAATATGGGTTCCGAGACTAAGGCTTAAGCAGTTAAAACTGCAAGTCCAGACACCATCATTAAGTGAGGTGGTGCAGGATTCTCCACTATCAAGAATGAATTCTGCACTATTAATACTACTCTGCTCATACCAATCACTAATAGTCTGTGATAGTATTACTTCACCCGACTCTCCTACTTCATCAATACTTGAATCATCAACTATTCCGGAACCGAAATTATCCGGAGGAGTGACATCCCTGCAATTAATAGTAATATCCTTACTGTAAAAACTTCCCTCCCCATAACTATTGTTTGAATAAATTAAATCCCATTTATAATCACCAAGCCCCTGATGTGTACAATTCAGAGAGTAAACCCATTCATTGTCTGAAGCAGGAATTGGGTAAAAAAACTTGTCGTTAATAAAGAAAATTGAAGTATCTATGCTCGACTTGTCTTCAAAAATATCAGCAGATAATTCATATATTTTCTCATCAATCGTGCTCACTCGAGGATTACTTATTTTTGGAGGAGTAGTATCATAACAATTAATACTATGCCCATTTGTCCCGTTCACTCCGTAAACAGCAGAATTGCCTACAGCATCCTCGACATGAAGATTAGTCCACACATAATTACCTAAACTTCTTGGAGTGCAGTTGAAAGTGAACTTCCATTTATCCGCACTCTTATTCGCAGCATACTGTACTCCTTCAATTTCATAAAACACTTCACTAGTTTCATAATCATCAATAATTGTTGAATACAAAATATAAACTGCTTCAGATTCATAAATATTATATGATTCAAAACTTGGAGGAGTATTATCCACGCATTCAAAAGATATATAATGACTTGAATGAATCATGTTATCCGCATAATCCTGAGCATAAGTATCAGTCCATGCATAAGTGCCTAAATCAGAAACATTTAATTCACTGCAGTCAAAAACATAGAGTCCTACAGAACCAGTATAATTCTTACTGTTTATTGTGAAATTAACTGACTTGATTCCATAATCATCACTTATTGAATGATTAAGAGTGTGCTTCACTCCTTCTGTTGATATTGATGGAGTTGATGTGAATTCAGGCGGAAGAATATCAGAACAGCTGAATATTTCATTAACAAAGAATTGTTCAAAATTACCTACATTATCATAAGCAACACTCTTATCCCACACATAATTTCCTAATCCGTAAACACTGCAGTCAAAAGAATAATTGCATAATGAATCATCACATTTTGGTGTAAGATAAATACTATTATTAATTATGAAATTAACACTACTAATTCCTGTACCAATATCATAAACTATTTGGCTGAAATTATACACTGTACCCTCCTGATTAATAGAATAATCTTCTATAACTGGTGGAGTAAAATCTCCGCATATTAATTCTTCATCAACACTTGTATAACTCATATAACCATTACTATCAATTGCGTAAACACTAGTCCATAAATAATCTCCATGCCCCTTATCCAAACAATCGAATTCATTAAAATATGTATTATCCTGTATAAGAAGTGCTGTGTAATTAGTATTGTTTATTTCATAAATTACTTCACTAACACTGCTTTTAGCATCAAAAACGTTGGAATAAAGATTGTATGATTTATTTTCACTACTGTATTCAGAAATTATTGTCCCAAAGTTAGGAGGGTTTGTATCAGTGCAATCCCATGTCTCACTCACGCTTAAGTAAGTAGTGTTTCCTCCCCCGTCTTTTGCTGTAGTATTATACCATTCATAAACTCCTGGTTCATAAGGCTCGCAGTCGAATTCAGTGCTTAACAAGCCTCCCTTGTCAGGATCAGTTCCGGGAGAAAAAGCATTTAAAGTCTTTGTCACACCTGAAGGCGTCCTAATCCAGAACTTTATGCTTGAAATACTCATATCATCAGTAACTGTCTGGGAAAGCTCAAAAACATTGTTTTCTCCAGAAACTTCAGAATTATCATCAATTACTGGTGGAACAACATCATCCTCATTAAATTTCACACACTGGAAAAATTTTCCTGAATAATCATAATTCCTGTTCGCTGATGAATCCATTGCAATAGTATTATTCCATAAATAAGTTCCCTGCCCATAATCATTGCAGTTAAAAGCATAAACATATTCATTAGTATTAGGATTATAATCAGCAAAATGCTGAGTGCCATTAATCATAAAAATTACTGCAGAAACATAAACATTATCCTCAACTCTCTGAGTAAGATTATAAATATATTTTCCTGCATATAATTGTCTTACACTCGGGTTGTAAACAATTGGTTCTTCATTATCTGCTGAAGACGTCTGGACAGGAGAATCAGTGTCATCACCCCTGCGAGCGTATGAAGGAATATAATCAGGATTCAAAGCAGCACGCATAGTCTCAAGCCCTTCAAAAGCAGTTAATTGTCCTGAAGCGCCTGGTTTTCTTCTGAACATTGCACTAACTCCTGTATTAACTGGGCCGTAAACATCCATAAAACATAAGAGACTGTAGTCTTCAAGAAATCTTGAGTTAAGAGCGAGTTTAAGAATTTCTTTATCATAAGTTACTAATTCAACATTACCGAACTGTGACTCTAATGGTTTTTTATAAGTTTTCATCTTATCCCCATAAACATAATCCTGGTAAGGACTAATCTCATAAGTGTCTGAAACCAGTCTGTGCCTGAGTGTTCCTTCTGCAGGAATTTCACCATCACGCAAATAGTCGGAACCAAGCACGTTTGTCAGCATGAAAAAACATTTCAGGCTTGTCTCCTGATCACTAACCCTTACTATGGGGCGCACAACAGTCTGCTCTACAAAAAATGCGGTATAACCAAGTGTTACAACAAGCATAAGCATCATAACTATTATACCAAGAGTTATAGCGCTTGCTTTCCTGTTCATACAAACGGCAACCCCCTATCCCTGCAGTAACCTTCATTAAAAACTCTCTTATCCCCTGTTGCTGTCGTAATCTCCTGATACTTAAAGAAAGGATCGCATGTTGAAGGAATCTTAATAATACAGAACTTGACTGTAAGAAGTCCTGGATGAACCACGTTATCAAAATCAGAATATTTTTCTGAAGAATTATACTCAGTATAAGAATCCAATCTCTTTCCAGGATACCTTATTACAACAGGATAAGTCAGAGTAGTTTCAAAAACATTACCTGCTTCATAAACAGTTCCTTTAGCTGATGAAGGAATCTCGCAATTAAACTGGGGAGGTTCATTATGATAACCATGACACCATGATTTATGTACTCCTGAATCATCAACATATATTTCTGCATTATTTCCATTAAAATCCCATCTATACCCTCCTTCTTTAAAAACAGATGAGTTTGGAATCCATACTCCTCCTGATTCAGGGAAAAAAGTCCTGTAGTTTATCTCCCTGTTCTGCTCGCAACCAGTATTATTTGCTGCTCTTATCAATGCATCAGGATTCACTGTGTATTCACCATTTTCACTTTCATATCTTCCTTCAGCACACCTTATTAATTCAGCATCATAAGTAAGGTTCGTACATAATTCAGGATTAAAAGTGGACATCATGTACGCTCTTCTTGAATACTCATAACTAGTCACCATGTGCGAAGTCCTCATAGTGCTTTCATCAACACAATAACTTTCTGAAGTTGCTCCCCTTCCCACAGCATTCTGAACATGCTCTGGAGCAAGATCATACATCTCATCAGAAGAAGGAAGCGTGCCTGTTGTTTCATCCCTATACTCAGCGCATGATAAATAACAAGGATTATTATCTCTGTCTTCATCCCTGAATCCATCAAAATCATCATCTTCTCCATTATCACATATTTCTTTTAATTCACCCATATAATAACTTGGGTAAACAGTATTGCTCGTATTAATATTATTAATATGAATTCTTTCGTACTGAAAATCATCATCCTGAGTTACAATAATATCTGCAGTAACATCATCAACATAATCATGGAGTGATGCTTCATAATAAAGAACAGGATAACCCACTCTTATAGACATTGGACTAGCAATATCAGCATAAGCACTTCCACTTACAAGATCATACCTTAAGCAGTTCTTATGGTCGTAATCAAAAAATTTAGTGATATCAATAACACCTGGATGCGTTCTTGTTGCAAATCTTAAAGTTCCTCCCAATGAATCATAATACATTTCTTTATATTCAAAAGCAAAACAGTCAGGACTTACAACTAATCTTCTTATATAAGAATTATATATACTCTCTGTCTGAAGAGCAGAAGCTCTCGAACTGCTGCTGCTTAAGAGACTGGCGAATAACAAAGTGAACGAAAAAATTCCTATCATCCCAATAATATGCATAAAAGCAACATTCGTTATTTGAATCTGGGATTTTCTTACCATCCTCTCACCACATTAAACTTTGCGTAAGAACCATTCACTACCACAGTCTTGGTATCATTGTTGTAATAGTAATTAACATCAATAGAGCTGGGAAAACCAGCATACCATACATATGAAGGTATGGATGTATCATTATCATTAACAAGTTCAATGAAATAGTCAGCAAATTTAATGTCAGTAACATTGGAGCACTGGTTCAATAATAATTCTTCAATATTAAAACAGTATTCAGGAATATAAGTTCCAAGTTTGAAATAAACATCTTCAACACTTATGTACGAATCTGTTTCTCTCGTATAATCACTATCTGAAGAATAATCATAACACCTCCATTCAGAACTTGGAGGCAGATTAATATGGTATTTTCCCAAATCATCAAAATTGTATTCATCATAATCCTCAATAGGATATTTATCAGGATAATTCTGAATATTACTCCATGTGCATTCAAGGTCTTGTTTTAAGTCAGGAAAATACCATTCATCAAAAGACAATCTCTCATGGCATAAAATATTCTTCTCCCCCGAATCATCCTCATAAATATGCCACCTGTATCCTCTTCTTAAACGGTTTATGTGAACAGTTACTTTTCTTCCAGTAATAGTTTCTGCAACTTTTTCTCCACCCATATAATTAAGAGGATATCCTTCACTCGTAGTATTATCAGATACGCAGTAGCCTCCTGAACAACCACATTCATACATTTCCTCAAGCTTAAGCGCAAAATCCTTAAGAGTTAATAAGAGTTCATCATAACCCCCAATCTCTCCTTCAGGATAAACAGAGTCATAAAATCCTTTCTTCCTCTCTTTACCCGCTCTGAAACTATAATCCTCCACTTCATAACTAAAAGGTGTTTCATCAGTATAAGTGAATGATAAATCCTTATAATTTGTTGCAAAAGGAGCCCAAGCAGTAGCACAGTATTCAAAATCTGATGCCCCCACACCAGGTTCTGTACATACCTGCTTATTCCAGAAAGGAATTTTTACCATTCCAAAATTTGTTCTCGGCTGAGTAATTACTTCAGTTGGTACAATAGTTTTTCCAGTAACATAATCATTAACTGTATACGGGTCGTGATGTATGTAAATATTATACTTATCCACCAAGACATCCTTAATCACAACTGCTTTGGAACTGAAGCAATGAAAACTTGTTGCTGTATCACCCGGCTGCTGCTCGTTCCAAGTACATGCTTGCGGTCCGTAATAAAAGAATTCAACATCTCCTGGCATAGTGTATGCGAGTTCGTAAATAGTTGCTAAATCATACGCAACACTAGCCATAACTGAATCAATACTGAATGCGGGTCTCAAATAATATGCTCCTAAAAATAGTGAAGTTGATAATGCAAAACCTCCGAGAAGCAGGTTGAAAACAGTAGTTAAACTAATTCCTTCAATACCCATAATTATAAAATAATATTATTAGTATTTAAATAAATTAGGAAAACTATCCTGTACGCATAGGAGAGAGAACAAAATCGCATGTATTACCTACATCAGTAAGTGTTGAACTCATGCCGTCAATATTAATTTTTGACTCAACAGATTTAGAGCCGGATATGCCTATCATTACAACTTTCCCCACTTGTGGAGCATAAATTTTCATCTCTCTCCCCTCAGGGTTAGGACAATAACAATCATCCTCTGAAGGAAGTTTAAAACAATTATTGAACTCAAGCACAAAACCATAACCTGTTAATTCAGCAAACTCTTCAAGCTTTTCCAGAATAATTGTTGTATCCTCCTGGTCAAGAGTGCGTTCAGTGTTTGTTAAACCCAGAAAATATCCTCCCTTGTTTCCAGTGTAAGTGAATACGTAATCACTTCCCGGACCAAACTTGTCATAACAATCAACAACTTTATCTTTTTCATCAACCAAGTAAGGTTTTGTAGGATTATAATTAACCTCAACATAATCCATTGTTTTTTCTGTACAAAAACTAATTAATTCAGACATACTGAATCCTGAACTATCCTGACAATCCAGTCTTCCATCACAATCACTTTTATCAAAAGTTCTTAAATCATTCTCAAAAAGACTGTACTGCTCAGGAGCATCAACTGAAGTCTTACTATTCCATAAATCAAAACGTCTGAAAACTCTTCTAATATTATTATTCGCGTTCCCACTGCAGTAAGAATTTTTTTCAACCCTGCAATAATATTCATAACTCAACAAACACTTATCAAAAAATTCTCTTCCAAGATTATACATTCTTGTAAAGCAGGCGCGGGAATGCATATCTTTAAGACTCATAAAAGTTGATAAAGAATTGCCTATACAAACACAGGATTTATCATCACATTCATTAATAACATTATTACCTCTCCTAGTTAGTTTTTCAACACTATAATCCTTCTTTATAGTAGCGAATAATCCATTATAATCATTCCTGTTCCAAGCATCATACACACCAATAATATTATAATCATATTCTAATTCAACATCATCAGGGATTTTAACCTGGAATATTCCTGCATTACTGTCATAATTAATATCTGTAAGGCTTACAGTAGTCTCTCCTTCACATAAACCCATCAATTCTCCCTGAATACCACTAACACTCAATGAATCTATCTGGACGAAAGCACGCAGTATTATTGCGAGAACAATCACTGTTGGAACAAAAAAGAAAGCAGCACTAATTAATTCAGGAATAACTGTTTTCTTGTTCATGACTCCTCAATCCCTCCAAAAACATCAGTTAATACTCCTCCCGCTTCTTCTGACTGGATTGAAGAAGGATACCAATAACATTTTCCTGGATTAGTGAGACTATCAACATTGAATGCTGTGTTAAAAATTTCAAAAACAGTATCATGAGGATAATAAATATCATCTCTTTTCTGGGATGTTGAAAGAATCGTCCATAATCCAGTATCATAATCACTTAAGTAATATGTTAAGTAAGGAATATATTCCTGATTCTGTATATAACAAAAACCTGAATCTCCTCCTGATATTGTTCCAAAACCAGAGAGTGGTCTGCATTCTATGACTTCGCTTGCAAAAGCAAACTTTGTTGCTTCACTAAATTCCTTCAATAATTCATAACCTGCTTTATTCTTTTTTTCAACAATATCAGCATCTTCATTATCAAGAAGCAGAACGCTGTAAAAATCCTGATTAACAACTCTTAATCCAGGATGTCCTCCTTCAGTTGTTAATTTTCCGAAACCCGGCTCCATCTCCACCTCAGTTAATCCAATCCTCTGCTCACCTTTTTCATACGTCTTATTTAAATAATTAACGCATGCAGCGCACTGACCGTCAGGATGTTTATCCGCAACTCTTTCATTGCACTCATTAATTATATCAACAGGTGGTTCTGAAGAAGAGCAAAAATTATCTTTTATGCTTCCTTCCTCAGGATTTAAACAATCATCATAAAGAGTTATATCATCACCCCAGCATAATTTATAACAAGTATCTGCCATGAATTCTTCCTTGTCAAGCACTAAGAATGCGCTTAATTCTGCTATACAGAAACAGGTTTCTCCAACACAATTAGTTAATTCCTCTCTTATTTCAAGCCCCTCATTATACACAGTTTTTCCTGAAGACGTTGTTTTTAACCTGTTGAACAAGTTGCACTCATTCCCTTTTGTCGTAGTCTCAAGATAACCAGTTGAATCAGGTTCAAAAAAGTATATATCATCCTCATTATCAAAACTTGCGAAGAATAAAGCATAACGCGGTATTAATCTGAGTTTTGATGCTCCTGCATGATCTTCATCCATAGCTCTCTGCATAGTATCAATAATACTCACATAAGTATAATAAGAACTCTGTTCAGCAATACTAATAATAGCGTTCTGAAGAAGCATGTATCCAAAAATTATGGAGAAAACAGTAAATAAAGCTATACTTGCTGTCATTAAGAAACCAAAAGGAGTTGCACCCATACATTAATTATTAATAATGAGATATTATAAATTTTTTTTATACTCCAGGCATATCTATATCCTGAAGTCCCTTGCTTGCATTCGCTCCTGCTGAACCCAAAACATCCAATTGGGGTGCGAAATTTCCTACAATCACTCCAAGAATTAACAAAAGAAGTGTGAGCCCTATAACTAAAGCAACTATTAATGGAATAGTCATCTGGGCTGCTTTACGATTCAAATTCTCACGCTTTGTATAAGAGTACAGTAATATAAGTAAATTAAGCATCATAATTATATTCCAGCAGTTCCAGTAGAGCCAGAGGTTGTGAAGTCATAAGCTGTTGTTGAACTAAATGAACTTATAGTGTCTCTACAATACCAGCTTGGAGTTGTTCCGCTAGCACATGCTCCGCTTGGAGCTAATCCACCTATTCTGCAGTCAGTGTATACAGCAGCACATGTTTCAGAATTATAATCTATTTCTCCGTTTCCATCAATATCTGAACCATGACAACAGAAATCCTGAAGTCTTATTGCTTCCGAAACAGTTGTTGGAGGAATATCATCAACCATCATTTTTGCTGTTCTGCACTTACTCTGGCAGTCAGTTAATAAACTTTGAAGAGCAACTTCTTCTTCAGATGGAGCTGCTCCTGTAAGTCCTTCCATCATACTCCCTCCACCCATAATAAGAACTCCTCCTAATATCATTAATACTAATAATGCTAATGCACCAATAACAATAAGATTTAATGGCAAACCTTGTGTTTTTCTCATAATTTTAAAACAATATTCCCAGCATATTTAAATATTACTTTTTTTTTAAGGAACCATTGATTCAATATCTGTTGTCTGAGTATCCATAAAATCCAGAAGGGATTGACTAAGGTTTGAAGGACCTCCCGGGCTGGCAAACATGAAAACAAGCATTACTGTAAGAAAAACAAGCCCAATTATAATTGCAATAACGTATTTCATATCTATTGCTTTCCTGTTCATAAGACTCCTCCAATAATTGATTTCAAAAAATCACCCATTCTTTCAACATTACCTCTTAACCCGATTATGAAAATAAGAACTAATAATAATCCGAGAAGAATAAGAACTAGCTTCACACCCTGACTTATAATTAATTTTGCATTCCTCATACAAAATCTCCCATCGATTCATTAAGTGATTCAACCATTTTAAAACCTTTCTCCCTGTAACCAAGTATAAAAATTATAAGTATTATTAAAGTGAACAATAATAAAGTGAGAATAATAACTTCCTTAGTTCCTATAGCGCTTTTTTTATCCCAATTCATCACAATTCATCCTCTTAATACATACTGCAATAATATCTCTCTGAGGAGCGTCTAAAAAAACACCGTACTGTCTTACAGGCCACGGATGCTCCAAGTTGCTTAAGAAATTAGAATCATAATTGTTAAAAACATCAACATTATCGCATTCAACAAAATCATCACCCAACTTATTAGGATCAATACCTATCTGATTCCATTCCAAATAATCAAAATATCTTATAACTACTTTACCGCAACCACTTATTGCACTCATGTCTGTTCCTGGAAATTCAGGATTTTCTCTTGAGTAAGGCCATGATTCTGTTCCCGAACTCTTAATATTCTTTATACTGCAGAGAGCTTCTGTGAAAGGAATACCACTCGTCCTACCACATTCAACATTGTTGAAATAAGTGAGTGAAGCAGTTATATTGCCTGACTCAATTTCTACAGGCAGAAACTCGTCTCTTTCAGTTCCACAGTTAATAACATTATTAATACCAAGAGGATCTATACTAATCTCATAAGGAGCGAATTGGTAAACACCACTATCCCATCTTGGGTCATCATCTCTTGTTATTATTGAAACAAGATTAAGAAGAATATTTCCTGAAGCACTTTGGGGAACAACATTATCAGTGTTTCCTGATATTAGTGTTGAAGGACCATCACAATCGCATGCCTCCATTTCTTTATTGTATAATCCTGTGCAACAAGTCATCTCATTCCATGCCCATTCTCCTGCACTATCATCCCAATTATCTGAAGGAGTAAAAACTCCCTGAATAAATAATTCATCTAAACAAGCAGGATAAGGATTATTTATTACGCTGCTGTAATACTGCTCCATCTCTCTTTTTGGCGTAACCCACCATATGCTGTCAAACTTGCTCCTATACTTGAGGTATAAAAAATAGTCTGAAATAAAATCATAACTATAACATAATGCTTCCTCCTCCACACCATATTCTTCTCCTTCTCTTGGCGCAATATTAATATCTTCTCCACCCTCCAATTGTCCAATACACTCTTCTTTCTGAGTCCTCGGATCAATGCCTGAATCTTGTGCAATATAATCAAGAGCATAAGGACTGTAGAGAAGCGCGGGCACGCTTCTTTCTTCTCCGCAAGTATTATTAGATGCAAGAGTATTATATAACTCGGATAATGAAACATAATCAGATCCTTCACCAACATCTGTAAAATCATAATATATTTCAGCACACCTCCAGTTGAACTTGTCTCCTAAAGGATGCCTGTCAGGATTAGGAAATTTTGCGTCCTTACTCCCCTGAGTAATAGTCCAGCACCTCTCTATTTGTCCTGCAAAAACTTCAGCAAAAGCTTCAGGATCTGTTATTGGTTCCTTGTTGCGAAAATCCCTGCAGAAAAATTTGGCAATACCCCAGACATCAGCAATCATTCCTCTCGTGAAGGCTTTCCCTCCGAACAACCATGCGTAATCAAAATAAAAATTCCATATTGCTGAATTAAAACTCAAGAGATTAGTACACATTGCATCATTTATTCTCGTAATAACTCCCTGACCAAAAGAAGCGACAGAAGTGCCGTAAACGTACTTGTACCACCCCATACATACTTGGGAGGCTGCATTAAAAACTATGCTCGCAACACCAATCAGGAATAACAAACTCACTACTATAATAAATATAGTGTAAATCATATTAAGTTGTGCTTTTCTCAAACTAACATCATCTCCTGCAGTTGCTCTCTGAAATTCCTGCTTTCTATACTATGCACTGCTTCATAAGGTACATCAGGATTATAACATATTGCTAAGAAATCATGACGCCTGGGATTAGTTCTTGAATCAAGCAGTTGGTAAGTGATTAAAACATTATCGCACTCAGGGAATTCAAGCCATTCTTTTCCTGAGAAGAATTCCTGAATCCAATCAGTATAATCATAATACCTTATGTAAAAAACACCGCGCTTAACAGTTGTTAATTCTTCAAATTTTCTTCCACTAACAGGCCAACTAGGCTCTCCTGAACTATACTTCATTAAAAAACCATTCATGAAATAATCGCAATTAACACCAACTTCTGCAGGAATATTCACTGCACGCAATATTCCTGTTGTAAAATAAACATTAAAATCATGATAAATTGCAGGATTATTACTTACTGAAGCATCAGCATTAGAAGGGGTGCCGAATCCTCCTACTTCATAAATTCTTTCTTTATTACCATTCTCTTTTGAAACCTTATACAAGTCATTCTCATCAGAAACTGCATAAACATAATCATCGCCTACAGCAACAGGACCATCAATATTATTATTCAAGTTTCCTGAACTCCATTCTTCGGTTTCTGTACTTAAATCATATTTCTTAATTTTTCTCCCCACACTCACGTAAACAATATTATTATCTTCAGGTTCTTGTGCAAAACCAGTTATTTCTCCTCCAACACCAGTGATTTTGAATGCTTCATTACCATTATCATTATATGCTCTGAATTCCCCTCCACTGCTTCCGACGAGAACATAATCAGTTAATGAATTAATTGATGAAATAGTGTCAGGAAAACTATGTTCTTTTGTTCCGAAATAAAGAGTGTCATCAATTGCATAAAAAATTCTTCCTCCACGCACAACAAAACCACTTATGCTTCCTGAACCATGAGTTGTTACTTCATAATTTATCATATCAATTTCTTTAACACCTTCACTTGTTCCAACATATAGTTCTGACCCAGTCCTAACAGGACTTGTCAAGACTTTTGCATCCAGACTTATATCCAGAACTTGGTCAAAAAATTCTGTTTCAAAAGCAACAATACCCCCAGGATAGGATGAGTAAATACTCTTGTCTGCAATTTCACAATTCTGGTAAGCAATATGGTCAATATAATAAGTCCCCTTATTCTCTGAATAAAAATTCAGTTTCTTAATCTCTGAACCCCCGAACCTGTCAAAGTAAACGAATTCCTGATTACTAATATTCAAGAACATGCTTCCTTTATTACAGTCATATTCTATTGCAAAAACATACCAGCCATTACTGTCAGGATTTACTGAAACAAGTTCATCATAATCAGGACCAATTATGCTCCAATTAGTGCTTGTATTATTATACTTTCCTTCAAGTATTGTGAATCCTTCACTAGTTTCTACATTAAAATTAAACTGCTCATCATTAGGGTTTGCGAAGAAAACAAGCCTGCCTGAACACAAATCAATAGTTGGTGTGGTGAAAACAACATCATCAGAATCACTTTCATCTTTTATTTCAACACACTGGGCGAAACAATCATTATTTTCATCATGATTAACAATATTCAACTGCGCATCCCCTGATTCAGTTATACTGAAATCTGACAAGTAATCATCTTCTTCACTAAGAACCATGTTAAACTCCCATCCTCTCACTTCTCCGCAAGTTTTTAAATAAATCCTTCCTCCAAAATCTCCTAATAATGGAGTTCCTATAAAATGTTTATCATAATCCTTCATTAAAGAAACTTCACCACTAACAGGACTTAATTCCATAACTCTTCCTTCATCATCAGTTGCATAAATTTTTTCATTAAAATAAACCGGCCGATTCATAAAAGAATCAAAATCAGTGTTCCATACTTGAGTGATTTGTGAAATGTTGCCAACACCACTCTTAACACATTTTTCATTGCAATTATTATAACAGTCAGTCTTACAGTTCAAATAATTATTATAATCCGTTCTTTCCCCACCACCATATGTTTGTGAGCATAAACTTCCGCAGACATCCCTGCACAAATCTCTTCCTGCACTTCTGTAAAAACTTTTCAACCTACTCTGATACACTGTTCCTTCACCCCATGCAGGGTCTTCAAAATTCCAGTTAGTCTCACTCTCCAAAACTCTTTCATTCAATCCAGGAATATAAGTATTAAGATCATACTGCCAGAAATTAGCGATTGCTTCCCTTAAACTCCAGCAAACCCGGTCTTCATACCAATAATTAAATAATTCTCCATATTCAATCATGTCATTACAGCTTTCATAACCACTACCTTTGCTTAATCCATAAAGTTTAAGTCCTTCACTTGCAAGAGTCATAATAATATTATCAACATAGACTTCAGCGCTTTCCGAATCTGCATAAATAACATATTTTACAATAGTCTCATCTTTTAATTCACCAACATTAACTATCTGCCTTACATCATG
The DNA here is from genome assembly GCA_964457955.1 of Candidatus Woesearchaeota archaeon. Lineage (GTDB taxonomy): Archaea > Nanobdellota > Nanobdellia > Tiddalikarchaeales > Tiddalikarchaeaceae > CAYWEY01. The sequence continues at coordinate 28,879 of CAYWEY010000001.1, forward strand.
CCATCCACCATCGCAAGTAATATCCGCATAATCTGATGAAGCAACAGTGTCAAGATAAACTCCTTCATCATCAGTCATATTGTTCAAAAAACTTATTCTGACAGAAACATCATCGCTTCCTGAACACTTAATTTCTGAAGTTATTGAATAAGCATTATAACTATTGATTGATTCTTTCCAGTATATATTGCTCCAAAAAGAACTGCCAAAACCCAAATTAGCTGAACCCTCTTTCTCGAACTTAACACAATAACTTCCTTTACAGTTAGAATTTTCGCGAACAATATTCGCACTAACCATGTTTCCTGAAACAAAGCCTTCTTCAAAATCATGATTATCAAGAATACTGTACTTAAAAGCTTCACTCGTTCTTTCAACACTACTCCCGCACAAACCGTAATACTGGTTATTATTTGAAGAACTGTGCCTCATATTAAGATAAGTATTGTAATTAATAACTCCCTGATAATTCTTTGGAAGACAAAAACGAATCGCGTTAGCAGCATCCAATGTGCTAGTGTCATAATCAAATTCTCTTAAATCAAGAACTCCTTCCCTGCTGCTCGAATAATTAAGCAGTCTGTTATAAACATCAGCAAGATTAACCTGATTCTCACTATCATAAGGAACATCAAAAACTATTGCTGAACAAAGAGCACTCTTATAAGGGAATACTCCGTTCTTTCTTCCTTCTCCATAAATATTCCAGCAGTGAACAATCTTATTTGCAAGAACATCCACCAAATAATCCGGTTCCTGCACAGTCTCAACCTCAACTCTTGCTATTAATGGCATCATATTAAAAATGCTTCTTGGAATAAGAGTTCTTCCAGTACTTCCCACACTTGATATGAAAGTATCCCTCATATCAACACTCATTTTAGTGATTGTTCCAGTGAAAAGAGAACTGAATATCGGAACTAGATTTATGAATAAGAAGAGGAAAATAATTCCAAAAAACAATGCACTCGCTATTAAAACAACCAAAATTTTTAAAGTAATATTATTCCCTTGTGATTTTTTATTAATCTTCATTTTTTTATCCCGGACCCGTCCTCAGCATATTAAAAACGTACTCAACAAGATTTGTTCCCCCCCCAATCATTAAATTCTTCCAGTTAAGCATTAATAATACTATGAAAGCAATAACTATTAGTGCAGCTATTAACCAGACCATTTCTTTTTTTGCAAGAGATTTTTTATTCATTAACACACACTCCCAAATCCACTGTTATTCTATTATTATCCTCATTCACGTCATAAAATGTTTTCGTATCTTTTGCAATACTCCAAACTGCTTTCGGACGCAAATCCCTTCTTTTGCATACAAAATAATCAAAATTTAAAGGACACCAGCAAGTATCCATTCTTCCATTAATCATTACTTGTACGGGTTCACACACGAGCCCTTCACTATTTTTTAACACATTATTCGAGTCAAAAAGGAATAATGGCATAATATCAAAACCTCGCACATTATTATCATAAGATTCATGATTAACTGTGACAGTCTGCTCCTGACTGCGAACTATTACGCTTAATCTTAACTCATCCTTTATTACAACACTATTCTCATCAGTCTGTGGATTACCATACTCATCTAACTCGCATGCGTAAATATTGTTATCATAATCATTTATTCCTATTCCCTGCGTGCTTGAATTATAAAAAATGTTATAACCATCAGTCAAAACAGGATTACAGTACTGGTCGTACTCGTATACTGTATTACCCTCCTCTTCATACTCTCTGTAAACAAGGTTTTCAGGAATTTTTGCTTCAAAAATTGAATTCTTATTGCAAGCAACTAATTCAACTGTACAGTAACTGTTGCATGCACCCCCATTCTCGCATACCATATTATAACCACAATCACTATCATCTCCGCATCTGACTTTCCTGCATTCTCCGTCACAATATTTTAGTTCGGGAGGACAATTCGTGCAGTCAGGGTCTTCAGACAAGTAACAATCAGTTCCAGGACAGCATCCATCATCAGGACCGCATGCAGTTATCTTATCACTAATACATTCAGAATCAACAGTACCCCCATTTATACATTCCTCGTTATAAGTGCATGCATCTTCATCAATACAATCCGCATTATCAAAGCAAGCAATACCCACGCATTCATTACTTTCACAAATCTGTGTTCCCCCACAATCAGTATTAGTTGAGCATTCCACACACACAGCATTTACTGTACCACCACTCTCACATACTGGTGTAGGTGCAGAACAATCATTATTATTTAAGCATTCAATGCAGGCTGCTTCAGACGTGCCTTCATTTATACAATAAGGTGTGGGTGCAGAACAATCATTATCATCATAACATTCTGCAATATATGAAAAATATAACTCGTTTATTTCACTGTCGCTTAATGCATAATTATAAATCCTTACTTCATCCATTATTCCATTAAAGTAGCAGTCAGTCCAGTAATAAGCAGCATCTGTAGGAGAATTAGCTATGTAAAGATTTCCTGTGCTCTCACCGTAAGAAGAAGCCCGGTTCCATCCCGAACTTGTTGTTTCATCAGGTTCTTTCTCTCCATCTACATAAAATTTCATAGTATTAAAATCATCCGTGACAGCAACAAAATACCATTCTCCTGTTGATAATTCAGTGGTTCCATGCAGTTCATGGTCATTGCCTGTCTCCTCTTCCTGAGTATGGAATAATCTTCCGTCAGGCAGTGTTCCGAACTCATAAGGCTGGTCAACCCCTCCCTTAACAAGGAAAGGAGAACTCCTGCTGTTACCATAATTTGGAATATTGTTCAAATAAACCCATGCAGTAATGGTTAACTCTCCTCTTAAATCAAAATCTTTCTTATCCCCGAAATTGATATAATCATTTGTTCCGTCAAAACTTAGTGCAGAACCACTAATACCTGTTGTCCATGAAGCACCATAAATAGTTCCATCATTATTGCCTGCACTGTCTTTTGCAGTGCTGCCCGTGTTTTCATCAAAATTCCAGTAAGCAACAGGAGATTTTGTATAAAAAGTATTTGATTCAAAAGCCCAGTAACTGAAGTACTCACTTGTATGGCTTAAGTCAGATTCTTCTGCATAAGTGCCGTGAGTGCTTGATGAATGAATTCCTGAACTCCTCGCCCATGAACCATCATTCCCGTGTATACTGCTCTGCTTAACCACTATTATTGGAGTATTCGTGAATGACTGGGAATAACTAATAATGTGAGGAGTGTTTGTGACACCATCACCTCCACTATCAATACCATATCCTGTTTCGTACTTAATCCCGTTCACATCTCCAGTGCGTCCGGATTCAACAGCAATCCAGCCTATTGTTTCTGAATAAGGATTATTCCCTGACTTGCTTGCTTCCTGCTGAAGCCTGAAACCCGAACTAGTTATGTCACACGCTATTGATGACATGAACCTGCCGTTATTATATGAATTAAGAGAGTGGAGAACTGCAGGAGGAGAGGAAAAAGTCTGGGTAAAACTAACACTATCTCCTCCGCAGTATTCTCCATCCACGTGAGCCTGATTAGTGACTATGCTGCCTGCTTCAACCCTGGTGCCATCAGGCAATCTCCATGAACCGCTTTCCATAACTATATAACCAACCTGCTCAGGATTATGTCCTCCATTATCAGGTTCTTCAGAGAAAATAACGCATCCAGTGCTCGTAACACTTCTTACTCTCACTTCAACTGGCTGTCCTCCTCCGCGCGTCATAATATATGCAACAACAACAGGATTAGTGTATTCGTTCCTGAAAGAAATAGTTGATTCATATCCTCCGTCAATAGTGTTTGATAAAGTTGTTCTCCCAACTTCAAAAAGGAATTCATTATTATCAGCAAAAAATACTTCATCCTCATCCTCATCCTCATCTTCTTCGTACTCTTCTCTAATTCTCGGCAAATAAGCAGGATGAATTTCATCAAGTGATGAGAAGAATACCTCATCTTTTAAAGGAATTATTGAAACATTATAATAATTGTTTGAAAGATTTAATACACATGTAGAACCATCACATATTTCATTACTCCAGCAATCATCATCACCAGTGCAGGAGCAGTAAGCACTGCAAGTGTTAGGATTTACACATACTCCTCCACCACAATCATCATCACCAGTGCAGATTGATTCAGTGCAGGTGTATTCATTATCTATTTCACAGCAGATAGAACCATCCCCTAATCCGCATGAACTGTCCACTTGAGATATTGAACAGCTTGCAGCAGAACAGTACGCATCACAAGTGCCTGGATTAAAACAATCAAAACCTATGATTTCACAATCTCCGGCATTATTGCAGAAAGGAATCACGCAGTCCCCATCACAACATATAGTGTCACTTATACAGTCTGAATTATCTTCACAATCTATATCATAGCATATATTGTTTCTGCAAACATCTCCGGGATTGCAGTCATCACTTGTTATGCATCTTCTTCCATCAACTCTTCCTTTAAAAACTACTTCACCATTCACATAATTCAAAGGCCCTGGCTCCATCACAAAACTGGTTGTATTATGAGGTTCTGTCTTTCCTCTTATATTATAATAATCATTATCATCATCCATTATAACCCAGTTATTAGGATAAACCCTGTAATAATCACCACTACTAATTCCTGGAATAAGAATTACTGGTTCAAACCTGTTTTCATAATACCTGTTTGATACATTAAGTCTTATTGTTTCATCAGAATCATTATACCACGCATTCATGAGTTTAATATCTGCAGGCGGGAAAACACACACAGGCAGTTCAAAACTTATTTCATTATTATCAACAATTGATTCAGGAATATCAACATTTTCAGCTACCACTCTTGCAGTAAATAATGAACTGCAGTTTGTATAAACCGTTTCGAAATTATGCTCTAGTTTTGACTCTGCATAATTATCAACACTCGTATAACCTCTCGGAACTGAAAGATTCTGACAACTCCCTTTTGTTCTTCCGCAGTCAAGCCACTGGAGAATTAATACTAAGTCAACACCAATATTGTTTATTGCTTCCCCTCTTCTAGTGCTTGACATTGGGAATTGAGTTCTTTCTGTCTTGAAAGAAACACTCATACTTCTGCCATTTGCAGGATTGGAGTAAGTTATTGAATCAGGATCAATGCTTACGTAATCAATTCCTGAACGCCTTCCTTCAAATATTGTTCTGTTAAAAATATCAATTCCGGCAAGTTTGCTGCTGTTTGATACGAAGAAGAAAACAGTCATCGCTAATAAGCCTGTGAGTGCCGCGCCTATTATGAAACTCGTTGATATTTGGGAATTCCTCATTAAATTCATCCTCCTGCAGTTGCGAGTTCGGATATTCCTGTAAAAAGGAGTGTTGTAACCGAAACAACTATTAAATAAACAATTGTTGATAAAATTAAAGTCTTTCCACACATTATATAAAAACCAATAGTGTCTCCTCCAGTATTTATCTTATTTATTAAATAAACCATTAATGTAACAACAATAACCAAGTATATACCAACTATTGGCTGGAAAACCCATACAGGAATTGCTGACTGAATATTTAAGAATCCTGTTATGAAATCTGCTTGCATTCCTGCAGCTCCACCAACTTGTCCTTCACCACTTATTCCACTTATCTGCTGTCCCAAGTTGCTGAGTATTAAGAATATCATTGTTGATAAACCAACAACAACTCCTGTGATTAATGGACCTATGAAGTTTGCCTGAAAACTGAGTGTTGATATTGTTTCTGCAAGAATATCCCTTATCTTATCATCTATTCTGTGAAGTGATTTTGTGTAAGTCCCAATATTCAGCATTGCTACACTTGCTGCTTCTGTTGATTCCTGACTAGTGCTCACGAGTATTCTCATAATACTCCTAACTAATAATGAAGGATATAGATTGATTGCTCCTTCTTTTTTGTCAAAAATCGATTTCTCAACATTCATACCCACTTGCCGAATATTCCTAGTTATTTTTTCAAAAAAATCATAAACTTCACTTCCTCTCATATTCTTAGCAACTTTTATTAACGCGAGTTCCAACGGTTGTCCCTCGCTTAATGCGCTTCCAATCATATATGACGCGTTAGTGAACTCTTCTTCAACACTTGTTATCCTGTCCCTTATCTCTTTCAACTGGAAACTCTGCAGGAAGAAATAACTGCCGAGCATGCCTGCAAGTCCTAATACTATTGGAAGAGAGCCGAACACATCCATCTTATTGGGAGGATTTCCTCTCACACTATTAATGTATAGTCCGAACAATAATATTCCTACCACAAAAATAGTTATGCTTATAGGCCATGCAGGAATCGCAATCCTGTTATCCCCTATTTTTAAATAAAACTTTCCTTTAGGCGGAGCATCCGGGTGTTTTGTAACATCAGGAACAGGGAATCCTGTTGGTCTTGTTCCCAGAACTGACTGTATGAATCCGTAAACAATAACAGGGAGTGCTATGTCATAAAAGAAGAATATTAATTGAGGTGTTATTAAATCAGCCATGAATGCTCCCACCATTGGGAGCATTACTAGTGTGAGTATTGGCAGAGTTATTCCAAGAAGACTAACTGCCTGCACAGGAGTTCTTAATCCATTAGCATAATTCACCATCCTCTGATAAGTGCCTTGAAGTACACTGTCAACTGCTTGATCAAGTGTTTTAATCCTTCTCTCCCTGTCAGTCTGGTGCAGGGAGCTTAGCACTAAATTCATTGCTTCAACAAAAGGAGGATTTCTTTTCTTCCATTCAACAAGATAATCCTTCATCGCTTCATCTATATTCTCTTTCTTCTTAGTCTGAACATCCCATAATAATTTATTAAAATCTTTTCCCAGAGGACCTGACAAGTTTTTTGCAGCAAACCTTACTGCTCCTTCAATATTTGGTGTGTGCCTCATATATATAACAACATACAATACTCCTAACACCATTTCACTGCTTGTCTGAACAATTCTTTTCTGCATCTTGTTCTTAGGATAATTCTTTAAATAAAAATATGCGAAGAATGCTCCGGGGAAGAATACTAATGTGAATAATGAGCCTGTAATCAAGAGTGCGAAAACACCTATGAATAATGTTATTAATGCTCCGAGTATTGCTACACCCATGACTTCTCCAGGCTCCACAACTAAGTCAGCATAGCGGATTTCTCTCTTCATATTCTTCAGTTCTTTCCCGCTTGGAGAGAATTTCATGAATTTTCCGACGAATTCGCAGAGTTTTTCAAACTTTGTTTCTCTTTTCTCCTGTCCTTTCTTGAATCTTTCATACTCCCTGCTTCTTATTCTTGTAGCTTCTTTTATTTTTTCACTTTTCTTTATTTCTTCTCTTAATTCTCCTCTATCTAATTCTCCTTTATCGTATTTGTCGAAAATATCAGACACTGCCTTTCACTACCTTTTTCAACCATTCCTCATACTCGTATAATAAGTCTTCAGAATCAGGATAACCCTGCTCTTCTTTAAGTCTTTCAAAAATTTTGTGATACATATCATTCGCTGTTACAACAAAATCAGCTTCAAGTAATGCCATATTATTTGATTTATGAGCGTAATTAACAATCATTTCCTTAATCTTGGAACGCAGAACTATTTCCTCCCAAACCAAATCCCATTTGCCCGCCCATTCCCGAACATTACCAGCTATATCCTTGATTATTTCAGTATCTCCTTCAATCAAGTGTCTTGTTGGAGCAATCATATCTGATTTAGGGTCATAACTCATTAGTTTAACAAATCCTTTCTCTGCAACAGGGTCATCCTCCCAGTGCTTCCTTATCTCTGTTATTTCCGTAACTCTCCTTCTCTCCCTCATCCCGCTCGGGTCTTTAAGTTTCTGGGCTACAACAATAATATCTGTTGCTTTAAAACTTGTTCTTGGAACACCTAAATCATTAACTACTCTGTCAAATATACTGTAAGCGTCTGCTCCGTGAATAGTTCCTGCAACAACATTAGCTAATGCTCCTACTCTCATAGCTTCATATAATGCTACTGCTTCCTTACTCCTCACTTCACCAACTATTAGTGCACTGTCACCAAGTCTTAGTGTTGCTCTTATTCCATTACTCGCACTCATCTCACCTGTTTCTCCTCCTGCTATAGCACTTCTCACTTTCATAGAAACAATATCATAACTAATATTTCTTAAATAATTTACAGGAAGTTCAAGAGTGTCTTCAACTGTTATTATCCTATATTTTCGCATTATCTCAACCATTAAAGCACTTAGGAGAGATGTTTTTCCCGCCCCTCTTGTTCCTGCCACGAGCATTGTTCTCGCACCATCAATTAAGAACCATAATACTCCTGCAGCGAGAGGAGTTATACTATTATAATGTATTAATAATGGTAGTGTGAATGGGCGTTCACGGTGTCTTCTGAACACGAAGGATAATCCTCTGGGACTCAGGGGTTCCTGTATTATTGCAACTCTTGCTCTCACTTTCTCAGTCTCTAATTCTGTGTCCAGAACAGGGTTTGCATCATCAAGTGGGCGTCCGCTTATCATCCTGAATCTTGAAGCCCATCCTTCAGCATCACGAATGTTTGGGATGATATTAGTCCTGACTTCACCCCAGTCAGCGTGTTTTATGATGAGAGGAACCTTGCCTATTGGTGGATTAACATATATGTCTTCAGCCCTGTCATCCTGAAGCAATACTTCAATAAGTCCGAAACCCACTGTTAGTCTCACAAGTATTCTTGCAAGTTTCTCAATATTCTTGAAACTCATCTTTATATTTCTTGTTTCCGCTATTTCCTGCAATAAGTCGCGGGCTACTTTGAAGAATATTTTCCTCATCCTCTGAGGATCAGTGAATTCCTCTTCTTTTGGTTTATGCCTTGCAAGTATTTCTCTTGCATTGTTTAATAATTCGTACTCTTTATCCGAGAGAAGGAATTCTTCAGGCTGAATATGGTATATTCTGGTTACTTCTGTAGGAGTATCATATATTATTACCTGATTCTCATCCCTTTCACCCACTGCATAACTATCTAATTCTTTTGCTTTCATAGGAGGCTCCATCATTAGTCTGGAGTACATAAAATTAGGTTTTATTAGTGGTGCGAAGAATTCGCGGTATATTTCTCTGTCACCTATCTTGTATCCCGGGAGTTCGGATTCTGCTTTCGTTATCAAATCCGTACTTCCGAGTTCTTTCTTTATTAACTCTAATTTCTTAACTTGTAAATCACTTATTTTCTTAATCTTCTTATCCATACTATTCTGTTTAGCTTTCTCATTTCTCAACTCTCTGACTGTCTTAACATATGCTCCAATAGGATCTTTTTTGAACATGTTTAGCATTATTGTCTTAATAATTCCGAGTCTGGACACTATCTCTCTCTGTAGTTTAGGATTCTTCACTATAGGATACTTCATTATTTCATGTTCTTTAGTGAGTTTAA
>CAYWEY010000001.1:38276-99978 GCA_964457955.1 Candidatus Woesearchaeota archaeon
AGGAATGCTTGAGCAGTCTGGTCTATTAATTCTGCTTGTTCAGGAGGATATACAAAATTTCTCTCAGTGCTTAGTATTATATTAGTGACTGCTCCTGACGAGATTATGTGGTCTGTAACTTTCTCCATGCACATTTCAGAATCTTCTATACTAGGATAATAAGGACATCCTGTGCAATCTATTCTGAGATTCCTCTCAGCACCTTCTCTTTCTATTTCAACTTTTTCACATGCGTCTTCGCCATATTTTGCTGCAGCCATAAATACCGAAACATTATTATTATTTCTTAACAATTGTTATTATAATACTACGTATATAAAAAAAGTTTGGTATAAAATGGCTGTTCCTGAAAAACAACAAAAAAGTAAAAAGTCTCAGAAAAAAGAAGGTGCTGGGATTAGTGCGCAGAAAATTCTTGAAAGAATTAATAATATCAGCTCCCGGCTCAGGCTTACTGAGGAGCGCATAAATAATAATCGTGAAAGATTGAAAGTTTTTGATGCTGACTTAATGGAGAGTAAGAAAAACATTAATAATGATATTAAAGAGATTGAAAGTGAAATTAGGGATGTTAAGAAAAATATTAAAAGATTGGAGGATAATATTCAACATATTATTAAGGAGTTGGAGTTAATGGCAAGAAAACAGGATGTTAAAGTTATTGAAAAATATGTTGATATGATGGACCCTTCTCGCTATATTACTAAAGAAGAGGTTCTTAAATTACTGGAGAAAAGGGAGTGATTATTCTTGGCTGATAAAAAAAATGTTCCTGTTAAAGAAGTTATTGATATGAAAAAGAAGGGAATGGATAATAATAAGATTATAAACGAGTTAAGGAAAAAGAATTATAATTATAAACAAATTAGGGATGCTCTTGAGCAGGCAAGTATTAAGAAGAGTGTGGTTGGTTCTCCTTCAGGCGCTCCCAGCCCGCCTCCGGAAGGGCCTCCAGGCGCGCCTCCTTCAGAAGAGAGTCCTCCAGCAGCAGGACCAGCACCTCCTTCTGGTATGCCTAAAAAACAATCAGTTGATATTGACCAGATTCAGCGAATTATTGAAGAAATCATAAGTGAGAAGTGGGAGGAGAGTGAAGAGCGTCTGAAAAAAATTGAAGAATGGAAAAGCAATATGAGTGCGCGTGTTGAAGGTTATGAGAAGCGGTTGGATGATTTCAGCAGTAGTTTGTCTAACATGGAGGGAGTTTTGAGCGAGAAAGCAGAAGAATTCAATGAGAGTATGCAGAATGTTGAGACTGAGATGAAGGCTTTGGAGAAAGCACTGAACAGGATTGTTCCAAGCCTGAGTGATAATATTAGAGAATTAAAAGATGTTGTTAGTGAAATGAAAAAAGAGAAATGATTTATTTCTCCGCAGTCATCATGTAAGTTATTACCGCGAATAATACTAGAACGAATATTACTCCAACCACTTTAGGCTGAGTAACTACTGCCATCGGGTCCGTGAGTGTTTCCGGTGTTACTTCTTCTGTTGGTGTTCCTATACTAACGTTTCCACTTATTTCTGTACGAGTCTGATTAAGTGATATTGTCACTAATGAGAGTATTATTATCATTAGCATCATCCATACTGCGGGTTCTTTCAAGAATTTAACAATTGTTTCAGGCTTTAATCCCATCCACGTAATCAGCAATAATACTATTAGCAGGAATACAGCGAATATTAGGACTACAGGCATAAAATTAAGTATGAACCTGTTAAGAGTTAGGGAAACTATTGAAAGTATTCCTGCTGCTATTGCAACCATTGCATTAACGTCATGCCTGTCTCCGAATAGTTTTGATTTTTCAAGAACACCATACAATGCTGCTGAAACTATCATGAAAGGAACCAGAACATCAAATATTCCTATCTGATTAAGTACTTCAACTGCTTCCATTGCTAAAGATGGTTCTGCCATATTCTTATAAATACTATTTTTTATATTATAAAATTTGTCTTTAATCCCTGTAGGCTTTTCCTACAGCAAGTCCAATAAGCAGGAATATTAAGAATATTATTGTGAATATTGCAAGAGCATCCATCCAATTAGTCATAAGCCAGTTTATTATTGGAGTAATCCAGTCAGTGTTTATTGATAATTCTTTCAATCCCAGCCATACTGTTAGTATTATTCCTGCAATTATTGCTATAATCATTCCTTTCTCTTTATGCTCTGCAGGCATCACATAATATAGTACGCTTCCTATTCCTATTGTGAATGCTGCGAAGAATCCGAAGAATGAGAGAACTTCAGCAAGAAAAGTTATGTAAGATACTGTGACAGTCATATAACCCATTGCTATTGCAATAAGTATTCTAACACCCCTATATCTCGGGTCTTTGAATAATGGAGTGTATCCTGTTGCTGCGAATATTATGCTGAATACTAAGAAAAAGATTAGGATGTACTCGATTCCTTGTGTTCCAGTTACATTCTCTATTACTGTTATTGCTTCTACAAACTGATTTATTGGGTCCAATAATGCATTAACCATGATAATTATCCTTCAGGACGCCTTGTCACCAGCATTACTAATCCTATAATCACTGCGAGCACTACGAGGGGAATAATAGTGTTCATCACTTCAGGAGTGAGTATGTCTGATATTTGGATTCCTAATATTTTTCCTGCCTGCATATTCATTAATGGAGTGCATGTTTCAGGATTGTTTCCTGTGCACGGCTCAACGAGTAATCCACTGTAATAAAAAGCGATTATTGCTCCTGCAAGCAATGCTGTTATTGCGAACCCCCAGCCTATAAAATTGTATATTTTATTATCTTTCTGCATTTCTTCAAATTGTTCTCCGAATATCATGGAGAGCGTGAGCATTACGCCTATAAGGATTAGGCTTATAACACTTAGTACTGGCAGGTATGCTCTTGTTATCCCTATTAGTTGGGCGGCGCTTGTTGCTGTTATTGCTATAGCGAAAGCAATCAGGCTGTGAAGATTAGTAAGTCTCTTACTAATTTTCTCTTCCTCAGGACGCTTGAATAACTGCGTCCTTTCAAGCATTCCGAACACGATAGAATAAAAAAGTATGAAAGGAATCACAATATCAAGAAAACCCCACTCAGCCAAATACCTGAACCCAGTGGCGATAACACTCTCATTACCATTAGTCATAAAATAAATAATAAAAATTTAATACTTAAAAAAGTTTTTAACCCACTATTTTAATAATTGATTAAGAGTATATTCTATCTTTTCCTTATTCTCTTTTATTTTCTTAAAATATTTTTCTTTCCCGTCCTTCCCCAAATTCATCATCTTTTCATAATATTCGTATATTTTTTTTAAACCATCCAAATCCTCGTTTTTAAGAATTTCTTTCCATATTTTTCCTTCATGCAAGTCAATATTCGTGTTGTAAAAGAATTGTTTAAGAACCCTGAGCAATATGAGCATTCTCCCTTTCAAAGTATGCTCTTCAGATAAAGTAAGATACTCCTCTATCCTTTTCTTCAACATTTTCTTGTTCTTTTCAACTAAATCCTTACTTTCAACCTTTTTTTCGTAAGCTCTTTTAAATTTCTCCTTCAAATACTCTTTATAGAAATAACTCCATACATTAATCCATTCATCAATATTCTTTTTCTTCAAATCTTTAAATAATAAAAAGTTTTCATAAAAACCTGTTCTGAGCCTTCCGAAAAGAACTAATTTCGCGAATCCTGAAACTAAATAATTATTTTCATATTCTTCATTCTCTTTATCTAATCTTAACTTAACTAATGATTTAAAATAAGTTTTATTTTCATTACTTAATTTTTTGTAAAAATCATTGATATCAAAACTGTTTAATTCATCGATTATTTTCTTTAAATCTTTTTCATCTTCTAAATCTTTAAGCTTTGTTCTCATAATCTGTTCATAAAGATTAATATTCAGTATTGAAGCAATTTTTTCAGCATATTCTTCAGGACTTTTTTTCTTCAGATTAAGTAATTTCTTAATATTACTGATTATTTCAAGAATGTTTTCAGGAATATTGGATAACAAATCCTGAACTTTCTTTTTAAAACTTTTATACTTATTCTTCTCAAGACTAGTCAAGTGTTCAGAATAATTCTCAAACAAATATTTTTTCAAATCTACAATATCATCAACCATTTTTTCTATACCAAATATTTCATTAATATCATTATCTAAATTATTCATAATAAATTCTTTTTCAGGAAAATCAGAGCCTCCCTTATCAATAAAACCATACATTATTCGACTAAGAATTTTTTTGAAATCCCGTAAGAACTTATTATTCTCACGATAATATTTTGAAAAGTTAAAATAATCTGCTTTTATAAATTCATTAATTGCTTTAATATCATAAGAGTCCATAATACTCTCCAACCATTTCTTCAGAATTAAGTAAAAATCATGATGATTGTAAAAAAGAATTATTTGTCTATAATAAAATTTTGAATTAGTAATCATATAACGAGTATTAGCAACTTTTGTTTTACCAGACTTAAAAGAATCTTCAACTTTTCCTATGGTCATGTTAATTCTCCCCAATTTTGGGAATTCATTTAATTTAAAATGTTCATAACAGTATTTTAGTCTGTTGAAAAGCAGTTCTTCACTGCCTGTTTTTTCTGATACTTTTTTTATTTTTTCCAAAACTTCTTCTTCATAATCATAATCAGGAAAATTAACAAGTATTTTGTCATAAAAATCTTCATCAACAAAATTATAACAGAATAATTGGAAAAGACTTGGGTATTTTGTTAAAAAAGTTTTATCTTCCATAACACTTTTTTCTTCACTTATCCTTTTCATTTCTTTGAAATTTGAGAATAATTTTTTGAACCATTTTTTTTCTTCATTAAATCTATAATACATTTGGCTCAAACGATGAGAACTTAAATCCTCCAAAACCTGATATGTTCTAAAAATATTCTTGTCTTCAGGAATTTCACCTAATTCCTTATTTATCTTTTTTCTTAATTTTTTCTTTTCTTTATTCCCTACTTTTACGAATTTATAATCAGTTTTTTTAATGAATTCATTAAATTTTTTGACTAATTTCATACTGTTTCCTGACGCTTCTGAATTGCTTGCTGCACTCATGCTTCCACCTTCAAAACTTTACTATCCAACAATTCTTTAACAGCATCTTTATCAATCAATTCTTTTTCTTCCATTTCTTTTTTGAATCTTTTTTTCGCTTTCTCAACAAAAGACTCATAATTTTCCAAACTCGCTCTTTTCAAAAACTTGTTTATATCTCCATAATCACCATCTCTTATAAATATTAATAAAGGAATACCGTGAAGCAGAAAATGATTAACGCATTTCTCATTATCTGGTTTGTAATTCTTAAAAAAACGGTTCAGCATACTGAATATTTTTTTCTTAACTGATTCACTTAAACCTGCTTCATCTAAACGCTCTTTGAAAACATCCATATCTCCATCAGTTATTCCCTTAATCCTAGCAAAAAATTTTAGTTTCTTAAAGTCTTCAGGCTCAAAACCTTCCTCCAATTCTTTTACTCTTCCAAAAAATTCGGATAAAGAAACATCTTTCTTGATTTCATCTAATTCTTCGCCATAAATTTTCTTATACTTCTCTTTTAATTCATTAATAAAGTCTTTGTGCAAAGTCCCTAAACCTTTTATTTGATTAATCAAGTTCTTCCATTCTTCATTATCCACATTATTCTTCCAATAATTGTTATAATCAGTAAATTCCTTAATTTTTTCTGAAAAATCTTCAAGTTTCTTAGTGAATTCTATACTATATGGTAATTCATAATTTTTAAGAAAACTCTTCAACTCTCTTTCAACATTAATATCATCCAAATATTTCTTAATCTCCACAAATTTTTCCAAATCCTCATATTTCCATTCAAATTTTTTTTCTGAATACTCCTCTATTTTTTCATCTTCTGTTATTTTTTTCAAAAAACTTAATTTTTCTTTAATAGTTTCAACTCTTTCTTCATAAAAATTTTTAGAATTCTCCACAGCATTACTAAACTTACTAAAATCCTGAGGATAATCATCTGGTTTCTCATATAATAATTTGTTTATGAGTAAATTATAAATTTCATAATTCTTCAAAAAGAAATTAAAACTTTCCTCAAACTCTTTATACTCCCGAATGTCTAATTTATATTTATTACTTATTTGATTCATGCACTCATTCAACAGAGGTTTAAGAATATTATAATCACTAACATCGATATCTTCCTCCAGAAAATCATTAATGAGTTCAGTTTTCCTGAAATCATTAAAATCAAAAAGAAGGATTTTCTTAAAAGATTCATAATTCTCTTTTTTAAGTTCATCAATATCAAAATCTTTTCCTGCTAATTCTTGTTCAAAAATCTTGAAACCATCACTAATATTTTCCTTAACAAAATTCTCATCAACTTTTATTCCGAAAGCTTTTTTGTATAATTCTGCTATTTCTTCCCCTATACCTGCAGCTCCTTTTTCAACATTTCCTATCTTATTACCTAATATTTCAGAATAAAATTTAAAGCTCATCTCTTCCTTCTTTTTCAAAGGTTTATATTCCTTAATTAATTCAACAACTTTTTCGTAACTATCAGCTTCAAGAATTCTTTCCTCTATTTTCTTAATAACAGATAATCCTTGGTTTATAATGTTAATATTGTTTCGTCCGCCAATACTAACTTTTTCAAGAAAAGAAGTATCATATTTTTCTTCAAGGTCTTCACTAATATTTAACTCCTCAAATTGTTCCAAAAACTTGATTAAAAAAACACTTGTTTTGTAAATGTTTTCTTTAATATTAACATCAACTCTGTAAGACAAGCTTGCCTCAAAATTTTCTTCATTAAAATCATAAGGTATTTCTTTAAAATAGTCCTCATAATTATTAAAATCAGTTATGTAAGTATTAAAATCATCAACCACTTTCTTAAGATTCTCTTTTCCTATTTCACCAAGTTTACTGAATAATTTTCTGTAAAAAAATAATTTTGTTATAAAAATAGAACTCACTCCATTACTCATACCCTTAAGTTCTTTCTTCCATTCATCAGGATTATAATTTATTTCATCGTCATCAATATCAAATTTTTTAAAATCGGAAGGCAATAATATTCTGATATTCTCTAATTTGGTGCGGAATTTTTCAACCTCATCAAAATACTTTTCCTTAAGTTCTTTATGTTCATTAATTATGTTTCTAATACATTCTTTAATCCCTCCAGGAGTAAACATCATAACATAACTCCTATTCTCCCAACTTACCGATCCTAGAGAAGAAACTTTTGTATAGATATCTTCCGTGTAAATAAGCATTCCCATATATTCTTCAAACCTGTGTATGAGATTAAGACATTTTTCAAAATCAACATCTCCTGCAGTATTCTTTTTAAGAATGTTCTTGAATAATATTTTCACCAAATTATTAATTAATTTTTTCTTGTTCTCCAGAATCTTTTTTTTATCTAAAGAACCATACTCATAATCAGGAATACTGGAATAAATTTTTTCATCATAATTTTTTTCTAAATAATTTAACTGCTTCTCCACAGAACCATCCGAGTCAAATCTAAGGAATCTGTCTCTCTTTTCTTCTATTATTTTTAACAATTTTTTAAAATTCATGTTCCCAGTCATATTAATGCATCCTCTAATTTAGGCAAATCCTTTAATAATTTAACAATCTTAAAATCATTATATAAGAAATCATATGATTCCGTCTCATCAGGTCCGGCTGTAGCAAATCTTCCAAGAACCTTACGATAAACTCTTTCAAGCTCTTCCTTAATGAACTCTCCTTCATCAATAGTGCTCAAATCAAAAACTAAAGCACCTTCTAACTCTTTAATAACATCTCTGAATTCTTTCAAATGCTGAATGAACTTAACATATGATTTAATTGATTCTTTAACAGCAAAATAATAATTTTTATCTAAATATTTTTGGGATTTTTCATCAAAATATTGATTTTTCACAATTTTAATTTTATTATATTTTCTAAAAACTGTTTCTAATTTATTAACAAAATCTTGGTAAAGATTTCTATCACCAACCATTTCATGAACAGGACGAATTGTGTTCCTTAAATAAATCATGAAAGCAAACTGTTTAAAAAAGAATT
Source organism: Candidatus Woesearchaeota archaeon (assembly GCA_964457955.1). Lineage (GTDB taxonomy): Archaea > Nanobdellota > Nanobdellia > Tiddalikarchaeales > Tiddalikarchaeaceae > CAYWEY01. The sequence continues at coordinate 46,366 of CAYWEY010000001.1, forward strand.
TCATTCTTTTCTTAACCCATTCATAATCTTCAGGAAACCCAAAATCCTGGTACGCAAAAACGCGGATGATGTCAAAAAAATCATAAAAATGTTCATCATCTTTTTCAATGTCTAAATCTTCTGCCTTTTCGGATAAGTCATAGAAATATTTTAACTCATTCTTTAACTCATCTACTACTCCTGGAGAATTAAAAAAAACATTCCTTTCCAAATAATTCTTAAAATTATTAAAAGAGCTGAACTGTTTAAACCTAATCTTTCCTCCCTCCTCTTTAAAGATATTAATATCACTGTCTTCTTTACATAATTCTTCCTTAAGTTCCTCAATAACTTCACCAATCTTATCATCAAAAGTTTTGAAAGAATCAATAAAAATTTTAATTTTCCTAAACTTCTTAAAGTCATTTTCTTCTTCATTTATACTTCTTCTCTTTCTGTAAATTTGTTCATATAATTCTTTATTAGATTTATCTTTCTCAACTAGTTTATCAATAAGAACTTCATTATTCGCATAATAATCAAGCTTATCCTTCAAAGAATCATAATATTTCATTACTTTATTCTTGAAATTTTTAAAATCAAAAGAATCATATCTTGATTTGAAATTATCAAAAATTTCTTCATATTTAGATGGATTTACAAACAAATTTAGTCTAGAATAAAAACTTTCTTCAGAAGGTGTGCTAATCGTCATCCCCCCTATTGTTTCTTCAACCTCTCCCCTAACTTCTTTATAATCCTTAAACCAAGTGCTTATCCTATACATTTCAGCTAAGTCTAAAAAATGATTATAAAAGAACAAAACCATCTCCCGTACATTCTCATCCAGGAATCCTTCTTTTTGCACATATTTAAGAAGAGGAAAGAATAATATCTTAACAAGGTCTTCATCAAGCTCAAAACTGTCTTCATCAAAATTTTTATTAAAATATTTTTTATTATTCTTCTTAAAAAAAGAACCTATAATTCCAGAGAAATCATAATCCATAAAAATCTTGCCTCCAGAACTCTTCTTTATATTAATATCTCCTAATAGCTTTCTTTCAAAATCAATAGTTTGTCCATAGAGAATACTTTTCAAAATAAAAACAAGTCTGTCCCTCAAGTTAGCGTTATGTGTATTATTAAGATAATTTTCAAAATTATTAATCCATATTCCAGGAACATCACTTCTTCCAATTTCATTTAAAAAATCCCTGATTTTTCTATTAATCGTATGCGATTCAATCTCAAAATCAGGTAGCAATTCTCCGAATTTTATTCCTGACTTCATAATATCAGCTTTAAAATTATTTATAAACTTCTCATCATATCCTTTTGCGACTTCATCAATCTTTCTTAATTCTTTTCTCTTTTTAACACCAACAGTTGAATCATACAAATTCTTTGCTAATTTTTTCTTAACCTTCTTACCAGCACTAACTTCTTTTAATTTGTTTTCATAAACATCTTTCTCAACTTTTTCAGCAAGACTATTATACTCCTGGAACAATACTTGATTAACACCTGCCTCCTTCCTCCACTCCCTTATACGAGTAATGATTCCCAACTTGCGTTCCACTCTTTCAAAAGTAGGAATATTCTTCAAACGCAAATAATCATTAATATAATAATCCATACTCTTAACAAGGTATGACTGAACATTATTAACTAATTTTAGATAAAAACTTTTGAAAGAACTCATCCTAGCATCATTCAAGACATGATTCTTCATATACTCCGGGCAAGTCTTCATCAAAATTTTTAAAAAAGAATTACAGAACACCATTGCCATATCTCTGCAGTAATTATTAAAACCTGCAACGAATAAGTGGCGGAAATCAAACACAATACTCCTCAAACTATCAAAAACTCCATTACTATAATAATCATAACGGCATGCAGGAATATTAAAATTCTCCCATAATTCTAAACTTAAATAACTAATAATTTGGTCAACAATTTTATCATGCTTCTTAACATATTTTCCTTTCAAATATTTTTTACGAAGAGATGATTTCTTAGCCGCCCTAGTTAAAATAGGAGAAGTAATATACCTAACTCTCTTATGCTTAAAACTCCTGTCACTGAATTTTAAGAAACTTATATTCCCCTCCTTATAAATGAATAATTTGTTGGCTAAAGAATCAAACAAATTATCAACAAAATCCTTAACATAACCCTTATCAAAGGTTTTCCTGCTGAATTCATAATCTTCTGAATAATCAATACCCTTATCATCATCAAGATCTTCAATCAAATAATTCAGCAATGCGTACATAACAAGGAACTGCTTGTCTCTTCTGTCCTTTCCTTTAAGGAACCACTTAAGCTTAAGTTCTTCTTCTTCCTTCACTAACTCCATGTGAGTTGATAAATAAGTGTTTGACAATGATAATAATTCAACAGCAGCATCATTAAAAAGGTCTTTTGGTTCAACTCCCCCCAATTTATCAACCAATTCACTCCTCTCCTCATAATACTTCTTGAACGATTCAGCTAAATAACCAAGAGCATAAATATCTGTATGTAGATTCTTAAAATGTTTAGAATATTTATTATAGTCTTTTATAACTTCTTTAAGACGATTAAATAAGTTTCTCATCACTTCAGCCCTGAAATCATCCTTAAAATCACTATCATTTTTTTTCTTGTAAGCTTTCTTAAACTTTCTTAAACTGAAACCTCTCTCATACTTAATCCTCTTCTTAAAAACTTTATACATATAATCAGCGCATTTCTTAACACCATTCTTCTGAAGCAAGTAGTGAAAATTAATCCTGAAACCATTCTTAAAAACATTATTAAAATATTTCTCAAAACCAGTACCATCAGCCATTCTTCTGTACTTACTAACATCTAATGATGCAAAACCATAATTTGTTGGAAGAGAAATAATTTTTTTTCCACCAAAAATCTCTTCCTCAATTTTCTTTCCAAAATTAAATAATATAATACCATTATTGTTTAAAGAAATCAAAATATTCTGAAAAGCAATAATGCCTGTAAAGATTATTTTAACTAATTCCTCAAAATTTTCTTCATCAGGAACATATGTTTTCTTAAGACGCTCAAGTTTAAAACGCAATTTTCGCAACTTATTCTGATACTTATCTGGAAGAGCAAACTTGTTAGGAATGCGATACTTCTCAATAAGTTCTGGAAAAACACTAGTATCAACTTTTTCAACAACACTGTATAATTCAACAAAACTATTAATAAAAGAACTATAGAGATTCGTGAATTCCTTATCCACTTCTTCATCAGGCTCGGGATTTGAAAAAATCATTTCCTTAACATAATCCCTGTTAACACTTCTTACACCATAATCTTTTCTTAAAACACCAACACCAAAACTACGCTTCCTTAAATCACTCATGCGCTTATGAGAAACTATTCCAGGAACACGAACTAATTTTCCGGATGGATAAATAATCTTGCTTATTACTTTAAGAAAACTATCCTTAAACTTCTTACTTCTTTTTTTTAAATCCTCATAACTCTCAACCATTACTTAAACACCCTATCAAAAAACCTGCTCATCCTTGCTGAATGCTCTGAAACTTTAGAAGCTGGTTTTTTTACTTTTTTTACAGGAATTTTTTTCTCAGTCAATTTTTCAACTTCTTTATCTTCTTCCCCTGCGCCTCCAATTCCTCTTTTCTCCCCCTCTTTTTTCTTCTTTTTCTTCCTTTCTTCCTTTTTTTCTTTTTTCCTCTTGAATGTTCTTCCTCCCTCACCACCTGGCACGTATACTGGAGCACTTCCTCCAGTAACAAAACTGAAAAGAGCGATAAAACCAACAATTAATGCTATAATCACTCCACCAATAACTACTCCCTGCACAGTATTATCATATTCCTGCAAAAAAGAATCTTCTCCAGTAACAGAACCTCCTAAGTCAAGAACTCCTGTAAAAAAAATAAGATAAATAATGGCTAATAAGAAAACAATCACGATGAAAATCTTAAGCTTCTTACTCTCAATAGTTGACAATCCTGCAATCATTAACAATATTGGTCCGAGAAAAGTGAAAACAATATAAAAATTACTAACCCATTCCATAACAAGAGGATTATTCATTAAAAACAAAGTGCTTAGTCCAGCAATACTAATACTGATTAATAAAGCAAGAATACGGTTCTCTTCACCCCTTGCACGCATAAGTCGGGCAATACTTATGAAAACAAGAGAGAATACGCTAACAAAACTAAATATTAGAATCCATACCTCACTCTCTATCATGCTTGTTTCAAAAAAACCATTTTCTTCCTGGGAGAAAACAGGAGATACGATTATTAGTAAAATTAATAAGTAAGTATAACTACGCATGAATAATAAAAAGATAAGTAGAAATAAAAAAGTTTTGAAAAAAAATAAAAAAGAAAAAATTCAATATAAATACTATGAAAAAGAACAAGAAGAAACTAAAAAAAATATTTGGAGCAGCACTTCCAGTCATACTTATTGCAATATTGATAGGAACGAGTTTCCAAGTATTCTTAACAAACAACAATAATAGTGGTGGAGGAAAGAAACCTGTAACAATATATTTGGGTTTCAGAATAAATAACCAAAGTTATCCTTATCAGCCAGTTAATACTTATGAAAACACCAGTATTGCACAATTATTATATACATACACTAAAGGAGGAGTAAGTCTTCAGAGTGATGGCAGCATAAAATGTATAGGAAATATATGCAACAGCATACAAGAGAATAGTTTCTGGACAACCAAAGTTAATAATGAGACAATAACAGATAATAGAAGAGAATTAAAACAAAATGATTACGCGTTCTTAATATATGAATAACCAATATTCTCTAATTCATTAATAACAAAAACTGAATCAGATTCTTTTATCATAAGAAAACCATTAGGAATTTCTTCATAATGCATTCTTTGAATTAAATTCTCCAAGCAATTATTGGGTCCAGATTTTACAACAACACTATTATCATAATGAATATTAATAAAATCGGCAGGATCAATAAAAGCTTGAGCAGCATATTCAGAGTTTTTATTAAAATCATTATTTCTAAACTTGGATAATAATTTTTTAAAAAAACCTTTTCTTTCTTTCTTCTTATTAACTAAACGCATGTAAGCATTCATTGAAAAACCAACTATATTCTTAACAGTATTCAAGTCTCTTACACAACTAAGAGTTGAATCAATAATAGTTTTGGTTTCAACACTATCCAATTCTTTTCTGAATAATGAATCATATTTCTCAGAATTCAAAACTTCTTCAATCATTGAAGAAAAACTAATTCCCTTAACATTCTTAATGAATATTTCACAATAAAGATTATGAATAATATTATTGGTTGATTTTTTATTATTATAAAATAATTCTTTATAAACCCATCCTTTAAGTCCGTTCTCTTTATTATACTTACTTATTTTATCATACATTCTGGATGTTTCAAGCAATTTTTTGTCAAAATCACTTAAAGAAATACCTATTTCTTCAGCCCTTCTCACATCTTTCTCAAAATCCATAGTTAATTCTTCAAGAGAAGGAGGTTCTCTTCTGAAAATTTCAACAAAAGAACCATCATCTTCTTTCTCGTACTTACCAATTAATTTAAAATAGTGATATTTTCTTAACTTCTCAAGATTATAATTCAGAAATAATTCCTCATTATTTTTTTTAACTTGATTATATGCATATTCCAAATGTAAAGTATCTGCATAATCCATAATCTTGTTAGTTAAATTATTGTAGAATTTTCCAACTTTCATAGCAGTCTTCATTTCTGGTTTTATGAAATTAATTAAGGGTATTAACTCATCTTCTTTCATACTAAAATCATCCAAATAATCCGAAGAAAAAAAATTCTTCAAAACACTATATTTTTTATTAGAATACTCAGCATAATCGTCAGGGATTTCAAAAACAAGAATATTCTTATCATTGTTCTCATACTTCATTACTCCCATAAACAAGAAAAAATCCAAATATTTTTTTATTATAAAAGTTTCGGAAAGTTTTAAATATTAAAAAATGTGGTATTATTTGTTATTGCAGATGACGATAAGAACACCCTGGCATAGACTATAGATGCATTGGTTAGATGGCCTTAAGGGTAGCTTCTGATGCAATAACAACTTTTTAAAAAAATGCTTCATCAATATTTATTTATGAAAATAAATTTTTTATCAGAATTAGACATGTTCAATCATGGTGTTTGCGGAGTAGAAACATCACTTAATAATAATTTAAAAATACTTGAAAATAATAACATAGATTATGTAATTAACAATGACTTAAATGATGATTCAAACATATGTCATTTCCAAACAGTTTTCTTAATAAATCTTAAAAATAATAATGTGCAAAAAACCTAAAGTTGCTTCTGCAAACGCAGTTCCTGAAGAAACTAAGACTTACAGATTCGACAATATTATTGAACCTATTGCTGAAAACTATCTTCCATTCTTCTACAATCATGCAGATGTGATTATTGCTCCAACAAAATTCACTAAATCAAGATTAAGAGAATTAGGTGTTAAAAAAAGAATAGAATTAATAAGCAACGGTATTGATACTAAAAAATTTAAGTATTCAGAAAAGAAAAGAAAAATTTTCAGAAAAAAATACAATATTAAAAAAGAAGATGTTGTTGTTTACATGATTGGAGGCATTTGTTTAAGGAAAGGAATTGATACATTCCTGGAAATTGCTGAAAGAATACCAGAATACACTTTCGTATGGATTGGAAAACACTTCTTAAACAAATTCTTTGAAAAAAAATATGGCAGGGTTGAGAGAATGATTAAAAACGCGCCTGAAAACGTATTATTCACAGGATTCGTTGACGACATAATAAGCGCTCACTGTGCAGGAGACATATTCTTCTTCCCCAGTTATGCAGAAAATGAAGGAATAGCAATACTAGAGGCAGGAAGCTGCAGAAGACCAGTAATAGTAAGGAATATTATGCCTTATGATGAATGGTTGTTCAACAATAAGAATTGCTTCAAATTCAATAATGAAGAAGAACTTGAGAAAAGTATAAGAAGACTGGGAGAAGATGAAAAACTAAGGAAAAGAATGGGAAGAAGAATGCGAAAAACGGCTGAAAAAAAAAATATTAGTAAAACAGGAAAAAAATTAATCAAGATGTATAAGTCACTTCTTTAATCACATATACAATTACAGCTTCCGATTGTTACAAAAGAATAATCCTCTGTTTTGAAAACAATAAGCCAGTAAAGGAATAATAAGAAACCTAAAACGAACAATATCAGCCACTTATCCCGATTAGTTGATGCAACAAGACTAAGTCCTGAGAGTATTACAAAACCAAGACCAAGAAATGGAAGGAATAAGAAAACCTTGCTTATAATAATCATACTCCACGCATTATTGGTTATGAACAAAACACTCAATAAACTAATTGATATACTTACAAGAAGTGTGAGTAGTGGATTATTATCCTTCCTATGCCTCATCATATAAGATAAAGGTATATAGACAAAACCAAAAATAAGGAAGAAAATAAGCAATAATACTGCTTCATCATTAAATATGGAGAAAAGAGTCATATACTCACTTCTTTAAGTTCACCATTATGCCTGTCACTTATTACTTTACCATCCTTAAGCCGGATAACGCGTTTAACGTACTGTAATAGTGTCTCATCATGAGTAACCATTAAAAAAGTAAGTCCTTTATCCTCATTGAGTTTGCGCATAATTCTTACAATAGACTTGCCTGTCTTACTGTCCAATTGTCCTGTAGGCTCGTCAGCAAGTATTATGTGGGGCTTATTAATCAAGCTGCGGGCGACACTAACTCTCTGTTTTTCACCACCACTTAATTCACTCGGCACATGATTCATACGCTTATCAAGCCCGAAATCATCCAATAATTTCTCAGCATACTTCTTCTTCTCCCTGCTCACACCAAAAGGAACAAGCGGAATAGTCACATTCTCATAAGCACTAATGTTGGGAATGAGATTAAAAGTTTGGAAGATGAAACCAATCTTTTCATGCCTGATATTCGCTAACTGGTTTTCTTTCAACTTGCTCACGTCCTTGCCATCCAGAAATACTTTTCCTTCTGTAGGAGTATCCAAACACCCAATCATGTGAAGAAGAGTGCTCTTGCCACTTCCGCTAGGACCCACAACAGCAACAAAATCTCCTTCATTAATCTTAAAACTTATATCACTAATAGCATGAACCTCATTGTGTTCTCCAATATTATAATATTTGGAAAGATTCTTGACTTCAATAATAGGTGGAGTTGATTTATTATCAAGGAATTCAATAAGTGTTTTACGATTCTTATTCTTCTTCTCGTAATCAAGCAATTCTTTTAATTCCTCCCTGCCAAAGTTCTTCTTATTAATCGTTTTCTTCACTTCATCAATACTTCTTTCCATGAACTTTTTATTCATAATAGCTTCATACACTCCTTTATTTTAATATCTTATCGCCTCAACCGCTTCCATATGACTACTCCTATATGCAGGGTACAAACTGCCCACAAAACCCAGAGTAAGAGCAAAAAGCATTGCTTGTCCCAATAATTCAACAGTAATCTTAATAGGGATTGCAGTATAGTACTCAACCATATAACCTACACCATAACCAAGACCCATACCTAATACTCCGCCAACAATACTCAATACTACTGACTCCATAATTATCATAATCATAACATGCTTGTCCTGCCAGCCCACAGCCTTAAGCACACCAAACTCTTTAATACGCTCCATAACACTCATAAGCATAGTATTCATAACACCAATTCCACCAACAATTCCTGCAATAGCACTAACCCCCCATAATGCTGCAGTAAGATTATCTAAAAAACTCATTAACTGGTCACTATAACTCTGAACATCAAAAACAGCAAGCTCGTCTTCAAAACGAAGTTCTATGCGGGACTTAACACTTCTTAAATCAGACGGGTCTTTAGGAATTACTTGAAAATTATTAACTATATCTTCATCCACATTAACTATTTCTCGAACTTCATCAATATGTCCTACAATGAAGAATTCAAAAATACGCGCATCAGTTTCAAAAATTCCTATAACATGATAAGTCTTGTCATTAATTCTCATACTGCTCCCTACAAAAAGATTCATTAAATCAGCAAGAGTTCTTCCAACCATGACTCCCCGCATATCACTTGAAGAAATTTTTCTTCCTTCAACAACATTATAATAAGGACTGGGTTCATAACCTTCTGACCTTACAGGATCAATCCCTACAACGAAAAGCATGTTAGCGATTGCTTCAGCACCTGCAAGAATCCTGTCACTACTGCCAAGATTAATGCTTCTTACTTCAATACTGTCAGCAGTACCCCATACTTCAGGAGTAACTAATTCAACACCCCTCACGTTCTCAATTTCATTAATCTTATCCTTATCAATGAAGCTGAAAGGAACATCAATTGCTCCTTCCTCAAGAATCCATAAACTCTGGAAAGTTCCTAAAACATTATTCGCTCTTTCAGCAATACCTAAACTAACACTCACTAAACTTACGATAGCACCGACTCCAATCATTACACCAAGAAGTGTTAAAAAACTCCTTCTCTTATTTCTCAAAACGTTGCGGAGGGATAACTTAATCATTCATAAGTCACCGCCTCAATAGGATTCATTCTTGCAGCAATAATAGCAGGATAAATAGCACTAATAATACCTATAATAATAGAAAAAACAAGGACTTCAATAATTAGTGTTGAGGTAACAAGAGTTGTTATTCCAGAAAATTCCTGAACCATCCAGCTTCCTAAAAAACCAAGAAGTATTCCAAAAAAACCGCTGAGCAGGCCAATAATTCCTGCTTCACCAAGAACCATTAATATAATATGCTTGTCCTGCCAGCCCACAGCCTTAAGCACACCAAACTCTTTAATACGCTCCATAACACTCATAAGCATAGTATTCATAACACCAATTCCACCAACAACAGCAGCGATTCCACTAACAAACCATAACGCGCTTGTCAAATTACCTAAAAAACTTGAAATACTCTCACCTATCTGCTGAGAACTCCTCACTCTTAAATCAGGAAAAGTAAGCTCCAACCTGTCCCTAAGCCTCTCAGTTTCTGAAGAATCATCAGGAGCAATCATCACCATACTAATTTCATTATCGTCATAATCACTCAAATCCCATGCTTTCTCAATAGGAACAACGACAATACCTGCATTAAATCGTGACATAACAGAAACGGATTCGAGAATACCCACCACCCTCCATGTTTCACCACTCATCTTCACACTACTGCCAACAAATAAGTTGAACTCTTCAGCAAGATTATCACTTACAACAATACTGTTTTCATCACCACTCTGCAAACTTCTTCCTTCAGCAACATCATAAACAAAATAACTTCCACTGAAAATAGGGACTTTATCAGGATTAATTCCCCAGCATACAACAGCAGGCCTGTCAGTACCCCACGACTCCGCGCTCGTCTTGAGTCCTGCAAAAGTTTCAGGAAAATAACTAATAATAGCAGTAGAGTCCTTAACTCCTTTAACCCTCTTTGATTTCTCAACCAATCCTTTATCAATATTGCTGAGTGATTCATCAATCGCGCCTTTCTCAAGCATCATTAATCCCTGAAAACTTCCGAGAGTCCCTTCAGCCTCGCCTCTTATTCCATCACTAATACTTACAAGAGAAACAATAGCACCGACTCCAATAATAATTCCAAGCATAGTGAGAAATGTGCGAGACTTCTCCCTTAATAAATTCTCAACACTTAACTTAATCATAAGTATATTATTTTCTGAAACGATTCCACAACAACCATAAAACCATTAAAGCAACTCCTCCAATAATATAATACATCATCGTATTATCTGTTTGAACTGGTTTTACATAGTAAGAAAAATTCTGAGTTATTGCGTGCTCGGTTCCAAGTTCATTCTCATAATTAACGATTATTTCACCATCAATACTATTCAAATCTCTGGGAAGATTAAGATCAAAAATACCTGTTGTTAAATCATCACGTTCGAGTGTTCCCAAATATTCTGACTTTACTCCAGTAATATTCTCATTAGGAATATTTAACTGCACATTAATACTATATGCTTTATCAGTACCAATATTCTCAATCTGGACACTAATCATCTGCTCACTATCAGCAACAGGGAGTTCAGGATCTAGATTAATCCCGCTGAAAGCAAGTTCAGGACTGCCTCTTACAGCAAGGTTCAAAACATCCTTGTCATAATAAGCATTAGCTGTCTTATTCAAAACAAACTGGAAATTGCCTGGTTCAATACTTTTCTCAACAAATACGGTAATATTAAAAACTCTGCTCTCCCCGACTCCTAATTTTTTGATAAAGAACTGGCTTCCTCTGCGCGGAACAAAACCACTTGGCATAATTATATCAAGCAGTATATTCTTTAAATCCTCATCACCCTGATTACTAATGTTTAAACTGAAATCATTATTTTCATTAATAACTAATCCGCTTGTATAATCCTCAGTAATTAAGTGATTGTAAGAATTAATCTTAATACTCACACTATCCTGAACAAAATAATTCTTGCTATCATCATAATCAATATTAACAAAAATAGCGTAATCTCCTGGCATAATATTCTCAGGAGCATAATAGTTGATAATAACTTTTTTAGTCTCGCCATCCTCAAGCGTTCCTATACGAATACTATTAGCGCTCAGGTTAAGGCTTGATGATAATGAAACTTCAGCATTTATAGCCCTGTTATCACCATCATTAGTGACGGAGAAGCTGAGAAGTCCTGATTCTCCGACATCAATCATTGAATCAGTAACACTTAAATTATCTATATTAAGCTGGGCGCGGCAAAAAACAGTGTTAAATAATGCAAGAATCATAAATAAGAATAAAATTTTCTTCATTATTTTTAATTAAAATATAGAATGTTTATAAAATTTTCTTTAAACAAAACATTTAAAAAAATAAAAATTTAATTACCTTAAAATAATGACTGACTTGAGCAAGTTAAAAAAGTATGCTAAAAAAATTGGTAAAGGACTCTTATTATTGAATCCTATTGGTGCTGCTTATCTTGGTTATAAAATCGGCAAGAAAGGAGGCAATAAATTAAACATGATGAGTTATAAGAGGAATATTAAGCCTTATATTGCCAGTACAAAAAATAGTCTTCCTGAAAACAGTGTTTACATGACTGATGATGCTTTTAAAAAACTGGGAAGAAAATTTAAGAAAACTCAGAAAGATATTCTTGTTCATTCTCTTAATAATAAAGGGCTTGAAGACACTCTCAGAGTTTCAAGGATTCAAAAAAATCCTCAAGCTGGATTAATTCATGCTGACCCAGTTATTTCTTACCTGGAAAGAACTGGAGCCCATATTAATAAGAACAAGTTGAGGAATTTGCTTGCTGAATACAAATTAGGCGACAATAATCTTGATAAAGTGATTACTATTCTTGAAAATAATAATTATATTATGCCTGAAGCAGGAAATCCTGGTTTTTACAAGATTAAGAAAGATAACAGTCTTTCAGGTGAAGAATCTCATCTATTCACAGGACATAATCTTTTAACAAAGTCCAGGATTAAGGAGCAGAAAGATTCAAAATACTGCAGAATAATTGATTATAATAACCCAAACGGTCCGGAATATGTTGGAATATGGAGTAATAATGAGAAAGTATTAACCAATCCAGAAAATACTCTTTCAGGAAGCATGGTTAAATTGAATCCTAAAATTTACAAGTATAAGGCAAGAACTCCAAAAAATACTAATTCAGGCGGTCCTGCAACTATAATAATACCTGATGATGTTGAGATTAAGAAAAAGTGGGGTACGGAAAAAGTTCCTGTTAAGACCAAGAAAGGATATACTAATCTGCCGGTAGTGGTTAGTGCTGGTGTTCAAGAACCGGTTCTGACAAATAATGAAGTAAGAATAGGGCATGATGATGTTAAGATAAAAGGAGTTTATCCTAGTTTTGCTCTAGCATAAATATATTTATAATACTAAAAACACTTATTTCTTTATGTGCATGGCTTATCCTGCCCGGGTTAAGGAGAAATCCTCTGATTATTCAATAATTCAGACAATGAATGGTGGGGAGAAGAAGATTAAACCCTGCCCTGTACCAAATATTGGTGAGGATGATTACGTTCTTGTTCATAATAAGAATATTGTTCAGAAAATAAGTTATGAAGATTTTAAAAAAATAAAGGAAGAATATTCTGCACTAAAAGAATTAGACTGTTAGGGAATAATCCGAACAGTATTATGGAGATTATTAGAAGAGTTATAACAATTTTCTGATTCAGACTTAATTCTATATCTTCTATCCTCCTTTTCTTCTTGAAAAGAATGTATAATGTGTTTATGTAATAAACACTTGAAATCACAAGATTCATTATCATTATTAATGAGAATAATAAATTATTGCTTCCTAATAGTATTAATGCTTCGCTTACGAATAATGCTAGTCCTGGAATACTGCTCATGGATAAGAATGATATTAATAATCCTGCACTTATGTAAGGATTTGTTCTTGCGATTCCTTTAAGCCCTTTTATTGTTGTATTATTTGACTCTTTTATTAATATGAATACTGTTATGAATGCGAGTGTAACCGTGAATCCATGACTTATTATATGGTATAAAGAACCAGTTAGTGCTTGTGTTGAGCCCAAACTGAATCCGAAAAGTATTATACTTAACTGAGCTATACTGCTGTACGCGAGAAGTGTTTTAATATTTTTCTGCACTAACGCACTTATATTCGCTAAAGTCATACTCACCAATGCAATTATTGTTAACACTAATCCATACTCTGTGAATAAATTATAGAATTTGAAGAGAGCCAATCCCCCTATCTTGCTTAGTATTGCTGAAAATATTATTACAACACTTAGTTTTGCTGTTGAATAAACTTCAGGAACCCACATATGAAAAGGCACTATTCCCATTTTCACAGCAAGTCCTATAAATATTATTAAAAGAATTATAATATGGGGTGCAGGTATGGAAAGCATGCTTATTCCTAACAATAATAAACTGCTTCCTATAGTACTTAATATGAAATATTTCAGCAGGACAAGAAGTTTTTCTCTTTTCTTCTCGAATAATAAGAAATAAGAGCATATTAGACACCATTCAAAGTACAAAAAGATTTCAAGAAAATCTTTTGCATATATTAATCCATACGCTCCTCCAAGAAGAAAGAAGTAAAGCGCATAATCTATTGGATTAATCTCTTCATTCATTAAAGTAATGATAAGGATTATTATGATGAAGAATACGATATAAATATTTGATGACAGGAATAATAAAATAAGTAGCAGGGTGATTGTTAAGTACTTATTTTTTTTAAAAAAACTTGTTAGTAGTCCTGACATAAAGAAGATGAAAACTTTTATCACGGAATCACTCCATTAAGCAGTTTTATTAATGGTTCTGGATAAACTCCCGTAATTATGATAAGCACCGCAAGTATTACCTGCACTATTTTTGCTTCAAAAGATGGTTTTCTTATTTTCGGAAATTTATTACGCTGGCTTATAATACTTTTTACAAGAATTATGAAATAACTTAAAGTAATTACTCCTGCAAAAATTGCAGCACTAATCATAAAGAATCCTTGCTCAATTACGTGTTCAAATATTAATAATTCTGATACAAAACCATTCAGTAAAGGCATTCCTATAAGACTGAAACTTGCTGTTATTAAACATGCTGAGGTGAGGAATAATTTTTTCATAACTCCTTTTAATTCTTTTATTTTTCTTGTCTTCACTGAATAAATATAAGTGCCTGCGCAGAGGAATAATAATGATTTACATAATGCATGAGTGATTACGTGCAGGGCTCCACCCACATTATCTATTCCTAATAGTACATAACCCATCTGACTTACTGTACTGTAAGCAAGCATTCTCTTAATATCATCCTGCACTAGTGCCATGAATCCTCCGTAAATCATTGAAGCAAGAGCCAAGTACTTAATTAAGGTGAAATCGTATTTAAAAACTATTAAGAGTATTCGTATTATTCCATAACCACCCATTCCAACCATTAAACCGCTTAGCATTGCACTTACAGTGCTTGGTGCTTCACTGTGAGCGTCGGGCAGCCAGTTGTGCAAGGGGAATACTCCCATCTTTATCAAGAATCCTGTTAAGAATAATGATGAAATATTCCATGGAATAGTTTTTGACTCTAATTCAATGAATTCAAAACTCGAATATGTTGAGTAAATCCATAAAATGCTTATGAGTATTAATAATGCGCCTATGTGCATATAAATAAAGTATTTCAGTCCTATACTTCCCTTATTTTTTGTATGCCCATAATACGATATTAAAAAATATGCTGGTATAATCATTACTTCAAGAAACATATAGAATTGTATGAAATTAGTTGATAAGCATAATCCGAGCATTCCTACTGCAAAAAAATCGAGGAGTGAGAAGAATTTTTTAGGCTTCTTCTTCTCCATCCTCAGCGCATAAACTTGGCATAATACACTTATTATCATCACAGTAAGCGAGTAAAGAAATGATAAACCATCAAGACTTAAGTCAAAACTTATATCCATTGAAGGTATCCATGAATATTCTTCAACAATTGTTCCATGCGTAAGTATTTGAGGTGTGTTTAATAATAATATTAGTGTGCCTAGACTCATTGAAACTATTATTAAATAAACTGATAATTCTTTTTTCTCAAAATCAAGAAAATAAGATAATAAACCCCCTATTAATGGAATAATTATTGTCCACACAAGAAGAGTCATAAGAATAATCCTCCTAACAGCACCAATATTATTCCTATCATTATAAACATCACATCCCTATTAATAGTGTTCTTCTGCAATGAAACAGCTGTTTTTCCAAAACCAAAAATATTGTATATGAAATACTTTGTTGTATTATCGATTAATTCATCTAAGAATTCTGAAACATCTGAAAGCGAGAGGAATAATTTTATGAAATTATCATGAATTTTTATAAATATTTCATTAATTGCTTCAATTATATTTTTCTTCTTTTTCTTACCATCAAGTTTTTTCACTAATTCTTCCATAAAATAATAATTAATTTCTCTCTTGGATAAGAAACTCATTAGTATTCCTGAAATAATTCCGAAAAGAGAGAGTGAAAGGAATAATACTATTATTATTGTCTGAAACAATGTATAATCATAAAATATTATTTCTTTTGTTGTAATTCTTGAGAAATAAGCCATTAAAAGAATCATGATTAGTGAAGAAATATTGCTCATTAGTAACAAGTCAAAAACATACTTATCTCCTATTATGATACTGTAACCAAAAATCATTAACGCCCAGAACAAGTAAACAAGGAATACGTTGTTAAGATTTAGGATTGCATAAAAAAGCAATAATTCTATAAGCATTATTGTTGAGAAAGTATTAATATATTCATAATCTCTGCGCGACTTAATAATCAACCATGTAAGAAGTAATCCTGTGAATAATATTAATAATATTCCTGACTCTTCAAGTATGAAGAAAGCAAGAACTGCTAGTAATACGATTTTTGTCAACCAACTTATTCTTGCTCCAGCATTAGATAATGATACATTCACTAATACTGTTCCTATCAATAAGATTATGCTTATTATTTCAAGAGGAACTTCACCCACTGCAGCTATTATCATTCCTCACCCACCTCTCTTAACTTAGCGTACCGCCATATGTAATGGGAGAGGATTAGGACGATTCCGAGACTTCCTGCTTCAATACTAAGAACAATTAATCCACTTATTTCATTACTGATGCTGGCAAATACCAGCATACTAGGATAATTCAATAATCCTATGAGTATCACTATTTTCAACAAATTCTTCTCAGTGCTTAATCCATAAATTATTAATCCTATAATCACAAAACTCGTGAGTATGAAGTAATTAATCGCTTATCACCTTCTGAACTCCTATTATGACTGAATAAATTATGAAACTGATTATGACAGGATAAGGCGTGTTGAACAAGTTTTCCGGACTAGTCACTTCGTCAGGAATGCTTAATCCTATTCCATAATAAACCATTAATCCAATTATGATTACTGCAAGCAGTATATTATATTTCTTCATTCTCAACACCACTATGGATTGAATAAAATACTATTGTGAAACTAACTGCTGAAACAAACTGGAATACGCTTAAATAATACATTCTTTTAATCCAGAAAAGAATTGCCATAAAGAATCCTGCACTATAAAACCAGATTATGCTGTTGCTGGATAATTTTGAAAATATTACTAAAAGAACACATATTATTAGTAAGATTAAAAAAAAGTTCTCTATCATGATTAATAATTAATCTGAAGATTTCTTAAAAATATTCCTGAAAAAAGTTGTTTAGTTTTTCTTTAGGCATTAATAAACTCTTTGCCACGTTTCTCAAAACTTTTTGTCTGGAACCGACTTTTTCAACAGCAGTACTTATTGCTTTTTTGGTGACTCCGAAAGTTTTTTCAAAATCTTCAAAACTACTGCATTTCTCCAGTTTTTCACCAACACTATTCTTCCACGATTCCTTCATTTCTATCAGTCTTTCAGCACGATAATAGAATCCTTTATCAGGATGTGATTCTGTGTTCTTAATTTTTATCCCAAATTTTTCAGGAAATATGCTTCCCGCCATTTCAGAAAATAATTTTAAATCCAGATTATCTTCCCTTACTTCACCATCAATATAGAACAATTCTTTCTTTATCTTAACCGAGTAAATATCAGGAGCAACTGTTAGAGTCAGATTATACCAGGTAAGGCCTTCAATTAAGTGTTGGTTTGCTCTTAAGTTTGCTGTTTTTCCTGCACCTCCTGAACCATACATTACTGATTTTGCTGCTCCTCCCAAATGCCCCATATCCTGCATATCCATCACATACCTTAATAATAATGGGAATAATCTACAGTTAACAAAATCAAGGCAGGGTCTTGCTGAAGTCATTATTGTTCCAATAATATTTGATTCCCCAACCTCATCTGTCTCTATTAATTTATTCCAATTCATTAAGTTGCCAATATTCTGGAGCAGTGATGTTATTTCTGAATTATGGGAAGGGTCTTCAGTTATGAAACTTAATCTCTTGGATAAGTCATAAAAGTCTTCCCACATATTACTATTATAAATAAAATCATTCCATTCCTTGAATGAAAATATTTCTTTAGTGAATTCGCTGTCTTCTTCAGAACCAAGATATTCTTCAACACTTTTCTTAACATTATTCCATGGCAGGATTTTTTTCAGCATATTAAATGATTTGTTCCATTCTTCATTAACATATTCTCTGGTGAATACTTTTTTTGCTCTTTTCAAAAAGAATTCTCCTTTCCTCTCATCCTGGTCAATACTGTACTTATTATTTATTCTCTTAATACTTCCTTCCTTATCCTCCAAATCTATTAAGGAATCAAGATGGGTTTTAACAAGAACTAAAGTATGATAATTTTTCGGCAAGTGTTTGATATAAAAATTTCTCTGAGTATCATTATAATAATCTATGAGAGTATCAAGTGTTCTTAAATGCCTTGTTATATCACTGAATGCCATTCCATAAATGGCTCCCCCTGATACTGCTGTTCCTTTCTGTAAAAAATCTGCGAACCTATTCTGTCCTGCAGTATCCCACATCTGCAGTCTTGATGCTGGAGTGTCTGGATCGTACTCGAAACCATTCACTATATCACCTAATCCTTCAATTCTCTGCATCATTAAAGACAAGTCATCATAATTCTCTACTGTAAAATTATGCATTAAGTACCCTACTAATTCTTTTCCAGATATGCTGAATTTCTCACCAACCTTATTAAAATAATTAGTATATTCTGAAGAATCTATTTTTAATTCTTCCATAAATTTTTCACCATAATTTTCATATTCCATTTTTTTTATTACACCTCAATAATATCTTCCCATTTTATATTATCATATACTTTGGGAGCATTTTTTTTAATAATATTCTTAACCATATTCCTTGCATTCCTTAAAGGAGTTAAGAAATCTCCTCCTTCTTTATCTCTTTTAAGGATTAGTTTGACTTTTTTTGAAATACTGGGCAGTTTTCTTTCAAAACATTCATAAAGTTCTTCTCCTAAAAACTTTCTGAAAACTTCTCTCTTTTCTTTAATATTTTCAAGAGTTGAAGGATCATTTATATAATTAGTGCAGTATCCTGCTTTATTCTCCAGAATAATTTTCTTCAATCTTTTTTTATTACTTAAAACATTTTTTAGTTTGTAATAAATTCCTCCTGCTTTTTTCATGAATGAGTACTTAATCTTTTCAGGAGTTGATAATAACTGGTTAGAGAATAATCTTTCTATTCCTTCAGGTTCGGATTCAATTATATTCTTAACTTCTTCTGAACTTCTTTCTCCCATTTCAGGATTCTTGTAAGATAATTCTTCGAAAGCTATTTTTTTCTTAATCTTTTTTCTCGCCTCTCCATAAGTTATTTCTCCAACACTTGCGAGAGTAACGGATTTCTTAATATAATCAACCAAGTTTTTTGAGAGATTAACCGAGTCGGATAATTCTTTTGAGAAACGATTAAGAGGATTATGTCTTCCTTCTTTCAAAACAAGTTCTAAATAAGATTTCACTGTTCCTGATGAATAATTGATTAGTGAAGGATCTTTTATTATTTCGTTAAGATTATAATTTTTAATGAATTTGGATAATTCATAAACCTCCTTAACCCTATCTTCCATAATAAGGTGTTCGTATTTTGTTAAGAATTTTTCAGGAATCTCGGATAATTCTTTTTTTTCAAAAATGTAAGGGGATTCTCTTGGTGAGAAAAAATACAGTTCGTTCCTGTACTTCCAGTTCATTAATTCTGTTTTTGAGCCATTAAATTTTCTCTCACTAACTTTCTTGTAAGAATGTATTAGGAAAGCAGTTACTGCTGCTGCTGAAATAACTGCTGATACGCCGAATAAGAACTGGTTTTCCTGAAGTGCTTTTTCAAGCCCGGATGTTTTATCTTCCTCCTTACCCAATTCTGACTCAGATTGGTCTATTTCTTCATTAGTATCCTTATAATTCTCATAATCCTCATGCGCTTCAAGCCCTTTTTCAGTCCATTCCTCATCAGGATAATCTCCATAATCATCATCTATTTCCCCGTCATTGTTCTGGTCAGCATCCACATATCCATCATAAGGGTTGAAATCTCTTATTCCATCACCATCCGTGTCTTCAACAGGGTCGCCGTGCACTGCTTCATAATTTGCGCAGCTCTCGTACTCGTAACGATTCACACTAAAACTCTCAAAATACTCATCCCTCTCAATTTCCAATGCTTCTATCTCCTGCTCTTTCTTTTCAATATTCTCCTGATTAGTATCATATGCGTCTTGTGAACTCGCCATATTAGTGTAGGTTAGAAGTGTTAGTACTGCGCTCGCAGCCACTCCCACTCCTTCAAGAACTGTTCCTTTTGTTCCCATCCTTATTGCTTTAGGCGCGTACTTTGCTCCCGGAACTTTGTTTAAAAACTTTGAAGTTTTAGAATTAATTTTTTCAAAGTATTTTTTGAATTTGGAGGGTTCTTTCAATTCTTTGCTTACGTATGGGAGTATGATTGATGCATTAGGATATTCTTTAACCAGTTCTTCCAATCCTTTTGTTCTCTTATAATCTCTGTTGAGAACAAAATCATCATATAATTTTTCATATTTTTTTATGATTTGGTAGAATTTCTGGATTCTTTTCTGGACAGAATTAATTTCTGGCGGGCTTCCCACAAGTTTTATTCTTGTTTTAGGATTATATGGTGTTTTTGCACCTAATGATTTCACATAACCTTCTGTGTTCTCCGGATCAAGAAATATTCTTTCATCTATTTCAAAATTCAGCATTCTTTCTTTAATACCCATATAACTTAGTGTTTCAATAGTTCTAGCGAGTCTCTGTATAGAGTTCTTATTATGTGATGATTCAAGTACTGCACTTATTTCTCCTTCGTGTGAAAAATCTCCATTAATAACTGATATTTTTGCTAATTGTCCTCTGTAATCATACTTTATTATTTTGTCAGGCTCTTTATCCAAGTATTTCAAATCAGTGATTTCTTTTCTTAATTCTTTGATTGTTTTATAATCCTCTTTCTTTTTTACTTCAGAAGTTTTCTTATCTCTATTCTTTTTATCAATTATTTTTATTCTCTCTTCCAACCCATTTATTTTTTCTCCTAAAATTTTTCTCCTATTATTCTCGTATTCTTCGAATGTTTTTCTTTTAACATCATAATGTGCTGCTATTATTTCTTCATCTATTTCTTCATTTTCAAGAAGATATGCTTCTACAGGAGGGTCTCTCATTGTTCCTGAAGAATCAATTGTTGTAACATAATGTGTGCCACTAACAGGACAGTCATAACCGAAAGTAGCAATATCATCAATGATCCTGTTTAAAGAATATTCATGAATGTTTCCGCATTTACATTCTATCTTCGTTTTAGTCAATGTTATACTCTCAAAAAAATAAAATACTTTTAAATATTTGTCATCATTAGTCAATAAGTAATAAATTATTTAATATGGAGATAATAAGTTCTTCTTTAATTATTATGAATAAGAAAACTTTTTTTATAATCTTACTGTTTCTATCAGTTAGTATTGGTTTTTGTGAGAATCTTCAGTGCGCTGCTGAACTCCAGAATACTCCTGGAGTATGTATAGATAAGAAGTATGATATGCTTTCAGGAGACATTGCTTACTGGGGATGCAACACTATTCTCCACCAGAACGGGAGATGGTTTTATTATGAGAAATGCAAAGCAACTATCAGCAGCATGACTAAGAAGACAAAGGAAGGGAATTATGTTGCTGAAGCATGGACTAATAATAATGCTCCTTTATCAAAATGCTCTTCTTACAACGGCTGGGCGTGCGATGTCTATCCTGGCGAGCCGAGCGGTTCTGGTTTTGACAGTGATGATTCTCATAGTGACAGGGGATATTGTGATGCCAGTGATGGCAACTGCGTCAAGTGCAACAATAATAATATTGAGACTAAGAAATGGGATGGTGGTGCTTCAATAAGCGGGAGTGGTGATTATAAATGCGAGAGTGGTTGCGGCGCCCACCCTCATTGTGATGAATTATTTCCTGGTAATAATACTGGAAGTTGTTTTGGTGTTTTTGAAACTCGATGCACGAGTAGTTGTGGAGCAGTAAGTGATTCGTGCGAGAGTGATTGTGGTGCTCATAACTTGTGCGATGAGCTTAATCCTAACAGTGTTTGCGTGACTGATTACTGCGATGAGCATAATCGTTTGGTGGATTATAATGGTGATTATTATCTTAACAGCAACACATGCACCAGTACTTGTGATTGTGATAATATTGTTGACAACACATTGTGCGATAGTGATGACTGCGGAGCAAGCACTGAATGCAATAATAAAGAGTTGGGTTATAATACTGGTAATAGTGGTTGTGATACTAATTGTTATTGGCAGGATTGCGGAATGTATGCTTGGAACACTAATAATGATGAATGTTATACTAGTTGCTCTCTGAATTCTCATTGTTATGAATCTGTATGTAATGATTATACGAGTGATTGTGTTATGGATGGTGAGAATCCTATAATACTCATCAATCAACCTATTGATGATTCCAGGAATAATGAGGATATTGTTCTTGAATTCTATATTAATGACAGTGTTGACGGCGAGCTTGACTGTTCTTATATTCTTGACTCCACTATTTCTTATATTGGTGAATTAGTTAGTGGCAATACTTATCAGGAAGATATTACTTGCGATGAGGAATGGCATACTTTGAGTGTGAATTGTTCTGATGATGCAGGTAATCATAACCTGACTATTCCCGTGAGTTTCTTGTACGATACTACTCCTCCTGATTATTCACACCAGTCCTGGACTGATATTACACCAACTCCGGATAATACACTCATAACTGGTGATGAAGTAAGGTTGAGTGTTTACTGGACGGATAATTTTGAGCTCGACAATAGTACTTTGCAGATTAAGCCCGAGCATGGTGGTTGGAGTGATGAGGAAGTAATAGAGCATAATCTTACTTCAAGCAGGTGGAGCAACTTCACTCTTAACACAAGCAGTTATGGTGACGAGCTTATTGAGTGGCGTGTCAAGACTCTTGACAGCAGTGGGAATGAGAGAGTGTCTGATACTATGAGTTTTTTTGTGAATACT
Organism: Candidatus Woesearchaeota archaeon; assembly: GCA_964457955.1. Classification (GTDB taxonomy): domain Archaea; phylum Nanobdellota; class Nanobdellia; order Tiddalikarchaeales; family Tiddalikarchaeaceae; genus CAYWEY01. The sequence continues at coordinate 69,536 of CAYWEY010000001.1, forward strand.
CCTTCTGCTGAAATCACTATCACGATATACGAAGTTGGAGGAGATATTAGTGATGTTTTTGAATTCTCTGGTGACGCGAAACCAGTTGTGGATAAGCCTGCTGATGACAGCAACAGCACTGAATTCATCGGTGACTTCACAATTGAGCACGTGGGTATAGGTACTTTGATTAATAATAGTTTTTACTTGAATAATTCAATGAGTAGTGGTATTATTATGAAGGTTAGTGATAATAATGATGCAGAAAATTCTGTGATTCTTTCTGACAGTCCTAAAAATGCAGGATTCTGCAATGGTATGATTAGCGGGGATACCTGCCAGGTCTGGTTGTGGATGGATTTGGATAAAGCAACTCCTCCGCAAGTCCAGAATAATAGGGTGATGGTAGAATCAGTGAGTGTGGAATAGAAAAGTTTTTAATAAAAAATCTTTAAAGTGAAAAATAAGATGGTTTCGAAAAATTTAATAAAAGAAAAGACGTTATATATCGAAATGAAGAAATTGCTTTGTTTTATTTTTGTATTATTTTTCATTCCTAATATCGGGTTTAGTTCAAATCCTGCTTGCACTGAAAGAGCAGGTTATTATTTATGGCATTGTGATAATAATAGTCCTGGAATAAGCATTAAACCAGGTGAAACTGGAACATTAATATTAAAATGCTGTTACACAGGACCTGGACTCAAAAACAGCAATAAAACTTACAATATTAACATTGAGAAAAAATCAGAATATTCAAGAAATGTTCAACAACCAAATGGTAGTTGGTTAATGATGTATGAACATTATCCTGCAACAAAATACATAACTAATATCAATTATGATTCTGAAATAACTCCTTATGAACCTGTTGAAATAAAAGTAAATTTTAGTTTACCAAGATACGAAGAAATTTACAAATTAAATGGAGTATTAATTGCAAGAATTGATGTTAATCTTGATAGTCCGGGCGCATTTATTTATAGTAATAGAGTTGATATGAGAGTAATAATCCCTTCCAGTTATAAACCCCCGTTAATTAATACTTTATTCACTTTACTTGCAGGCAATTATGTTGCTGGAATAATGGGTTTAGTAATGCTAATATTAAGCATCATATTATATTTTAAAGTTACCTCAAAAGAATAACAACAAAACTTTAAAAATAATATGGGTTTTATTTTATTACTTATGAAAAATAGTTTAACTATATTTTTAATAATTGGTTTACTTTTAGGTATTTCAACAGTAATGGCAGATACAGAAATAACTGATGAGCAGAGTTTAGCATTCAGAATAGAGATAGTGAAGGATTGGACTATTGCTGTTCCTGCTCTTTGCGAAGATGCAGATAATACAATAGATGGTACTTTGGAATTTTCTCCTTCAATTGAAGGGGTCTGGACTGACGGCTCCAGGCCTGATGATGGTTGTGGAGATGCTAATCTTGGAGATTATAACGTTACTAACGAGGGAAATGTCCCTATAGACTTGAATTTCAGACTAAATGATACTGCGCCTCAAGGAGTAACAATTGCTCTAGGAAACAATCTTACTTATGCAGAAATCGGAGACCATAGTTACTTCAACTTAACAACAGGAGATCAGAATCCTTCATGGGGGCAAAGTATATCAGCAACAGGAAGTGACACAGTTCAGATATGGCAGAGAGTTGGAGCAAATGATACAGCAATAGGTGGAGATTCCTATATGAGACAAATGGTAATAACAAGTAGTGATGCAAGTTAAACCGAAAGAGTTTTTAATTTCTTTTTTTTATCTTTTTTTATTATTTTATCGATTGTGAGAATATGGAAAAAAAGATATTAATATTGTTCATGTACTTGTTCTTGCTTAGTCCTGCCTTATGCCAGACGAATGGTTACATAAATTTTATGATAACTCTTGATTTCGAGCCTCCGCAGTATTCCTTATTAAGTTCTAACACTATCAGCATTAATAATATTGGTGAGAGTATTGAATTCAGTGCTTACTGGACTGATTACGAACTTGGGGATTACAAGTTCTCATGGAACATAACCAACACTTTCGAGAACAGCAGTAATCAGGAATACGTGAACGGATGGAGTAATGAGACAAGAACAATAAATAATGCTAATTATGAAGGAAGGAGTGTTGGATGGAAGTATTACGGGTTTGACGCGAACAATAATCTTAATACAACAACCATAAAATATTTTGACATAATTAGTGAAGAACCCGAATACTCTCAAATTAGTCAGGACAAGGACACTCCAGCAGAAGGAGAAGTTGTGAATATAAGTAGTTACTGGACGGATAATTTTGAAATCGACCACGTGGACATTCTCACGAACGAGACCAGTAGTTGGGAGACGCATGACACAGTGAATATTAATGACGTTAGTGGTTGGGCGAACTTCACATACGACACGACAGGACACTCTGGAGAAACAATATGGTGGAGAGTTAATGGTTATGACGCGATAAGCACTAATACAATAAGCACAACTCACAGTTTCAGTGTTCAATAAAAATAAATAGACAAGACTAATAATAAAAGACTAAGTGGCAAATAAGTCGTCCAGCCAGTCCTGACCGCGTCATCAATACTATACCTATTATTGCTTGCGCTGTAAAAACTAAGCAAGAAGACAACTAAGAAGCTCATGAGCCACGGATTCCATGGGAGGAAGACACTGCTCAACAAGAAACTTATTAAAAAGAGTTTAATATTCTCAGCATAATTAATCACTGCAAGGAAAGGGCCGCCGTACTCAGTCATCCATCCTCCAGCAATCTCCTGCGCAGCATGAGGAATATCAAAAGGCACCATCTCCACTTCTAATAAAGAGATGAAGAAAGCAGGCAGGAACAACAACAAATTATAAGGATTAAACGATTGATTGATTAAGAAACTATTATTATTTAAAGCAGGAATCAGGAATAATACAATAAGAGGAAATTCAAAACTAAGTTTAAGAATCAGGTTTCTTCCACCACCCACTATTGCATAACGATTCTTACTAGCGTACGCAAGCATCCATATAAAAACACTGTCCAACAACAAAATAGTGAAAATTATTAATAATCCATAACTTGAGTCTAAAAAGAAGTAAGAACATAACAAAACTATTACTCTGAAGAAAGGAATAAGCATATACCACGATTTCCTCACACTCCTCGGAACAATCAATTCCTTACTTAATAACTTGAAGAAGTCATAAAAAGGCTGAAATAATGGAGGGCCCACTCTCTGCTGAGAATAAGCTCTTACTTTACGCTCAACCCATTCAAAAAAGAAAGGGAATAATAAGAATAAGACTAACTTAATAATTTCACAACACCCCCTAATTGTAAAGTTGTAAGAAGCAGGACAAATAAGAATAATGACGCGTTCACATTCTCCTCCAATACTCCTATAAAAATAATAAGTCCATGAAGAGCAAGAAAAACACACAATAACAAATAATACTTAGTATCATAATTAGGACGAATCTCACTAATATCCTCTCCTCCACTGAATAATCTTTCTTTCCAACTCATTTCTTAATCACGTTCTCAAACTCATTAGATGGCCTTATACAATTAACAGGACACACCCTACCGCACTCACCGCAACTAATACAACGCTCCTGCTCAACAACAATCTTCCTCTCCTTATTGAAAGACAAGCACTTTGTAGGACAATTAATTATGCACTTCGCGCAACTAATACACATACTAGCATCATAATACAACTTATTCCCCTTCCACTCCTTACTCATACGAGTCTTCTTGAAAGGATACCTAATAGTATATCTCTTACTCAAGAAATTCTTAACCATCCTTATAATCATAAATCATCCACCAATTTCTTAATACCATTAATAATACTCTCTGGTCGCGGAGGACATCCCGGAATAAACAAGTCAACATCTAAATCAATTCTTTCATCTCTGAAAACATTACCACTACTCGGACAATTACCTACTGCTATAATTTTTTTAGGCTCAGGAACCTGGTTTATTATTCTCTTAGCGCGTAATACTCCTTTCTCACTCCCACTCCCTGTCAAGAGCACAATATCTGCATGCCTCGGGCTCTCAACAAAAACACACCCCAATCTTTCAATATCATACTTAGGAGTAAGAATATTCAATACTTCTACTTCGCAACCATTACAACTCCCTATACTTACTTCATAAATCCACGGACTCTTCTTAATCCATCTCAACATAACTTACCTCATCATCCTCATTAATAACAGTTATTCTATCACAGCAAGCAAAGCAAGGATCAATACTATTAACTATTACAGGAACATCACACAATTCAGAATTCTTGCACATTACAGGAACCGCCTGCAAATTAGCATAAGTAGGTGCTCTTATTCTGATAAAAGAAGGATTTCCTCCACCACTGCTCTCCACATAATGAAAATCTTCACCCCTCGGAGCTTCCTTAATATTAGCACTCTTGCCTTCAGAAACTTTGTCAATCCTGTGCCACAAAATATTTCCTTCAGGAATATTACTCAAGCATTGTGTTATTATCTTAATAGACTCGAGCACTTCCTTCAACCTAACTCTCGCCCTCCCATAACAATCACCCGTCTTCTCCTGAACAAGCTTGAAATTAATATCAGGATAAACAAGGTAAGGATTAGTCTTACGCGCATCAACATACAATCCGCTTGCTCTTGCAGTCGGACCAACCACTCCTAACTTCTTAGCCTTATGCTGTGAAAGTACTCCAACACTTTTCCATCTTGAATGAATAGTGTTGTTAGTGTCAACTTCCTGAACTAATTCTCTTACAGGATTAACTAATTTCTTAATATCTCTCCTAATTGACTTATTCTTATTTTTTGAAATATCAAAACGGACACCCCCAGGAACATTCATGCCTGGAAACATTCTTGAACCGCAAACTTTTTCAACAAAATCCATGAACTTAGTTCGAATCTTCCAGGACTCCATGAAAAGTGTCTGGAAACCAATATTATTCGCTGCAGTACCAAACCATAATAAATGATTCTGAATTCTCTCGAGTTCTGTTACTATAGTCCTAATATATTTTGCTCTCTCACTTACTTCATAATCCATCATTTTCTCAACATTAGTTACAAAACACAATGTGTGAGTAGTACTGCATATCCCGCAAATCCTCTCAATCAAATAAAGTGCTTTATTCCACGTCCTTTTTGTGACTAATTCTTCAATACTCCTATAATTATAACCAAGTTTCATATCCACCTCCTTCACTAACTCACCCTCCACACGCACTTTAAAATACTCAGGCTCGTGAATTCCAGGATGATACGGACCTATAGGAATATTAAACTGGCTCATTCTTCCGTGAACAACCTCTCTAATCGTGGATGATTCTTGAATTTTAGTCCGGACTTCTCCCATATTTCGCGCTCATAAAAACCTGCGTTAGGAAATAAGGGAGTGATGCTATCTGTTTTCTTAACAGCTTTCACACGCGCCTCCGCCAACTTGTTGCCAATCATGAAGTGATAAATAAGGACGGGTTCATTATAACTAATAGTGATGAGACGCGCTCCCTTACTTTTTAGTTTCTCAAAATCAACCTTCATTGTCTTTTATTAATAATTTATTAATTGTTAAGTTTTTCCTCCTCCATATTTACTTTCTTTAATGATGTTCTCGTAGCCGGGCTTGAAGGAAGGAAAGGACACTTAGTTGCTTTCACACTAAATTCGTAAGTCCCTATATTTTTTGCTATACTTATTATCTCATTCTTATTAAATCCTATGAGTGGTCGGAGAATAGGAGTACTTACTGCTGAATCAAGAACTCTCAAATTCTTCAACGTCTGACTAGCAACCTGGCCAAGATTTTCTCCAGTAATAATAAAATCAACACCCTGTTCTTCAGCCTTCCGGTACATCATACGTTTGCATATAATACAACGATATTTGGGTTCGCACTTATCAGCAATCTTTTCCAGCATCTTATAATGATTATAATACATTGTTCTCAACTCTTTTCCCGTAACTTTACTTAACTGCTCTTTCATCCTCTCCACATTAATATTTTTTTCTCCATCAGGACTTCCATTAAGTAATACTGGATTTAATCCTTTCTTAATCATCAAGTAAGCTGCTACAGGACTATCAATACCCTCACTAATTAATGCCACTGCTTTCATAAAAATATAAAATACTGTGAATCATTAATAACTTTTATGAAAAAATATTACTCGCGCCAAGAAAAATTAATAGACAATAAGAAATTATCAAAAAAGAAAGCACTAATAATTGGTTTAGGAAGTCTTGGATGCACAGTAAGTAATCATTTGGTTCGTGCAGGAGTTGGAGAAATAATAATTGTTGATGATGACGTGGTTGAAGAGTCAAACCTTAACCGCCAAATATTATACGACACAAATAATATTGGTAGAAGGAAGATAATAGTTGCTAGAAAAAAATTAAAGAAAATAAACAAGAATATTAAAATTACTGGATTAAGCAAAAAATTCAACAAGAACATGCTTGATGGTGTGGATTTAGTATTTGATTGTGTTGACAAATACAATATTAAGAAAGAAATAAACAAGGAATGCTTCAATAAAAGAGTTCCTCTTGTTTTCGGAAGCGCTGACGAGTATTACGGCATGACTTCTTTATTCATACCTGGAAAAACGCTCTGCCTGAATTGTTTGTCAAAAAAAGCAAGTCATTCAGGACAAACAATATCTCCTGTTCCAGGAATGGTTGGAAGCATTCAGGCAGTTGAGGGACTCAAGTACTTGAACAATAAAGGATTTCTGTTAATGAATAAGTTATTGTATATTGATTTATTCAATAATAGTTTTGAAATAATCAGTATTAAGAAAAAAAAGGATTGCAGTGTCTGCCAAAATGTTTAATTGCGTCATAATCAGGTATAGTGAAATAGGACTAAAAGGAAAATACATCAGGAAGCGTTTCGAGAAATTATTGTTAAATAATATTAAGAAAGCAATAAGAGATTACGAGCATGAAGGAGTGATTAAGAGTCCGAGACTAATAATATATTGCAAAGAATGCGGAAAAATCAGCCGTTTATGCAGCAATGTTTTCGGAGTAAGCAGTGCAAGCCCTTGCATAGAGATTAGTCAGAACTGGGATTTAATAAAAGAGACAGCGCTAAAAATTTACAATATAAATAAAGGAGTGTTCAGAATCACATGCAGACGAATCACAAAAGAATTTGAAAAGAAAAGCAGAGAAGTGTGCGTGGAATTAGGCGACTACATCAGAGAAAAAACAGGTGCGGGTGTAAACATGGAAGAATATGACACTAATATATACTTGGAGTTCTTTAAGAATAAGGCTTACGTGTTCAACAAGAAAGAAAAGGGATTCGGGGGACTGCCAGTAGGCAGTCAGGATAAAGTAATAGTATTATTCACTGGAAGAACTAACAGCGCACTCAGCAGTTTGTTAATGATGAAAAGAGGATGCCACCCAGTCTTCCTGCATTTTGATACAGGAAATAAGAAGAGAGCTGAAAACGTTTTTAACAAGATAAAGAATAAGTATGCCAAGAATTTAGGACTAAGATTAATAATTAAGAAATTAAAAGAGAATAGTGTTAAGAATTTTATGAAAACTGCAAAAAAAATAATGAATGAAGAAGATTGTCTTGCTTTAGTCAGTGGTGAAACACTGAAGACTAAGAATAATTTCAAGTTGGAGAAAAGTATTATTAAGAAGCCTGTGTTCTATCCAATAATAGGATTAGACAGTGAAATTATGATTAAGAAACTAATGCAGTGAAATCCTTGCTCACTGTATAATTCCTAGAACCATTAACAAAAACAGCACTAACAGTATTAGAAGAAGCACAATCCAACTCCCAATAATCAACAATTACTTCCCAACCCCCATAACTATCAGTAATATCAGAATACTCAATGCCGCCAACAGTAATACTCATTCCTCACCAACAACAGGAGTCACACACCTACGCATACTACTTAAAAAAATAGAGAAGATATAAAAAAGTTATTAAACAATATGGAAGGGGTTGGTTTATTGCATTCAAAAATCTATTTATTTACCATATGGTAAATAAATATTAAAACATAATTCCAGAACATTTTCAAAAACTTTTTAAGAATATTTTTCTAAATTATATTTGATGCTTGAAAAATTATTAGTGGATGAAAGAATTCCTTTAGAGAAGAGGAAGGTATTAAAGTACGTTGTTAATTCTCTAAGTCCTTTAAGTTTTGAACTCACAAAAGACACTCTTAATGCTGCAGATAGTTTGGAAGTTCCTGAACTTTATGATTTTAACCACGGGCTTAAGAAAAAGAAAAAAGAATATAAAGGGTTCTTGAAAGATTTAAGAAATAATTTTTATAACGAGTTGAAATCAATCATTGTTTTCGGTTCTTTAGCGCAAGGTTATTACTGGCGCTCTAAAGAACTGATTGAGAAATGCGAGCCAGATGAAGATGCTTCTCATGAGAAGAAAATCTTGTTTTATAGTACGGTTCTTGACTTGTTTAATTATCCTAGAATGAGTGATGTCGACTTATGCCTAGTAGGGAGTGATGATTTAAATAGTAGTGAGGTTAAGAAAGAGTTAAGTAAGTCAAGTTTTTATTTTGAGCATGCTTCAATAATAAGTAAAAAGGACTTCACTGATTGTTTAAAAGATTTTTATAAATATACTAAAAAAGATAAAGGTAATGCACCGACTAATTTTGAAGTAATTCTTTTCGAGCATGAAGAGGATGAGAAAGTTAGAGAATTGAGAAAGAAATTAGAAAGTTTGAGAACTGAAAAATATAATACAATGATTGATTATTCTCTCAAAAGATTAGATAATAATATAAACAGGGATGAGATTGTTTTCAGCCAAGCAACTGTTATTAAGGCACTGCATCAGTCTTTTATTATTAATTTCGACCCGATGATAGGAGAAGTTTATTTGCCAACAATTAATGAATATTATAATAATATTAGTGGAGATTACAAAAGTTTTGTTAATAATTTTTTTTATGAAAGAGCAGTTAATGACATGCTCTCTTCAGAAAGGATTGATAAATGGCATTTTCTTAAAAGATACAGGAAAAGTATTCTTAATAATCTGAAAAACCTCTGATTCCTTCACTATTCTTTTTTCTTTTCTTATAATTTGCTCTTACAATATAATTGTCCCCGTCAGGTTTTATATGAATTTCAACACCTTTATCTCTCTTATATAAATCAGTTACTACTTTTGTAACGTCTTCCATACTCATATCTTCAAAATGAAGAACTAATTCACAACCATCCTCATCTTTTGATATGACTCCATTATCAGTTATTATGTCAGTATTGTCCTGAATGTCAGGTTTTTTTTCTTTTAATAATTCATCAAGACTTGCCTGATGAGTTATCCTTTCTTTCTTCTTTTCCTCAATAACTATATTTGATAATTCTTTCAGACTTTCTTTAAAATCATTCCTTAATTCTCTTAAATAAGGTTTCTTATTATCTTCAAGTGAATATTTTTTAGAATCATAATCAATAAAACCAATTATATCAACTTCCCCCATTTCCATCTCTTTCCTGGCTTTCTCAATCTCTTCCCTGTAATTTTGATTATTCTTCCAGGAATGCTTGTCCCTGAAGATTATTCCAAAAGATGCTCCTTTATAATAAACGTTTCTTATGAATTCAAATCTCTTCTGTTCACCAATATTCCATAAACAACAAGTTATGAGTTCATTATCCTGTATGCTTATGTCAACAGTATTAATATCCAATCCAACTGTTAATTTATACTTTTCCTCAAACCTGTTCTTCATAACATCATAAAATGAATTCTCAATTATTTCTTTAGAACTGAAAGAATCACATAATCCCAAATAAGGGTTTCTTACAACACCTTTAAGTTTATAACTGCTCATTTTTTTTATTCACCAAAAAGATTTAATAAGGATTCTCATTTATTAATATTACTGACTACTGAGAGTTGTGAATAAATTGATGGATATTCTTCAAAAAGCAGGTTTAACAAAGTATGAAGCAATGGCTTATGAAGGCTTAATAAAGAATAAGTCTTTAACAGGGTACGAGCTTGCTAAAATATCAAAAGTTCCTTCATCAAAGATTTATGAAGTTCTGAATAAATTAGTGAGCAAGGGATTGGTTTCAGCAACTCCTGGAAAGCCGAAAAAGTACGAAGCAGTGAATCCAAAAACTGGTTTGAATAACTTGTTTTTTGAAAAAATAGAGGAAATTAATAAGAAGAGGAAGAAAGTTAATGATTACTTCAAGAAGCATAAGTTTGAGAAAGGTGAAGAAATAGTCACTGTCCACAAGTCGGATAAGTCAAGACTTAACATTTTTGAAAAAGACTTGAAGAATGCCAAAAAGTATTATTATTCTTTGTTCAAAAAGATTCCGTCAATCAATCACCCCGTAACTAAAATAATAAAGAAAAAAATGGATGAAGGTGTGGATTTGAAGAGTGTTGTGACTCTGACAAAAAATAATAAAGAGAGATTAAAAAAGTGGAGGAAGAAATTCCCAGAAACTTACAGAACATCAAGCTATACGGAAAAAACACGATTCGCAGTAAGTGACGACAAAATAGCACATATAACAATAGTTGGTCCCAAGAAGAAAATATTACTAAGAATAAGAGACATTGATTTTGCGAAAATAATGAAGAAAACATTCCTAGAAGTGTGGAAAAAAGCAAAATCTTAACTAGGCAAGTATCCGGTGTTATTATTGTTCTGATGAAAAGTGGGCCAAGTCTTAGTTGTTTCAGAAGAGAGTATTTCGAATAAAATTATTGAATCTCCAGTAGACACTACTAATTCATTATAACCATCAACAACAGATACATTCTCAACCATGTCACAACCAACATTAGATACAGCAACACTATCCCCACGCACAGATACAATATTAAGACGACTACAATCACTCCCCGGACTACTACCAACAGCACTACCCGCTTCTTCAGTAACACTAGACTGAACATTACTCATCCAAAAAAACGCGACACCAACAGCACCAACAGTCATAAGACTAAGAAGCACTATAGCAATAATAGGAGTAACACACTTACGCATAAATAAAAAGAAAAAAGAGAGTTTTTAAAAACTTTTTTTAAGAACTAAATACAATCTTATTATCATGATTAAACTCGTATTGTTTGACATGGATAACACACTGGTTGATTTTTATAATATGAAAATCAGGTGCTTGAAAGAAGCCTTCAAAGCTATGAAGAAAGAAGGACTGGATATTAAGATTAAGAAAGGCATTAAGAAAATAATTGAGATTTATAAAGAATCAAGTTTTGACAGACAGGACGCTTTCCAAGAACTACTTAAGAGAGAGACAGGAACTATTGATTACCGCATATTAAGTGCGGGAATAGTTGGTTACAGAAAAGTAAGGTATAATGTGCTTAAGCCTTACAAAGGAGTAGTTGATGTTCTTAAATTCTTAAAATATAACAAGTTAAGAATAGGAGTTGTTACTGACGCTCCTGAACTCAGTGCGTGGATAAGATTGACGACTGCAGATATTAGTGAGTATTTCAATAAAGTCATAGCCGGGGTGAAGAAACCAAATAAGATGCCTTTCAAAAAAGCATTGAAAAGTTTTGATGTAAAAGCAGAAAACACAGTATTCATCGGAGATAATATAGTCAAAGATATTTACGGCGCAAATCGTGTTGGTATGAAAACAATCTTTGCGAAATACGGAGATTTTCTTGAACAAAAACAGAGTTCAAAACATAAAAAACCTGATTATGTTGCTAAAGAAGTTGATGATATCAGAAGAATAATAAAAAAAATTATTTAGTAAAATTTTTAAAAATATTTTTTTTAATTTAATAATCATGATTTTAGAAAGAAAATTAGATGATATTGAAATAGATGAAATTACTAATGAATTAATTGTTAATTCTAAAAAACTCAGAGTAATAAGTAAAGCTTATGGTGTAGAAAACTTGAGAGCCAGGATTAATGAAGGAAGACTAGTTTTTTATATTAAGGAAGGAGTGAGTAAAGTAATAAAACTTGACTCTGATGATAAAAAAGAAAATAATATTAAAGGAAATAAATATTTTTATTCCCACAGAATGGATGATGAACATGGATTCTTAGAAAAATTAGGAACTTATTCTTACAGAGAAAGAGAAACTGGTTTTGATTATTTCATAAATTATTTAAAGAATAATGGTTTTGATGCAAGATTCTTTCCTATTAAAACAAATCCTGATTCACTGAATAATTTTTTGAAAAATTTTAATTATGAAAAACATGTTCCAAAGAAATACGTGATTAACTTAAAAAAACATAATATACTGGGAGAAGATAATGATAAAGTTAGTTTTGAAGAAAATAACGGATTATTCATAATAAATAATACGGGATTAAGGTATGAAAAATAGTTTATGCTCATTAATTAAATGCAGTAATTGCTGCAGGTTTTCTCTATATGATTCTAAGAAAATAGTGGATTGGATTAAAGAGAATGATGATGAAAAAGTCAGAAGTATTTTTGGAATAAAAATTTATGAAGATATTAAAAATACTTGTTATAAAAAAATAGTTAGGTATTTTAAAAAACTTAAAAAAAAGAAAAAAAACAAGTGCTACCTAATAAGTGATGATGGATGCATGATTCATCCTGAAATAATAGGTGAAGAAATCAGGCCTGAAGGCTCCTCAGGATTCTTATGCAGTGCTGCCAGAACATATGATGAGAATGAAAAAGCAAGAAACTTTTTTGAAGAAAACAAAAAATTCCTGAAAAAATTATTCGGGGAAAAGTTTTACATATTCAATAATCATAGACTAACAGATGCTTCCATATTCATAAAACAATTTATGAAAGAAGATGTAAATAAAGAATTATATGTTGAGAATAAAAAATTAATCGAGTCTTATTTAATAAATTTTGATTTCCTTTACAAAAATTTTCCAGAGAAAGCATTATTGTTCAATGAAAGACTAAAAGATTTATTATTATAACTAAAGTTTATAATTAATCAATTATTATTAATTCATTTAATGGTTAAGAAGATTTGCTGCCTGATTTTCAGAAAACACGATATGAACGGACTCCAATATTTGGTTTTAAGAAAAAATTTGAAATGGACTGGATGGGAGTTTGTGAAAGGAGAAGTAAGAAGTGATGAGGCATTAATTGATGCTGTCAGTAGAGAAATAAAACAGGAGACAGGAATTAATGTTAAAATACATAGTTTCATGCCTTACTCTTATTCTTATTCTTATTTCAAGAACCTTAATTTTGTTGATTCAGATGTTGCCTGCTTCGTTGCAGAAGCAAAGAATAGTGATGTAAAACTAAGTCAAGAGCATAGTCATTATAAATGGCTGGATTATGATGATGCTTTGAAAATAATAGATTTTAAAGGCCCTAAAACTTTTTTAAAAACCGTGCACGGTCATTTAAGGAATTTTGTATAATGAATGTAACTGATTTCAGGATTGATTTCCCTGCATTAAGAAAAAAAGTTATTTATTTGAACAATTTTAACTCCTGCCTCAAACCAGAGATAGTTATTAATTGTCTAAGAAATTATTATGAGAAAGAATATGATGTTCATGACGAGATTACGCGTTCGATTAAGACTGTAAAAAAATTCATTAACGCTTATGATAGGGGTGGAATAATATTCACAAATAATTTAGGTGATTCAATAAATACAATTTATGAAAAATCCGGAATAAAAAAAGATGATAAGATAGTTCTTACAAACCTGGAGGAGAATAATAATTTGATTAACTGGTACGAGCTTATTAAGAACAAGAAATTAAAATATGATTTGTTTAAAGCAGCAAAGGTTTTCAGTTCAGAAAAATTTAAAGAATTAATTACTAAAGATACAAAAATAGTCTGCATACCCCACATAAGCAGTTGTTCAGGAATTACTCTTCCAGTTAAAGAAATATGTGATTACTGTCATGAAAAAAATATTAAAGTGGTTATTAATGCTTCATATAGTTCTGCACATAAAACAATAAATATTAGTGAATGGAATGCTGATTTTGTTTTATTGAATCCTGATTATTTATGCGGGCCTGAAGGAATCAGCATATTGTATGCTAAAGATGAAGAAGATGATTATTGCAAGGATTATAAAGGAATCATATGTGCAGGAAAAGGAATAAAATATCTTCATAATTTAGGAATGGAAGATATTATGAAGCACGAGAAAAGATTGGTGAAAAGATTATACAAAGGTTTAGAAAATGATAATATTGACATAATAAGCAAAGACGGGCCATTGATTAATATTGTTGTCAAGAACATTTTGAACAAGAAAGTCAGGGAGTTATTAATAGACAGCAACAATATACATGTTAGTTCTGGTCTTAACTGCGAGCAGTGGTGCAAGGACAATAATATTAAAGATTCAGTACTAGTATGCCCTTATTTTTATAACACGATGGAAGAGGTAGAATTGTTCATGAAGGATTTGAATAATATTATTTCTTAAAAAACCATATTTATAAACACAAATTTTTAATATATTTTCCCAAATGAGCATAGAACAACTAATAAAAGGACTGGAAATATATGTGACAAAAGATGGAATGAAAGAAACATAAATTAATTGACTAACATAACCCACACTTTTATATAATAATCGTCGAGTATAATTGATATATTTAAATATTATTTGGGTCTTAATTAATGATTAATGGATGAACAATTAAGGAGCGCATTAGAAGCTCAGAATCCCTGGTGGTTCGGCAAAAATTTTGATTCAGGTATTCAACGATTAAATTATTATCCTAAAATAATGAATTATTTAAAAACCCCTGAAATACTATTACTAATTGGTGCCAGACGAACAGGCAAGTCAACACTAACTTACCAAGTTATTAAAAAAATTAATAAAACAAGGAGTGAAGCCAAAATCAATATTATTCATCAACTTAGATGAACCCCTTCTTCAAAGCAAGAGTTCAACCTCAAGTGACTTCATCCCGCATACTATAAAATTAATTTATAACACATAATGAGTCAAGATACAATTTTCCAGAAGCGCGCATCTAAAATCCTAAACTAAAAAAGTAGTCCACTAAACACAAAAACAAGCCACTTACTAACAATCAAAAACGCAACAAAAATATACAACGAACCAAAAGAAAAAAAAATATTATTAAGGGTGAACAAATAAATTCATCATATCGTGAAATAATCTTTTAATTCATCAGGCACCTCGAATATTTCTAAGCGGAGGCCGGCATCCACATAAGTCCAGCTTATTATGAGTGCTTCAAAAGACTGAACCCATTTCTCTTTTTTCCTGAAATACTCAGCATCCTTGTAATAAGTATAAGCGAGTTCAAGTAATTCCTCAAAATCTTTGCCTTCTTCAACAACTTTGACTTTATCAAAAACTTCTTTCATCTTCTTTTGATGCTTACTGATTTGGTTTTTCAACTCTTTTTTCATCAAAATCCCTCCAGTGTCTTCTGCCTAGTCAATCCTATTCTTTTCTCATTTACTCCTGCAGCAGTGAGTATTCTTTTAACACTAGGTATTAACTGATTATTTATATAATAATCCGCGTCAGGAACCAATCCTTTCTTCTCTGCCTGTTCAGGAATATACGCCCTGTCACTTATGCTTCCGTGCCCGCTAACAACAACGTACTTAATATTCATTCCTGAAAGAATATTAACTCCTTTCCTTTTCGCTCTTATTGCAGCACGCACGTGAGGTCCCTGGCTCTTATAATTCTCTATCTTCTTACGCAGTTGTGTTGTAATAACAAAATCTTTTAAATCATAATCATTATTCTTAACTTTTTGAATAGTATTATTAACAACTCTTAATGCATTATCAAAATCTTTCTTGACAAGAATATTGTACAATACTTTTTTCTGCAGTTTCTTGGCAAGCATACTCCAGTCCCTGCGAACAGCTTCAAAACCCTTTACTTCAATACCTGATTCTTTGTTATACAGTGCATACTTTTTCTTCGCCCCTCCCTTCTCTCTTTTCTTGCTTACAAAAACACCTGTCTGGAAAAAACCTTCAAATTCAAGAGTTACTCCCTCAGGAAGTTTTTTATTAACTCCTTTAATAAAACTTTCTGCCTTACTCTTATTATCTGAAGGAAGAGAAAAAATTATACTATCAGTGTCTCCGTACAGAACGCTGAATCCTTCTTTTTCTGCAGTATTCATGACTTCATGAATGTATTTTCTGCCCCACCCAGTTATGCTTGCAGCGCATCCAAGATCATACCATCTTGAATGAGGGAAACCAAGATAACCATAAATCGCGTTAGCCAATAATTTCATAGCGCTCTGACGAGAGTCAAGAATATTATATTCTTTATTATTCTCATCCATTTTCTTTAATTTTTTCTTAATCTTTGTTCGGGAATTAATTAGTTTTTCAATAAGAAAAGGAATAAACCCCTGCGGGGTTTTCAGGAACTTAAAACTTTCCCCATTAACAACAGGACTCTCATAAATATTCTCATTCTTGTCAGTGAGTGTTGTGGGGCAGATATTATGGGCTACAATTATACTCGGATATAATGAACGGAAATCATAAACAACAATGTTTTCATAAAAACCAGGCACTGGTTCGCGCACAAAACCTCCTTTGTAAGTTTTTGCAAAACGCTTACCAACCTCACTGCCTGAAGGATTGTTCGGAATAATTTGGTTAAAATTATGCGCGTTCTTCATCAAGTAATTCTCAACCAGGCTGCTGATGCCTATTCGGGAAGCATTAAAAACAGGAATACCAACTATGCGCGTGAGTTCAAAAAGCAGGGGGAAGACTTCCTCAGCAAGCTTCAAAGTTAACACACTGTCCTGAAGATTATACTCAGCATACTTTTCAAGATCTTTCTCTTCATCCCAGTCATTATACATATTGTCGAGTTCGCATTCATTCTTCTTATCACCCAATAATGCTTCACACACGCTGTCAAGCTTATAATCCTCTGTTTTCAAATAAGTTGATAAAGCAGTGCTTATGAAAGGGTATAAATCAATATGGACTGGTCCGAAAATTCTGTAAGGATAACCTCTTCCTTTCCTTATTCTCTCCACTTTCTCACTGAACGGTTCAAAAACAAGAGTCATACCATATATTTTGGCGCGCTTAACTAAGTATTTGAAGTCAAACCTGTCTGAATTATAACCAACCAAGAAATGAGGATTCAACTCATTAATGACTTTGTTGAATTCCTTAATCATTTCTTTCTCAGAACCAAGAACTTTAACAAAACCTCTGTCAATTTTTTTATAAGTCAATACTTTCTTATAACCCGTGTTTGACACTATTGAAATCATAATAATAGGGTGCTCGTCAGGACTGCTGAATCCGCGTGGATTATAAGTCTCAATATCAAAGCAGACAATACGCGGATTTTCTAATAATTCATTATTGCTTACTAAAGGAGTTATTTTTTTATCAAACAAGAATTTTTTATAACCCTTAACCCTGTGTTCATAAATTTCTATTACAAAAGACAATTCTTCCTTGATTTTTTTAGCAGTTTTTTTCAGAATTTTATGACCATTAACCCATATTTTCAGGAATTCTTTTTCTTCACCGAATAATTCTTTCTTAATCAGTCTGCATTCAGTGACTTCATCATAATCTTTTATTTTTTTCAAAAAATTTTTGTCATTCTCTGTAAGAAGAGCATAAAAATAGGGGTTAAAAACTTCTTCTTTTTTAACAAAACTTCCTTCTTTATCCACTCCACTAAGCAAAATCTTGTTTTCAAAACTCCTGATGCTGAGCAAGTAAAAATCTTTCATCAAATAATAATATATTAAAAAAAGGTTTTTAATTCTTTGTATAATAAAATATACTTACATTGAAGTGCCAGGCTAGTTTTGATATTAAAGTAATAGTGGAAGAATTGAAGGAATTTATAGGAAGCAGAATAGATAAGTTCTACAATACCAAAAAAGGAGAGCTCCTCATAAGGTTTTACAATAAGAAAAAAGGAAAAAGAGTTCTCAGAATACATAAAGGCTGCTGTCTACATCTAACAAAACACAAATACCTTGTGCCCAGAGAACCTTCCGGATTCACAATGCTTATGAGGAAGTATATGAAAAGCGCGGTAGTTACTAATATTAGTCAACCTGGTTTTGAAAGAATAATCATAATAAGTGTTAAAACAAAAGACAAGTCATACAATTTATTCTTCGAATTATTCGACAAAGGAAACGTTGTTGTATGCACAAGCAATAATAAAATAATAAATGCATTAAGATTCACAGAAAGAAGAAGTATCAAGCCAGGAACAAGTTACGAACTCCCTGAACCAAGATTCAAACCAGAATACATAGATAAACTGGAATTCAGAAGAGTAATAAAGGGTTCGGATAAGGACATGCTTGTAAAAGCACTGGCGAGTGATATGGGATTAGGAGGGAAATACGCTGAAGAATTAATAGAATTAAGTAATATTGATAAAGAAACAAATCCAGGATACATGTCAAAAGAAGATATTAAAAAATTATACAAAACCTTCCTAATAATGTATAAAAGCGTTAAGCATTACATGCATATTAATCCTGTTGTGGTTGAGACTGAAGAAGGAGAATTAATAGATTTCTGCCCTTTCAAATTCAAATCTTACAAAAAATACAATTTCAAGAATTTCTCCTCATTCAACGCTGCATGCGATTATTACTATAGTTTAAAGAAAAAGCATGAAAAAATAAGGAAAAGGAGAGAAAAATACTTAAGAAAAGTGAATAAACTAAAAAAGAGGAAAGAAGAACAGCATGAGAGACTGAATCACTTAATAAAAAAATCCAAGTATTTGCAGAATGTTGGAAACATAATATACAATAATTATGAATTCTTAAACAGTATTTTAAGAAAAATACTTGAAGCAAACAAGTCAGGAATAAGTTGGAACAGGATTAAGGACATGATAAAAAGAGAAAAAGACAAAGAATCTCCAGAAGCATTAAGCATTAAGAAAATAAATGAAAAAAATAATTCAATAATAATCCAATTGGGTGGAGAAGTTTTCGACCTGCCGATAAGTGGTGACTTAAATGATGCTGCTCAGGAATATTTCAATCAGAGCAAGAAATTGAAGAGAAAAATAATTGGTGCAGAAGAAAGTATGAGGAATACTCAGGAAAGATTACAAAAAGTCAAGGAAGAAAAAATGATTGAACCTGAAAGAATAATTGAGAAAATAAAAAGAGAGAAAAAATGGTATGAAAAATTCAAGTGGATGATAACAAGCAACAAATTCTTACTAATCTGTGGAAAAGACAGAGAACAAAACGAGATACTTATAAAAAAATACAAAGAATCAAACGATTTAGTTTTTCACGCAGTAATAAAAGGCTCTCCTTTTGGAATATTAAAAAATGGACAAGACGCGGAGTACAAAGATTTAAAGGAATCCGCCCATTTCGTGGCCTGCTTCTCAAAAGCATGGAGTGAAAAAATGCCTGTTGATACTTATTACACAAAACCAGAAAATGTAAGCAAAAGAGCTCCGAGCGGAGAATATGTTCCATACGGTTCATTCACCATAAAAGGTGATGTGAAGTATTTCAAGAACATAATACCAAAACTAAGCATAGGATATACTAAAAAATTAAAAATAATTGGGGGGTCTGAAGAACTTATTAAAAAAAAATGTTTAGAATACGTTAATATCAAGCCTGGAAGAATCAAAACAGGAAAAATAGCTGAAAGAATAAAAAAAATACTTGGTAGGCATGAAAGCAGAATAAAAAAATTAAAAAGCGAGGAGTTCCTAAAATTTATACCAGGACCAAGCAGGCTGGAGATATGAAAAAATATATTAAAAAAATAACTTTATCAACACACAAAAAATTTGAAGTTAAAGACTTAACAGAAGACGTAATAAATGCAGTGAATGAATCTAAAATCAGAGACGGAGTAGTAAATATTTTTGCAAAACATGCAACATGTGCAATAATACTTAATGAAAACGAGTCAGGATTATTAAAAGACTATATCAGAATAATCAAGGAATTGTTTGTAAAAAAAGATTACGAACACGACAGAATAGATAATAACGCTCATGCCCATTTAGCATCCGCGTTTATATCACAGCAAAAAAGTTATCCTATAATCAAAGGTGAGATTAAAAAAGGAACCTGGCAGGATTGTTTATTACTAGAATTTGATGGTCCTAGAAAAAATAGAGAAATAATAATTCAAGTGCTAGGCGAATGATTAAAAAAGAAAAAATAATATTTGAATTAAAAAAAATCATAGACCCCCATCTTAATAAAGATATATGGAGTTCTAATCTGGTTACAAAAATTAAAATCAAAAAAAACATTATTTTACTAAATTTTAAACCAACAACTCCTTTTTGTCCTTTAATAGATTATTTTGTTTCAGAGATTAAGGAAAGACTTGAATCTTTAGAAGATGTTGATGAAGTTAAAATAAAAATAAAATAAAAAAAAAATAAGAAAAGAAAAAAAGTTTTTTTATTTATAAGTCATAACCTTTAATTGTTACTCTTCCATTAGCTTTTGATCTCTCTGAAGCATCTCTTATTAATTCTTTAACCTGTTCATCTAATTTCTCTAAAGCACTGTCTGGAAACCTAACACCTAATTCTTTTCCAAAATCTTTGCAACTTTTTTTAACAATTAACATTTTTTTTTAACAACCTCCTATAATTTTTTCAAAAAGGCTGATATTTTAAAAGTTTAACGGTAAAAATGTTTTAACACAAAAAACAATAAAATATAATAATTAACATTTTGTTAATTATAAACAATTAAATAAATAATTTGTTTAATAAAATTATTTTAATAATCAAAATACTTATATTTAATAAATGGTTGTAAACAGTTAAAGGAAATCATTTATATATGCCCCTTAATTTATAATTACTTGTAATCAAATCAAAAAAATAGTGTGTTTTGTTTAAGTAAGTTCAGAAGAACAAAGAAATCCAAAGAACCAAAGTAATACAGTAATCTTTTTATATTATTTTATCACTTAGTTTCAGAATATTTTTCCTGCCAGAACGCTCTATCCTTATTATGTTCTTTGAACTAAGATTATTAACTATTTTAGAAAGTTTTGACTTAGAAAAATCAAGAGGTTTTAACAACTTATTCTGATAAACACCTTTAGGATTCTTACTAACCATATCAAAAACTTTTTTTTCATCATCAGATAATGCCATAACCACCAATTCTTTTCTTTTACTTCTTAAAAAAAGATAGGTTATCATACCCCCCGCCAGTAAACCAATTATTCCAAAAAAAAATATTAATACAAAAGAATTATTCTGTGTTGATAACTGCTGGAAAAAAAACAAGTAAGCATTCTCTTCACCATAACTTAATGGCTCAATCCAATTAATTATTATTTGCTGTCCATCAGAATACAGATTTGAAGGAGATGGAGAAATACTGCTACCTCCTTTTCTCACTATCCCATAACCCTGGGGAAGAATAACTTCATATTTATAATCAGATATATTATAATAAGAAGTAAAAGAATAACTGAATAAAAAATAATCCTCAACAGATTCAACAAGCTCAGAATCATAAGTAATCACATATTCTTTAGTACTGTTCGGACTTAATTCGTCAATTATTTTAATACTTGGCACATTATTCAACATCAGTAAGGCATGATTTACTTCTTCATTGTTATGAAAAACTTTTAAATCATCCGGCGCTTCTCCAAGTAGGAAAAAAAATTCTTCCTGCGTAATATTCTTATTATTCTTAACACCAATAATTATTTCCTGTTCAGTATAATCAGGAAAAATTTCAGAGGAGATATGCAAGTAATCATAATTTACACAAAAAACCGGACTGAAACAAACTATTAAAATGATAAAAACAAAGAATCTTCTCATTAATAACCTTTATATAAATGGGGTTTTTATATAATTTTTTAATGAAAGCAATAAGTTTAAAGAAGAGCATGGAGTCAATAGTGATAATTCTTGGAATAAGTTCATTATTATGTATGCTGCTTGCAACTATATCTCTGGTTTATAAACAATTATCCCAAATAATGCTTATTTTTGGGTTATATACATTGTCAGGAGTTCAGATAATAACTGCTCACGCGCTTAGTAAAATAAATACTTAAATTAGCAAATATTTTAAATAACCAATTACTTTTTTTAAAACTATGGCAAGGAAAAAAAAGAAGTCAAAAAAAAGTAAGAAAGAAATATTAAGTAAGGATGTTGGAAAAATAGAGTTCCTATACATTACGGAAGCAGTACTGTTCTTAGTATTAGCATCACTTGTTGGTGTTAATCCTGCATTATTACAATATGTTGTTATGACAGCATTAGTAATTCTTGCAATAGGAGCAGTTGTTCTTGCTTACGAATGGGTAAACTTAGAAACAGAACTATAAAAAATTTATTATTTTTTTATTTTTTTTTAATAATTTTAATAAATAACAGGACATTCTAATATAATTATGAATTTTTTGGAACTAATCACTCAAAAAAATATTGAGAAAAAGAGAAAGATACTGGAGATTAAAAACTTACAGAACAAGTATGATAATAAAGTATTCATAAACAATCTGAGTTTCACAGTTTACAGGGGAGAAATATTCTCAATAATTGGATTAAGCGGTAGCGGGAAATCAACACTTCTTAAACTAATTAGTGGAATACTTCCAAAATCAGGTGGTAAAGTCAGGTTTTGGAACAGGGGATTGTTCTGGATTAAAAATCTTATAGGATATTCTCCGCAGGAAGATAGTTTTTTCAACAACTTAACCATTAAAGAAAATATTATTTTATTCTCAGAAATACTGGGAGTTAATAAAAAAAAAGGTATTGAAAGAGGAAGAAGATTGCTGGAGATAGTGAAGATGAAAGAATACTTAAATGAGGAATGCTCAAATTTGTCAGGCGGGGAGAAAAAAAGACTAAATATTATCCTAAGCTGTCTGCACGAACCAAGATTATTAATTCTTGATGAGCCTTTTGCAGGACTCGATTATTATAATCGGAAAATATTATGGGATTTCATAGTTGGTTTAAAAAATAAAAGCACATCAATAATACTTACCACACACTTACTCCAGGAAGCCCAGAAATACAGTTCAAGAATGCTAATATTGAAAGATGGTAAGAAATTCAATTACGGGACTTTCAAAAACATAAAGAAAAAAATTGGGTTTAATTATTTATATCATATAAAGTTTTCAAGAAGATTAAGTAAAAAAAATCATGAACAAATAAAACACTATCTTTTACTGAAAAATATTCCTATAATATATAATCATAAAAAAGAATTCCAGTTCTCTGTTAAAAACGAAAAAGAGAAAGAAATAATAAGTGATTATTTGAAGAATAAAAAATTAAGTTTTGATGAAATAAGTTTTCGCAAACCAAATCTTGATGAAGTTATGCTGATGAGTAAAAATGAGAATTATTGAACTTTTCAAAAAAGAATGGGAAATGTTCAGAAAGAACAGGAAACAGATAGCGATAGTCATATTACTGCCATTAATATTTTCATTAATATACTCATTCATGTTCTCAGCAGCAAATATTGATTTAAACATATGCTTATGCAATCTTGATAACGGAGAATACGGGAATAGTTTAGTTAATAATCTTAAGAACTCGTATAATAATGTAAAAATATTAGAAAGTAATAACAGCAGTGAATGCAAGAATTTAATAAAAGAATCCATACTTTCTGGTTCAACAATAGGTATTTTAATAGAGAAAGAATTCACTGAAAAAATAAGAGTTTATGAATCACCATCATTAATTATTTACTATGATAATTCCAAACCAAGTTTGGGTTTTTTTTCAAGAATATATATCAATAAAGACATAAGCGAACTTAGTAAAACAGTTTTAAGAAATACTGAAACAAAAATAAAGAATAAGACAAGAAATATTGAATCAGGATTACAAAGCATTACCCAGATAATGAATATAATGAATTCAACAATACCATCTAATCTAAAAACAAGTTTTAACGTTATGTATGAAAACATTAATGAATATAAAGATTCTATGGAGAAAGTTAATAATATAGATCTTGAATTCTTAGTTAATCCTGTTAAGACTCCTCTTATAGGGATTTTTAAAGGAGAAAATTCCAGAGGATTCAGTTATTCCGTACTATACATTGTTTTAGTCATGTTCATAGTTTTATTACTATCATCAGTTAGTATGGTTTATGACAAGAAAAATAATTTTTTAGTAAGACTGAAAACAAGCACTACTCCAATAATATATTATTTATTGTCAAAAATATTATTTTACACAGTAATAAACATATTCTTATTCATACCTTCTTTCTTGATTTTTGTAGTGAATAACGCATATTTTAATATTAACTGGCCAACATTATTTTTAAGCATAATAATTGTTTCAACAATAACAACCCTTATAGGAATAATAATAGGATTGTCCTCAAGAAATGAGTCCTCAAGCATTATGCTTTCAATTTTTGTAGGATTCAGTTACATGCTCTTGTCAGGACTTTTTTACCCTGTTGAACTGCTCCCAGAACCAGTTAGTTACATAGTTTATATTCTGCCCACATATTTTGAAATATTATTACTAAATCATGCTCTTGTTTTTAATACTGCAATAACATCATTAAAATTTATAATATATCCCTTAACAGCGTACTTTATTGCTTTGCTGGCAATAAGTTATTATATGATTATAACAGAAAATTAATAAATCTTATTCCTTAAATCCCTGATTCTTCTTCTCATCTGATTATTAGTCTGCAATAACTGCCTGTACTGATCAAGCAGTAAATTATACTTCTTAACTAATTCATTATATTCTTTGATTTTAACATGATTATTCTTCAAATAATTTAATTCCTCTTTCAAAGAACTGAATTTTTTGTTAAAAATCTTCTTCAAACGATTATTCTTTCTCCTGAACTTATCATTCTTTTTCCTTAAAAAAAATAATAGTTTATTAAAAAAGTATAAAAATATATTTATGCTTATGAGTGAAATAAGTAAAAAAGTTATTATATTCATAACTCTTTGTTAAGAAAAATCTTTTTATAAAACTTTATAACTATTAAATAGTATTCAAAAAAAAAGAAGATTTTAATACTAGTTCTGTTTTTTTATAAGACTATGAAAAAATGCGAAAAATGCGGTTTTGTAATAATTGACAATGAAGAGCCTCTTAAAGTATTGAAAATGCTTCGCAGACGGGAGAATGACAAAGAAAAATATCCTATGCTTATTGCTGATTTTTACTGCGAGAACGTAAGTAAAAAAAAATGCAGTCATACCAAGCATGTTAAATGGAATAATTTATCCGAAGATATTGAAGTAAATGAATGTCCTGAATGCGGCGGGAAAATACTAGCAAGCGTTTTTTTAGGCATTCTGAAAGGACTTCATATTGAATCATACTGTTTTAACTGTTATAATAAAATAAAAAGCGGGAGTGCAGGAAAGATTATTTAGAAATAAAATTGTGTTTCATCTTTTTCTTCAGATTCCTTTCTTCTTTTCTCACCTTCTTCACTGAATAAGAAAAAAGGTTTTTGTTCAGAACTATCTGTATGTTTTTCTCCCTCTTCCTTTCTCTCCTCATAAGGCATCTTATATTTTGTATAATCTTTTTTCTTATGCTGATGATTCAATAATTTAACGTGTTTAATATCATGCATTCTAAGAAAATGATTCAACTGGTCTCTCAAGCATCTTGCTTCATCAACATCCAGTTTAAAAGCTGACTTAATGCTGCTCTGCTCACCAATTTTCACAACCACAAAACCTTCTTTAGGATATCCTTTAATAATCTCAGGAGGGTTTCCTTCCAACTCCATAAAAGTTCGATGGTCTTTCCAGAAATGAACTTTTCTGAAGATTCTTGTCATAGAAATATTTTAGTAAAGAATATTTATAAACTTTTTTTATTCCCAGTACTGCCTAGTTCTAACAAAAGTACGCTCTGCGCGTATTATTTTCTTTAATAACAATTCTTTTCTGAAATGTATAATTCTCCTCGCTGTTCTGGGACCAACTCCATAACCCGCAATTACGAAGCAGGATTTCTTACCATAATTAAGAAATAATTCGGCAGTTTCTTCCATCCACTTTTTGTCCGGTTCCTGTCCTGGAGAGTAAAAACTTATTAACCCCATTCCGCATCCAGGACACTTATTGTAAGGAATATTCTCAACACTAAAAACTCCTAAATCCTTATCACAGTTATTACAGACAAGATGAAACTTCTTGCTCAATAATCTTTTTTCAACTATATCATATATTTCTCCATAAGATTCGGGATTCTTCAAAATATTGGAAAAACTCTTTAAGTTAAGTCCTGAAATACTTATTGGTGAAACTTTATCAGAAACAATAATACTTATTCTTTCATCACTTAATTTTTTAACAACACTTTTTGCTCCATCAATATCAAACTTTTCGTTAAAAATTTCATTGAATGTTTCTTCATAAACAAGAGTATCCTCATACTGTTCTGCAGTATAAAAAACTCTTCTTTTCGAAAACTCTGAATTCCTGCTTATAATACCAAAACGCTGGGCTACGTTAAAAAAACGCATTGTGAATAATGCTGTATTCTTAACACTCAATCTTAGAATACTAACTAAATTCTCAGGAGTTATTTTCTTCAATTCTTCCAGCACTATTTTATGAGAATAATTCGGAGGTATTGTGAAAATTATTCTATAAGGATCAACCATTACTCCAATATTAAAACCTGTTCTTGCACTTATAAGTGATGATAAAGCAGTGCTTAATGCATTGTTGATTCTTGTACCATTACAGGAATGCATAATAACCTTATTCTCATAAGACTCGATTAAAATACTGTTTTTGTCAGGAATATGAAAATCTTTACTGAAGTACTCTTCCCTGTTAACACCAACTCTCCAAGCAACTCTTTTCTCAACAGGAATCATTTCTCCAGTCCATGAAGGAACTGCTGAATCATAATTATGGGTTCGTGTAACATTCACTATATTTTCTTCCACTTCTAAAATTTTCCATGCTTCTCCCTTAAGAATTATGACACTGCCTGTACTCCCGTATTCAAGTATGAATCCTTCATCCAGCGCACCTATTCTCTTATTGGACTGTATGTCATTAACAATATAATACTTCATATCAGGTATTGTTGAAACATTCTTGAAATAGTACTGGAATCCTTTCCATGTTGCTTCCAGTTTGTCATTTTTTTTCAAGTATCCTAAACTTTTTAAGAAATTTATGAGTTCAGAAAATTTTTCTTTACCAATACTAAAACAATAAGCTTTTTTCATTCTTTCATAAAGTTCATCAAATGAGATTGGAGAATCCCTACAAAAACCTATTATTTGGTGAGAAATAACATCAAAACTGTTCTTATGAATAACTGGTTTTTCCAGCCATTCCTCATTAACTAATTGTTTAATACTTAATGATTCAAGATAATCATCAGTGTTAAGACAATAAATCCTTCCTTTTGATTTCTTGAAATAAACATGCCCGCTTCTACCAACTCTCTGCACAATCTTATTAACTTGTCTCGGACTCATAAACTGAACAACAAGACTAATGCTTCCGACATCAATACCTAACTCCATTGAACTCGTGCTTATAAGTGCCTTAATATTTCCTTTACGCAAATCATCCTCCATCTTAATCCTGTGCTTTTTCGAAAGAGATGAGTGATGAACTCCAATCCTTAATTCTGGATAGATTTTCTTAAAAAGAGATGACAATACTTCTGCATGGTGCCTAGTATTCACAAATATTAATGTTCTTTCATTATTTTCCAAATCCTTCTTAATCCTTCTTAATACTGATGCTATTTTTGGTGAAAAATAATTTTTTTCCGCAACAACCTTATCCTCTGAGTCAGGTTTAACATTAACTACGTCAAGAACCATTTCTTTAACTCCCCCAATATTAATAATATCGTATTCTCCACCATTGCATAAGAATTCAGCAACTTCATTAATATCCGAAATAGTTGCACTAATACCTATTGTTGTAAAATCAGAAAATCTTTTCAGACGCTCAAGGCAAAAATTAAATTGTGTTCCTCTCTTCGAATTAATCAGTTCATGAACTTCGTCAACAATAACATAATCAAGATTTTTGAGATTTTTCTTCATATTCTCACTTATCAGCATTCCCTGAACAGATTCAGGAGTCGTGATTAGGATGGATGGAGGATTAATAACTTGTTTATGCTTCTCATAACTGGTTGTATCCCCATGCCTGACTGAAGTCTTAAGCCCAAAATGCTCAGCAAATTCAAAAACCCTGTTAAAAATATCCCTATTAAGACTCTTTGTGGGGGCGATATATAATATTCTAAGTCCTTCCTTTTTCATAATATTCTGGAAAACAGGAATCACTGCAGCCAGTGTTTTTCCATAACCAGTAGGTGCTGTTATAAGAACATTCTTGTTTTCAAGAATCAATGGGATTGTTCTTTTCTGAACACTTGTTAATTCCCCTATATCGTTCTTTTTCAACCAGTTCTTAATTTCCTTATTTATCATAATTTCAATCAAAAAAATTTTTGATTTAAATAATTTTTAGTTAATTATTTATTTAATGCTGATATTAAAAAAAAATA
This sequence comes from Candidatus Woesearchaeota archaeon, assembly GCA_964457955.1. Taxonomy (GTDB): domain Archaea; phylum Nanobdellota; class Nanobdellia; order Tiddalikarchaeales; family Tiddalikarchaeaceae; genus CAYWEY01. Next base: position 98,071 of record CAYWEY010000001.1, read on the forward strand.
TGAACATGCTTATTATCTTAATAAGTATAATAACAATAGTAGTGCAAGCAACAGTTTTTATAAGTATGTTGTTAACTTATGACAGTTGGATTCTATTATACAAGATGAAATGGTCTGGTTTTTTAAAATCAACAAATATGGCGTTTTTATGCTTCATATTCTTCAGTCTTTTTTATTTATCAGAAGCAATAATTAATAATGAAATAGTAGGAATTCTTCTTCAGACAACTGCATGCGTTTTTAACATTATTTCTGCAGGAACAGCATTTATTAATATTAAAGAATTGGTGGTTGCGAGTGAATAATATAATCTCATTAGTTAATAGTTTGTTATTATTAATTGGAAGCATATTATATTTTCTAAAAATAAAAGAAATTATGGAAAAAGGAGGAGTTCTTAAAAAAACAATGCTTCCAATATATTTCTTCCTTGGTTCAACACTATTGCTTGTCCCAATTAACTTTTATATATATAACAGTCTTGAAAAAATTCATAAATATACTCAGTTTATATTAACTCTAACACTATCATTATTAACTGTTTTTGTAATAAAAGGATATATTAAGGTGAAAGAAAAAGATGAAGAAAGTGCTGAAAAAAGTTCTCAAACGAGTGAAGCCGTCGAAAAAAGAAGTTAAAAAAATAAACTCTGTTGTAAAAAAACTTAAAAAAAAGATTAAAGAATCTGTGAAAGAACAGGGTATTAAAGCAGAAGTAGTAATTGGAGGGAGTGTTTCGAGAAACACTTTCACAAAAGGAAAACATGACCTTGATTTTTTCGTAAGATTCATGAGAGAAGATTCTCTTAAAAAATACTCCAGAAAAATAATGATGGGTTTAAACGTTGCTTATAACACTATTCATGGAACAAGAGATTATTATAATTTTGAATTCGAAGGATACGATGTTGAATTAATACCTACTCTGAAAATTAAAAAACCAGAAAATGCTGAGAATTCAACAGATGTAAGTTATTTCCATATTAATTACTTGAAAAAAAAATATGAAAAAACTCCTGAACTGCGTGACAATATTAGAATATTCAAACAATTCTGCAGAGGAGTGGATGTTTATGGAAGCGAAAGTTCAAAACAAGGAATATCAGGATATGTTGCTGAACTCCTCATAATTCATTACAAGAGTTTTAAGAAATTATTGGAAAAAATGGAGGAAGCGAAACCAAAAATAATTATTGACATAGAGAAAGATTACAAGAACAAAAACGTTTTAAAAAAAATGAATAAGAGTAAAACAAGAGGCGCTCCTATCGTACTGGTTGATCCTGTTCTCCCTGAAAGAAATGCGGCTGCAAGCCTCTCATACAACACTTTCTCAAAAATGCTATATAATATAAGACTTTTTATAAGAAAACCCAGCATAAAGTATTTCAATATTCAGCACACAACTATTGAAGATATTTATAAAAAAAGCAATAAGAGAGGAACAAGACTTTTTTATTTTGAATTAAGAAATAGCAAGAAATATGATGTTTTTAAAGCAAAATTATTGAAAAAATTAAAAAAATTAATCAGAATGCTTAAAAGAGAAGGATGGAGTATTTATAATTATGGAATATTGGATGGGGAGAAAAAAATTTATTTCGAGCTGGAAACCATCCGGATGTCAAAAAGCAAGCAACACATAGGCCCCATGGTATGGATTGATAGTGAGGATTTTGAAAAATTCTTGAAAAAATGGAAGTATAATGTGCTCGGAAAACCATATGTTAAAGATTCTCATCTGGTTGTTGATGTTTTCAGAAAACAAAATATTAAGGAAGAGATTGAATCTTATCTCAAGGATTTCTTAAAATGAAAAGATTAAACAATTATTTCAGAAAAAAATATGCAAAATTTTACGGAAAAAAATTTGTTAAAGAATATGAAAAAAAAATAAATACAGAATAT
>CAYWEY010000002.1:0-48130 GCA_964457955.1 Candidatus Woesearchaeota archaeon
TTACCCCTATTCCTCTGAGTAAAATTAAGCTTTCTCTTACGATTCTTACATAAAACAATCTTATTAGAATAAATATCATCAAAAGATTCATCATGACTGGCAATATAATGACTGTAATGATAATGAGTTACAAGAATTATATCACTCCTTTTAGCAAAATTCACTATCTTATCCTTGAATACATTAAATGTTCTGAACTCAATATTGCTCGGCGGAAAACCAAGTCTTTTCTTAGCAAGAGCAAGACCTGGATCAATAAGGATATTAAGTTTCGGAGTATTTACAAAAGTACACATTGAGCGGACACCCATACTGTCGAAAGCAACAGGAATAATATTCATAACTAAAAAGATGAATTCCTTTTTTATAACTTTTTTCTTAAGATGAAATAAAACTCACTTTTTAAGCACAAAAACACGCTGAAGTATTAAAATAATATTAATAACCCACATCCCACATACAAGAGAACAAAAAACTCTAAAAATCCTTTAAACACTAATTCTGGAAGTACTCCTCACAACCAGCTTTCCTGATAAGACTCTTAATAGTGCTTCTAGTGCATAAACTGTTAATAATGACTTTAGTATCATTCTCTCTCAGTCTTTCAAAAAAATTTTTAAGATTATCCTCACTTCTCGTATACAATTTTCTTGTCCTAACTCCAGCAAAATGAATAAAAAGATTATACAAAGTAAACAGACCAAAACCAATTCTCACAGGAAGAATTTTTCCAAAACGATTCATAAAACTCTTCTTCCCACTTTTTGCATTAACACTTTTCTTAAGATAACATTTTGCAAGAGTATTATCCCAATCACTAATCAACAAATTACAATTCTCACTTTTACATATACTAGCAAGATTCTCTAAATTATTAACACAATAATCAGCCGAATTATTATCATTACCATACCTATTAACAAACACCTTGATAAGTCTCACTTTTCTACAATAATCACTCTTTTTTAGTTCTTTCTTGATATTATCCCCCAGCATAAGATCAGAAACACTGTCACCAGCAATAACAATACTGTAATCATCATAAACGCCGTTTTGAGAGTATTTATAATGAGTAACAATATCTCTTTTCACACTATCCATTACTGCGTAAGGGAGAGGCTTTATACCATTCATAATAAAATCACCTGCAGTAACTAAAGTGTGTAAATTCTCACTTTCATCGCATGACTCATTCTTATTATCTAATACTATATCATAATCTCTTTCAACCAAACCCATTACTATTATTAAAAGGTAAAAACATGCTTAAAACTCTTTCTATAACCAAACTCTCACTTTTACCATAATAATATCATTTAAGACATATACTATGTATTCTTATATGAATGTGGAGACATAATTAATAGCAGCAACTCTCACTTTTGAATAAATAATTCTAACCTGACCAATAACCCACACATGTTAACACTATTTTTTTAATCAAACATCATATTTCATGGCCAACACTCACTTTTATCAAAAACTAATTAAAAACATACTTATTAGATACCAACATATGTTTTTATAACCCAGAAACAACTAACAAATATTACAAAAAGTTCGAAAAAAATATAAATGTTGGATGTGTTGGTTATTCTGTTGGATGTGTTGGATTTGTTGACGAAATTGTTGGATTTGTTGGGCGGTGTTCTATGGGTATTTTAGATATTATTTACCATATGGTAAATAATTCAGAGTCAAAAACCAAACAAAAAAAGAAAAAAAAGCCCAAACACAAGAAGAAAAATAAGAAGAAAAAGAAAAAAGAAGACATTAATAATCCTGAAAAGAATCTTTCCAGCACTAAAATATTGATTGAGGACTGGGAAGAGAGTGTTAATAGGATTAGTGATCATCCTTTAAGCCAGGCAAAGATAATTAACACACAGTTTTTGCAAAAGTTGACTAATATTCTTAATAGTATGAACCAGAAACTGAATAATCTTAATAAATTGAATGATATTTTGAGTCTTCTTAAAGAATCCCGGGCAGAAATTAAGATAGTTGGGGGAGATACAAAGAAGATAGATAAAGCTATTAAAGAGGTTGAAGACCTGACAGTAAGGGATGAGGAAGTAATTAAGATATTGAACGATAAAGGCCCTCAGACTGCGGAGCAGTTGTCCAGAAAAATAGGTGTCAGTAGGAGTACTGCGAGTTCAAGGCTTAACAGATTGCATAAGAAGGGTATTGTCCGCAAAAAAGCTGACGGCAGAAAGATATTTTATTCACTATATAGTTAAAAGAAGTGATTAAAAGTTTTAATCAATGATTATATTTTTTATGGAAAGGTCTTGTATAATTAGAATCTAAATCCTCTTTATATTTTTGTCTAATTCTTTTCTTCTTCTTTCTATAGAAGAGTTTTAGTTCTTTTGTATTTAATATTTCAAGAATCACTTTATCAAGGTTATGTTGTTCATAAAATTCTTTGTTGAAATTGTATAATTTTTCTTTATCATTTTCGTATTTTATATGTAATTCTTTCTTGTTTTTTTCACATATTTTTTTCAAGTTTACTAATCCCTCTTTCATGATAATGATAAAGAAATTTTTTGATTTATTAATTTTTTGAACGCCTGTTTTCAACCCTGTTTTGCGTCCATAATATACCTCTTTTCGTACAAAAATATGTCTAAAAACTTATTAGAATTCAATTCCAAATATATTCGCTTCCGATATATAGAAAGCGGTTGTTTTTCAAAACATCGTTGGCCTGACATCTATATGACATGCTCTCTATATCTTTTATAGAAAAGTATTCCCGGAAGGGTTTTCACAAGTTTTATATTTATTTTTCTATTTATAGAAAACATGGATAATGTACTTTTTTTAGTATTCGGCAACCACCCAAAAGCAGGGAGCATAAAAAGTAGGGCCAGAAGGATACTTAGGTTCCTCAAAAAAAATAGTGACGAAGCAGGAGGATGGGTTGAACTCGACAAGATAGAAAAAATGCTCCGGATGGACAGGAACAAAAACCCAAGTATGTTTTACAAACCACTCAGTGCACTGAAAGAATGGAGGTTGGTTGACAACAAGAGGCGGAAGACAGGCAGAAAATCCTACACTACTTATTACAAGTTCACTCCTGAAAGATTCCTCGATTACATCCGCGACGTACTGCATGCCAAGTGCGAGACAGAACTTAAGATGTTTGGATAATATACTATGTATTTTGGGAGGTAAATATACTCCTGAAGAGCCGGTTAAAAGTTCTAATCAATGATTAAATATTATTGTATTTATTTACTATATAGTAAATAAATCGATTTTCGCACCTATTTTGCTCCCCAGACCCACTTACTATATGGCTCAAAACACTGACAAAAACTTTTAATCAAAGATAAAAACATTTAGTAATTATTTTCTATATGGTAAAAAATTCAGAATAATCTTCTTTTTAGCAGAAATATTTATAATTCTATTTTTTTCTTTTTATACTCATGGTTGTGAAAAAAGAAATTTTTAGTGTTAGTAGTAGTAATCAGAAGTATGAGGGTAATTGTGGTATTGCTTCTTTAGCCAATATACTTAATGAGAATCAGGATTATTTGATTAACTTAATATATACTGATTTAAATGATGGTTTTTCTGATGATTCTGTTAATCATTTTCGTGATTTTTTAATCTCTAAGTATAAGAAGAGCGGAAAGTTGGGTAGAAGAGAGTCTTTTTACTCAATTGGTGAAAGTATTAATGAATTAGCATATATTTTGAATCTTGTTTATGATAAGAATTGTTTTGAAGGGATTAAGCAGTTTTGTGCAGAAGAAGATAATTTGGAATATTTGGAAAGAATGATGGAGAATGTGAAGAGTAAGGAATATTTGCCTGGTTTAGTTTTTGATGAAGTTCATTGTACTGTTCTTATAGGTTTGGATAGTGTTAATAAAAGATTATTAGTTAATGATCCTTTGCCTGGGAAGAGTGAGGAAATTGTTGATTTAAAGGACCAGAGTATTTATTTTTTTAAAAATCCGGAAAATTAATTACTTTATGCAGGATTATTTTACAAGGGAAGAGTATATTTTGCATATATTTTCATCTTTTAAACTATTCCATATTTTTGTGATTTCTCATTAAAAAATTGTTATTCTTGTTTTGAACCATACTTTTTCCCTTTATTACTCAGGTATTTGACATCATCAATTATTATTTCTTCTTTTACGTTTTTGTGGAAGTACTCTTTTTCATTATTTATTTCATCGGCTTAGATTAATCCGTTTTTTACTAGTTTAGAAATAATTTTTTTTTTATCTCTTTTTTTTTGTTAGGGGGTGAATTTGTTTACAACCCATACTATCTCTTTCATGTTATTATCATTGCATGCGCTTAGAACTATTTTCTCTTTTTTTGTTAATTTTATTTAGAAATATTAAATGTTCTTGTTTAATTTAAAATTATTTCTTATTTTATAGTTATATTATATTTTCTTAAATGTACTGTTTTTCCTGCTTTACTTGCTTTGTTTACAGCGTCTTGTGTTCCTTTACTATTATTTGCTTGGAATGCGTAGAGTTCATCGCAGTCCTCAACTATTTTAGTGTTTCGTGCATAATAACTTTCTTTGTCTGCTTTTTTGTATCCCCATTCGTCATGAATGTTTTCTGGAATTATCTTTTTTAGTTTTCTTAACTGTTTCACTATTTTTTCTGCATGTTCTTGGGTTATGACTCCTTCTCCTGCTCTCTTGAAATAGTGTTTGCAGAATTTTTTCAATTTTATCGGCAGGTATATTTTGAGTTGTTTTTCAGGATTTCCGTATTTTAGTACTGTTTGTGTTGCAGTATAATCAACTCCAAGTGCTCCTCCTGTTAGTATTCCATCATTTTTTTTAACAATTTTTTTTACGACTCGAATAACATCTTTCTTTACTCTTTTATTAGTTGTCCTCCATGAACCACTTATTGCATACCATTTCATAATTATAAGATATATATTATTATTCTTCCCTGTGTGAATTTGTAATTATTTTCTTTTTCCTTAATTATTAAGTGATTGTATGTTCTGAGATTTCCATACTCGACATCAATAATCATTCTGTATTTGTTTTCGTAATCATTGTATTTCATTATTATTCCTTCTAATTTTTTGTTCTTTAACTCTTCCACTTCTTCTTTTTTTAAGAAAATGTTGAAGTCTTTTTCGTTTAACATGTCTGGCTTGAAGTATACACCAATCATTGTAAACAAAAAATAGTTATAAGGATTTAATAAATCTTATTCTTTCTTTTTTATGAAATATATTGTCTTCAATTATTACTCTTTTTTCTTGTTCATTTTTTTAATTTTTTCTAATCTGCGTTTGAATTTTTGCTTTGAGTTTAAGAATATTCTTTCAAACCAGCTTAGCTTAATTGTTTTATTAATATCTTTTGCAATTTTTTCCAGAACATTTTCGTATTCTCCATCCTCATTTTTTTCCCAAATACTTATATGGTTACAGTCTCCATAATTAAGTTCTATAATCTTTACATTATCATTTTTTTCTTCTCTCATTGTTTAAAATAATACTAAAACATATTAAAAAAATTTTTCCAATAAACTTTATTTTAAGACATATTCTGAATTTTAAGAATAGTGTCTCTTCCTGCATTATTTTTAATGAATTCTTTACATTCTTCAATTCTTTAAATTTTGACATAATAAAACCATAATTACTCTTTCCGAAACCGGCAGAGTTGGAAATAATTTGGGCATACTGCCAGTAAATCTCGTCTTCAACTGTTTTAACTGCTTTCGGAGGCATAATAACTATTTATGATAAAAATTTTTCTTTTTATCTGTCAAAGAATAGTAAAACTTGTGAAGTTTTCACACAAGTAAAGAAGATAATCTTATCTTATTTTCAGTTATGTCTTTTAATTGGTTGCATAACGCGTCCGGATTATTGTTGTAAACATGATTTATTCCTGCAATGTGCAAGTCTGGTTTTAATCTTCTTAATTCTTCTGCCATGAAATCCTCTCTATTCCCTGACAAAATATTATTACGTACAGAACAGTATTGTCTGTCAATACCCTTAATATAAATTTTTTCTAATTCTTCATAACTTTTTTCTTTAGAATTAAGATTATCCAATCCCACAATACTAATAATGTTTTGAACAATTACAGCAACAGGATAACTAATATTATTTTTATCATAAAATTCCGGCTGGTCAACAAAATAGATTTGTGCATTATTCTCTCTTGCATAATTAATTGATTCTAAAAACTCGTAACCAATAATGTCAAAAACATCAAGCAACAAATTAGTATAAGACATACTAACATTCTGAAAAGCGCACTGCCTGAGAATATAATACTTATTTTTTTGATTAGTGTTAAGAATAATACTTTCAACCTTTTCAGTACTTAAACCATTCATTATCTCAATACTGATTGATTCAGGACTATACTCATCCAATAATTTCCTAAGCCTCTGCCTGCCCAATAAATCAGCATGATGAACACCAACCAAATCCATAAAAACAATCCTAAAACAAAGTAGTTTATAAAGTTTTCATACAAAAATAAAGGATGTTAAGAGAAAAATTTATAATATGTTTTTATCATTTTTTTTATCAAAATGGTTAAATCATATCTCCTTTACTCAAAACAAGTAATAGAATTATGCCTTTCATTAAAAGAATTAGATGTGACTATTGTTGAAAAATTAGTTCGCGGGCGTATTTGCAATTTTGTAGATTTGTTTAATCCGGGACAGTATTTATGGCGTGAAAGACTCGCCCGGCATTACGACTTAATAAGTAATGATGAATACAAAAAAATAAAATTAGCACACGACACTAAAATTAATCTTTCAAGAAGTCTTTCGGAAAGAGAAAAATATGAAAAAAAAGAATTAGAAGATATGATTAAATACGTCCAGAAAATAAATACCAAACTTAAGAAATAATTAAAATATTACTATTTTCAACAAAAGCTGAATAACATCTTACTCCCGTCCTTACCCACCACTTCCAAAACTCCCATCTTTCTCAAACAATAAGTCATCTTCCTCACCAATTTCACAGACTCATTCATTTTTTTTGCAAGACTATTATTAGTGAAAGGACGACTAATGTTTCCTGGTAATTGTTTTAAGAAATCCCGAGCATTACGGAAAGTCTTCTTCTCCTTAACACTAACTAACTTCCTCTCCTTCACAACCCAACTCTTCCTCCAACTCACTCTCTTCTTCTCACGCAACTCCTCCACTTCAACCACTACAGCCTCAACTAACAAGTTAGGATTCTTAACAAGTTTTGGAATATAAATTAGTTCGTCAAAAACATTATTAATACCACAATGCTTGGGAGACAAACGCTTACCAGAACCATAAGAAATCCACTTATTAAGAATAACAGGATAAACCAACAAAATCTTATAATCAGAAATCAAATCCCTTAACTTCTTCTTAATACTGCTGAAGTTCTGAGTCTGAACCTCAATCAATAAGTCATCACGAACTAAATCAATAACGTAACCATTTAAAGGAGACTCCACTTTATCACCAGGTTTTTTATAAAAATTTTTCAGCTGAGAATGAAAAAGACTCTCGCCAAGCGTGCCAATACCCATGAATAACAAATAAGACTTGTTGAGTTAAAAGATTTTTTCTATTAGTTAATTACTCAAAGAAAATCTGATCATTCCTATCTTCTGAAATAAGTTTTCCAATATCTTCTTTAAAACAATCTGGAAAAATAATTTTTAATTCATCAATATTTTTTTTATTTTCTCTGTAAAAATTTTTCATAATATTAATAAAAGGTTCTTCCCGATTATAACTTCCAGAAGCTTTTTTTATCATAAGATATATTTTTGTTATTAAAGGATTTAAAAAATTAATAATATCTTCACGAGTTAAAACAACATTTTTATCCTTAGTTAAAAATTTAATCTTTGAATCTTGTAAAACTATTTTTATCTTTTTAGAATCATCGTTAAAACTATCAAGTTTTTTTCTAATTCTCCCAACATAATTAGGAAAATTTTTCTTACTATAATTATAAATAATATTAACCAAAGACGAATAAACTTCAAAAATATGCAAAATTTCCTTTTGTTTATCCAATTCAGACTGTTCTTTCATAACAAAAAAATAATAAATAAGATAATAAAAGAGTTTTTCTAAAATTCATATAATGATGAATCCTATTATGCATGCAACTAGTACTAAACCATACACTTTTTTATTCCAATGTAATACTTTCAAACCATCCAGGTTACCGAAAGGAAGCAGGTTGAATAATGCAAGCCAAATATTAATCATACTACCATAATAAAGAAAAGTAATGTTAAAAAAGTAAAAAAGAGCGTAAAAAATGATTCCAATAATCAAGTTAGATAAAGGTCCTGCAAGACTAATCTTTCCATTCTCCTCTCTACTAACTCTGCCCGCAATCACAACTGCTCCAGGAGCTGCGAACACGAAACCCCCAAATGACATTAACAGAGCAAAAAAGAGCATCTTATCAGCACTCCTGAACTCAGAAGGAACACCATAAGACTGAGCAACTAATTTATGACTGAATTCATGAATAATAAAACCTAGTCCTACAGTGAACAAACTAGTTAAGAACATGATTAAACTGAAGCCAGTGCTTGCTATAGTGAAAGCCAGACTAATAATAATCCATGCCTTTAATAAGTCAAACAATTCTTTCTTGCTTGTTGTGAAACCAAAAGGCAGAGAGTACTTATTCCTTCCAGCATATAATGAACGCATTCTCATATAATTTATTAACAAATTTTCTCTTTTTAAAACCCCATTAATCCATATTTCTTTATAATTATTTATATAATCCTTCTCTAAGTTTTTATTATGAAGAAAAATCATAATCAGAATACTTGTTTCATTAATATAGGGGGGGGAGTTCTTCTTTTAATGATAAATAACTGAATTCAAAAACAGCAGAATGCTTTCATCAGGGGAAGGATTAGTCCAGGACATGGAGTGCTTGCTTCAGTCTTTATTTAATGAAGTACTATAATCTTCAGGATTTTAAGCAGGAAGAAAACAAAATATCCATTAATATAAAAATATTTATTCAGGGAATGTGCTGATTATTTCCTTTTCAGAATCCCCTGATAAAGTAATAATATTCTTCAACGAGTCTATGCTTTCTTTTTTCTTCTGTTTTAAATAAATAATTTTTTAATAATTGAATATCTTGATTTAGAATTATGATTGTTGGTTGCCCTACAAATCCTACAAAAAACATAATTGAGGAAATAAGGAATGCTAAAGAGAAGGGTTTTGATTTCGTTGAATTATTCTTAGAAGGGGATAAAGCCCTTCCTGAAAAATTAAGTGCAGAAAAGATAAGGAAAGAATTGGAAAAGAATGAGTTGGGAGCGCTTGGACACACTCCCTGGTATTTGCCTACGGGAACAATGATTCAGGAAGTTAAGAAATCCATGATTAAAGAATTCAATAAATACTTCAAATTTTTTAAAAAAATAGGGGTAGAATATGTGACTGTTCATTCAAGGATTGGGAGAGGAATGTATCCAAGAGAAGAAAAAATTAATCAGCAGATTAAGAACTTGAAAGAAATTATGAAGAAAGCAGAAAAGCAGGATATTAAAATAATATATGAATTAAGTGAAGAAGATGATCTGAAAATGACTAAAAAAGTACTGGATTCAGTTAAGAATCTTTACTTTAACTTAGATATAGGGCATGCGAATATTCGTCCAAATAATCCTATTGATTTTATAAAAGAATTACATCCTAAAATAAAACACGTTCACTTGCATGATAATGATGGAGAGAAAGACCAGCACTTACCTATGGGGGCAGGAATTATTGAATGGGATGAATTAATAAGAGAATTAAAAAAATATTATGATGGGACAATAACTTTGGAAATATTCTCACAATTCTCAGAATACAGATTAGTTTCAAAAGAGAAATTAAAAGAAATGTGGATTAAATGATTATTCTCTCAAAATCTTCATCAAGATAATCATACCTTATGCTAAAAAAAAGTTCACCATACTCAGTGTAAGAATTAATAAAAACCTTAACATTGCTTAAATCAAAATCTTCTTCCTGACTTGCATGACTATTGATTCTGCTTACAAAATTATCCACTTCTTCATCAATAACTGACTCTAAACCATCAACTTTTTCCTTAACCTTATTAACTGCCTCGTATAAAGAAGTCTTTTCTTTCCTGAAATAATCCTCATTCTTCAAAGAAATATGAATATTGTAAGATTTTTCCAGAATACTGCTCGGGGAATACTCAAAACAAGTTTTAGGAAGAAGAACTTGTCTGTTATAAACACTAATTTTTTTATAATCTGACTTAACAGAAGGCGCTTTGCTCTCAACCTCAATCGTCTTTTCCTCTACCATAAATATAATAATTATAGTAATCTAATTTTTAAAATCTTTTCTAAATTGAATAAAAAAGTATTAAAATCCAAAAATATAATGTAATAACTTAGAGAATGGTCGAATACTCCATATGTTGGGAGCCAAAAAAACCAGAATTCTCATACACTATTAAAGACTGCACACTAAAAAGAGCAGGAGAAGATTATTGGAATCATTACAAAAAAAGATTCAGTATTTTTTCACAAAAATATGATTCTCAGGAATTATTGAAACTAAACAATATTTATGAATCTCTTGCAAGAACAAGTATAGGAGATTATCTTAAAGGCATAAATAATGCGATGAAAAAAGACACCACTCTTACTGACATAATTGAAGAGAATCCTTGTGCTTATTTACTGTATGATTCACTTGAATTCACATCCATTCCTAACTGCACAAGCATTAGTATAATAAAAAATGATGAAGCAGTATTTGCAAGAACAATGGATACTTCCCATTATTACCTTAATTTTATAAACTCAATAAAATACGAGAATATTAAAGAGTTAAAGAACGATTTCTTAATAAATGGTTTTGATTTTTTAATAGGTGGGCCAACAGGAATAAATAATAAAGGAATAGGAATATGCGCGAACACTTTGTTAGGAGTGAAAAACAAGCTTATTAAAGAAGGAGAGTACTATACTCCGTGCACTTTAATAATGAAAACATTGTCACAATCACAAACACTAGAACATGCATTGTCTTTAATAAAGAAAGCAAAAGTACCGAATTATGTTTCATTCTTAATATTCAGTCCAGAAAACAGTTATAAAATATATAGTATGGGTGAAGAAAAAAAAGTTGAGAAAAGTAATTATGAGTACTGTGTACTAACAAATCATCATCCAAAATACGAGACTAGTATGATGAGGCACAGTAAAGAAAGACTCCTGAGAGCCGAACAATTAATTAAAGAAAAAATTGGAAGCGAAGAATTATACAAATTAAGCAGGAGGATAATAACAGATCATGACGGGAGAAAAATAAACCATGAGAAAGAACATCTTTCAAACAATAATATATGCAATAATAATACTATTTCAGGAACAATAATAAGAATAAAAAATAATAAAATAATAGTTGAAACAAGAAAAGACTTTCCCTGCCTGAAATTCAAGAAAAGTTTTGTCCAATAACTGGGAATTCATTAAAGAATCTTTTAAGAATAGTGTTTAAACGCCTATCTTTACTAACAGTATTATAATTAAAATCCTTGATTAAATACTCATTATTAGTTCTTAATTCAAGATTAATATTATTCTTCTCTAAATCATTACTAACTCCATAATAGTGTGAAGCACCAAAACAGGCAAGAACACTGCCATTATTTAGGCACTCACGAATCTTAAAAGAAAAATACAAATCCCTATCAATATTGTTATTAATAATCCTTCTCTTCCAGTAATCCTTATCAAAACTATTATGATAATTATGTTCGTATTCTTTCTTCCTTAACTTAAGTTCAAGATTATCACAACCTAATAATACAGCATCTGAATCAATCATTGTTTTAAATAAAGGAAAATAAATAACATCAAAAAAATCCATGCTTAAAGATTTCTTAATATTATTCCTTACTTCTTCATCACCTAATTCATTAAAAAAACCGCATAAAATATAGTCAGGCTCAAAACTCTTAATATAACTAATAATTTCAGTTTTATGAAAAATACTATTATGATGCTCTCCAATTGCAACAAGTTTATTCATAACTATTCTAAAAAGAATAATCTTATTTAAGAATTCTTCCATTAACAGCATCTCTTATTTCTAGAACAGTTTTCTTATACTCACTTATTTTTAGTAATGTTATAGTATAAGTTGACCAGTTTTGACGGTTTTTCACGCGATTTTCTGAAACTAACAGAGTAATCGCGCCTGAAATCCTTGTCAGTAAAGATTTGTAGTATGCTCTGAATTAACAATTTCATATCAGTCTTACAATTTGTCATCCATATCCATTAAAACCAAGAATAGGAAAACCATTTTTTGTAGTCAGGACTGCAATATCTTAGTAAAATTCCTCTAAAAGATCCTTCATAACTAATATTTTCAGCAATACTAAACACTCCTCTTGGCGACATATTCCCTTCCTCGAGTTGCGATAAGTACGCTTATTTTCAGGAGTGGGACCAAAACCATTAACCCAGTAACCACATATTTTTTTTTTCCCGTAAGATAAGAATATTTCAAGAATTGTTCCCAAATGCCCCGCACCACTCCTCCCCAACCAATAACAACATTAGTGTTTTTATGACAAGAAATGACAGCAAATCTTGCATAACCAGAACGATAATAAAAAAATATTTCTCCTTGATTTACGTTCAGGAATTAAAAAAAATAATTTAACATATTATTTTTGTAAAAAAATATTTACTGAACTTATTTAGTATAATAATCCTGATGATATTCTTCAGCTTTATAGAATTCTCCTGCAGGAAGAATTTCTGTAACAATAAGCATGTCATAATCTTCCTGCACTTCACTTTTTGATTCTTCAGCCAGTTCTTTCTGAGCACTATCATGATAAAAAATAGCAGTAGTGTATTGGGAACCCCTGTTCAAGGACTGTCCTCCACTATCAACAGGATTAATATGATTCCAATAAATACTAAGAAGTTCTTCATAATTAATAATATTAGGAGTATAATAGACTCTCACACTCTCTTTATGTCCAGTAGTGCCTGTAGAAACCTGTTCATAGGTAGGATTTTCAACACTTCCTCCAGTATAACCAGGAACAGCTTCAACAACACCATTCTTTGATTCAAAAGCAGATTCTATTCCCCAGAAACAACCACTCGCGAAAGTAGCAATACTGTAAGAATCCTTTAACTCAAACGAATCATCATACTCAGGAATAGTGCATCCAGAAACAATTACTATAAGTAAGACAAAAAAAATTTTTCTCATACTCATTATTCACTAATATCTTAAAATAAAAGAGTTTTTTTTTCTGAGAAAACTAAAAAAAAAATATTTAATTAAGGAACCTTATTTCTAAGAATATGAAAAAACAATTATTGTTTCTAATATTCTTGTCTATAATAACACCAGTATTCTGTGATGCTGTAGTGATTTTCCCAATGTCAAACCCGAGAGTAGAAGTGCCAGTATTATTCATGATTACAGTGCTGATTGAATTATTAATATTTTATGCAATATCATATAATGATGAAGTTTTATTAAAAAATTTTAAAAAACTGGTTAATACGATAATACTGGTTAATGTATTATCATTCCCTCTCGCAATATTCGTGATTTATGTTCTTGACACATTATCACAATTTTCATACAACCAATTCGTACTAGCAGTGGAAATAATATTAACACTGTTTGAAGGATTAATAATATTCCAGTTGAATAAGAAAATACTGAATTACAAAAAATCATTAACTATTAGTTTCTTAATGAATTTAGCAAGTTACTTTATAGGATCAATAATGCCTCAAATAATATTATGATTATTTCAGGAAGCCTAGTCTTATTAATTCTTTTCTGTAATTGGATTTTTCAAAATCAAAACCAAAATTTGATTTATGCCATGAAGTCTTTTTTTTATCACTAATAACCATGTATACTGGTATTCTTCTAAGCAGAAGCGCATCCATAATTGTTTGAGAACGAACCAGACAACCCTCATCCTCAATGGACATTACTCCTTTTGGATGAGTGTGGAATAATACAATACTTTTAACATTATCAGGTATTTTGGAGAATTCTTCTAAATTAGTATAAGAAACAGAATTCTCATCTCCAACAACAACTTTATGGATTTTAATATCCTTATTAGTCTTGTAAATAATTGCACCAATTTCTTTATTTATATTTAGTGATTTTTCTAATTTAGGTTCTGAGAAACGCATTACAAAATCATATAGTTCTCCTACAACTTCTTCACGTCCGCATTCCTCAACGTATTTAATATTATTATTAAGTAATTCTTCAATACTAATCCTACTTCTCATATCTGAATCAAACTGCATCTCTTCCCAAGTATACTCATTACCAAGAACATATTCTTCAACCATTTTTTTAGTCCCGTTCATCTTAAATATACTAAATTACAAAAATATACTTATAAGCGTTTCTAATAATATTTGAGGATAAGAATCTATTATGATAAATTTTTTTAATAATAATCATTATTAATTAATGTATGGTGTCTTTAAAATCATTGTATGATTATGTTTCAAGAGACTGGGATGACACTATAATATTTATTCTTGTAACAATCCTCTTATTATTCATACCCATAATTGGATGGTTTGCTCTTGGAGGAATTTATATCAAGTTATTATCTGACGCTTTTAAGAAAAAGAAAAAATTGCCTAAAGTTTTTGAAAATTTTTGGAAAAAATTTTTTGACGGATTTAAACTATTCTTAATTCTTCTTATAACAATAATAGTGCTATTAATAGTGTCAGTAACAGTATTAACAGCAGGGTATAACATAATCACTTACTTAATAGTCTTGATTATAGGCGCATTTCTTGGATTATTGCTGGCATCACTAAGTTGCAATTATTCACTTAAGAAAAAATTTTCAGCATTTTTTGAAATAGAGACAGCAATAAAAATAATGCTAAAAGATAAAGAGAATACTATTAGACTGGTTTTATTATTATTCTTATATGGCCTTGTTAAAGAAATAATAAAAGAATTATCTAAGTATAATTTAGTCCTTAATATCATAATTTCCTTAATCATTATACCAATATCACTCATTGTTAGCGCAAAACTCACGGGTGATTGGTACAGGGAGAATTCAAAATGAGTTTAGTTTTTGGAAGTGAAAAAGATTTAGAAAGTATTGTTAAAATTAATAAAAAAGTCTTCAATAGTTCTAAGAATCCTGAATTAATAAAAAAGAAATTATTATTATACAATAATCCAGTTATTATAATCGCAGAAAAGAATCAAAAAGTCAGGGGTTATGGAATAGGTTATGAAAGAAAGAACAAGTATTATTTATGGATGCTTGCAGTCCTTCCTGAATATAGAGAGAAAGGAGTAGCATCAGGAATAATAGAAAAGATGATGAATTATGCAAAATCAAAAAATTATGATTACTTAACTGTGAAAACAAGAAACAAGTACAAGAATATGCTGAGATTATTGATTAAAAAAGGTTTCAGAATAACAGGTTATAAATCAAGAGAGTGGGATGAAAATCCCGCAATATGGCTGGAGTACTCCTTATCCTAAAAACTTCCTGATATCGTCTGCTTGAATAATATTGTCCTCAAAATTTTCAATCATTTTTGAATTAATCACTAAAAAAAAGTATTATTTTAAAAAATATTATTAAAGAGTGATAACTAATCTTTAAAATAATTAAAAAAATCCAAAAAAGTATGAATTACCAGAAATACTTAAAAAAATTAGAAAAAGAGGATAAAGGATTAGGCTACGAACTAATAACTATTAAAGCAATAAGCGAGATGAGTAAGATTCAGAATATAAGGCTTAAAAAATATGAGCCAAGAGAATGCTATCATTCACTAAAACTATATCTTAATGGGGTGCCGCAGTACGAACAGGATATTATGCTTTTCTTGCAGAGAAATTTTTCAATAATGCACCCATTCTATAAAATACTTGAGCATTTCGTAGTACTTCACGAGGATAAGAACTTAATAATACAATGCAAGAATTATAATAAAAAAGTGAATGATGAAAAAATAGATCATG
This sequence comes from Candidatus Woesearchaeota archaeon, assembly GCA_964457955.1. Taxonomy (GTDB): domain Archaea; phylum Nanobdellota; class Nanobdellia; order Tiddalikarchaeales; family Tiddalikarchaeaceae; genus CAYWEY01. The sequence goes on from CAYWEY010000002.1 coordinate 16,077, forward strand.
ATTTAACACAAATAGGGCTTGGAGGAATAATGGGACACAATCTTCCAATTCTGACAATGATAGTGAGTAATGAAACAAGTTTTTTGAAAAAAGCACATCTCAAAAGGAAATACCACATAAAAGATGTTGTTAATGAAGAAGAATTCGAAGAAAACGCATTAGAAAACTTCGGGAACATACTCATGACTTACAAATCCGTTGAGAACATGGATGAAGTAACACTTGATGACATAATAGAGTATTCAAATAATCGTGAAGGAAAACTAAAGATTAAGAAGCACAAAAAATATTTGGGAAACCTCTACTTAATGAAAGGATGGAGAAAACTAAAACTTTTCAACGTAATACATTATTCACAGAAAGAAAAACCAAGACACGTGACAATATCAGAACTGCCTGAATTAAAAGATATAATAAGAAAAACATGGCAGTTCCTGAATCCAGAATATGTTTATTACTTATCAAATAAAGGAGTTACAGAAACAGCAGAAAAACACTTAACAAGACAAAATGTTGATTCATATGGGTTACCAGAATTCATTAAGATTTTTAAAAAAGGAGATTCTTTAAAAACAAAAGAGTTTAAAGTAAACTTGGAAAGAGATATTGGAAGAGAAATAAGCGGGAATTTTGAAAAAAAATTACTTGACTTAATAGACCATAAACTAGATAAAGGCATACACAAATATCTTACAAAAGAGAGATGGAATAAAGCAGTAGAAAAATTTGTTTATAATAAGAAAAAAAAGAGCAATTTCTCAGTAAGAAAGTAAAAAAAAAGTTTAAAAATAGTGAAAAAAGAAGCATTTTTTCTATTATTAGTGATAATTTCCGGATGCACTGAAGAAGAGAACGAAACTATTATGAATCTTACTGAAGAAGATTCTCCTGAAAGAATAATTTTGGGAGAATAAGAGAAAAAAGAGTCAGAAAAAGTGAGCGTTTTTTATGGTTTAGGAGAAGTTCTGAAATGGTATGGGTGGCTTGAAGATGAAAAAAAAGATTTCGGTTTCAGTATAAATAATGCTGTAAAATGGAATATGAATAATGATTTCCATCATAAGAACATAGAATTAAAAGAAAAAGAAGCAATTCAAGTCTCGAGCAATACTGAAGAATTAAGAGTAAAATTAGAATATGAAACACTAACTGATAGAGAAAGAAACAAGCAGTTCACATACTTGGATAAAGTATGCAGCATGGTAAGGATGAATTACTTAATAACTCGTGAAGAAGAAAAAGATTCAACAATAATTACAGAACTAATCTTCAGGAACCAGTAATCATGGGCAGGAATCTTTTTCGAAAAATAGTTATAAATATAGAAATAATAGCTATGAAAACAATCCCTGTTTTATTAATATTCCCTATTAATAATTCAAAACTCTTGTACACTAAGAAAAAAGTACCTATATAAATAATAAATTCAACTAAAAACTCTTTTAAAAAAATAGTTAATTCATTCATAAATTCTTGTTTATAATACACCATTCTTCATAATCATCTTTATTCTCACAGTATTCAAACTCGCTTATTACGCTATAATTTATTCTTCTATGATTCAGCCAGTACAATAATAATTCATCCTCCCGGAATATTTTTGTGGATTCATCATAATACTTGATTAAACTATGCAAGTCATTAATTGTTAATTCATCATACTTCTTATTTAAATCAATAACAATGTCGTTAATACTAGTATTAAACTCTTCATCCAAAACATCACTTAAGTGCCTGCTAGTCTCAACTAATAATTTAAGTTCAGGTATTTTAACATAATTAACCCATCCCATAGAATTTTTAATAAATAATTAATAATATAAAAAAATATTCCTATTATATTAATCCAATAGTTTTTTAATAACTCTAAGAAATCCTAAAATTATATGAATCACGCGTCAGGATTATTAGATGAGTACGTGAATAAGAAGATAGAAGTAAAGTACACTAGTTTTGGTAAAGAAAAAAACAGTAAAGGATCACTTAATGCCAAGACCTAACAAGACAGGAATAAGGCTGGGAACAGACGAGCACTGGTATTTAATACACTAGGACTGGAAGGATCCGACAACAAAAACTGTTTCAAGAATAGAAAGAATACTTAATGAAGATGGAGAAGAAATATATATTAAAAAATAAACACTTTTATATTATTAGTCTATGGAATAAAATATGTTAGAAACAACAATATTTCTTACAGGAATGTTATTATTCCTAGTAGCGAGCACTTTGTTTCCAGTACTGAATGGTAAAAAGAAGAAGGAATTAACATCACTCAATATGATGATAAGTTTCATAACACTAGTATCTTATGCAGTAATGTTTGCGCAGATGGGAGCAATAGAATCATTCGGAGGAAACTTTATTTATCCAACAAGATGGTTGTTCTATATAGGGAGTTGCAGTCTCTTAATGTACGAAGTAGGTAAGATAATGAAGAAAAAAACAAGAGAAATGAGAGAAATGATTTTCTTCAATATCATAGTAATGCTTACAGGATACCTGGCAAGCATAACACTAGGAGCTTATAAGTGGGTTTTCTTCTCAATAAGCACAGCAGCATTCTTATCAAACTTGTGGATAATACACACAAATAATAAGAAAGAAACAGAATACATGAACAATATTAAGTGGTACGTGACACTAACTTGGACTCTTTTCCCAATAGTATGGGTTATGGGGCCAACAGGTATAGAAATACTTAACGCAGTGACAGTAGCAGTTCTTTACTTATTATCAGATATTCTGACAAAAGTGGTTTTCGGTTACTACGTTATTAACAAGGAATTATAAACAAATTTTTTTTTATTTATTTTTTTTAATATACTTATTAATATTAAATTTTCTTTTACAACCATCATAACTCATATACCTGACTTTGCCAAAAATCTTTCTCTCTTTCCAAGCCCTGTCATGAAGTCCTCCAATACTCCATAATACTCCGACATAACCATTAGGGTCTCTCCCATCCAATTCGTACTTATTATTCAAATGAATAGTGATACGGATTGCTTCCTCAGGACGCTTAGTCCACTCAAGAATTTTTTTAGCCCAGTACATTCGCATATAACCATGCATTTTACCTTTATTCACCATTTCTCTCTGAGCAGCATTCCACAAATCATCATGTGTTTCCGCATTTTCAAAATCTTTAAGAGAATAAGAATATTCTCTCTTATCCTCTCTGTGCTTATTAAGAGTTTTCTTACTCCATTCAGGCAGTCCCTTAAAATTATCATAATTTTTATTATAAAAACAATAATTATCACTTAATTCCTTTCTAACAATTAATTCCTCTAAAAAAGCATCCTTGTTTTTATTCCCAGCACCACTCTTCTTCACTCTTATAGCAATTCTCTGAGCACTTATCTGCCCAAAATGAAGATAAGGGGAAAGATTAGACTGTATATTAAGATTGGGATTATTGCTCTCCTCTTCATACCCACTTAGTTTGTTTTTAACAAAACTTTTCAAAACTTTTATGGCTTCTTCTTCTCCAGGTTTTAACCAATCTATTTTTTCAACACTTTTATCAACATTCAGGAAATTATTAATTTTCTTCCAGTCATTCTCAGCCAGTTTTTTTGAACCCATTTTTTTAACAGAAGAGAAATCATCCAAGAATTCAGGCAATAATCTATTAACTTTAGGTCTGAAAGTCCTTGCAGCCCACTCCTGCTTCTCTGAAGCAATCCAGCAGGGAACAATATTATGAGCATCAATCTCAAAAACAGGGATTTCAGCACTATACACTATTTTATCTAACCATTTTTTCTTAACTCTTAAAGGAGAGAAATCAGTTATTAAACTGCTTGCATTATTCTTCTTTATAAAAATAGGTATTGTTTCTTCAGGACTCCCGAATAATAAATGAAAAGGAATATTCTTCTTATGAAGATTCTCCTCCAATTCTCTTAATCCTTCAATCATGAAAGAATACTGCCTGAAACCAGATTTGAGAAAAGAAGATGATAAACTAAAAACAATAATCAAGGATTCTTCTTTCTCTAATGCTTTTTCCTGAGCATAAAGTAAAGCCCAGTTATCACTCATCCTCTGATCTCTGCTTATCCAGTAAACAACAGGCCCTTCCTTTTCTGAACCATTACTTATTAATCGCACTCTCTTATTATTCACAACTATTATAAAAAGTAGTGAATTGTTATAAACATTTATGAAAATAGGGTATGCATGCGTGAATACTAGTATTGGATGCACTTCTTCAAAAACGTTCAGACTAAAGAATTATAGTGAGAAAAGATTTGTTCAGACAGTTAAGAAAAACCTGAAATGCCTTAAGAAAATATTAAGATATAATAACGAGCATGAAATCATGTTTTACAGAATATCAAGCAAAATAATCCCTTTCGCATCCCACCCAGTATGCAAATTTGGCTGGACCAACTACTTCAAAAAAGAATTAAAGAATATTGGCGAGTATATTAAGAAGAAGGGTATGAGAGTATCAATGCATCCCGACCCTTTTATCGTCCTGAATTCTAAGCATGAAAGAGTTGTTAGAAGAAGTGTTAGTGAATTAATATATCATGCAGAATTATTCAATTCTCTGGGATTAGATGAATATAATAAGATCGTTATACATGTTGGAGGAGTTTATAATAATAAAGAAAAATCAACAAAGAGGTTCATCAAGAATTATGAAGAACTGCCAGAAAAAGTTAGGAAATACTTGGTTGTTGAGAATGATGAGAAGAGTTATACAGTGAAAGACTGCCTGAACCTGAATATTCCCGTAATTGTTGACAACCTGCACCACGAATTAAATAATAATGATGAATCATTAACAGAAGTTGTTCAGAAAGCAAGCAATACTTGGAAAAAGAGTGATGGCCCAAACATACTGCACTACAGTGAGCAGAGAGAGAATAGTAAGAAAGGAAGGCATTCGAAAACAATCTCTATAAAGAAATTCAGAAAATTTTATGAAACAATAAGAAAAATAGGATGCGACGTGATGATAGAATCTAAGGATAAAGAACAAAGCGCTCTGAAAGCAATCAAAACCTTTTATTAGTTAAGAAAAAATATCCAAGAGAAGCAAAAGCGGCAATGACATAACTGACAGCAAAAGGTTCAATATTAATCCTGAAAATAATCATTAATAAAGGCAGGAAAAATAATTCTCGCCAGATTAAAATTTATTTCCCCACTTATAATGAATGAAAAAAGCTCTTTTTTCAAAGCAAGTTCATAACTATAAGCACTCCAAGGAATATGCAACAATTTAGTGCTTAGGTTTTTATAAGAATTAATTAATAATAATTTTTTGTAAGAATCCGCAAAAATTCTTCCAACCCATCCAAGAGAATACATTATATTTCCAAAAAATATAACAAGCCGAAACTCTGCATAGCAATTAATCCTCTAACAGCAGGACCAATAAACCCGATGAGTGTTTTTAGAATATTAGTGAAAGATATCTGCCTCCCCCTGAACTTCTTCTTAGAATAAGTAACAAAATTCATATGATAACTATAATTATAAAAAATCTTCCTGAAAGCAACAAGTAAAGGCAGAATAAAAAATAAGAACTCATAATCAATTAATGAGTTTAATCCGAGAAAATAAAGAATGAGGCAAAAAGTTGATAAAAGAATGGAATGATTAACACCGATTTTTGACACAATCTTTGCACCAGGAAAAGAAAATAATACAAAAAAAAATAAGGTGATAAGAAAATAAAAAAAATGATGCTAATAATACTATAACCAAGAGTGAAAAGAAATATTGGCACAAAAAACACTTATCATCGACTCCCCTAAACTCATAATCGTAATTGAAATATAGAAATGATTCAATTCTTCACTTTCAAAAAAATTAAGAGTCATTGTTTTAGAATCATACTCAGATTTAATAAAAAACTTTTTTTTCCATAAACATGAAGAATACAGTTCAGGAGTAGTAGAACTTTTAGGAGAAGATGTCTTACTGCATCCCTTAACTAGTTTTGGTGAATCCGAAGTTGGAGCGATTTTCTTTTATAGACAGAATAATCCTCTTTTTACAGATTATAAAAAATATCCTGGAAACATAATTGTTTATGATTATTGTTCAAAAAATCTTGAAAAAGCTGAATCAAAAGAGGAAGTGATTAATCAAATATTTGAAGACTTTCTTAATGACACGTATATTAAAAAAGAAGTATTCGAATACGGATTAGGATATTTTTCTTGAACAAATAAGTCAAGGACGTAAGGATAATAATGAATTGCTTAACATATTGTCAGATTTAATAATCGAAAAACCCGGATTGGTTGAATCAACTCCTGAATTATGTGCTGAGGTTAAAAAACACAATATTAAAGAATATTTTATTTTTAAAAAGTCCAGAAATATTGACTCCGCAAGAATAACTCATATTAATAACCATCATAAATTTGCTGAATTAGGCAGGAAATTCTCTGAACAAGATTTAGAAGAAGTTATTAATTATTTTTTCTCCAATATCAGAGAAACCTCTTCTTTATTAAAATCTTCTTCTTTAATACTTCTTAATCTTCCGCCTAAAGAATCTTTTACAATATACTCCTTATTTTTTTATCATAATCGTGTACGCAGACCTGATGATCATCATCCGTCATGTAAGGATCCAGAATCGACAAGAATAATTTATGATTAATTAATTTTCTCTTAATACTATCAAAATTATTGTGAATATCATAATCTTTGAATTCAGGGAATTCTTTCTTGAAACTATTTGATTTATAAAACATGATTATTTTCTTAGGACTGATTCTATAATTCAAATCAATATTAACATCTTCAGTATTCTCAGAAATGAAATCATATATTCTTTTAACTAAATCCTCTCTCTCATCCAGATTCATTCCAGGAACTCCGTTAACTATTGAGGCAACAATGCATTCATTATTTTTTTGGGCGTAAACATCAAGATTTTTTGATTCATTAATCTTAATCCTGTTATCGTACTTTTTTTTTAGAAGAATTTCTGAGATTGCTGAATTCGATTTTAGTCATACTTTAATAAAAAGAAAAAAATACTTTTATAAATATTTTTAATATTCTTTTGTCTTTAAGACGCCTCTTATAAGATAATCATCTCTTTCAATTATTTCTATATCAGCATGCTTAAGTTTGTTTTCTTCCAGAATATAACCTCTTAATCCAATATTTCCTGAAACAATAATAGTCTTCATATTCTGGTAAATCTTAATCATGTTTTCTTTAGTATTCAAGCACTCGATTTTCTCTATTTTTTCCTCAAATAAATCTTTCAAATCATTTTTTAACTCATACTCTTCCTGAGCCTGCCATAACCCTACAATTTCAAAATTCTTCAACATATTCGCTGTCTTGAGATGAGAACTCATAATCCTGCCCCCACTTTCAACCTGCTCACACTCCTCTATAATATTAATAAGAGGGTTTTTGAATGAATAACCATACAAGTAACCACTAACTTCTTTACCGTAAGAATTTTTCAAATAATTAAATGATATATCAGATATTTTAATATAATTATTTGAAGGTTCTTCAGAAATTCTCAGACTTAAAGGTTTTTTAGAACCAATTTTCTTAAGCAATTGCTGATAATTAGTGTTCTTAATTTTTTTTTCACTTGTTTCATACTTTATTCCTTTCCTTAAATCATCATATGAGACTTTTCCATGTTTTTTTAATTTATCAAGCAACTCATAAATATTTTTTTTATTCTCTTTCCCGAAAAAGTTGTAAATACTCCGGATATGTGTTCTTCCCTCGTTTTTAATGAAATCAAGCAAAGACTTTTCGGTTAACATACTCTTTTCATTAAAAAAAATTGTTTTATAATATTTACGGATTAAGCAATTCTTTTCATTTTTCTTAAAAATTCATTAATACTTTATTATTTATTAAATTGTTCTATTCAATTATTTAATTTAAACCTGAAATCAAATAAATTAAGGACTCAAACATTATTTAAATTAGTGATTGTTTAGTTTTTAGTTATGAAAGATATTTTTGATTTTCACACTCACTTGGCAATAAGTGTGAAAAAGTATTGTAAATTGCTTGAAGAGAATAATATTAAGAAAGCAGTTGTTATTCCGTACTCTTTTGGAGAGTATGACATGGCTAAGTTTTATGATTTATTAAAAACTGATGAAAAACCAAAAGATTACATTAACCTTGTTTTGAAAAAATTAGATATTATTAATTACGAATTTTTGGAGCAGATTAAAGAATACAAAAATTTAATTCCCGCTCCATGGGTGAGTCCGGAGTGCAATAATTTGGAAAATATTATTTCAAACAAGAAGATTAAAATAATAAAATTTATTCCAGTTTTTGACAATTTAACAAAAGATTATTATGAAAGAATCGAACCAATAGTGGAAGAATCTATTAAAAACAAGAAAATAATCATGATTCACACTGGTTGGGGAGCAAAAGTAAAACCAGTAGGAGAATTGGCTGAAAAATATTCAGAAGGAAAGTTTGTAATAGCTCATATGAAAGAAGATGATGATTTTGAAGCAATTGACAGAAAAAATGCTTTAATTAATAATCCTAATTTGTATTGTGAAACTTCATACGGGCCAGGTCCTCACAGGATAGAGCAATACGTTAAACTCGGACTAAGTGAAAGATTATTATTCGGCTCAGACTTCAGAACTTCAGAATCATCACTTAAATGGTACATTCAGCAAATCATTCTTGCAAACATAAATCCAGAAATAAAACAAGACATTCTTTTCAACAATGCTGAAAAATTAATGAATATTTAATAATCAGAAATTTTTATTAAGAAAATAATTTACTAATTTTTATGAATTATCATATTAATCTTAGTAATAACTAATAAGTGCAATTTAAAATGCGCTTATTGGTATTGCAAAGCAGGACCAAACTAGGAATACTAATGAGTTTCTCTGATGCTAAAAAAAATAACAAATAATCTGCCTGAACAAACCAATAAGTTATGCTTTACTGGAGGAGAAGTAACAATAATATCCTATATTGATAAATTAATCTTTTAAGTGTTTTAATGCTTGTTTATAATTAAACTATTTGTATTCATTATGCTCTTTAGAATCAATCTTAATCTTAGTTGATTTGTTAATTTCTACACCAAAAACAAACTCTTTAATATTAATGTTTCCGAATAATTTTTTTCATATCTTCAGATTTGAATTCAAAACTATAAACATTTTCAATAAATCTGATAATTTCATTTTTTTGAAATTCCTGTTTCTTCAAGAACTTCTCGATAAACAGTGTCTATTATTTCTTCACCTTCTTCAACACCACCCCTATTTTTTTTTAAGCAAAAGATATTCGTATAAATTATTTTTACTCTTTGAAAACAAAACACTCAATTTGAACAGGCTGTCTCATTTAGTTAAGAATGAATAACTAAATATTTAAAAAACATTGTTAAATTACTTATTTATGAAGAAAACACTCTTTTTATTATCAATAATCCTCTTAATCCTTGGATGCAACGGAGAAGAAACAATCAGTGAAGAAGATGGTGCGGTTGTAACAATAACTGTCAGAAACCTCCAGGGAAGCATAATAAGCGGGGAAACAGTATACTATGTTAATAAGAGTTCAGGAGAACTAGTTGCTCAGGGAACAACTAATGAAGATGGAGAAAACATACAAGAATTAAAACCAGGATTTTATTTAACATCAACTGTAAGTCCTGACGAGTATAATTATACAAAAATTTACGAAAACAGGGATGAAGACGGTGCTGTAGATATTATTTCAGTATATCTTAAAGAAGATGATGAAAAAAGTTACAGATTAGAGAAAGATAATGCTTATTGTGGAGACGGAATATGCAACGAGGACTGCAGTACTTGCCCAAGTGATTGCCAGAGTGATTACAGAGTCTGCTGTAATGGGGAATGGTTGCTCGGAGATTGCTGCACTGATGATGACTGCAATGAAAGATATGCTTGCGAGGATAATGATTGTGTTTACCAAAACCCTTGCGATGGAGGAGTGCATAGTTGTTGCGGAGAAAACATGATAAATCTTTTTGACGACAGCGAGAATCGTATGAGTGATGGAACACTCAAAGAAGACATTGTAATAATAATGAATTACTCAACGAATGGAACCATGACATTATACTATAATGGTTATACTAAAGAAATTAGTGAGCCGGGAGTGTTCAGAGGAGAAGTTTACAATATGCTTAGTGTAAGCCAGCCTGAAGCAGGAGGATTATGGTTCTGCTTCAGAAAAACAAGTATAGGTGAGGACGAGGAATTAGTTAAAATAAATAATCCTGTTATTATTGAAGATAAGAATATTATATTAAAATCAGAGAATGAATTGATAATAAATGGTGAGGAAGGAATAATTGATGAATTAGGAGTCTTAAATAATACTGTAGTAGAATTCAAGGACTTAATAAAGAGCAAGGAAGATGAATTGGAAGCAGCAATAATTAGTATTACTTCATTAACAAATAATGATTACTTCCTGAGAGAAGGGGATTCGGCAACAGGATTAGTGAATAATAGTGTAAGTTTAACAAGCATAGATACAAATAATCAATTAACAATTAATCTTAATGGTGAAGAAGAAGTGATAACTAAATCACAATCATACTCTGGGAATGCTTCTGTAAGTCTTTTAAACATTTATGATTCAGCAGCAGTGTTAAGAATAATAGAATAATATTAAAACTCTATTTTCAGCAAATTCTTTTTTAAGACTAGAATAGGTGTTTCTTCCAATAAAAACTCCACCATATCAATAACACCGTCTAATCCTTCATCAATTCTTATAATATCATCCTCGCTTAATGCTTTATAACCTTTTTTTCTTAAACTCTCATCGCAGACAAAACCGCACTTGCACCATAATTCATCAATCTCTTTTTTTGATAATTTGTTAATTCTTTCAGCGAATTCTATTATTTCTTTTCTCGAAACATTATCTTCAGGCTTGCTGAATCTCTGCCCACAGTACTCGCAGTAATTATTATTAGGAGAATTACTTTGTCCGCAACTCTTGCAGATAATAGTCATAAGTATATACTAATGTATTCAGAGAGAACACTTATATAATTTTTCCTATTGAGAATACTTTGACATATTCGCTGTTAACAGGAGAATAGTAAGTCATAATATTCTTATCATCACCTGATATTTCAACACCCACCAAGTCTTTATTACTTTCATAAAATTCTTCAAGCTTTCCTTCATAAATGAAATGATTCTTTCCTAAATTTATTCTTCCCGGGCCTAAATCATTTCCATAATAATCCTCTGAGTATTGAACACTTAATTTGACTTCTTCACTTTTTATGATACAACTATTAATAGTCTCAAATACCATAATACTATGATAATTTAAAAAAATACATTTATAAAAGTTAGGAACTTTTTTTTAATTTTAATGGTTAAATGCCCAAAATGCGGGGAAGAATCTGAGTATGTTGAGGAGTATAAGAGGTATTATTGTCTTAATTGTGAAGAATACTTGCCTGAACAAACGCCTCCACCTCCAAAAAGTTCTGAAGACAAAGATGACTTGATGAATCCTGAACTAACCGAGAAATCCAAGTCATCAAAGAAATCAAAAAATAATTTATTAAAATGGTTGATTATTGGTTTTGCAGTATTTTTCGGATTATTACTTGTTTTTATATTAATTATTATTGTGATTGCAGGAGGCTCTTTCTTCTGGATGTCAGGAGTCCAGGAGAGTTTAGAGCAATCAGTGGGTGCGCCTGATATAGAAGATAGTTCTGAAGAATCAATTATTGAAAACGAGACACAAACAGTATCTCAGCCAGTGATAGATTTTTCTATTGTTTCAGCCACATGCGAGTCTCCAAACACTGTTTCAATAATAGGATTAAACAATGGTCAAGAAACTATAAATGTTGAACAAGTAATTTTAACAGTATCAGATGGGGATGGGCAAGTAATAAACACAGATAATAATCCAATAATCAATCCTACAGAGATAGAACCCGGATCTAGTTTTACTGTTTCTTCTGAATCAACAAGTATTGAGCCCGGAGAAGAGTATTCACTTAGATTAGAAATAAATGATGAGCCAGAAATATTAACTTGCAGTTCTAGTTAGAAAAACCCTTATGATTAACCAGCATTCTTGGAATGAATAAGCTTATTAAATAATCAACAACTCAAAAAAGTTAATGAAATATGATAAAATCCTCAACATATTGTATTATTTGTTCTTAATCTCAGCAATTCTAACAATAATATCTCCATTAATAACTGGTTTTTCTGAATCAACAAATAAGTCACCATTATCTCCTCCGCAATGGATTTTTTATCCGATGTGGACAATACTATTCTTCCTAATAGCACTGTCTCTAAAGACTTTAAGGGATAAGAAGATTTCAGACAAAAAACTAAAGATTCCTGTCATCTTATTCATAACCCAGTTAGTATTCAACTTCTTATGGGGAGTTATATACGGCTTAGGCGAACCCCTTCTTGCTTTAATATCCCTAATATTCGCATGGTTCTTCGTATTATTCTCACTAACAGAATTTAGAGAATTAAGCAAAAAATCAGGATATTATTTGCTCCCTTACTTGGCATGGATGACTATAGCAGTAATAGTTAGTACGAGTTCAATAATATATTCTTAAATTACGCAATCATAATCATGCATCATATAACCAAGATTCATACAATCACTATATAAATCACTCATTGGTTCATAATAATCCAGGAAGTCGCAGAAATTACTGCAAATATCCCCAAGCATACACCAACAATCCTGCTCTGTTTCACTGCACTCATCAAGATTATTATCCCAGTCACAATTACTACTACACTCTAAACGCTCACTATAATGATCTATGCATTCACTGCACGTGCTGAAACTATTTTTTGTTTGTTCAGTGCATTCATTATCCACACACCATTCACAAATATCACAATTCTCATCTAAGCACTCCTCCTCACAATAATAATCAATACAGGAAAAACCTGATTCACAGTCACTATTATCACAACAATCTCCTGTATAAGAAGATTCATCACAACAAACCTCACCAGCATTCAGGCAGTCGTTCGGGCATGATTCGCAATCCTCACCCTCTTCACACTCCCCGTCTCCACAAATACACTCTCCGCAATCACTTGGACAATTACTACAATCCTCATCACTCGTGCACAGCCCGTCACCGCATTCGCATTCCCCGCAATCATCAGGACAAGACTCACAATCTTCATACCCAGTGCATAAACCATCACCACATTCACTAATACATGGACCACAATCCCAACTGCAAGTGCAACCAGACTCATCATCATCACATACTCCGTCACCGCAAACGCTTCCAGTAAAATGACACCAGTGATTAATACAACTATAATCCATCTCACACTCACTATTGTTGCAGCACTCACCTCTGTAAGGAATACTATGACAGCAAACACGCCCTGGTTTCAGACAATCACTAGGACAATTAGAACAATCTTCATTCCCATCGCAACTGCCGTCACCACACACTATTGGAACACATTTATTATTAGTGCAGTAAGAACTTTCATTACATGCATAATCATTACAACAATCGCCTAGAAAACTCTTCTTATTGCAGCACACTTCACTCTCATTAAGGCAGTCGTTCGGGCATGATTCGCAGTCTTCTTTCTTCCCGCACAATCCATCACCACACACAGGAACATCCTCTGCTTTCCCACCACCAAGTTTAATCCTGCCTAAACCTGCTAGATTATTATCTAAATCTCTGCTCCCGACCCTCTTAGTTATATTAACAGCCTCATCCAATAATTCATCACTCAAATCACTTCTTCCTTTCTCTTTCATATTATTCGCTTCAGCCAAACGCTCCTCAGCAAAACGTAACTCAAGCTTTTCACGCGCTTCAGAATCAAAAGTTAAAGCCTTCTGAACATTTTCAAAAAAACGGTCAAAGAAATAAGCAAAAGGATTATCAGGACCAGCATTATCCTCTCTGATAATAACACTATCAACAATTACATTATTATCCTCATTACCTTCATTATAATAATCAAAACTATAATCAGGCATCACAGTATCAACAGCGAAACGGAACTCGTACTCACCTGTTTTTCTGGGAGTAAAATTCATTGTTGCAGCAATAGTTTCACCAGAATCAAACTCATTATTCCCCCTACTACTCCATAAATTAAAATGTCCTCCTCGGATAATATTCCATGAATCACTGCCAGGCTCTTTATAATAAGTCCTAACCTGCATTAAGAACCTGTTACCATCATGTGAAGGAAGTGCATCTCTCCCAATATTCTTAATAGGAGCAGTAAGAGTAATCTTGTTATCAACATATCTTGGGCCTGTAACAATAATTCTTTCAGGATAAAAAGTCAAATCAACACCACTATAATCAGGAACCCTGTGATCATTATTAATGCTGAAATCATTAGAATAAAAAATCATGTATTCATAATCTCCCTTATACTCTCCCTCAACTCCAATCCTCAAATAATACTGTCCGTCAGGCAAGTCATAACCCCTGTAAGTAGTAGTATCAAAATCAAGACTCCATATATCACCATTCTTTGAAGGATAACCGAGAAAATAAAAAGGAGAATTACTTCCTGAAGGATACATAACAACCTGAATTTCTGAAATATTAATGAAATCACTTATTTCATGAATACTAATATTATTAACACCATGTAGGATATCATTGCTTCTTGGATGCATCATCTCCAACTCAACAAGTAAGTCTTCATTATCAATCTCTTTATACAATTTATAAGTATATCTTTCTAAAACACTGCCTGAACACGTAAGTTCTCGTTCAAAACCAGTATTCACCCTACCTAAATTATCTTGTGCTTGCCCGCTTTGCTGAATACCAACATCCTCCATTCCTGAAATGGATTCAGCACCAATAATCTCCTCACCAATACTAGTGTCATCGTAAGCAATTATTTTAAAAACACCATCACATTTCTTGCAAATATTCCTAGTATCATAATTCATTAAATCACAGTCATCAGTATCACTTGCTACACTATCTAAATAAATATCCCTGCTCCCAGGAATAGAATAATAAAACTCCATGCACTTCATGTCTTCATACTCAGAATTCTCTGATTTAGCACTAATATTAATAGTCTTATTAATAGGTGCATCAGGAAGTTCATCAATCCAAATTCTTAAGTCAGGAATATTATTCACATAATAAGTTTCATTATCATTATAAACAAAATCATCCTCCTCCATGTCAAGAACAGCTTTAATACTATAATTCCCATCAGGAATCCTTGTAGTATTCCACTCAGTGCACCATTCAAAAGTTCTGTAAACCACTTCATTTTCATAATCCATAGGATAATAATTACTTAGGAAAGGATTATCTGGGTCAACAATTATCTGGTCCCCAGTAGATTCATTAATGAAATAAACCTGCATTCCAAGCATTCTGTCCGGAACAATATTATTTGATACAACACATAAGTTATGAACTCCCGAAATCTCACCACCCCCTAAATCAATACTTGGAGTAGGATTATTATCGATTGTTAAATTAAAAATAGTTGGTCCTACAGTACAATTCTCTCCCCCAACAAATATTGATAACGCTAAATTCTCAGCATAAGAAATATGGGATGTGTCAAAAGTAATATTATAAATCCCGCTGCTGCTAGTATTATCTCTTCCCACTCTAGTCCAGTAATCAATATAATCATAACTTCTTAAACTAGCTGATACATGATCAACAATTCCTTCAGGGTCAGAAACATCAATAAGAATTGTTTCATTTCCTGACAACACATCATTAACAACAACATTATTTACTTCAATAGGACAACCAGTATCAACCAATAATAATTCAGTAATAGGACTCTCCTGGTTTCTTTTATTAACTGCAGTAACACCAAACCAGTAAAGTGTCATCGCCTGCAAATCATTAGTCTGAAAACCACTAAGTGAAGAATTACCTGCAAGAACAGGATTTATTAACTCATACTCATCTGAACCTAATTCATTGAATCCTTCATTTGAATAATAAATATTATACTCCTCAACATTAGCGTCAGGGCTGGGAATCCAGTAAAAACCAACACCAGTCGAGTTAGACCATAAAGGCTCATATATCTTACTAATTGGTTCAGGAGTCCATGGAGAAACATAAAAAGGATGTCTGTAAACATTATTATCTTCTAATTCTTCTTCAATAGTATAATAAGAATCAACCATTAATTTCAAATCATTATATCCTGAACTATTAAAACGAATAGTTCTGCTTAACGTTATTTCTTCACCAGCATCCAAATCATTAAATGAGGATGTTCCTAAAGGTTCATCATTCAAGTACCATGATAACCTTACGTTAGGATTCAAATACTTGCTTAAATCAACATGTCCTTGATTCTTAATTGTTGCAGTTACTTCAATAGGTCCTCCCTGAGCTATAGGATCACTTCTTGAAGTAACATTAGTTATTTTAAAATCAGCAAGCCTCAAATCACTTACGTTGAATTCCATGAAATAATTATTATTATCCTCATAACAAGTGCCATAATTATTGCATTCTCTTTCACTTCCATAAATAGGAGACGAATCATATCTTTGAGAAGTATATTCAGGAGGATCCAGTAAGATTAAAACATAATATTCTCCTTCAGGAAGCTGTCCGAAATCATAACTCATCTTATACAATAAAGAAGGCCATATTACTTTAATACGGGTCAGGTTAGCACACTCAATTAGTATGTCATCATCCTCAGCATTAGGTAATCCTATCAAGTCCTGAACAATATAATCAACATCCTCACCCATTTTCTTATACAATTTTATCTGATAATGTATGAGAGTGTCTCTTCTTGTACCCAGATTGTACAATCCCCAGTGTAGAACAACATCATCACTTGGTGTAGGTTTAGGAGGATTTATATAATTAATATACTCACTCCTTTGAGGATTAGTCGTTAAATCAGAAAATAATCCTATCTCTTTAGGTTTCTCTGGTTTACATTGTATGGTGCTTTTACCATCATGCACTTCTCCAAGAATAAGTCCCAGAATATCAGCACCACACTCAGTTGGGTCAAAAATTCCTAAAACATTAATAAGAAGATCCTCCATAGAACAATAATTCTCACCAGAACCATACCTGTCACTAGTGCGGCAATAAGTCCCGCAACCTATGCTTGGTCCGACAAATGCTGAAACACATGCAGTGCAAGTGCCCGCAACTACATGAACCGAACCAGTTTTTGAAGAATCATAACAAGCCCCGCAAGAATCCCAGAAAACATGACTCCATATAGGATCATTTAGTATAAACCTGCATATACAATTAGTGACTTCGCAAGTTCTCTCTCTGTTAGAATCTGCCACAACAAAATCCTTAACTGCTGACCAAAAACTAGCGTAAGCAGACGAAAAAATGATAAGTAATAAAAAAAAAGCAATCACTATTTTCTGGTGCATATTAAAAAAAAATTATTCATCACTTAAAATACTAATTGTTTATGAAAAAACCTAAGATTAATAAAAGAAATAAGATTAATTGAGTATTATGAATGAGGATGAATTAGAAGAAATGAAAGAAATATTACTTAAAGAAATAATGGAAGAGGAGAAAAAAGAGAAAAAGAAGAACAAAAAAGTTTCTGAAAAACCTAATTATTTTGGATGAAATATTTTATGACTCAGAAAATAAGTGTTTCAAAATTTCCTTTTATTGATAAAGCAGGAAGAGGCAGATTAGGAAAGAGAAAAAAAATAGTTTGTTATAAATGTAAACACAAAAAAAATCATGCCTGGGCTTGTTCTATAAATGTAGTATTGGATTTAGATTATAAAAATAATAATTGTGAATATTTTGAAGAAGAAGACTAAAATCTTATCCTGGTAAAAAGAATTAATAAAGTAACTAATAATGTGAGTATAGGAAGAAATCCGAATTTGGTATAAACCTTATAAGAACTTGCAAGAATTACTGCAAGAGATATTATTATTGGTATAATAGTGATTATAAAAAAAAGCATAGGATTCTTTTCTTTATTCACAACAAGACCAATAAGAGGAATAGAAGTCATGATGTGGACTTCACCCGATTCCTGCTCTTTTTTTTTCATAAACCAGCAAATAGTGGAAAAAAAACAATCCCCTAATTATTCCAAACATTAAACTGAAAAAAAATTTCAAAAATCATCTTTATTCTCACAGTATTCAAACTCGCTTATAATACTATAATCTATTTTCTTATACTTTAACCAGTAAAGTAATAATTCATCCTTGCAGAATATTTTTGTGGACTCATCATAATAATTTATTAAATCATACAAGTCATTAATTGTTAATTCATTATACTCTTTATCTAAATCAACAATCAATCCATTATTATTAGTATTATACTCTTCGTTAAAAACATCATCTTAAGTGATGGCTTGTCTCCACCAATAATTTGAGTCCAGGTATTTTAACATAATTAACCCAACCCATAAGGTTATATGAAAGGATTTCATTAGATAAAAATTTTTATAAAATATATTTTTTTTAATGTTCTGTTCATGCAGTTATGTGAATTATTAAAAAAGTATGAAAAACAAGGTATTAAGTTAAGTTATACTCCGAGAAAACTCTATGTTGGAGAAGTATTCCAGGAATATGCGAATGCAACAGTCCTCAGCAAAAAACCATATGAATTATTTAAGAACAAATTCAGAATATTAGGAGAATATTTTTATAATATAAGAATAAGTGATGAAGAAATCTTTTATTTATGGCAAATCCTGAAAACAAAATATAAAAATAAAGAAGAAGAATACTACAAAACTCTTAATGCAGAAGTATTCGTTCATGTTAAGAACCTGTCAGAAAAAGATTTAGCGCATGAATTATGGCACTTAATCGAAGACGAATACAATGTTGGGCATGTTACTCCTATTATTAATGAAGCAGCAGCAATATATGCTTCAAACATAATAACAAGAAAAAATATTAATAAGATGGGTTTAGATGCGCGTATTGCACGAGAATTAAAGAATACAGGACTAAAGAAATTGTTAGAAAAAGATTTCAGGAAAAAATTTCAAGAAGATATTCTTAAAAAAGAAGAAGAAAATATTAAAAAAAGATATGAAGAGTGTTTAAGAATTATAGTAAAAACTTTAAAATAATCCATATTTAAGTATTATTCATGAATGTTTCAGCCTATTATTTTTATAAGGATGAAGAAGGAAGTTGTGAAATAAAACTTGATTTCAAAGAATGCCTTAAATGCGGAGCTAAATTACAACCAAGCACTAATTTCTGTGATGAATGCGGGAAAAAACTTTAAAAAAATTAAAAATTTTGGACCTGAGGATGATTTAGTTATTCATGGCGCGGGTCAGGATATGAATGAAGAAAGCCCGGAAGACTTCATGGATTACTGGAATTCAGTTGATGGGTTTAAACCATTATTATACATGGCTTATTCTGAAATAAGATATTCGGATAATGAATGGTTCACTGAATTAATGTCAAGAATGAGAGAGTTTCCTGGAGTCATATTACAGTTGGGAATCAGCATGACGGATGAGTATAGTAAGTCAAAGAATTCAGGTTATGAAAAAAGAGTATTGAGAGGAGAATATGATGAGAATATAAGAATATTGGGCAAAAATCTCAAGAGGTTAGGAAAGCCTGTTTTTTTAAGACTGGGTTACGAATTCAACGCAGTCAATAGTAATGGTTATGAGCCAGAGAATTATATCAGAGCGTACAAGTACGTATTCAACAGAGTCAATAATGAGAATATTATGTGGGTGTGGAACGCTTGTACTGAAGGATGTGAGGATTATATGAAGTATTATCCTGGAGATGAATTTGTTGACTGGTGGAGTTTGAATATATTCTCAAGAAAAGATATGGATAGTGAGTTCACCAAGTCTTTCCTTGAAAGAGCAGAAATGCATGAGAATCCTGTGATGATAGGTGAAGCATGCCCAGCAAGAATAGGGACTAAAAATAAAAGAGTCTGGAGTGAATGGTTCAAACCTTTCTTTAAATTCATACACAGTAATCGTATTATTAAGTCATTCTGTTATGTGAATCTTGACTGGACAAAATATGAGAGGTTTCCGGACTGGAAAGACTGCCGTATAAGTAATAATTCAGAGATAAGAAATAAGTACTTAAGAGAACTTGAGAATAAGAGAATTCTTAATAATCGTTAGGTATCGAAATACTATTTCGTTGTGAAACTAAAATATTAAAATAATTCACTCTATCATTAAATGTTATGACAGATTTAACAGGTAAAATAGACGGAAAATTTTACAAAGAGTACAACAAGAATGTTATAAAATACGCGAATAGTTATGAGAATATACAGGAGCAGATTAAGGATATTGATGCAAAACCCTCGGGTTTGGAAGCATTAATATTTAATCCCTTAACTGAACTCATCCGGAAACCAATATCAAATTATATAGTTGATAATTTTTATAATAACAAAGACGCATACCACACGGTTGCAAAAGTCCTGCCCCAAGTATTCAAGTATACTAATTCATTGGAAGTTATTGGTGCAGAAGAGAATATTCCTAAAATAGGGGATAATGGTTTTGTAGTAGTTGCAAACCACCAGTACCATTTGGACCCGTTCTTCACAAGCTGTGCGTTCTCAACTCGTGAGGAGACAAGAAAAATTAGGTGGATATCAAAGCAAGGAAATTTTGAAGATCCCTTATTCAGGCCAATACTCAACTTGTTTGGAACAATACCTTTGTTTAATAAAAGAAATAATCATGGAAAAAGTTATGGAGCAGACCCGAACATAAGTTATGTAACAACTAATAAATCCCAGGAAGAGATAAAGAAAACACTCAAAGATAAGGAAGGTGTCGGAATCTTTCCTGAAGGAACTCGTAACAGGTACTTCCCGCATTTATTGGTGAAAGAATTCCAGATAGGAGCAGCAGTAATATGCAGCGGAGGGTTAGGAAAAGAAGTGGAAACTTCTCCATACATTCCGGTAGGACTCTCAGGAGTCAGGCAGCCGGGTAAGGGAAAAGTAACAATAAGAGTTGGAGAACCAGTATACTTGGATGAATCAATCCTTGATGTAAGAGATAAGTCAAAACTTAAGGATGCTTCAGAATGTATGAGGCAGCAAGTTATAGCATTAATTAAAGGGGAAGAAGTTCCGAAAAACAAGTATGAAGTATGAAAGTAGGTATTCCAAGAGCACTTTATTTCTACCGATTCTTCCCGCAATGGGAAGGCATGCTCACAAGTCTTGACTGCGAATTAACAGTATCTCCTGAAACAAACAAGCATATTCTTGAGAAAGGAGCAGAAATGGCTTCAAACGAGTTATGCGTTCCTGTAAAAATATATTATGGTCATATTAATTATTTGAATAAAGAACATCCCGAACTTGATTACATATTCACACCAAGATACGTGAGTCTTGACAATAATCATTATTACTGCCCGAAATTCATGATACTCCCTAACACTACTGAGTACGCAGCAGGTTCAGAAATACCAGTGCTTGAATGGCTTGTGAATGTGAGAAGACAAACACTGCTCGAATCAACAATAATGTTAGGTAAAGAATTAGGGAAATCAAGACAAGAGTCAAAGAAAGCACTTATTAAAGGAGTGAAGAAGCAGAAAGAGTTCGAAAAACTCGTTCATAATGGATTAATGGTTCCGGAAGCACTGGACGAGATGTATCCAGACTATGATTTCATGAAGAGGAGGAAGAGTAAGTACGAAAAAATGGATAATTCAGACCGTCCAGTGAACTTGTTAGTGCTTGGACACCCGTATAATACTTATGAAACAATAATAAATCAGGACTTATTGGAGAGGCTGAAGAGTTCTTATGTTAATATCATGACTCTTGAGAACGCGCCAAAAAAAGTTTATGACAAAGAAGTCATGATTGATGAAAAACTACCTAATTATTGGGGTAATGAAGAAGAAATACTTCAATTATCGGACTATGTGCTGGGAGATAAAGAAGAAATAGATGGTGCAATATTCTTAATATCATTCGCGTGCGGTCCTGACTCTCTTATTCAGGAAATAGTTATGAGAAACTTCAGTAAGGAAGATAAGCCCTTCCTGGAACTTGTTCTTGATGAGCATAGTGGAGAAGCAGGACTCGTCACAAGAGTTGAAACATTTGTTGACACTATAAGAAGAAAAAAGTATATGAAGGTGAAAAAAAGATGAAGAGTATTGATGTTATTAAAAACCTTCTTCCCGAGTATGAAGAAGGAGAATTATATTTAGGAATAGATGTTGGAAGCGTAAGCACGAAATGCGCGTTAATAAATGAGGATGAAGAATTATTATACGCTACGTGGAGCAGGAATAAGGGTTCGCCTATAAAATCTGTTCAAGAAAATTTTAAATACATGGAGAAATATCTTCCTGAAAGCATTGATGAAAGAATAAAGGGTGTTGGAACAACAGGTTCAGCAAGGAATTTGGTTAAGGCATTAGTTGGAGCAGATATTGCAAGAACAGAAATAATATCACACGCAGTAGCAGCATCATACTATACTCCTGGTGTTCGAACAATACTTGAGATAGGTGGGCAGGACAGTAAAGTCATAATAATGAGGAATAGTGTAGTAACAGATTTTGCTATGAATAGTGTTTGCGCAGCAGGAACAGGTTCATTCCTCGACCATCAAGCGCATCGTTTAGGAATACCTATTGAAGAATTCGGGGATTACGCAGCGCGTTCAGAAAATCCTGTCCAAATAGCAGGGAGATGCACAGTATTCGCTGAATCAGATATGGTTCATAAACAGCAGGAAGGGCATTCAAAAGAAGATATAATAAGAGGATTATGTAATTCACTTGTAAGGAATTATTTGAACAATGTGTGTAAAGGAAAAAAACTTAACTCACCATACGTTTTTCAGGGAGGAGTTGCAGCGAATTCGGGTATAAGAAGAGCATTTGAAGAAGAATTAGGTGGTGAAGTGATTGTTCATAATAATTATCTTGCTATGGGTGCTATTGGTGCAGCAATGCTTGCACAGGAGTTCAAGAATGATGATAAGCATAAATCAGATAATGTTTTCAGAGGATTTGAAATAAGCAGTATGGAATTAACTCCTAAATCATATAATTGTGATGATTGTCCGAACTTATGTGAAATAAATTATATTGAGAATAATGGAAATGCTTCGGGAGAGAATGAAATTCTTGCTCGTTGGGGGAGCAGGTGCGGTAAATGGAACACGTAAAAATAAGTTTTCCCTCCATGGGATGGAGCAAAGTAGCATTCAAGTCACTAGTTTATGATATTCCTGGAGTAGAAGTAGTGATGCCTCCAAGAATAAATAAGAATAGGAAGAAAAAACTGGTTGATGAAGGAAGACTCCACTCACCCGAATTCGTATGCTTTCCATTCAAGGTAACACTTGGAGAAATGATAGACTTGTATGAGAATCAGGGTGTTAAGAATTTTGCTATGGCAGTGGATAAGGGGCCATGTCGTTTCGGTTTTTACGGTCCTGTTCAGAAAAGAATTATGCATGATTTAGGAATGAATGATGTTAATTTCTTCTACATACAGCAGGATGATTTACGCACTTTTGAATGGCTTGATATGTACAGTGAATTAGAGAAGATGACTGGGAAGAAGATAAGTAATCAGAAAGCTTTAGAGAATGTTGGATTATTCCTTACGAAAGCTTATTATGTTGAGAAAATAACGCGTATTGAAGGATTAGTTAGGTGCAGAGAAAAAGAAGGAGGGGAAACAACTCGTACAGTCCATAAATTAATGAACAATCTGGATGAAGAGAATAACTTGCTTAAACTACAATTATTTGATAAAATAATCGCAAAAGATTTTTACAAAATAAGGATAGACAGGGAAAGAGAACCTTTGAGAGTGGCTTATACGGGAGAAATACACGTTTTTTTAGAGCAGGACGTGAATCATTATCTTATGAGAGAACTCGGAGAATTAGGTGTTGAAGTATATAAATCATTCGATGTTTATGACTGGGTGATGCACAAGTTTGATACGAATAAGAGAAGAAAAGAGTTAGAAAAGAAAGCTAATAAGTACATACCAAGAGATATTGGTGGGGAAGCAGTCTGGAATATGGGAGACTACCTACATGCTCAGGAAGAAGGATATAATGGTTTCGTGCACTTATACCCTTTCGCGTGCATGCCTGAAGTATCATTCAAGAGTATTCTTGACGCGAATACTGAAAACGAGTTCTACCTCCCTCACATTCACTTTAGTCTTGACGAACAGTCAGGATTCGAAGGAATGAGAACTCGTATAGAAGCATTCACTGACTTAATGAAAGAGAATAGAGAACATAACTCTAAATTTAGGGACATAAAGTACGAGACACCATACGAACTTAAAGAAATATATTACAAACCAAAAACAGGTCTTGAGTACTTCTTAACAAATATTAAACGCCCTGCAAGAATAGTATCAAAACTGTTATCTCCAATTGAGTTCTTGTCAAAACCACAAGAATCATTAAAGAATTCAAAAAGAGTGTTGGAATTCTTGCTCAGGGATTATGTATCAACACGTTAAGTGAAGACCTGCAGCAACATTCTCATCTTTTTCAATAAGTTCGTTGAATTTCTTGCAAGCTTTTTTTGTCTTCAGAACTATTATTTTTATTCCTTTAGATTCTATGACTTTTTTAGTGTCTTCAGGAATACTCATAACACCACTCGCGCCTGTTCCAATAATAAGAATATCAACACTTTGTTCAAATACTTTCTTCAAATCATCAGGGCATAAACTATGTCCTTCCTTCCTCCACCAATCACTAACGATTTTGTCAGGAAAAATGATTAAGTCATTAGAATAAGATTCTCCGTCAATAACTATTTTACCAAAAGAGTATGAGTTAATCCTCATATAACAAATATTTCTGCCAGTGTATTATAAATACTATTATTTCATAAAAAATTGGTTAATAATTCCAAAAAAAGAGAGAAA
This sequence comes from Candidatus Woesearchaeota archaeon, assembly GCA_964457955.1. GTDB lineage: Archaea > Nanobdellota > Nanobdellia > Tiddalikarchaeales > Tiddalikarchaeaceae > CAYWEY01. The sequence goes on from CAYWEY010000002.1 coordinate 41,014, forward strand.
TAATAAATTAATTGTTAAAGACAGAATCATTAAGAAATAAACTGCAGAAAAATAAGAACTTAAAAAAAACATAATATTATCAAAAAAACTACTCATCCATAAAGTGCTTAGATTAAAAAAGATTAAGATACTTGTAAAGAATAATAAGCCTGAAAAAGCGCCCCTAATATCGGATAAGCTGAGTTTTATAGAACTCCCTATTGAATAAACAAAATAAATAAACAATAACAATCGCCATAAAGCAATATCAGACTTGATTAGTTGATTAAATAATTCGATTGATGAATTAAGCACTCCTGAACCCATATTAATAATTGAATCAATACTTGAGAATGATTCAAAACTAATATTAACTATTCCTTCTCCAAAAACATTAATCTCAAGAATTAAATAAGTGAATATGAAGAGCATGATAGAACAAAAAATCAAAGGCCCAATTCCTATAAAGAAATTACCCAACTGCTGATAAATATTGTTAGGATTATAACTGTGATTAACATAACCAAGCGTTTTTTCTGAAGAATCCAGACTGAAAAACTTAACTTCATTAATCCTGTGCATGAAAATAACTGCAAAAAATAAGTGCCCGAGTTCATGAAAAGTTGTTCCCAGCCAGCCGAAAAGAACTAAGTATAACTTCCTGCCCAATACTTTATAACTTAATATCTCAGTCCATCCTGCAACAGTATTCATCAAGAAAGCAATAAGCAGTAATGGGCCCAGAAAAAAAAGTAATTGAGAGAAAGTTGTTAAAAAAACAGTAATTAAATAATCTGATAATGTCATATCTTTTTTAGCTTAACCACTGCTTCATTAAAAAAATTTTTTAATTCTTAAAATAGAAGAATAATTTAAAATACTAAAATATTCCTTGATTTCGGAATGAGTTTCAATGATATGAATAATTATTTCAGCAAATTCTTACAGTCCTGGACGAGAAGCGCATTATATGATTATTTAGGAATCGGAATAATAACTATAATATGGATGGATTATACAACAAGGATTACGTGAAAAAGATGGGAAGAAAAATAAATAATACAAGATTCAGTAATTAGTTGCAACGTATTCAATAATAATTCCATAAATTATTCCAGCAAAAAAACCTGTTAAATCCCTGAAACCAGTTGATAAAAATAATGCAAAACTAATTATGAAACCGAATAAAACACCTCTTGAAACTTTCTCTTCTGGATTAGGAACAGCACCAATCACAAAACCCATCAAAACCCTGTTATACAGATTAGCTAATAAGAAAACTTCATTACTGCTTATTCCGAAACGAGCTGACACTCCAATAATACAAAAAATTCCGAGAACAAAACCAGTTAAAGTGGATAAATAAACTCTTTTCACAAAAAATTATTAATATTTTGGTTAAATAAAAACTCTCTGCTTATTGTTAACAAAATTCTTATTAATACTAAAATCCAGACTCTTTAAATCATCTTCATAAGAAAAAAGATTACCTAGATTATGAAATTTTTCTCTTAAAACATTATTATTAATATAGAGATTAATACTGAAACTATTATCAAAAACAGAGCCTAACTCTTCAGCAAAACTAACTCCTTTATTTGTTAATTCCTTAACTATATTGCTCTTATTCCCATGGGATAAGAATCTGTAATTTTTATTATTGAAGGAAGTGCTTCCGCATACAAAAAGGCCTGAAGTTTCGAGAAAAACATAATCCTCCAACTCCAGAATAGGATTCTTTTTAGAATGATTATAAAAAATGTATGATTTGTTTTCAGGAGTGATTAAACCAGCGTGATTAATAGGAATATACAAGTTCTTTTCACTAGTTCTATTTTTTTGTTTTTCTTTAAAATAATTATTCATTAAAATAAGATAATTAAAAAAAATTTGTTTATAAACTTTATCCATACTGCTCGCAATAAACACTGCCTGAACTTCTGTCAATAATCACTCTGCAGTCAGGATAATCATTGCAGCAACTAGTCCTCCATGAATTATTAATAAGGATTAATTCTCCAGAACATAAACAACCACTCTCATTATTCAGGAACTCAGCTTCCTCCTCACTCACTGGAAGAGTGATAGTTCTGGATAAAACAGCCTCATCCCTCACACCATTAATCGTCACATTTATTTGATTAATAGTTTCGGAACTAGTGCATCCGAGTATGAATAATACTACTAATAATTTTTTCATAAAAAAATAAAAAATGATTCCTTAATTAATAAATTTTTTATTGGCAGAATACTTGCATAGGATAAGACTCACCAATAATGCATTCTCCGGAACTGCACTTATCGCAAGGGCTTCCCGCCCAGCAAATAGGGTGATCCTCATCCTCAAAACTATAACAACCCATATCATTAGGGCATGGATTATCAACACCGCACCGAATCTTATTATTATTAGAAACACTTCCATTCTTCTGAGTGCACCCCAATAATAAGATGCAGAAAATCAGTAAAAAAACCTGTCTATTCATAAATATTTTAATGTTTTATTTATTGAAAAAACTTTTTATTAACTAACCTACTGAATAATAATTGATGAAAATTGATTATAAAAAATTAGTGCTCTCAATACTAATAGTTTTTCTTGCAGCATTCATCGGCTCAGTTTCTACTTTTTCATCAATACCAACATGGTACGCATCACTGAATAAACCACCAATAACACCTCCCAACTGGTTGTTCAGTCCAATGTGGACGTCACTATACATTCTGATGGCAGTCTCTTTTTACTTAATCTGGAAGAATAAGAAAAAAGCAAAAATTGCTAAAACATTATTCATAATCCAGTTAGTGTTGAATGCTTTATGGTCAATAATCTTTTTCGGACTGCACTCATTACTCGGAGGATTGATAGAAATAATATTCTTATGGTACTTCATACTTTTTACAATAATAGAATTCAGAGAAGTTGATAAGAGAGCAGCATATTTGCTTATTCCTTATATAGCATGGGTTACTATAGCAACAATACTTAATTTCTCAATAATCCTTTATAATTCATAAAGTATAAAAATAATCCAATAATCCTTTTATTATTATGGCAAAAAAAGCAACATTTGGACTCGATGAGAATATTGCAGGAGCATTAACTTATGTTCTGACAATCTTAACAGGACTAATTTTTTACTTAGCAGAAGAAAAAAACAAGTTCGTAAGATTCCACGCAGTTCAGAGCATGATAGTATTCGGAGGACTCTGGATAATTAGTTTTATTCTGTCAAGAATACCTATGCTGGGCTTATTAAACATTTTTGTAGGACCAATAGGTCTTATCCTGTGGATATTACTCATGGTTAAAGCGTACCAGGGAGAAAAATATAAACTCCCAATGATTGGAGAATATGCAGAAAAGTATTCAAAATAAAAAAAAAATTTTTTTTTAGAGGTAAGGATTAATTAAATCCTCTAATTCTTTTCTATTATATCTTTCCACATAACGAACAGTTTTTTCCAGAACATAATCAGTGAGGATTCCTGTTTTTGACAACTTAATTAAAGCAATCCTTTCATGTTCATTAACGTACTCAACACTTTCTTCTCTCGCCCTGCAAGCCAGAAGCGTCAGCTCTTCACCTAACTCTTCATTAATTCTCCTGTCCTTAATCCTGTTTTTAAGAATTTTAATACTATCTTCAAGATTCATTAATAATAAAGTGTTTCTTTAGGCATAAAATTATTTCGATTTCTTCAATTTCTTTATTCTTTTAATAAAACTATTAGAATCCTTGATTTTTAGGTTAAAACTGCGAGGAGTTAACAAATTATTCTTTTTGGAAACATTTCCTGAAATATTCACAACATCAAGAACAGGAAGTTTTGAAATCTTGATATTCTTTAACAACATCCTAATTTCTTTACTATTTTTTTTAACAATGATTTCCTTATTTGTAAGAACTATTTCTGCTTTTACAGGAACATCTTTAATAATCTCTCCATTAACAGAATACACACAATCTTCTGCTCCCATACTTTAGGATTAGTATTTATTTAGTTAAATACTATTCGAAAAAATTTAATAATACTAAAAACACCTAATATACTGATGGTTGAACCTAATGAATTATTAGAGATAGAACATGATTTGATAAAAAGAATATTCCCTTTAGTTAGAAAACAAGTCCGGAGTATAGAAGAGACTGAACGTGTTGATTCAAACTTTATCCAATTATTCACTGATTTCTTCACAACATACTTGGACGTAGCTCATCATGGTAAAGAAGAAGACATACTTTTTGAAGAAATGAAAAAAAAGAATCTTTCAAAAGAACATGAAGAAATGATGCAGGAATTAATTGATGAGCATAAATTAGGGAGAGAACTAATTAAGGAAGTGCTTAACAAGAATGGTGCGTACGTGAAGGGAGACATTACAGCAATTGATAGTATAATAAAGAATCTTAAAAAATTCAACGAGATTTATGAAGAACATATAGATAAAGAAGACAATGATTATTTTGTTGAATGCATGGATTATTTCAGCAGGGAAGAACAGGATAAAATGGTTCAGGATTTCTTAAGATTTGATGTGGGAATAATACATGAAAGGTACAGAGAAATACTTGACATGCTTGAAAAAGAAGAAGTGGGTAAGAAAGGGAATATAAAATCATATTAGTGCTTGTACAATATTTTTTCAAAATTTCTTAAAACACTTAATTCATCATTCAAATCATCTAAAACACTTCTGCTAATCTTATTATTCAAGTAAATCTTATAACCATAATCTTCTCTCTTCAGTCTTAATAGTTTAACACCACCATACTTCCATAAAATATTTTCCAATAATTCTTTCTCAAAACTGCTTAAAACACCACTCATTTTCAAACCATGTTTGAATTTTAACTCGCTTTCAACTATTCTGTTAATAGTTTCAAGCTTATCCTCATATTCTCCCATTTCAATCATTAAAACAACATAAACATCCCTTATTTTAGCATTAAGGTTAAGAGATGTTATTGAATCATTAATTTCATCAACATCATCTTTAGCAATAATCCTACTCAACCTTACTGTATAAATAGAATTCCTGCTGTCTTTTTCTCCCGGCAGAACAAGATAGGATTCAATTAGTGGCTTGTAATCAGTATTAAAAGAATGTATGATTTTAGTAATATAACCTAATTCTGTCCTGCTCAACTCATTTCTCGCTAATAATTCCATTAAATAAATTTTTTCGTTAAGCATGATAATTAAAAATAAGAAATTTATTCTATATAAAATTCATCCATGCAAGAAGCAGTATTAATCCGCATGCAATACTAATAATCATATTAACTCTGTGATTACTGCCCAAAACTTTAGTTTCTTCCAGAACACCATATGATACTGCCGTGCCGAGCATGAAAGGGATAATTATATCAAATAATCCTATTTCACTAAGTAAACTTATTGATTCAGCAAAGATTGATTCCGCCATTCAATAGTAATAAATAAGGGAAAAATTTATAAATAATTTTAATATTTTTTTTGAATTATTATGACTGAAATAAAAGAAGTAGGTGAATTAAAAGAATGGGAGAGAGTATCCGCTCATTCCCATATTCAAGGTCTTGGATTAAACAAAAAAGGCAAAGCAGAAGAAAGTGCTGATGGAATGGTGGGTCAGAAAAGCGCGAGAGAAGCTGCAGGTATAATCGTAAAATTAATAGAGGAAGGAAAATTTGCTGGAAGAAGCATATTAATTGCTGGTCCTCCCGGAACAGGTAAGACAGCACTTGCTCTTGGAATAAGCAGGGAGTTAGGAAATGATGTTCCTTTCGTGCCTTTCGCTGCTTCAGAAATATTCTCGACAGAGATGAAGAAAACAGAATTCTTAACGCAGACTTTAAGAAAAGCAATAGGAGTTAGGATTCATGATATGCGGAAAATATATGAAGGAGTCGTGAAAAAACTGGATATAGAAACATCTTCAAGCCCTATGAATCCTTATCAGAAAATTCCTTCATCAGCAACAATAACTGTTGCAACAAATAAGGAGAAGAAAACATTGTCAATGGATCAGGCTTTTGCAATGCAGTTCTCAAAGAAAGGAATAAGTGAAGGAGATATTGTTCAGATAGATGCTGACGGCGGAAAAATCACAAAATTAGGCAAGAGTTCAGAATACGCAAAGAAAGAAAAACTTGATTTATCAAGCGATAAGACTGTTCCTGTTCCTGAAGGAGAAGTTTTCAAAGAAAAAGAATTCGTATACACTCTTACTCTGCACCAGATGGATATGGTGAACGCTAGAAGGGGTGGAGGAGGAGACATATTCAGCATGCTTCTCAGTTCATCAAGAAATAAGGAGATAGACAGCGAGTTAAGAAAAGCAATTGATGATAATGTTAAAAAAATGGTTAAGACAGGCAAAGCAGAAATAATGCCTGGAGTAGTATTCATAGATGAGTGCAGCTTACTCGATATTGAGACATTCGCTTTTTTGAACAGGGCGATGGAAGAGGATTTGGCGCCAATAATAATATTTGCAACAAACAGGGGAATCACGGAAATAAGAGGAACAACTATAAAAGCGCCTCACGGAATGCCGATTGATTTGCTTGACAGAATATTAATAATGAATACTAAGAAATACACTGATAAAGAAATAAACAAGATAATAAAAGAAAGGTGCAAAGTTGAAGACATAGAAGTAGATGAGGAAGCTCTTGAATTATTAACAAAACTTGGAGCCAAGAATTCATTAAGGTATGCAATACAATTACTCGCGCCGAGCAGAGAATTAGCAAATAAGAAGAAGATTAAAAAATCTCATGTTAAGAAAGCTTCAGAATTATTCATAGATGTTGAAGAATCAGTTGAGTATTTGAAAAAGATGGAGAAAGAATTACTTGAATAAAGAGTAATCCTCTTTTTTAAACAATTTTTTCTTAATATTCTCAGGAGCAATATTTTCATTAAACTTTGAAAAATGTTCAGGAATCCTTAACACTTTTTTCTTATAATTATTTATTACTTCTTTCAAAAAAGGGATTATTTCCTTGTTTATTTTTTCAGTTCTTAACAATAACTCTTCTTCAAGAGTATTACTCCCTCCACTAATCACAATATTATTAATATTTGTAAAATACTTATCAAGCATTATTATAATTTCATAATCTTCCCTAGTCTCTTTTTTAGTGCT
>CAYWEY010000002.1:48140-85975 GCA_964457955.1 Candidatus Woesearchaeota archaeon
AAACTGTTTTTTCAAACTATTATACAATTCTTTATCATTTATGATTCTAAAAATACTTAATGATTCAATATTGCTCTCTTTACTAACTTTATTAATCTCTCTTATAATATTATAATCAGTATCTTCTTTCTTGCTGTATTCATAATCATTTATTCCAGAAACTATAATATCTATTTTTGAAAAACAATCACTTGTTGAACCAATAATGCTTGTTTTTAGACCATATTCAAGAGCATTAAAATACTCATCATCACTTTTTGGTTCATAATAATTTCCTAAAAGTTCTGAACCAACATTATCAATTGCTTTGTTCTTTAATAAACTAATATAATTAGAAGCAATAATAATATGAATTTCGTTATCTAGGAATGATTCTAAGTCATTAATAGTATTCTTCCAAGTATTATATCTTGATTCTTTATTATTCCTGTATTTGTCAACAATTATTTCTAAAAATTTTAAAACTCTTTTAGTCTTGTTTATTTTTTTGTTAAAAAAATCTGATTCTTCAAAACCATAATCCAATAATTTATTAACAAAATATTCCAACATCAAAGAATACTATAAATAAAATATTTTATAAGTATTCCTTATTTTTTAGAAAAACTGTTAAAGTTAAGCATTTTCATAGTTGCATTAATAGCTGATAATAACTGGTCACTGTCAACACCAACTGTTTTAATAATACGCCCATCACTATACTCCCATTTAATAGTTGTCTCCACCAAAGCACTTGTCTTACCCCCTGGCGGAATCCTGACAACATAATCAACAAGTTCAGGAATACTAATATTTCTTGAACAATAAATGTCTTTAACACTGTTCATGAAAGCATCATACTGGCCGTCACCAAAACCTTCTCCAAAAACAGTATCATCACCAACACGTAATACAATACTGCATTCAGGACTGTGCTTGTTCTTTAGCCTGAAATCATAATTCAATAATTCAACTTTTTTCCTTACAGGAGTTTTTAAAACATCACTAATAATATATGGCAAATCTTCTCGAGTAATAACTTTCTTTTTATGAGATAATTCCTTAATTCTTTCTAAAACTTTTTTCTTCTCACTTTTTGATAAATCAATATTAAAACCTAACTGTTCAAGATTCTTATCAATACTCGCGACACCAGCAGTTTTTCCAAGACTATAATTTCTCTCTATTCTCCCGAAACGTTCAGGAACTAATTTATTTTTGTATAATCCTCCTTTCTTATCCCCGTCCGCGTGAACACCACAGTTCTGGACAAAAACATTATCACCAATAACAGGAGTGTTCTCAGGAATTCTCAGTCCAGAAACTCTTTCAATAATCCTGCTTAATCTTAAAAAATATTCCTCATTAATCCTTGTCCTGAAGTTTGTGAAATCATTAATTGCTGGAATCACGGAAGAAATCCTGGCATTACCTGCTCTCTCACCTAAACCATTAGCAGTGACGTGAACACTCTCAACACCTGCTTTGACAGCACTAACACTGTTAGCAACAGCTAATCCGTAATCATTATGGCCGTGGAAATCAAAAACAGTGTCAGGAAACCTTTTTACTAACTCACTAACAAAATCATGAGTCATATCCGGATTTAGAATACCAAGAGTATCACACAGCATTACGCGATTAACACCAAAGGAATTAAGCATATTAATCATGTTTAATACATAATTTTTTGAATCTTTCATACCATTAGACCAGTCCTCTAAATAAACATTCACAACCATGCCTTCTTTTTCTGCAAAACTAAAAACTTCCTTAATATTATTAAAATGCTGTTCAGGACTTTTTTTCAACTGAATATGAAGGTGTCTTAAACTGCCTTTAGTTAATAAATTAATCACTCTCCCGCCTGCTTCAAGAATCCATTTACTGCTCTTATTATGGTCAACAAAACCTAAGACTTCAATCCTGTCAAGATAACTATTATTATCAGCCCATTCAGTTATTTTCTTAACACTGCCAGACTCTTTCTTTGAAATCCTGGCACTCGTGACTTCAACACTGTCAACATTAATTTTTTTGATTAAGAATTTTGTAATATACAATTTCTCTTTACTGCTGAAACTCACGCTTTCAGTCTGTTCACCATCCCTCAGTGTCGTATCCACAATATTCACGTATCTCATTAAATCACTCCTTTCCTAACTATAACTAATAATTTTTTTTTACTGTAAAGACTTCTTATTAAGAAAAAGTCCTTTATCGAATAATAATTATAAGAATAGTTAGAACTTGCAAAATCGTACTCGTAAAACTTTTTGATTCTGCTTTCATAATATTAAAAAAAAATAACTTTTTCTTATTTTTAAATATTTTCATCTTAACAAAGTAGTCACTAATTTTTTTTAAACAACAGATTTTTCTAAAAAAATATGCTGATTAATGAAGAATACTCTGTTAATAAAGAAGCAGATATTCTTAATGGGTTGGATAAGATATTAAGCAAATACAAAAATATTACTATTAACATTAATGATTTAAATCCAGATATTTTTTTTGATAAAGAAAAATATTATCTTGAAGAACTTTTTGAGTATTATACTCCATGGGATGTCAGGTTCTTAATTAATGAAGGATTTCTTAGAGGAAAAAAATTAACAAAAAAAGACTGCATGTATTTGTCAGCAGAATATTTTTTGAACAGCGAAGAAGCAACTAAGAAGAGGATAAGAATAGTCAAGAATATGGGGGGTGTATACAGAAGAATCACTCAAAAAAGATGGGATGAGGATAATGATGAATACAAAGAATGGAGAAAAAAAGTGATAAAAACCCTGCGAAATAATAGGAAAAATCCGGAAATAAACAAGAAGAGATTGAATAATATGAAAGAAGCGATGAATACTCAGGAATACAAATGCAGACAGATTAAGGCAAGGGGGGTTCAGGAATACAGGGAATTAATAGTTAGAACAGCAAAAAAGAATGAATGGAGAGATTCAGCATCATTATTCAGCATATTATTAAATAATTTAGAAAAAGAAGAGAAAACACTGGATTTTCTTGTAGCAAAAAACAATGAAGAAGATTCTATGTTTTTAAAAAAATGTGTTAAAGGAAATTTTTTATACTTGAATCACTTGATTAAGAATTTTTATAAAAGCAATGTTTTAATAAAAGCAAGTGAGTACATGGAAAAACATAGTATTAATCCATCTTTTTATGAGGAAGAATTCAATAAATACAAGGGTCTGAAAAAAATATTTAAAATATCTTCCAGGTCGGGATATAATAGGAATTCCAAATTCCACAGATTCTACTTTCCATACTTGATAACTGCTGACCTAATTAATCATGGTTTTGAAGAATCAGGAGATTCTGAAAGATTCAGAGTATTGGAAGAAAAATCTTATGAAATGCTTTTTGCTTTCTTATGCAGAGTACCGAATAAGAAAAAAGCATGCGAGAAATTCAGAAGAGTTAACAGGAGATTTCTTGATTCATACACTAAATTAAAGAAGAAAGGTTGGATAAACTGTTAATTTCCAAAAGATTTATAATAAAATTTTTTTAGTAAATTTTTTTATGAAAAATAAAGGACCTTACTTATCTCCAGAAAATATTAAAAAAATAAAGAATAATCCGAAAAAGTACAAAACTCATATAAGAATAATGGAAGATCTTCTTGAAAAAACTTACAATGAATTAGAGAGTAAAAAAAATAAAGAAGATTTTTACTTAAACCCTTCATATAATGAAGAAGAAAAACTAATATGCTCTAGGAAGAAAAAAGAACTTTTAAAAGATTATGAAGAAAACTTGAAGGAAAGAGTATTATGGCTGGATTACTGTATAAGGTATATAAAGAATGCTGATAAAAACAAGGATAATAGTCTTGAAGAAAAAGTTGAGAAAACTTCAGAATCTTTTCAGAAAGCATATGAAGAATTTAATAAAACAAAAAAAGAATTAGCGGAATTACTGATAGGTTTTAATTCTAATCATTGACAATCGCTTGGGCATGATTCAGGTGTTTCCGGACAAGGACAACCAATTGCTTGGCACACAACTTCCTGACATTCTCCGTCACCACATAAGTCTTTGCAGTTTGATGCAGTGTCAACAGTGCAGGTTTCATTAAAATACTCCCATCCAGGACACTCACTACCATCATCAAATACGCAGAATCCTTTCTGCCCGCCTTCAGGTCCTGTTCTTATCTCATAAGTGTATCCTTGGTCTCTGCAATAAACTGCTGCAGGATTAGCAACCTGACTCTGCTGTGTGCATCCAATAATAAGAAATATTACGAATAAACCAAACAAAATTTTCTTCATAACAAAATTTTATTAACTAATCTTTTATTAATTTAACTGTGAGAAAAATTTTTCTTCCTGCTTTCTGCCAATTTTCTTCTTATTTTATGATAAGTCTTATTGCGCTTCATTTCTTTCCGTCCATTAAAATAATGGGTGGAATTATTGTTAAAGTATTTTTCTTCGCATTTTCTTAAATTATTCCAGGAATTCATAATATAATTTTTTCTTCCTGTCGTAAGATGGGCTTGTTTTCTTCTTGAATCTGAACATTTTCTTAATTTTTCATCCAGAGTAGGTTCGCGCACCATCCAATTATTATTAACAAGGTTTTTGATATATAAATCTTATGAAGAAAAGCTTTTTTTTTATAACCCCACTCATATTAATGAATAAAAAAAAGTATTACTCACACTAAATTTTTTTTTTTAATAATTGTCCGTACTCAAAAAAAAGAGGTGTTGAGCAGTTGGGAACTATTCATTTATCAACTCCCGAGCGTATTACTTAAATAAGGTTTCTGAGAGTGCTGAGACTCTTGCAATATATATGCTTTTAGTAAGTCACTAATTTTTGAAAATTCAGCAAACAAAATAATATGGATGGCAATATTATGGCCACTACTCAGTTAAATTGGTTTTTTTTTATGAATGAGTATTAACTCCTTCTTCTTTTCCAAGTTTTTGGTTTCTCGAAGAATTTTTCACTCATATTAACTGTTTTTTTCACTTTCATATCATCATCCACTTCTTTCATCTCACTCTTGCGAGTCATATTAATCTTCATACGATAATTGTATACATTCATTCTTGCTTCAGTAATCTCATAAACTTTTCCTTTTTCGAACTTGTCTATCTTGTCATCCCATGCAGTTAATAATATTGTTCCAGTATTATCCCCAACTAAGTGTTCTGCAACTTTATGAGTACTGCCGTCTTTGAACTCTACTTCTCTCGACTCTCCTTTCTTAACAACTTTAAACATTAGTTTCAGTCCCCATGCTTTTGGATTCAGATTAGCTATCTTAATTTTGCTCATAATAATCTTAAATAAACTTATTATTTATTAATATTTTTTTACCAATAATTTAATAAATAAGATATTTTTAAAAAAGTTTATGTTAAAAATTGATACTCATGTGCACGTGGATTATCAGAATCGTTTCTACAAGAGTGGTGGCAGAAGAGTTAATGAGTTAGTAAGTGGGACAACAATCCAGAACACTATTGAAAGAAGAGGACTTGATGGTGCTGTAGTAATTATTCATTCTGACAAAAAAAATTATAAAAAAGACTGCAAGAGGGTTCATAATTTTTATAAGAATTTCATTAATATTCTTCCTAGTGTTGAACTTGATCACTCAACTATTAAGTGTCATGTAACTTATTTGGCTCAAGTATATGGAGATGATGCTTCTTATGGTTCTTGGTATAGTCACGTCACGAGCGGTAAAGGAGTTTTTGAGTTCTTAACACAATACCCTAATATAGATATGGGTGTTAAGAAAAATACAAGAAGATTAGAGAATCTGATAAGGAATGAAGAGATTAGTATTATTGAATCAACAAAACCAGAACATATTGACTTACTTACTCATTTCGGGCTTACTGTTCTTTCAGGAACAGACTCATACCCTAATAATAGTGGAAGGTATGGTATGAAGCTTGGTTCAAGAGGAATCATGATTGAAGGAGAAGTTTTCAATTATGATACTTTCATGAATAGTCTGAAGCATCCTGAAACAATAAAATACTTCACTACAGAGTGATACATTAAATTATTAAGAGCAAGGATTTAATATACTGTTATGAATAAGATAAAAAATTTCACAAAAGGTTTTTACGAAAAATTGTTAAAAAATCTTGTTAATTCTTTCGGAAAGAATACTCTTAATTCTCTTCTTTCAGGAGCAGGAGGGAGTTACGGCAAAGAATTAAGAAAAAAGTATGATAATAAAAAATTAGACATTCATAACAAAGTGCAGAAATTCATAAGTGTGATGGCAGATTATGATGTTTGTGTAAGCGGAAAAATCGATTATGACAACAAAAAAATAGTGCTTGAATGCGGGAGATGCGTTTTTGACTATTTAAATGCAGAACCACTCAGTTTCTGCTCTTATTCTGAATCTTTTTTCAGAGAATACTTTAATGCTGAAAAAGTTGAGCAAGAGTGCAGAGAAAACAAGGAAGAAATCTGTGTTTACAATATTTATTTAAATCAATGAAGAACTTTTTTTTCTATCGTAAATTTAAAAAATACTTGCAGGAATTTTATATAATAACTGAGATAAAATGAGTAAGAAAATACTTCATATTGAAGATAATGAGAGTATTAGAATATTGGTTAAAGAGATAATCAGTAAAGAGTATGAGTATGTTGGAGTGCCTACTGCAGAAGAAGGATTGGAAATTATTAAAAAAGAAGATGTTAATCTTGTTATCCTTGACCTTAAACTCCCTGGCATTATGCAAGGTACGGATTTGATTGAAAAATTGAAAGAATTAGGAATTGATACTAAAATTATTCCTGTCACTGCAAGTCCTCCGAAGATTAAGAAATTATTAAATAAGTATCCGCACTTAGTTGTTAGGTGTATTCTCAAACCTTTTGATTCTGAGAGATTGATGAATACTATTAGAAAAGTTTTGAACGGAGAACAATAATCATTTCTTAGGCAGTTTAATAATTACTTTTGTTCCTTTATTTTTTTCGCTTTCTATCATGAATTCTCCTTCATGAGCATTAATAACAAACCTTATTAATGATAATCCTGCCCCGAATCCTGTGTGTATTTTTTCAGGCTCGAGTTTAGGCACGTAAGTTCCTTTCTTTATCTTCTCAAGTTTTTCTTTTTTTATTCCTTTCCCTTCATCCTCAACAATTATTACAGCATTATTCTCATCTTCATCCAGAATAATCTTTATTTTCTTACCTTCTTCAGTGTTCTTAACACTATTATCTATTAATCCTTCTAATGCTTGTTTTAATTTTTCTTTGTCACCCATTATTATTGGTTCTTTCCTAAAATCCTTGACTAACTTAACTCCTTTTAGTCCGAAATCTTTCTTGTACTCCTCTACAGATTCATTAATCACGATTTTTAGTTTAGTCTTATTCTTCTTTAACTCTTCACCTTTCCTTAATGATGTTAGTTCTATCACTTGATCAACAAGTTTTTTCAATTCTTTGGCATTATTAATCACTTTTTTTAGATGTTCTTTTTTTTCCTCATCTTCTAATTCATTGTATACATCACTAGCGTATCCTATTATTGGGACTAAAGGGCGCCTGAGTTCGTGAGTTACTCTCATGAAGAACTGGTTCTTTAAATTATTCAGTTCTCTTTCTTTCTCTAATTCTTCGAGTTTTATCTCTTCTGTCACGTCGCGAATAACTCCGGTTATTTTTACAGGATTTCCTTTATCATCATACACTACTCTTCCTTTCTCCTCCATCCATACAGTATTGTCTTCTCTGTCTTTTATTCTGAACTCTGTCGGGAATTCTTCACCAGTCTTAAGGGTTTTCTCAGCATCTTCTGTCACTTTCTCTTTGTCTTCTTCAATTACTATTTCATAAAATTTTTTGCCCATAATTTCTTCAGTCTTATACCCGTACTTCTCTATTTGCGGGCTTATGTAAGTTATTGTTCCGTCAGGAGTCATTGAATAAATAATATCATTCGTGTTCTCAATAAGATTCTTATACTTCTTCTCTATCTCTTTACGTTTTCTAATATCTCTGAAAACAACGAGGTCGGCAGGTTCTCCTTCATAATTTATTTTTTCAGCATTAATCTCGAAAGGAATTATTTCTCCACCTTTTGTTTTAACCTTAACCTCGTAAGGATTTACATCTATTCCCATCATTCGCTTAGCAAGATTCTTAATAGTAACTAATTTACTCTTATTAGTTAGTAAGCTTGTTCTCATAAAATTCTTTCCAATAAGCTCATCCTTCTCGTATCCTGTTACTTCTTTCACTTTTTCAGTAATCTCAAGAAACTTACCTTTCTTGTCAAGAATCACAACAGGGTCAGCCATAGTATTGAATAATGTTTTGAAATGCTTCCTTCTTCTTTTTAATTCCTCCTCCATTTTATTTCTTTCAGTTATATCGTTTAATGAGATGAAATAACCTATTCTTTCTCCATGTTCATCTTTTCTGATACTTACTGATATGAGAAAATATAATTCTCTATCATCTATTTTAATACTTAATTCTTTTTTCTCAACATTTTTGTTTTTCAAGAACTTATCAATATTCGGGATTAATCCAGTTATTATTTCTCCAGTAACTTCACTTGAGTCTTCATAACCAAATTTTTCTGCAAAAGAATCACTAACCTGAATTATTATCTTATTCTTGTTCACGTAAGCAAAAGGAATAGGTATGAACTCCCATATGCTTTTAAGATAATTCTCTATTTCAAAAGCAATATTTTTTTTCATCCATTATTCCCACTCTATTCTTAACTTATACTCATTCTTTTTCTCACTCTTAACTTGTCTGCATCTTACTTTCTTATCAGGCATTACGAGTTTAACAACATTTATTGAATAACCTTCCAAATATTTTAAATATACGGGATGAAGATTAATGTCTTTAACTATTAATGTTGCTCCTTTATCTTCATCAAAATCATCAACTTTTAATGAGCCTTTATCATAATGTTTCTTCCAAAACTTATCAACATTATTCAATAATGTCTCAACATCAGCGAATAATGAAGCAAACAACTTAATGAAGAAAGATACTTTCACGCTTCTCTCACCTAATTCTTTAATATCATTGTCAGATAATTCAAGAACTTCCTTCATCATGAGCAATGACAAGTACCTGTATCCCATTTTGTAATCTTCTGAAGAAATGATTTCTTCATACTTAAGCGGATAACCAAGTTCTTTAAGCCTTTCCTCTACTTTTTTTAAAGCCTCTTCCTCTCCGAGTTTTATAATATTCTTCCTGTCTATTTTAAAAACAACTCCTTTAGCATTTCCTTCAGTCTTCATGACTTCGTCAGCCATTTCTTTAGTGACTTTGAATTTTTTACTCATGAAGAAAATTAATTAGTCTTATTTAATAAAATATTCGAAAAACAGTGTTTTCCAAAAATTTTTATTATATCCTGCCATAATTTTTTTTTATTAATGATTGATAATAATATTTTTTATAGAGGTTCTGAAGAAGAATTAGTTGAATTATTCCGTAAGATTTGTTCTTCAGTTAAGGAATTCATATTTGTTTTTGACAAGAAAGCGCGTTTCGTGTTCTGCAAGGTTCCCAGAAAAGAATTATTACTTACTAATCCTGAAAATTTTTTAGGAAAAAAAACTTCTGAAATAATGCCAGAAAATGTTAGTAAGAAGTTCAAAAAAAATTTTAAAAAGAATAAAGAAGGGAGAGATTCAAGTTTTGAATACGAACTGGAGGATAAATGGTTTAGAGCAAGTCTTTATCCAATAATGGAAAAAAATGAGTTTAATGGCTCTGTTGCTTTAATAAGGAATATTACTGAACGTAAAAAATTAGAGAACCAGTTGAGCAAGATTATTGAAAACTCTTTTGAACTCACAGGATTGGTTAAGACTGACGGTACGCTTGTTAGAGCGAATAAGACTTCTCTTGATTTTATTGGAGCAGAAGAAGAGGAGGTGGTTAATAAGAAGTTTTGGAACACGCCGTGGTGGACTCATTCTGAAGAAGAGCAAGAAAAGCTAAAAAAAAGTGTTAAGAAAGCTTCTGACGGGGAAGAAGTTTCTTTTAAGACAACACATCTTGATAAAGACGGGGAAAAACGTTTTATTAGTTTTAAGATTAGACCAATAAAAGACCATGAAATTAATCTTTTAGTTGCTGAAGGCCATGACATTACTGAGCAGAGAAAATTAGAGTATGAATTGAGAGAAAGAATAAAAGAACTGCGAATGATTTACTATGATTCTAAAATTTTACGCAAAAATAGTGATATTGATGAAATTTTGGAAACAATTGTTAAAAAACTGCCCACTGCTTATCAGTATCCTGATATTACTTGCGCTAGGATAGAGTGTGATGATGAAGTTTATGAGAGCAAGAGTTTTTGGGCTTCCAGATGGAATCAGTCAGCAGAAATAAAAGTTGATGGTGAAAAAAGAGGTGTTATTAAGGTTTATTATAAGGAGAAGAAAGACTTTTTGAAAGAAGAGAAGAGAATGCTTGATGAAGTTGCTTCCCAGATTAGTTCTTTCATAAGCAGAAAAAAATTTGTTAACAAACTTGAAGAATCCAAGAAAAGGTTTGAGAAATCAATAAGTAATGCTCCTTTTCCAGTAATGATTCATGCTGAGGATGGAGAAGTCGTCTTAATAAATAATGTATGGGAAGAAATTACGGGTTATTCTGTTGAAGAAATACCAACTATTGAAGAATGGGTTGAGAAAGCGTACGGTGAGAAGAAAAGTTTAGTTAAGAAAGATATCGAAGAATTATTCAAGAAGAATAAGAGAGAAGTTGAAGGAGAGTACAAATTGAGAACTAAAGAAGGGGAAGAAAGAATATGGAGTTTTAGTTCATCACCATTAGGAAAAATGCCGGACGGCAGAAGATTATTTATCAGTATGGCTCATGATATTACCGAGCGTAAGAAAGCAGAACAAAAATTAAGAGAGAGCAGGGAGAAATATAAAGGATTATTCAACTCTACTATTACAGGAATCACTGTTCATGATTCTAATGGATTAATAACTGCAGCTAATTCTGTTGCTGAAGAAATATTCGGATTATCAGAAGAAGAGTTGAAGAAAAAGAAAGTAGGTTTTTGGAAGAATAAGTTATATGATGAAGAAGAGAATCCTCTGAAATTATCCGAATTCCCTATTTCCAGAGTTGCTGAAACTAAGGAGTCTTATGAAGGCATAGTTATTGGTTTAAGAATGTCAAAAGATGAAGATATTAGATGGTTTTTGCATAGTGCAAGACCCCTGTTGGATGATAAAGGAGATTTAATTGGAGTTGTTACTTCTTTTGTAGATATTACTGAAAGAAAAAAGTTTTCTGAAGCAATTGAAGAAATTAATGATTGTTTCTTATCCCTCACTGATGATTCTTTGAAAAACATAAATAAATTAGTTAATACTGCAGGTGAAATAGTTGGCGGAGCATGCGCATTATATAACAGGCTTGAGAGTGATGAATTATTATGCACTTACAGTATATGGCATGAGCCAAAAGATTATAATCCAGAAGATAATCCTGAAGGACACTTATGCTATGATGTTATTAGAAAAAATAAGAGAATAATGATTAATGACTTGACTGGAACAAAATATGAAGAGACAGACCCGAACGTTAAAAAATACGATTTTAAATCTTATTTAGGAATCCCGGTAAAAATTGGTGATGAAACTGTAGGCTCTTTCTGCGTGTGCGATGTTAAGAAAAGAGAATTCTCTGAATATGAAGTAAAAATCATGAGTATGCTTGCACAAGCAGTAAGTATAGAGGAAGAAAGACTGCTTGCCAGAAAAGAACTTGAAAAAAGTGAAGAAAAATACCACACACTTATTGAGAATACTGGAACCGCAATAGTTGTTCTTGAAGAAGACACCACTATTTCTTACGCAAACCAGTTTTTCGAACAACTCAGCGGTTATTCAAAAGAAGAAGTAGAGAATAAAAAAAGCTGGACCGAGTTCGTTACAAAAGAATATTTAGAGAAGATGGAAGAATATCATGAAAAACGCAGAGAAAAAGATAAGGAAGCTCCTAATAAGTACGAATTTGATTTCGTTAATAAAAAAGGAGATATCCGACGAATATTATTATTCATTGACACTATTCCTGGCACTAAGAAGCGTGTTGCTTCATTAATTGATATAACTGAACTCAAGAAGATTGAAGAAGAACTTCGGGAGAGCAGGGAGAAGTATAAGTTAATAACTGATAATACTTCAGATCTTATTGCAATAGTTGATTTTAAAGGAAATTATATTTACGCGAATCCTGCTCATGAACGACTTCTAGGATACTCTTCTGATGAATTAATCGGGAAATCAGTGTTTAAATTAATGCATCCTGAGGATAAGAAAAGGATTAAGTCAATTGTTTTAAAATATGCTAAAAAATTTGTAGGCAGAAAATTGTCTCAAATTTTGAAGACTAGGAAGAAGTTAAGGGAGGAGAAAGGAAGTGTTACAGCAACTTACAGATTAAAAGATAAGGATGGAAATTGGCATTATCTTGAAACAAAAGGCAACTCGATAAAACTTGAAAATAAAGGATTTAATATCATAACTGCCTCAAGAGATATTACTGAAAGAAAAAAAGCAGAAGAAGAATTAAAAAAGAGTGAAGAACTTTATTCAACACTCTTCAACCAGTCTCATGATGCAGTCATGCTTTTAGATTTGAAAGGACATATTAAGAAAGTTAATCAAAAATACTTGAAATTTTTTAAGAGAGAGAAGGATGAAGTTATTGGCAAAAGATTTGACGAATTCGATGTTGAATATGGATTAAGTGCTCAGGAAATTTTTAAGAGAATAAAAGAAATCATTAAGAAGAAAGAATTGCAGATGGATATGAGTTTTTATGATGAGAGTGTTGGAAAAAAATATTTGAGTGTAAGCAGTAAATTAGTAAAACTGCCTGAAGGCAGGTTTATTCAAGCAATAATACGCGATATTACTGAAAGAAAAAAAGCTGAAGAATCCAAAGCATTTGTGAATGAGATGATTATTAATATCAGTAAGATGGATGATACTGATGAAATATGTGATTATTTGGCTGATAAAATTCATGAATTAAATAAGGATTTAATTATTGGTATTTCATATTATGACAAGGATAAGCAGGGGATCATAATAGAATCAGTTAAGGGTTTGGGAAAAATAGGTGACAAAGTAGTTAATATTGTTGGAAGATTAAAGCAGAAGATTATTCATACTGAAGACATGAGTGAAGAGGAGAAAAAAATTTATACTTCCGGAAAACTCGAGGAAGTGAAAGGCGGAATACATACTTTAATGACTGGAGGAGTGTCAAAAAAACTTTGCAAAAAAGTTGAAGATGTGCTTAATATTGGCTCTGTTTATACAGTTGGTTTCGGCAGAGAATCTCCTAAAGGAGGTATAACATTATTTGTTAAAAAAGGAAAAGAATTGGAATATACTAATGTTGTTGAAACAATCGCGAGTTATGCAGGGACAAGGATTTACCGTATTCAAGCAGAAGAAGAATTAAGCAGGAATGAGGAAGAATTAAGAGCAATGTTTGAGAGTTCTTCAGACGGCATATTAGTATTGGATATGGAGGGGAATATTGTAAAATTGAACGAGCAGGTTGTTGAAGGAACAATGTTTAGTGAAGAAGAGTTGTTGGGAAAAAATTTCACTATATTTAGTAAAATGCTTGTTAATAAAGATGAAGAATTCTTAAAAAATATTTTCAAAAGTTTCTTTTCAGGAGAAAAAAACATTTTTGAACTGAAAATTAAAACAGAAGAAGGTGAGAGAATAATTGAAATTAGTCCATCTTTCTTCACTATTAAAGGAGAAAAGAAGGGAATAATTGTATTAATGAGGGATATAACCGAACGCGTTAAAGCAAAGAGATTGGAGGAGGAGACTAAAGCGCAGAAAGAACTCCGCGAATTGAGAAAAGAGTTCCTGATGTCGCTTACGCACGAACTAAAGCAGCCTCTCACTCCTATCATGGGTTATGCAGGATTACTGAAAGAACAAATAAGTGATGATGAACAAGTTGATTATCTTAAGAGAATTATTTCAAACTCGCATAAGATGAAAGAACTCATAAATAAAGTGTTGAATTTGATGAAGCTGGAGGCAGGAGCGCTTAAGTTCCATTTTGAAGAAGTAAATTTGTCAAATTTAATTCTTGACGCGATTACTGCAATAGAATCAAAAATAGAACTTAAAAATATTAATATAGTTAAGGATTTGCATAATCTTAAAATAAAAGCTGATTATGAAAGATTGAAAGAAGTTTTTGTCAACCTCATTGATAATGCAGTCAAGTTTTCAGATAAAGAAGATGAAGTGGAAGTGAGAATGAAAGAATTGGATGGAAAAGTGCAAGTAATTGTTAAAGACTATGGTATTGGGATTAAAGAAGGAGACATTCCTAAATTATTCAAAAAATTCTCTCAGACAGATGAAGGTAAGAGGAAAGGAGGGTTCGGAATAGGGCTTGCTATGGGAAAACACGTGGTGGAAGAACATGATGGAAAAATAAGTGTTGAGAGTGAATACGGCAAGTGGACGAAGTTTACAGTAGTATTGCCTAAATTATAAAAAGATTTATTTAATACCAACAAATTTTTTTTCTAGTATGAAGAGAATATTACATATTGATGATGATGAAGAAGTAAGAATATTGTTGAATAATATTCTTAAAAAGAAGTATGATTATATTGGTGTTCCAAGCGCTGAAGAAGGCATGGATATTGTTAAAGAAGATAAGATATGCTTAATACTCCTGGATTTGAAGCTTTCAGGAAGAATGCAGGGAAGAGACTTTCTTGATGAGTTAAAGAAGATGAAGAAAGATATAAGTGTAATCGCTCTTACTGCAAGTACTGACAAGATAGAAGAAGATTTGAAAAAAGATTATCCTGAATTAGTTGTTAAGTGCGTGATGAAGCCTTTTGAGACAGATAAATTATTGAAAGATATTGAAGGAATAATTGGTTAAAATGAATTTTTTGAAAAAAATATTCTTTCCCCAGAATATAGAGAAGAAAGAATTATTGGAGAATAAGGAATTTCTTAAAAAATACTTAGATGTTTCAGGAGCATTAATGCTATTTTTGAACAAGGAAGGAAGAGTTATTCTTGTGAATAAAGTATGCGAGAAAATATTAGGGTATAAAGAAGATGAGATAATAGGGCATAACTGGTTTAAGAAATTCACACCAGAACAGAATGAAGAAAAAATTAGGGAATTATTAGAAAAAGATGATTCTTACACTGAAAATATAGTTTTAACCAAGAATGATGATGAGAAGATGATAAAATGGTATAATAAAGTAATAAAAGATGATGAAGATAATCCTGCGGGAGTAATAATGTCAGGGATTGATATAACAAGTCAGAAGCATTCCAAAGAATTACTTGAATCATATAATAAAAGACTAAAAGCGCTTAATAAGATAATGATTCTGGGGAATAAGTCAAAAGATTTGAAAACACTTCTTGAAGATGTTTTGGAAGCTGTGATGGATTTCATAAATTTTGATAATGGAGAAGTCTATTTAATAAGTAAAGAAGTAGCTGACATAATTGATTCTGAAAAAGTTTCTCAAAAAAAAAATATTAAAATCAATGGTAAGGAATTCAGGAAAGTCCTGGATGAGAAGAAAAGCATAATTGTTTATGATTATAAAAAAACAAAATCTAGAAATAAGAAGAATACGAAATCATTATTAATGGTGCCTATAATCATGGATCAGAAAATAATAGGTGCTATAAAACTCACAAGCATTGAGAAGCAATTAGTCAGTCAGAAAGACATGAATACTCTTGAATTATTAGGAAGAACTATAGGTCAGGAAATAAAAACCATAATGTCAAAGAATGAGTTGCAGAGTGAGAAGGAGAAATTAACCAGGATATTTGAAAATGTTAGAGCAGGAATAATATTATCTGATGAAGAGGGGAGAATATTGGATTTTAATCCTGCTGCAGAAAAAATTTTTGGAATTAAAAAAAGTGAAGCAGAAAACATGAATATTTGGGAACTCTATAATATTTTTGATGAAAAACATTTTCATAAGAAAGATTATAACAGAATGGTAAAGAAGGGCGAAATTAAGAATAAAACATTCAATACAACTATTGATACTGAGAAAAAAACTAAATACTTATTAATAAGTTTGTCAAAAGTTAAGAAAAAAAATCAGTTCTTAATTCTTCAATTAATAAATGATATTACTGAGAGCAAGGAGAAGGAGAAGCAGGAGAAGATGACAGAATTGAGAAAAGAGTTCTTGATGAGAGTCACTCATGAACTCAAGCAACCACTCACCCCTATTATGGGTTATGCCGGATTACTCAAGCATGATGCTAACACTCCTGAGCAGGAAGAGTATCTTCAGAGAATAATATCAAATTCTTACAAGATGAAGGACTTGGTTAATAGAGTATTGAATATTATGAAGATGGATGCGGGAGCACTGAGTTTTGATTTTAAAAAAGTGGATTTGTCAGTAATTATTCTTGATGCGATAACAACCAGAAAATCATTCATTAATTTAAAAAATATTGAAATAATTAAGGATTTGAAAAGCGTTAAAATTAAAGGAGATTATGAACGATTGAAAGAAGTTTTTGTTAACCTTGTTGATAATGCTGTAAAATTCTCAGAAAAAAATAGTAAGATAGAAGTAAAGATGAGTATAAAGGAGGATAAAGTTATAGCGTACGTTAAGGATTATGGTGTTGGAATAAAAGAAGAAGAACAGGAAAAAGTATTCAAAAAATACGAGCAAGCAGAGGATGGAAAGAGGCAGGGAGGTTTTGGAGTGGGTCTTGCAATGTCTAAACACATAGTGGAAAAACATGAAGGGAGCATAAGTTTAGAAAGCAAATACGGAAAAGGAAGCAAATTCATTATTAAACTGCCTAAGGAAAAATGATAAAAATAAAGGATGATAATAATAATATTGATGTGAGATGTTAAGCGACGAATACATAAATAAAGAACTGGAAAAATTAGAAAAGTTTAAAGGAGTTAAGAAATCTTTTGTAATAAGCAAAGAAGGATTCCTGATTACAGGAAGTATTCCGCGCGGAGCAGATAAGGATAAGGTCTCTGCGATGATAGCTACTCTTGCAGGTGCAGGAGAACAAGTATTGCATGAATTAAATGACGGGGAGTTAATAGTAAGCACCGTAGACGGGAAAAGAATGAATATAACTCTCACAATAACAGGAAAAGACTTATTGCTTGTTTGCATAACTAATAAAAACGCTAATGTTAAAAAATTAATTAAGAAGATGAAAAAAGTTTCAAAACAAATAACGGAGAAATTATCAGGATGAAGAAGGAAGAAGTTAGGGAAAAAATTGAAGAAAGCATAAGTTTTCTTAAAGATTTCAGAAAAAAACATGAAGATAAAATGGTTATAAGGTCCGAAACTTTTGTAGCAATGCAGGAAAAACTGGAATCAATAATAGGCAGGGCTGCAAACCAAATAATGTTCAAATTAGGACATAATATTGGAGAGCAGAATTTTGGTGATGTTAAAAAAGATTTTATGGAAAACGCTCTTAAAAAGATGAAGGAGATAGAGTGGATTAGTAGATGGAATATGAAAAAATCAGGAAAAAGTATTAAGATAAGTTTTAAAAAAACATTTATAAGTAATTTTCATAAAAAAACAGATAATAAAACATGTAGTTTTATTTCCGGATTCTTAACCAAATTCTCGGAAGAAGAGATTGGAAAAAAAATGGTTGAGAAAAAATGTGTTTCTAAAGGAGATGATGTTTGTGAGTTCAGGACGAGAAAATGATTATTATACAAGCATCTTAATGAATGATGATGTTTATACAAAATTATTGGAAGAACTCGAAAAAGTAATAGGGTTTGATGCATGCCATACTTTAATGAAAGAATTAGGGAGAGAAACCGGAAAAAGATTCGCAAAGTATTATGGAAAAATCAGGATTGATGAAAAAATGGTTAATAATTTCTTCAGCATACAAGTGGCTTCGGGCTGGATGATTAAATTAGATGAAACAAGTTATGATTCTGAAGAACAAAAAGTGCTTGTAAGATGCAAATCAGTAATATCAAAATATCATAAGGAATCAAAGAATAGTGTTTGTAGTTTTTTATCAGGAATGTTTGAAGAAGGATTCACTGTTTTTCTCGGAAAAAAAATGAAATGTGTGGAAACAAATTGTATTGCCAAAGGAGATGAATATGATAAGTTTATCTTGGTGCCTGAAGAATGAATGTGAAAATAAGAAATGTCAGGAAAAGTGATGCTGAAAGCATTTTAGGATTGTACAAGAAAGAGTATGGTTCTTATCATAAGAAAGAACTTAATAATTTAGGATTATTGAAGAAGAGCATGGATGATCATAGAAAATATTGGAAAGTTATTGAAGCAGATGGTGAAGTAGTCGGAAATTATTATCTTGTACGCCATCCTGAGGAAAAAAGCTGTGAGTATATAGGATTAGTTATAGACAAAGATTATCAGAATAGTGGAATATTCTCGGATTATTTAATAAAACAATATAGAAACATTGATTTTCCTAAAATAGTTGGTGAAGAAGATGTTGAAATATTATATTCTTATACACGAGTTTTTAGGAATATTACTTCTGTTGCAGCCGAAAATCTTGATTATAATTGTGTTGGTTTCATACCCTTCATGCATTACATCCCTAATAATGATTATCGTGAACCAGGAAGATTTTATGTTGTGTACCCCTCATTATCAGAATATGAATCGAGTGTTTGCGCATTAGATAAGAGAAAACCAGTTAATTTCACTAATTATGAACTTGTTGATTTAGTTAAGAATAATATGAACTTGGAAGATTCTAATAACAAAAGTGAAGAGCAACTATATGAAGAGTCAGAAATGAGAAAAGAAAGAGTTGATAAAGGTTCATATAAAATAATATTTAACAAAATTGGTTATGACGCAGAAAGTAAGGTTAAAACCGAGATTAAGAAAACAAAAGCAAGATTATTCAGTGTAGAAACAAGCTCCCCTTATTTAGAGAAAGTTCTGAGCAGTATTGGTTTTAATCCAGTAATGTTCAAGCCTGCATGGAAGCGTAAAAATAGTGTTCGCTGTGATACTATAGTTATGAATTATTATAATAATTATTCAAAGAAAGATTTTAGTGAACTTAAGAAAAAGATAAGTGGATTAAAACATAAAAATCTTCTCTCACCAATAACTAAAAAAATAGATAATATGGTGATTAACTCTTTTCAATCCAGTTAAGGATTTCGGAGAAAATCTTGTTGTTACCTTTTTCTTGAATGAGTAAGTGTCCATAACCTTCAAACTCTAATAATTCTTTGTTTTCATTTTTTAAATTTTTCAAGAATTCATCATATAATTCTTTTGAAGTAGCATAATCCTTCGAACCCCTAACTAAACATATAGGAATATTTAATTCTTTTACTTTTTCGGAGGGTTCTGAAAGATTAGAACTATCAATAAGAGCTTTTGTTGGTTCTTCATAAGAATGTTCTTTAGTACTGCTTATTATTTTATCATCTGCTTTATCATGACTGAACATTATTTTAGTATTTGTTTTCATCTTTTTCTTAAAAAATAATAAAGGCATTACTAACAAATTAACTAAGAGCATGCTTATCGAGAAAGGAGGATGCTTGTAAGGAGTTGATATTAATACAAGTTTCTTAACATTTTCAGGATGCTTATGAGCGTAAAGAATGCTTAATAATCCGCCCATACTATGACCTACCAGGATTACTTTCTTCCCTATCTTATTAACAGCGTAATCTATGTCTTTCAAATAGTCTTTCATATGAAAACTTGAATAATCCTTAATATCCTCGCTTTTGCCGTGTCCTCTTAAATCAAGAGCCCACACATCATAATCTTTCTTACTGAAGTATTTCATGAATTTTTTGAAACTCCATGAACTGAGCATGGCTCCGTGAACGCATAATATAGAATCCTTCTCACCTTCTAAATGCTCTACATTAATCATGATTTTTTTTATTAAAAACACTCAAACTATTTAAGTTTTTTTACAAGTAAGAACTTGAATTAAGCCATTATCAAAAACCAAATCCTCATCCTCTTTGACCACTCTTTCAAAATTTTCTCTGAAACTAATGTTCTCTTCACTTAATTCAATATATTGGTGCATCTCGTTCAGAATATTCTTCTGAGTTTTCTTGTCCATTATTCTTCCAATAATGTGGTAAGGGATTCCTGCCTTTACTTGAATAACTTCTTTTTTGATAACGTAATCATTTCCAAGGAGTTCCGGAATGTTATTCTCTGAAAACCTTTTAACACTATAATTCTTGAAACTAGACTCGAATAATTGGCTTAAATCCTTTTCCCCAATCTTTAGGGGCGTGGTGATGAAAAGATAAGAATTCTTTTTCTGATTCTCCTTAATAAGATTAAGAATATACTCGTGATTCAATGGCTCCTGCAATACATTAATTAATGTGATGAGTTCAGCCTCACTGATCTTGTCTGAATAAGATTTAATGAAAGGAATATCACACTCTAATTCATTATTAAGGTTGCACGCGGAGTAATTAACATTTTCAAAACTATTCACAGCTTCTTCATACAAGTCAAGGACTAACAGATTATGATAATCTTTCATAACTTTACTAAGCAAGTATCCTGAAGTCTTCTCACTTAAGTCTCCTCCCCCAACATCAATAATTAATCCTTCAGGAACATCATTAACTAATTCTTCTATTTTTTCTTTAATAAAACTCTTAATAGGAGAATAAGCCTTACTCTTCCTCCAGTAATTAAAACTCTTAACCATCTCACTCATTAATAAGATTAAAAAAAATAATATTTGTTTTTATATCTTTTCATTTTAATAATAAAATTTATTAAATAACTAACTATTATTTATAAGTATGGCTGAAGGAAAAGTAGTCTTGGTTGTTGATGATGATGAGGATATCAGATTCTTGGTTAAGAAATGGCTTGAGAAGAATGGTTATAAAGCAATAACAGCAGAAGACGGGAAAGAATGCATTAAAAAACTGGATGAAAAGATAGGACTAGTACTATTGGATATTATGATGCCGGGACCCGCTCCTAATGAAATACTTGAAGAAGTGAGAGAGAAGAGTCCGGAAGCAAGAGTAATATATTTGACAGGGGTTGAAGCATTCAACTTAACATCCGAGCAGGAAAGAAAAGGCTGGCAGCCTGAACTCGAGCCTCCTGTGATAGGTTATATTGAGAAACCAATAACTGAGGATTTATTGATGAAGAAGATTAAGGAATCGCTTAAGATGAAAAAATTCCTAAAAAAATAATTTATTCATTTCCTTTTAATAACTTCCCATGTTTTTTTGACAATTTTTTAAGAGCAAAAACCATCTTGATAAGACAGATTGAGCTAATAATGATGAATATGTGAATAACAAAATTAATAATCTTGTAATCTTCGCTTTTGAAGGGTATATTCCTGAATTGAGCATAAATCCAGAAAAAAGCAGCACCTGACAAGAAAGTTATTGAAGAAACCATCCACTTCAGGAAAATTTTGAATTTTCCTTTAAGATATTCTTTTAAAGAGTAGAGCATGAGAGAAACTGATATTATTAAAAAACCAATACTCACAGGTGCTAACAAGTCAAAAAATATTCCATTCATGAAAAATAATAATTTTTGATTTAATAAAAATTTTTTTGTTAATAATAATTCTTATAATAAAAGAGTGAGTAAGAATAAGTTATGCGGAAAGCACAGACAGCAATTGAGTACTTAACACTTTACGGATGGGCAGTACTTGTTATCGTATTAGTGGGTGGAGTGCTTTATGCTTTAGGAATTTTTGACCCTTCAGCAGCATGGAGTTATCTAACAGAAAAAAGTTTCGAAAACCAGTACATAGGAATAAAAGATCATAAACTAACTGATGAAGGAACACTCGAGATATCATTATTCTCAAGAGGTTATGACATAATTATTGAATCAATCCTGATAGGAAGTAATGAGTTCGAAGTTGACAGTATTGTTACGGCTGATAAAGCAGAAACTTTCAGCATCACATCAGACATGAGTGGTGAAAAAGGAGAAAAATACGATTATGAAATAATAATTAATTATTTAAGACTGGATACTGGAATAACTCATATTGCGGAAGGAGTATTCACAGGATTTTATGAACCTGAAGAATATTACGAACCTGAAGAAGCAGTGGTTGCGGAAGATTACGTATATTTATCAAGTTTTGATGAAGGAACTTTTTATAAAACGAGCGGAGGAAATACTGTAATATTGGCAGAAAAAAGTGAATGGTGGAATAAGAACTGGAAAAAAAGGATTAAGATAACACTCACTGAAGAAGCAGGACAGAACAAATACGACCATCCAGTAAGGATTAGTGATATTTCAGAATACGAGAATATCAGGATAGTAAATGAAGATGATGAAATCCCTCACCAAATTAGTAATAGTGATGCATGGTTTTTAATAAACATTACTGCAGGAGAAACAAAAGACTACTACTTATATTATGACTCGGATA
This sequence comes from Candidatus Woesearchaeota archaeon, assembly GCA_964457955.1. Classification (GTDB taxonomy): domain Archaea; phylum Nanobdellota; class Nanobdellia; order Tiddalikarchaeales; family Tiddalikarchaeaceae; genus CAYWEY01. Next base: position 70,633 of record CAYWEY010000002.1, read on the forward strand.
CTCCACCACCAGTTTATGATACGACTCTCAATTATTCTCTTAATAATGAGTATTTGATTGTTGAAAATAATGAAATATACGTGCATGTAGGGAATTATAATAATCCAACAAGTTATGGAATAGACTCTTTCTTCAATAAAAAAATCAGAAAAGACGTGAGTAATTATAAAACATTATTCACAAATTATGATTATTCAAAAACACACTCTTTAGAAATAACAGAACAAGGACCAGTATTCATAGAATTCAGAATAAGCAATGCAACAAGTTCAGACACTTACAGAATATTTTCAAAAAATAATTTCATAAGAAAAATAATCAATGAAGATATAAGTACTGATGAAAAAATATGTATTGGTGAAGAAAATTCAGAATTTGACAGTTTTGAAACAAACAATCATGTCCAGGAATTAATGAGTGATTATGAGTCAGGAATAACTTATTCATACGCTAGAATGCTTAATAGTTCAGATGATTATTCTCTTGTAATGACTTCCCCAGTATTCTTAAATAAGGCATCATTTTCCAGTAATCCTCATAAGATTGGTTTGACAAATTATACTCTCACTTTTGTTCCATATTATGATTTCTGGCTTGGAAGATACGATACTGATGACTGTGTTTATTTAGCACAGAATTATGAGTCATTAAAGATTACTAAATCAGATAGTGAAGGAGTTTATGAAAAAAATGGGTATTATACGAGTAAAGCATATGATACTGGACAAAAGTCCGATTTTGGTGAAATAAAGTTCTCAATAGATGAACAGTCAAGTACTGAAGTAAAGTTCAGAATCAGAACAGGGACTACACAAGAAGATGTTAAAACAAATATATGGAGAGGATCTAATTCTGCGTATGATTATTACACAAAAAATGATGACATAAACAATGTTCATGACGGGGATAGGTGGATTCAGTTCAGAGCATACTTGTTCACAACAAATGATGAGAACACACCTGAATTCCAGGCAATAAACATTACTTATTCCAAAGAATAAATTATAAAAAACATTGAATTATAAATAATTCTTAACTTGGCAGCGAGAGACGTAGTGGGTTTTGGTATCAAAAAATTTGATGAATTATTAGAAGGAGGAATTCCTCCAGGCTCATGCATACTATTACTATCTCCACCAATGTCAGAATTAAGACTATTCTGCCTCGAATATATTTATAAAGGAGTTAGTGAAGGAATACCAGGACTATATATTACATTGGAAGACAGTCCTGAAAGATTAAAGCATAAAGCACTTAGGTACGGTTGGGGTTTGAAAAAAGCGGAAGACGAGAACTTACTGAAATGGGTTGATGCTTACTCAATACACTCTAATGAGGATGTTGAAGATACGGAAGCAATCAGGAGGGTTTCAGGACCATTAGCTCTCAGTGATATGAGCATAGCTTTGAGCGGTGCAAAAGAATTATTCCGCGAAAAAAGCGATGTTTACAAAATAGTTTTTGACTCAGTATCAACACTATTATTATATAATAATCCTGAAACAATATACCGATTTCTTGAAGTAATAACTGCGAAAGTCAAGGATTCTGATGGGATAGGAATATTCACGCTGGGAGAAGGAATGCATGATTCTAAGATAGAGATGACAATAAGGCACATGATGGATGGTACAATAAATTTTGACCAGGATTTCAACTTCGAAGTAAAGAATTATCCTATTCATTTAAAACAAAAGAATGGAATCCTTGACTTAACAAAAAAAGGATTCAAACTCAAAACTTAGATGATTCTACTTTTTCAAAAACTTCTTCACCACTCATGACTTCGAGTCCTTCATCTGTGAATCTTAAAGGATGAATATTATCACTATGACCCGTGCATCTCATCTTAATTATTGCAAGACCTCTCATGAACTGGTTATGAACCTTAGTATAATAAGTGAATATTATCCCGTCACTGCTGAAATCCTCCTGATTAAAATTAGTTCCCCCACTCTCCTCAGTTGTTATGAGAGTAGTGCAGTTTATTCTCTTAAGCATCTTGCCTAATTCAACAACAGCTTTGCGCACTTCAATAGGGCGTTCAAAAAATAAGTCAAGAATTTCGCCAGGATCAATAACTAATCTTTTCGCATTTATTCTTTGAATACTGTCCTTAATAATATTCTTCAATGATTCAAACTTGTATAAAGGTGTCTTAACAATAAGAATATTCTTCTTCTTAACGTATTCTCTTATATTATTCCACCCGAAACTCTCAGCAAGCTTTATAAGCCGCTCCGGATCCTCCTCCATACTTATGAACACGCCAGGCTCTTTGTACTTATCATAACCATTATAAATAAATTGGAGGCAAAGACTTGTCTTACCGCTTCCTGGACCACCACTTACAGTAATAAGACTATTCTTCGGAATGCCTCCTTCAGTAATATCATCAAGTCCGGGAATTCCTGTCTTTACTTTTTCAAAAACACTTTTTTTCTTTTTTTTCTTCTTTTTTTTCCCTACAGGACCAAAACTTTCTTTCTTCACATTTTTTGGTTTAGCCCAGCTCGCACCTTTCTTTTTTTTCTTCTTTTTGGACTTGCTCTTAAAATCCTCTTTTTCTTCTCCAGATACAGCCCATTTTGCAGGACTCTCTTCCTTTTTCTTCTCAACTTTCTTAACTTTCTTAAAACTCTCTTTCTCTGCTTCTTCAGGCACTGCCCAGCTCGCGCCTTTCTTCCCTTCTCCAAGTTTCTCTCTTATCGCTTTCTTAACAGTCTTCCTCTCTTCTTTTTTAAGTAATTCTCTTAATTCTTTCTTATTTAATTTATTTTTCTTGATTTCTTTAATCAGTGGACGAGCGTTCACATCAAGGAGTTTATCTAACTTAGATTTTTTTTCTTTTTTAGGCTTCTTCTTTTCAGTCTTTTTTTCTTTCTTTTTCTTCCATTTCTTGAACTGCTTGGTTACTTTATCCTGCCATAAAGCATGATTTTTTGTCTCTTCCTCATATTCTTTCATCAGTTTTGTCTTCTCCACCTTCTTTTCAGGCTTACTCTTCTTCTCTTTCTTTTTAGTTTTCTTCTTCGTTTTCTTTTTTCTAGTCTTTTTAGACTTCTTCTTTTTCTTCTCGTGCTTGACTTTAACTACTCTCACCATTGTTATTAATAATTATAGTTTCGCAAGATTTTAATTGTTTCGTTAAAACTATTTATATTGTATTGAATAATAAAACCCAGTTAAGCATTGAGTACTTAATCATTATTTCAACAATCCTCATAGGCTTAACAACTGCCCTGTACTTAAGCCAGTCCTACATTACTGAAGAAAGAGTAAGTACAAGCATTAATTCAATCATATCAAGTATAAGTGATAATGCAGAGACTGTTGCATTAATGGGTTATCCTGCGCGCCAAACAATGAATGTGTACGTGCCGCCCAATATAAATCCAAACCAGACTTATATCAAGAATAATACTATTAATTACGGAGTATACCACCAATACACTGGCACGAGGGATGTTTTTGAACTGTTCGATTACTGCGTGAAAGGCAACCTGCCCACAAGAGAAGGATATTATGTAATAAACATATTATCAACAGGGAGTTGTGTAGTGATTGATTACAGAAATTTTTATATTAATCCTGAAAGCGTAAGCAGGATATTTCCGAAAGGACAAAGTATTACTGTAAGTTTTGACATAATCAACTTACTGCTCGGAGAACAGAATATGAGTTTAACGCTCAGCGGAACTATAAGTTCAATAACTGACCTGGACACAAGCACGCCCGGCAGGCAGACAAGTTATGATTACGGAACCATCAGTGGCGGAGAAACCGTGACAATACCAGTAGTTTTTTACGGCGATAATACCGGAATCTATACGGGCACAGTATACTTCAATAATTATACTGTTCCAGTATACTTGAACGTTACAGAAGAAGAAATAGTGCCAACAACCATAGATAATACTGACGTAAATGATACAAGTGTCTATGTTAATGAAACAGTTTGTTTCAGCGCAGAAGTAACTAACGGTACTCACGGAGTTAGTGATGTATGGATAACACTGGAGATGCCTTCAGAAGGTTGCTGGGGAATAAATGGTTCATGCGATTCTTCATGCAGTTATGATAATCTTGGAACTATTGATTATTATACTAATCCAGGATGCAATGAGAGTTGTAATCCAGTAGGAACTTTTTATAATCCGAGCGGAGCCTGCAGTAGTGGTGGAAGCGGGAACTGCTACAAGATGAATAATGCTGTAAGTCATAACACGACATGCACTCAGGGAAGCTCGTGTGAAACAAGCTGTTCAGGAACACCAACTCTCTGCTCAGGACTAAGCGCAAGCGACTGCTTAACTTGCGGATGCTCTTATGAAGATGCGTCATGCACGGGATCCTGTTCGTGCTGGGATGTTAGTATGTGGCGTTGTCAGTGTGATTCAATGAGTTGCGACAGTTTCGCAATATGGTGTTATGGAAGCTGCGACTGCAGTCAAGCCAGCACTCAGGATTGTTGTGAAGCGCATGAGTGCACATGGAATCCGGCTGGATGCAGCGGAACACCAAATGACTGCAATACTTACACTACTGAAACTGACTGCAATACGTGCGGGTGCTCATGGACTAGTACGAAATGGTATTGGACACCTGAAAATGTTGTTAACGGGTATTCTGATTATGAAGAATGTGAATGGTGCTCTTCATCTAATACTACAATAATTAATTTAACATTAAGCGACACTGGCAATAGTTGTTCAGGAACAAGTGGTGACGGAACATATGGTTTGGATTACCAATTGACTGAAGAAGGAGTTTACACTCTAATCAGTGGATGGGTTAATGATACATTAGGAAACACTGATAATGATGTTGTGAATATTGATATAAATGTTACATCACCCTCAGTTACTAATACTACTGTGTTTTTTGAGGACTTTACTCCAACTCCTTACTATGATTATAATTGGAGTAGGCAGGGAACAGACTGGGATAGTGTAAGCGGAACTAATTGTTATGGTGGAAGCGGGGACTGCGCTCATGCAGACCATCGTTGTGATGAGAATAATGACTGGATAATCACTAATAATAATTTGATAGATTTGAATAACGCGAATAATGTATTTGTTGATTTGTACGTTCGTGAAGACACGAGTTTTGACAATAATGAGTACTTCAGAGTATGGTGCACTGACGGCACTAATTGGTATAAGATTTATGAAGAAGATATGGGTGGTTGGAATAATGATGGAGTATGGAGGCACAGGAGTTTCACAGCAAACAATAACTGCTTCATAAGTAATGCTCGTTTTAAAATAACTATTCAAGCAAACCATCCTCATGAGGATGTTCACGTGGATGATTTCAGGATAATAATGGAGTCAGGTTAATATGTGTTTTAATACTTAATTAAAAAAAAAGAGTTCTTAACCAAGAATCATAAGAGTTTTAATTTATGAACAAATTTTTTTATATTTGTGAAGCGTAAGTCACAACTAGGTTTAGAGTACTTATTAATTATTGCAGTAATCCTGACTGTTGTTGGAGGATATTCTTATTATAGTGAAACAATACAGAAAAGTCAGAACGTTGAGTACAGTGTTGATAATATTCTTAATCAGATGAGGAGTGCTGCTCAAACTGTTTCAACAATGGGTTATCCTGCGCGCCAAAGTTTTGAAGTATACGTTCCTGAGAACATAGACCCAAACAATACTTATATCAAGAATAATACTGTTAATTATGCAGTATACGGTAAGGGTGATAAGTCTGCAGACATTTATGATGCTTATGATTATTGTGTTAGAGGAAACCTCCCGACTAGTGAAGGATACCATACAATAACAGTTATGGCTACAACTGACTGCGTAATCGTTAATTATCAGGACGCGTATATTGAGCCGCAGAGTATAACAAAAACTTACGAGGTTAATACAACCACTAACGCGAGTGTTGAATTCAACGCGTTAGTTCAGGGAACCACGAATATTACTTTAACAGTTAATGGGAGTATAGCATCAATGACTGATGTTGACCCTAGTATTCCTGGCAGGCAGAGCATTCTTTATTTAGGAGAGTACTCAGGGGGCGAAGTAGTTAATACTTCAATAATTTTTTATGGAGACGAGATAGGCACTTATACAGGATACTTATACTTCAATGAGTACAGGGTTAGTGTAACACTCATAATAACTTCATGCCCTCCAGCAGTGAATAATACTAGTGTTAATATTACAAGTATAGATGCATGCGATACTGTCTGCATAATTGCAGACGCTTATGAGTGCAGTTATCCAATAAGTAGTGTCTGGACTGAACTAATTGATTGGGAAGGAGAGATAACGAGTATTATATTAGAAGATATTGGATGCTCGTGCTGCGGAACCACTGATGATAATATTTACGGAGCAGCAGTCAGTTTGTGCACTGAGTGCTGTAATTATTCAATAGTGAATTGTTCTGAATGCAACTATAATAATACTGACTGCGATTATGAGAATAAGACAAGCAATTATCATGTTGAGTACGAAGCAGAACCAGGAAAATATGATGAGGTTAAACTGGAAGCAAGAAATCCCGGACTTGGTGATGGCAGGATTTATGAAACAGACACTATAATAATAGAAGTGAATAATAGTAATGATTGGGTTAATACAGCAATGAAGTCAGTTGGTCAGGGAGACTGGTATAATTTTACAGAAGAGTGCGAAACGTATTATGACAATATCACGGGATTCAGAATGACACTAGTTGATATGTGGGAAGGAGTGTGCGGAGAAAGTGTTGGAACCTGCAACTGTACTTGTGATGAAGAAACAGGATGCAGTTGCCAATGCAGCGGGGATGACTGTACGAGCCCTCATAATTGCGGATATGATGAATCACAGTGCAGTTTTAGTTGCCAGAATAATTTCAGATGCAGGTGCAGGTGCAGAGGGGATGACTGCGAATGCGACTGCGGTTATTCAGAAAATAATTGCACTTATTATACTTTTGAAATAACGAGTGACTGCAACAAATATGCATTAAGCAATATTTATTTTGAATTCGGAGATGGTGCAGTAGTTGAGAATCCTACAACTGGTTCATACAAAGCGCAAAGAGTGTGCGGGGCAGGAGAAGACTTTTGCAGTGTTGCAGGCTGTCCTTTTAGGGAAGGATGTTTTTTCTGCTCTTGCGAAGAAGAATATGATGAAGAAGACGCTTACTTAGTGTGGACGGTTAAGAATTCTTATGCTAATGATACTTCAGGATACACGGTTATGGAAGAATCGAATATTAAAATAACAACTGAATGCGAAAATACTTAATTAAAAATATTAAAAAAACCTGGCTTTCTTCTTTTATACTTAATGGCTGTTAAGACTCAGGCAAGCATGGAGTTATTATTGAGTATAGGATTAGTTCTTATAGTCACAAGCCTAGTCAGTACTTCAATAATATACCGCGAGAGTGAAGTAATGATAATGAATAAGCATAATATTGTTTTGAATAATTGCGAGGATTTCAATAATAAAGCTGTGCAAGTATTAAAACTTAATAATATGCGCGCAGGATTCTACAATCTTTATAACTTAACAATTGACGGAGAATACGCATTAATAACTTCAGTATATGATGAAGGAGTGGTTTTCTGTCCTTTAATAACAAAAAAAGTAATTAATAATGCTGGAAACGATTTGTTCAATATGAGTAAAGGAGAATACGTGTTAAGAAACATTAATGGCAGGGTAGTGGTGGAAAAAGTATGAATAAGAAATCCCAATTCTTCTCAGCAGAATTAATAATAGTTTTATTATTGTTTATAACAATTTTTTTCATATCATTAATTGTCTGGTATAATAAGTCAAGAGAATATGATAAGAACATAATATTGTATGATATTGAGTTAGGGAGTGCGAATATTGCAGAATTATTAGCAACTAGTCCTGGACACCCACTTAATTGGAGTATTAATAATATTAATCAGTTAGGAGTTGCTGACGATTATCATGTCATAAATAATCATAAACTGGACAAATTATTTTATTTATCCCAGAATAATTATTCCTTAATGAAGGGGTTGCTGGGCGTACCAGAATATGATTATTATATAATAATACGGGATAAGGATAATAATATTGTAAGAAGCTTCATAAAAGAATTGGATTATACTCAGAGTGTTGTTTGGACAGAGAATGTGATAATAAATAATAGTTTTTACGAATTCAAAATAGGTGTAGTGAGTTGAGGAAAACAATAGTATTAAGTATAGATGTATTGATTGCAGCAATAATGCTTGCAGGATTCCTTATAATACTCGAGTATTATTATGAAGAACCTGTTTTTGATAATAAACAATTACATTCTTATGCAAAGAACACGCTTTCACTTATGGATGAATCTCTTGCATCAAAGAATGCTTTATTAATAGCTGAAGATGTTGATAATAATATTCCTCTAGAGTACTTAAGTTATCAGTTAAGAATAAAGTATTATGATGAAGATAATGATTTGATTAATGAAATGACTCTTGGCAGTGAATTGCCCCAGGATTACGTGGTTGTTAACAGAGAATTCATCCATGATAATGGTTTTGGAGCTGCGAATATGAGGTTATGGCTGGGTAAAGGAGGTAATCAAACCATAATTAGTATGCCTTTTGATTTATGGGAGTTAGTTGTTGATAAGCCTTTGCCTGTTGATTTCACGAACGGATTGAACAGTACGAGTAATACTTTCGGGCCTCTCGCACCTAATGATGGTTGGGACTGGGATTATGATATTTACGGAAGCACAAGCACTTGCTATTACTGGAATAATGATACTGTTGATAGTGATGAGGAGTTAAGAATAAGCATAGGAGACGTGAATAATGAGTGCAGTAATGATGGTGAAGGTGATGCAGCGTATGGTATAAAATTCTATATTAATAGTTCAATAGTTCAGAGTTCATCAATAAACATAAGTTTTGACTGGAGTATTGATGACAACGGGCTTGACAATAATGATGATGTATGGATAAAAAGCCGCTTCGGAAACGGTGACTTAATGAATTATTTAGGAACTCAGAATGGGTACGCTAATGATGATTCAACACCTGAAGTAGTGTATGATCCGAACCCGAATGATGACAGCGGAACTTTTACTCAGGACGTCAGTAGTTTAGTGGATGGTGAAGGATGGTATTATCTTGATTTCGGGTGCAAAGTCAGGGACTGGGATAATAATGAATGGGTAGTATGCGGTTTTGACAATATAAACGTGGAGTGGAACTAGTTATGAATAATAAGTCTCAGATTTTTACGATAACAACGATTCTCATAATATCAGTACTGGTATTAATAAGTATGGGGATTTATAATGATTCATTGGATTTCAACCAGAAAGTTCAGGATTCTATAATTAGTTCTGAAATAAGTTATCAGGATTATAATTTCTGGCACGTTCTATCCCAAGCACTTAAAGTACGTTTTACAAGACTCTTCGGAGAAGACCATGTTAATGTCACGATGAGCGCAGGATTATATAAAGATATGAATCCTTACAATAATTTGACAACATATAATGATTTCTTAAACACTTATGAATCATTTCTGGGAGTTAGTATGAATTATTCAATGAATGATTTAATAAACAGTGTTAATAACGGAGAATACGTCAGGGATATAGAGTCGAATAATGTTAGTGTTATAACAAGTTATGAGAATAATAACATAACTTACACCAATAATAGTGAAATAAATTATTACTTTTTTGACCTAATTTTTAATGGGCAGATAAGTAATATTGAATGGAATCCTAATCCAGTGGGAAATGATATTCCTGTAATTATAAAAGGTCCTCAGACAAGGGAAGAATACGTTATGGATGAAAATACGGATTATGAACTCTACATTAACGCTAGTCTGGGAGCAGTGGATGATAGTATTCACGTCAGTTTTGATAATACTAATAAGGATGAAACAATAATAAGTTATTCCGAAATAGATGATATTGGTTCATGCGAGAGAGAACCTTGCGGGGGGAGCAGCACTGGAAAATATGATGTTGAGATTAAGAATAATGATGAAACAATAAAATTTGATGGTACAGGACATTTAATGGGTGAGGACAGGGTTTGTGAATCAGAAAAATTTATTATGGAAGTTAATAATGCTACTAATATTGTTACTGTGACTACAAAAGCAGGGCCTGAAGATTCTCACGTATTCTCCAGCCCGGGCGAGACTTGGTATGACGCGCTTGGTTTTAAAATACACTTTATAAAAATAGATGGAGATGAGTATTATTTTGAAATAAGTTCTGTATGTAATAATCGAGCGATTAATACTATAACTTTTGATTTTAGTTCGGGAAGCACAGTTATTAGTCCAACTAATAAGTATGAGACTAACAGGACTTGCTGTGAAGAAGAAGAGTACGAACAAGTTTATGATGGTATTGATTTAAGTGTGACAACAATGTTGGACTTTTATGGAAACAATTTTAAAATTTCGTCACCATATCCTAATACGATGGTGAACTTTAGTTTTAATGAATTTTTTGTAAGCAGGGGGTTTGAGTAAAGAATGAGTGATAAAAAGTATAGTTTAGGAATGCTGTTTGAATTAAAACATAGTATGGGATTGATACAAACCCTTAGTGAGAAGAGGGCGAAAATAAAGAAACTTAAGAGGGATGAAGTTGAATTAGTTAATGTCTTAAAAACATATGAAGAAGCAGAAGAATATGTTGATAAATCACAGAAAAAATTTGATAAAAAATTAAGAAAACTACAGAAAAAACTTAAAAAAGACTTAAAAAGGGTTGAAGAACAGGTTGGAGGGAAGAATAAGGATATTATTTCAAGAATAGAGCAAGTCATGAATAAGATAGATAATTTAAGAAGTTTTTTGAAAGATTATGATAGTGTTGAGGAAGAAATAAGTGAGAAAGAGGAAGAGATTAAGAAAAAGCTTAAGTCACTGCAGAATAAGATAAAAGAAGAGAAAGAGAGGAAAGCAGTGGGTATAAGTGCTAAAACAATTAGTGAAGGGGAAGCGAGTCTTGATAAATATTATGGGATGAACGCCCGCCCACTTATTAAGAAAATAAGAAACGACAGATTCAATAATAGAGAACTAAAGAAGCTTTTGAAGCATGAGAAAGAGGATAAGGACAGGAAGACAGTTAAGGATGCAATAAGAGATAAGTTGGGAAAAAAGAATCCTAAGAAGAAAGAAGTTTTGGAGGAAGTGAGCAGTAAGAAACCTATTGAAGCAGTTATGACTGAGATTCCTAAAGAGAAAATAATCCATGAAGAACCAAAAGATTATTCTGAAATGACAGCAAAAGAATTAATTAAGATTATACGAAATGATGTATTAAGTAAGAAAGAATTGAAAGAATTATTGAAGAAAGAAGACAGAAAGACTGTTAAGGATGCAATAAGAGACAAGTTAGGAATAAAGAAGAAGTCTAAAAAGAAAAAGAAGAAGAAGTCTAAAAAGAAAAAGAAGAAGAAGTCTAAAAAGAAAAAGAAAACTAAAAAGAAAAAGAAGAAAAATAAGAAAGAGAAATCAAAAGAGAAGAAGAGTAAGCCTAAGAAGAGAGGTAAGAGGTTGAAGATTAAGACTGATGTTGACAGGATTGTTGACATGGTTGTTAGTGAGAAGAAAGTTTCATTGGCAAGGCTTAGCAGGGAGTTAGAAGAGGATATTAGTACTGTTGAGGAATGGGCTGAATCACTTGAAGAGCAGGGACTTGTTGAACTTGTTTATCCTATAATTGGTTCACCTTTCATAAAATACAAAAAAGGAAGTGAAAGGAATGAGTAAAAAAAATAATAAGAAGAAGTCTAAAAAGAAGAAAAGAGCAGGTATTAAGACACTTAAGCCAACTCCTTTAAAGAAGAAGAATAAGAAAGAGACTATAAAAGTTGTTGAGACTTATAATGTTACTTCAGATAATATTGTTGCTGAAGTCAGTATTGAGAAGAAAGAAGATGAATTAGTATTGTATTATAATGTTGATGTTCCTGAACTTGAGGAAGGAACGAGAGCAGTTCTTGAAGATATTCGTGATGAATTAATTAAGGAAATAACTGTTAGCAGTGCCGAAATTCTTGATATAAGGAGTTATGAGAAGATAAAAGAGAAGTTTAAGGAGAAAATAAAATCCTTAATGCAGAAGAAGATGCCTGCAGAGTCAAAGAAGAATCTTAAAATATTATCAGGGTACTTGCTTCACAGGACTCTTGGTTTAGGTAATATAGAGTTCTTAATAAGCGACCCGCATCTTGAAGAAATAGTTATTAATTCAAGCACGGAACCAGTCTGGATTTATCACAAGAAGCATGGCTGGATGAAAACAAATATTGTGATTAAGAATGAGGGAACAGTGTATAATTATGCGAGCAGTATAGCGCGTAAAGTGGGGCGGACAATAAATCTTCTTGACCCTTTGCTGGATGCTCATATGTTCACAGGAGACCGTGTTAATGCAACACTCTTTCCCATAAGCAGTTCGGGAAACACTATTACTATACGTAAGTTCAGGAGAAGACCTTTTAGTCCTGTAGAATTAGTAGAGAATAAGACGTGCACTGCTGAAATGATGGCATTCTTATGGTTAACTGTTGAGTCAGAAGTAAGCATGCTTTTTACCGGTGGAACAGGTAGTGGTAAGACAACATTGATGAATGCTGTATTATCACTTGTTCCTTCGAATAGGAGAATAATAAGTATAGAAGAAACTCGAGAGATTAATATTCCGAAATCTCTTCACTGGGTTCCTTTATCAACAAGAGAGCCTAATCCTGAAGGAAAAGGAGAGATAACAATGCTTGACTTATTAATAAACTCTTTAAGAATGAGGCCTGACTTATTAATAGTGGGTGAAATACGTAGAGAAAGGGAGGCTGAAGCTCTTTTTGAAGCAATTCATACTGGGCACAGTGTTTACGCTACTTTCCATGCTGATACTGCAGTTCAGGCAGTGCGGAGAATGACTAGTGAACCGATTAATATTAGTCCTGTAATGATGGAATCCCTTCCATTAATAGTTACTATGTATCGGCAGAGGAAGAAGGGAATAAGAAGAGTGTTTGAGATAAGCGAGTTGTACGGAACAAATGTTGGTGGCAGGGAGGAAACTATTAATGTTAATGATTTATGGAAGTGGAATCCGAAAAAAGATGTTGGTGAAAGAGAAGCGGAGAGTGTTAGGCTTTTTGAAGAATTATCAATGCATACTGGTATGAGTATGGGTGATATTAGTAAAGACTTGAAAGAGAAGAGAGAAGTGATTGATTACATGATTGATAAAGAAATATTTGCTATGAAAGAAGTTGAGAAAGTTATAAATAAGTATTATGTAGATAAGGAGAAATTGTTAAAAAAGATAAGAAAATGATGCCGTTTTTTAAAAACAAGAAGTTAATAAACTCTTTGAAAATATTGAGGCCTTTAAGCAGGTTAGTCCTTGTAGTGTTCTCTAATTTTGAGATGGAGTTAGAGCAGAACAGGATGAGGATAAAACCATTGAATTATGTTTCAGTATCAATATTCATCAGCACGATTCAGGCATTACTTGTCGGAGTCTTATTGGGAATATTTTTTTATGAATTCGGAAACTTAACAACGAACAATATTATGATAATAATAGGAATAAGTGTTAGTGTTTTATTATTCTCAATTTTTTATTTCATGAAAATTCCGGAACTCCGTTTGAATAAGAGGGCGGAAGAGATTGATAAATCATTATTGTTCGCATTAAGGCATATTTTGATTAAGGTTCGTTCAGGAATACCCTTATTTGATAGTATGGTGGGTATTGCTTACGGTGATTACGGACTTATTTCTGAAGAATTCCAGAAAGCAGTTAAGGATATTGAAGGAGGAACTCCTCAAGTGAGGGCTTTGGAGAAGCTTAGTTTTTATAATCCGAGCAAGTATTTCCGTAAGTTCATTCTTCAGTTAACTAATAGTTTGAGAGCAGGATCTGATATTGCGAGAACGCTTGAAATTGTTGTAGAAGATTTGGAGAATCATAAGTATTTGCAGGTGAAGGAGTTCGGAAGCAGGCTGAGCCCTATATCACTTATGTATATTATGCTTACAATAGTTATTCCTTCATTGGGAACAACATTTCTTGCAGTTTTTGCCATATTCATGGGTGGAGAAATAGATGAAGTAATGTTTTACGCTGCTCCTGTCATTGTAATTTTTGCAAACCTGTTCTTCATGAATATTATTCAAAAAACTAGGCCAGTGTTCCAGGAGTGAAATAAATATGTTCAGAACTTTTTATAAAAAAATTGAGAAAGTACTTCCTGATTTTTATAAAAAAGGGATTCAGAGAAAAATAACTTATGCAGATATAAATATTGATTCAAAAGAATGGACGGGTTTTGTTTTTCTTTACGGATTAGGTGTTGGTTTCACAGCAAGCATTGTTACATGGTTGTTCACTTACCTCCAAGGGTATTATTTATTAGCCATATTCTTGGCAGGATTCTTAATAATTAATGGTTTGTCAGAATTAATGCTTGTATTAAGCGTGCGTCAGAGGACTGTTTTTATTGAGAAAATACTTCCTGATGTCTTGAGCATGATATCAAGCAATATGAGGAGTGGTATGACAATAGATAAAGCCCTTCTTTTGAGTGTTCGGGACGATTTCGGAACATTCAAGAAGGAATTATTGCAGGTTTCTAAAGAAACGCTTGCGGGTGAGAATCTTGGAGAATCATTAATGAGAATAAGTGATAGGATTAAGTCAAGACTTGTTGAGAGAAGTATTAACTTAATAGTTGAAGGAATAAATAGTGGAGGAGAATTAAGCAAATTATTGGAGAATACTGCTGAAGACTTGAGGCATATGAAGAGTTTGAGAAAAGAGATAAAGGCAAGTATAGTAATGTATACTCTAATACTAGTGCTCGCTAATTGTATTGGTGCGCCATTATTATTCGGGGTTTCATTATTCGAGGTTAAGACAATGTCCAGCCTTATGGAAACAATGCCTTCTCAGGAAGTGCCTACAGGCAGGATAAGTTTCATACAATTCCAGCCTTTATCAGTGAATATTGGTTTTTTAAGAATTATTATGATTTCGAGTCTTGCAATAAACAGCATATTCGGCTCATTAATGATAGGCGTATTAGAGACTGGTTCAACAAAAGATGGGGTTAGAATAATTCCATTGTTATTAGGAATTAGTATTGCAGTATTCTTTATCGCAACATACTTGGTTAGTACTGTCTTTACTAGCATAAAGATTTAAAAGCAAGTTTTATAAAAAACCAAAACTTCTTTTTTTATTATGAATAGAAAATGTCAGAGTGCTTTAGAGTACTTGTTAACTTATAGTTGGGCTTTGTTGATTATTGTGATTGTTGGTGCTGCTTTGTTTGCTTTAGGTGTTT
>CAYWEY010000003.1:0-84906 GCA_964457955.1 Candidatus Woesearchaeota archaeon
TCTTTTTAAATAATCGTTTTTTTTCTTTATATTTATGGTTAAGAAAGGTATTACCCCGGTTATTAGTGTTGTTCTACTGATTATGTTGGTAGTTGCTATAACTGGTGGTGCATATTATTGGATGACCAATGTACAAGGAAGTATGCAGGAGAGAGTTGGAAGTAGTATTCAGGAAAGCTCAGAAATGTCAACAGCGAGTTTTAGCATAGTATCAGCAGTATGTAATGGAACTAGTGATTTTGTAAACCTAACAGCTTTGAATACAGGACAATCAAGTTTAGACACAGGTAATTCTATAGTGACAGTTAGTAGTATACAAGGCTCTGTTTTAGGAACAGATACAACTGTAACAGAAAGTCCTGACCCAGCAAGTGCTGGAGCCAGTTTCACTGTAGATGCTCCTGCAGCAGGCAGTACTGCCCAGTGGGATATGACTTCTGGAGATTCTTATTCAGTTCGTCTGAATATTGGAAGTGCTTCTCAGACAGCGACTTGTACAGCGTCATAAATATTTAGTTTTTTTTTTTTTTTTTTTTTAATAACTTTTTTAAGTAATCTTATTCTTCTACTAAATTATGGTTAAGAAAGGTATTACTCCAGTTATTAGTGTTGTACTGCTTATTATGCTTGTAATCGGTTTAACTGGTGGTGCATATTATTGGATGACCAATGTTCAGGAAGGACTTCAGGAGAGTACTGGGAGACAAGTAGAATCAACTACTGACGTTACTTCAGTAAAGTTTGACATAATCACGATTATTTGTGAAGAATCAGATAATACTGTAAGAGCAACGTTAGTGAATAATGGAGAAAGAATAATAGATGCGAGCAACGCGATAATGACATTAAGAGAAATAAACGGAGAAGTTCTCGGAACAGACACTGAATTGACAGTGAATCCTGAAAGTGTTTCTAAAGATGAGAGTTTCACAATAGAATCTGCTGGTACTCAGTGGGATTTAGCTGATGAAAAGTCTTACTCGGTCAGGATAAATATAGGGAGTTCTGCACAAATGGACACTTGTTTTTCATCATAAATTTTTTTTATTTTATTTTTTTTTATAGGAAGTTTTATCCAAAAGGTTTTAATATAACATTTTTTCAAATATCATTATATGGCTAAAGAAAGTTCTGAACAAGAAGAACCTAAAGAAGAAGAGGAAGAAATTGTAGAACTAGAACAATTACCTGGAGTTGGAGAAAAGACTGCAGAAAAATTAAGAGAAGCAGGATACACTGATATAATGAGTATTGCTGTAACTCCTGCATCATTATTGACTGAAGCATCAGATGTTGCTGATGCTACAGCAAAAAAGATAATACAAGCGGCCCGCCGAACACTGAAAATGGGATTTATGTCAGGTAAAGAATTAATGGCTAAAAGAGCAAACGTGGGCAAGATAAAGTTTCATTCAAAAGAACTTAATGAACTTCTTGGAGGTGGAGTAGAGACTCAGGCATTAACTGAGTGTTTTGGACAGTATGGTAGCGGGAAAACACAAATCGCACTCCAGTTAGCAGTGAATGTTCAGCTTCCTGAAGAAGAAGGAGGACTAGATGGTTGTGCAGTATTTGTGGATACAGAGAATACTTTCAGACCTCAAAGAGTTCAGCAATTAGCTGAAGCAGCTGGTCTGGATACAGAGGAAGTACTAGAGAAAATAAAAATAGCCCGTGCATATTCTAGTGATCATCAAATGTTCTTAGTTGAGAAAATAAGCGAGTTAATAGAAGAAGAAAAAGTTCCTGTAAAACTAGTTATAATAGATTCACTTACAGGATTATTCCGCGCAGAATACGTTGGTCGAGGAACACTCGCAGCTCGTCAGCAAAAACTAAACCGCCACCTTCATGACTTGCAGAGACTGGCGGATAGGTATAATATAGCAATATACGTTACTAACCAAGTTATGAGTAAGCCAGACATATTCTTCGGAGACCCTACAAAAGCAATAGGGGGAAATATATTGGCTCACGCCAGTACTTACAGAATATATTTGCGCAAAGGACGCGGTGATAAAAGAGTTGCAAGAATGATAGACAGTCCATGCCTTCCTGAAGGAGAATGCGTATTTAAAATCATTGGCGAAGGTATAAGAGACTAATTTTTTATAGTATTAATACTAATAATCTGTTATGAATAAAGCAATATTAATAATTATTCTATTATTTGCTGCATTATTATTCTTTTATGAATCAGGAACAGTGAATGAATTAAGAGTCTTGAATAAAACCAGTCTTCCGCCTCCTTCTTTTTACAGTAATTATTCTGTTGAACAGGCCATTCTTAACAGGGAGTCAATAAGAGAGTATACTGATGAATCTCTTTCTCTTCAGGAAATCTCACAATTATTATGGAGTGGGCAGGGAATAACTCATAATAATTATAGGGCAGCTCCTTCAGCAGGAGCATTATATCCCTACGAATTGTACATTGTTGATGAGGTTGGAGTTTATCATTACGTGCCCGAGAATCATAGTTTAGAACTAATTATGAGAGAAGATATAAGGAAAGAATTGGGGGTTGTTGCGTATAATCAGGAGCATGTTAGTAATGCTGGACTAATAATAGTATTTGCCGGGATTTATGAAAGAGAAATGGAAAAATACGGGAGCAGGGGAATAATTTATACTCATATTGAGGCAGGACATATTGCAGAAAATATATTGCTTCAAGCTGTTGCTATGAATCTTGGGGCATGTCCTGTCGGGAGTTTCAGTCCAGACAAGGTAAGGAATATTATGAATCTTCCGAAAAATCATGAAATTATTTATATGATAACTGCGGGTAACATAAGATGAAGAAATTGTTATTAATTAATCCTTTTAAGAAAATAATGATTGATGATGAAGAAATTGTTTTAAAAGACGGGGCTTCAATGCATTCTTTTGGAGTTGCTAATGTTTTGAAAAACTTTTATGATATTACAATATTGTCTCCTGGGAATGATGAGTTTTTTTATTATAATAATATTAAGTTTATTAATTCTGGAGGAGAGTATAATAATTCGAATATTAATGTTGGCTCAGCATCATATTTTAAAAAAGTCATTGATTTTCTGAATAAAGATTTTGATATTATTCTAACTCATTCAGGATTGACTCCTTTCTTATCTTTTCTTAGTAAGAGTCTGGAATCTGTTTGTGTTGGTGTTGTTCATGATTTTTCAGCATTTTCAAATGAGAAATTATGGATTAATAATTTGAAAGATTTGGATTATTTGTTCTTAAGCAATGATTATTGTTATGATAAATTAGTGAATGAGTATGGTTTTGAATCTGAAAAAGTTTCTATGGTGGGTAATGGTGTTAATAATTATAAGTATTCTTTTAAGAAGAATAAGAAGAATCAGATTATTTTCATAGGCCGTTTTGTTAAGTCAAAAAATATTGTTAAACTAATAAGTGTTTTTGAAAAATTATTATTATTAGAGCATGATGGATTAAGTATGGTTATAATTGGTGATGGTGTTCTTAAGACGAAGATTGAGAATTATATTCATGATAATGATCTCAGTGATAGTATTAAGGTTTTTTCAAATATTTCAGAGGAGGATAAGATTAGTCTTATTCAGGATTCAAAAGTTTATGCAAGTTTATCAAGTGTTGAAGGTTTTGGTATTCCTTTAGTTGAGGCAATGAGTTGTGGAACTGTTCCTGTTGTTTCAAATATTAAAGCGCATCGTTTTGTTTTTCAGAATGAGAATGTTGGTTTTTTGGTTGATAATATTGATGAAATGGTTGATAAGATTGATTTTTTGTTAAAAAATGAAGATTATAGGAGTAGTATTGCTGTTGGTGGCAGAAGATTTGTAGAGGATTTCTGGACTTGGAAGAAAGTTGCAGAAAAGTATAAGGAAAAATTATCAACATTAGAAAAAAAAGAAGTATCTTATTATAATAAGTTGGTGAAATCCTTGAAAATATCTTTGTTAAAAAACTTAATAATTCTTGGTTATTTTTTGATTGATTTAAAATTAGTTAATGTAAAGAATGATGGTGGATAATGTTTGGGATTGATTAATAATATCAAATATCATTTATTGTATCAGAGAGCTGCTCTGGATCCTTTTAATTCTATTTCCAGAATAGTCTCGGATGCTTTTCTTTCAAAATATGTAAAGAAGTATAATAATAGAATGATTGATAAATATAATGGTTGTCCTGCAGTTTTTCACACTCACACGATTAATTCATTGGATGGGTGCAGGAAATTAAAAGATGTTGTTTATGAATTCTGCAGGAGTGGTTATAAAATTATTGGAGTCAGTGACCATAATAATATAGTGAGTGATGAAGAATGGGATAAATGCAAAGATTATGCTATGAATAAGTATGATGCTTTATTAGTTCCTGGTGTTGAAAGAACTTTTTTTTATCAGAAGGAAAGTGTTTTTGATAAAAAGGTTCTTGCACCACTTATGGAAGTAAAAACTTTGTATGATTCTGGTAATATGAAAGAAATACAATACAATAATCCTAATAAAGAATTATTAAGCAGAGATGAAGTTATTGAAAAAATTATACCTGAATACTGTAATAAAATTATTAAAAATAAGGGTATTGTTGTATTCCCTCATCCTCATGCTGTTGATACTTTGCCTGATTTTGTTGCAAAAAATAATCAGACAAGTCATACTAGTTTGTGGGTTCAGAAAGTAAGAAGTAATAATGTTTATTATAATATTCTTCCTACAGGTGTATTAAAATCTGACTTGGAAAAGATTCTTCAGAGAATAGGTGATAGAGAATCAGTTCTTGTTGAGGATATTAATCCGACTGTGCCAAGCATTAATAATCATACTTGTTATGATAAAAGTTGTATTGATTATCAGAAAATGAGGGGAATGTTCCCGTATTTTGTTATTCCAGAATATGTGGTGGGTGATTTATCTGAATTATTAGGTATTAATTTAAGTGATTACTGTATGAGTAAGGACAATAATTTGATTTTTGACTTAACAACATATAATAAGAGTATTAGAGAGACTCTTGTTCCATTAATTATTGATGAGTTTCCTGAAGTTAGTTTCAGAATGAATTCAGAGATTCTTTCTCTTCATGGAATTTTTGGAATGGATTTTCATGGAAAAGAAAGAAGATATTGTGGTGGTGATATAATATTTTTGGATGAGGAAAAGAATATTGGTAGTGTTTTTGATGCTTTAAGAAATAAAAAAAGTTTTCCTTATATTACTAGTATGGATTGTAATCCTATTATTAAGTTTTTGAATAATGTTATGCGATTCACTGCTCCTCAGAAAGGAATTTATATGCAGCGCATAGCTTTAGGTATTAATGTATTGCATAAGTATTATTATTTGAATGATTTAAGTAAGGATATTCAGGAGCATTTGAGGAAAGAGTTCAATATTAAGGAGGAGAATATGCTTGTTCCGGGTTATGAATATTTTAATGCAAGGATTTTGAAACAGAACGGGAATCTTTAAATAAAAACATTATTATATCTTTCTCTAATTTTATTAATATATGCTTGAAGTTAAGGATTTAGCGGTGAGGGCTGGAAGGAAAAAAGTTATTAAAGATTTTAGTTTATCACTTAATGATAATGAGGTTCACGTAATTTTTGGTCCGAACGGATGCGGCAAGACATCTCTTATCCTTACTATTGCGGGATTCCCGAGATATAATATTGTTTCAGGAGAACTATTATTGGGTGGAGAAAGTATTATAAGCAAGTCTATTAATGAGCGTTATGATATGGGAATAAGTGTTGGTTTCCAGAATCCTCCTGAAATTAGGGGTGTTAAGTTTAATCAAGTTCTTAAAAAATTTGGTGCCAAACCTGAAGAAATATTGAAAAAAGCGGATTTGTCCAAAGATTTTGGTAAGAGGGATTTGAATGTTAATTTTAGTGGTGGAGAGAAGAAGCGTTCAGAACTTGCTCAAGTATTCGCGAGTAATCCAAAACTTTTATTATTGGATGAGATTGATTCAGGTATTGATATAGGTAGTCTGAAACTGATTGGTGAGGAGTTGAATAATTTTATTAATAAACATAAATGCAGTGTGTTATTAATCACACACAGGGGTGGAATCTTGAAGTACTTGGTTCCTGATAAAGCATCAGTTATGTATGATGGACTGCTCGCGTGCACGGGAGATTATAAGAAAATCTGGAATAATATTCAAAAGAATGGTTATGATTGGTGTGAGGAGTGTTTGAAAAAAGGTGAGGAGAAATGTCTGATTTAAACCTGGATGAGTATCGTTCAGAAAAGAAAAAGATAAATAAAAAAAGTGATTTATCATCTCTTAATAAGAGTATTAAACAATGCGCACTAAGTGTTGGTTTTGATGCAGATGAAAAGAATCGTTCAGGCACTTTCCTCCAGATAGATGATTCTATAATTTATAATAAATCATTAAAGGAAGGTGTTGAAGTATTGCCTGTTAGTAAGGCTTTAAAGAAGTATTCATGGCTAAAGGATTATTATTGGAAAATAATTCCAGAAGATAGTGATAAGTATACAAAAGAAGCAGCTAATACAAGTCTTGGTTATTTCATAAGAGCAAGCAAGGGTGTTAAACTAACTATTCCTGTACAGTCATGTTTATTAATGAGTCAGGGAGGGATACAGAACATTCATAATATAATTATTGCTGAGGAAGGTTCAGAACTTAATTTAATAACAGGTTGCAACGTTACACCCCATATTAAGAAAGGTATTCATATTGGTGTTTCAGAGTTTTTTGTTAAAAAAGATGCCAAGATTAGTTTTACTATGCTCCATTCTTGGAGCCCGCATATTCATTCTAGACCCCGCAGTGCGGCATTAGTTGAGGAGAACGGCTTATTTATGAGTACTTACGCTTGTTTGAAGCCTGTTAAGAGTCTTCAGATGTATCCTAAAGCAATATTGGCGGGAAAAAAGAGTATTGCAAGATTCCATTCAATACTATTAGGGCTTAAAGATTCTGTTATTGATGTTGGTGCAAGAACAATTCTTAAGAATAAGAACTGCAGGACAGAAATAACAAGCAGAGCAATATCTAAAGATAGTTCAAGAATTATTGCGAGAGGAGACATGATTGCTGAAGAGAAAAAAACTAAAGGACATCTTGATTGCAGAGGATTAGTATTGTCCAAAGATTCCAGTATTAAAGCAGTTCCAGAACTTGATGGTATTAAGGGATGCGATTTGAGTCATGAAGCAGCGGTTGGTGATATAAGTGCTGAACAATTGTGGTATCTTATGAGCAGAGGTTTTACTAAAGATGAAGCAACGAGTTTGATAGTCAGAGGATTTTTTGATGTTAGTATTCCTGAACTTCCTAATAAAATCAGTAATGATATTAAAAAGATTATTAATATGACAGCAGAAGAATCTTTTTAACTAAAAAGTAGTAACATTTATAAGTTTGTTTTTTTTAATTAATAAAAAAATATGAAAAATTATAGTCTTAAAAATATTAAAGTAAATATTAGAAGAATTTTTAGTAGGGTAATCCCCAGAAGATTTATTTATATTCATCTGACTGAAAAAAAATCAGGATTAGTAAGGCATGTTCCTAGAGAAAAAGAAATCAATTCATTAGATGATGCTGTTTCTTTCGTAACAGAAGGAATGGATGAAGATAGATTAAAATATTGTGTTAAAACAATACAGTATAGGAAAGAAAAATTGGATAACATATATATTAATGGTAAACTTAATGGAGAAATTAATTTTGTTAAATTTAAGGATTCTGATGGTTTTTACTATAAAGAACTTGTGATTGAAATGCCCAAACCAGTTCCTGAATCATTATACCTTTAAGAAAACCTTTTAAATATGTAAAAATTTTTAAATTCTTTATGGGCCGGTGGCCTAATCTGGTAGGGCGTCTGGTTTGCATCCAGGAAGTTAAGGGTTCAAATCCCTTCCGGTCCAAACAAAAGTTATAAAGTTATTTTTATGAATTTTTTTTTAAAATGAGTGGTTTTGCTAATACTATAAGAGAATTGCAGAAGTTTTATGATGCTAATCCCAGAACTATGACTATTAAACACCATAGTGATGTTAAAAGAATCAGACTTTTCGAATTCACACTTGCTCATATTCCTGTTGAATGCAATTATTGCACTGAAAAACAAGTTATTGCATTAATTGTTCGGCACCATTCAAATCAAGCAAATATTGTTGAAGAAAAACTCCACAATTCTTTAGATATAGAATTCTTATGCAGTTTTTTTGTTATGAAAAACAAGCAATTAATCTTAATAAACCCTGTTCCTGTGATTATTGTTCAACAAATTTTGAATCAAAAACAGACTATGTTTTAGAAATAAATGCATAAATTTTATAAATTCATTTTTTTTTGATTATTTTTTAATGACATTAGAAAAAAATGTGGAATTAGTGGATAAAGCGAAAGATTTTGAAAAAAAATTTTTGGAAAATATGCTTGATGAAGAAAATAACATTATTGACTACTCATTATATTTGAAAGTTCTTGAGGGCAAGAAATTATTATTTAATCTTCATTATGATAAAGAGAAAGGTTTAGTTGATAAAGTTAATAATTTTTACAAAGATTTGATAATATTATATAAAAACATAATGTAATAAAATTATTAAAACCCAATGCACTATTCTTTTTTATGACTGACTGGGAAAAATTAAGAAAAAAACACGATCCGCAAGACTATTATGATGACTTAATCAATTTTCCTGAACATATTAATAAAGCGCTTAATCAGTTAAGAAAAACTAATATACCTGAATATGATTTTAACAATATACTAGTGTGCGGGATGGGGGGTTCAGGAATACCAGGACACTTATTAAAAAATTATTGTTATCATTATAATTCTTACTTAGTTGATGTTGAGAATAGTTACAAAATGCCTGAATGGGTTGATGAAAAAACATTAGTTTTCATAATAAGTTATTCAGGAAATACTGAAGAAACACTCTCCTGCCTTGTTGAGTCAATGAATAAGACAAAAAATATAATAGTAATCAGTTCAGATGGGTTATTGAAGAAAGCAGCAGATAAGCATAACTTATTATTTATTAAAGCACCAACTAATCTGCAGCCAAGAGCAGCAACACCATACTTGTTCACTTACTTGCTTGAGTGCTTGAAAAAATTGAAAGTGCTTGATATCTCATTCAATGAAACACTAAAAAATATTAAGAAACTAAAAGAAGAGATGAAAATAAATAAAGAAAATTCTGCAAAAAATATTGCAGAACAACTAATCAATAAGTACATATATATTTACGTAAGCAGGGATTTGGAATCAATTGGAAGAAGATACCAAGCTCAGGATTTTAATGAGAATTCGAAAATGCTTGCAAAATACAGTGTTATACCAGAATCCAACCATAATGAACTGACAGCATTAGGAGAATGCCAAAATATTCCTTTAGTATTCTTGTTCTTAAGAGACGGTTTCGAACCTAAGAGTATTATGGAAAGAACAGATTTTGTTAAAAAAATTGCTGAAAAAAAAGGAAGTGTTATAGAAATAAACAGTATGGGAAAAAGTCTTATCAGCAGAATGTATTCACTAATTTTTCAGGGAGACATGATTAGTTATTATACTGCCTTACTAAGAGGCATAAACCCACTTCCAGTTCCGCTTGTTGAGGAATTAAAAAAAGTTTTAAAAAAGAAAACTGACAAGAAAAAATCAATTAATGAGAAACTCGGACTAATTTAGTTCATCATGAATTCTTTTCAAATACTCTTTAATATCCTCCAAACTCTCTTTTTTGAAACCAGGAATAAAACTATTTTTTAATTCTTTCTTTTTGAAGCCAGAATACCTGTTTAATTTTTTCAAGTAATAATCCATCATTCTCTTCAACTTAACACTATCAGTTTTAATAATCCCATCTAATAATTTTTTTGATATTTTTGAAAAACTACTGTCAGGCACACTCTTATTTTCAAACTTTCTTAACTCATCCTGATAATAATCTCCTGCATCAACATGCTTCCAAATAGTTTTATAATAAGTTCTTAAAGTTACAGTAGTGACTTTAGATAATTCAGACATCACGTTCTGGGATACTGTGCTTTTATCTTTTTTAAGACTCTCATTTAAACACATTATCTCTTCTTCTGCTTTACTTATCTTATTCTCATATTCCTCAATAGTGCCTCGCATATAAGAAGGAGTTTCAGATAATTTTTTTCCATATTTTTTCTTCTCTTTTTCTCTCTCCCTTATCTCCTCTTCAATATTTTTAATTCTTTCAGGCAAATCATATCCGTTTTTTTTATAAAAATCGTAATTATTAATCTCAACCCCCTTCTTTTTGTTACTTATTATGTAAACTATTCCTGCAGCAACAGCACTCCTATTATTATCAACGAAAGTCTTTACAGGAATAATTCTTTTTTTAAAATAAATATTGTTTTTTTCATTAAGTCTTTCAAAAAAATCAGCACAATCTTTTTCAATAAAATAATCAATTCCTAGATTTCCTGAAAATTCAGCAATATAAAATTTAACAGATTTTCTTTTATTCTCAACACTAATATGGTTCTTTACTTTCTCATAATACTTTGATATTTTTTCTTTAGGAACACCCATTATTTTTTCTTCCTTAGTATCAGGTTTTTTAAACTCTGTCGCATCCTCCAATTCATTTAGATTCACAGGCCTATTATTTTTCTTGCTGCTCGCATACAAGCAGGCAGTGCTTGCTATCTCATAACTAGAACCTATTATTAATCCTAATTCATGCATTTTCTCTAAATAATTTTTTGCATCCCTTCTTACAGCATGATTAACATCTTTCAGTTTTGCCGAAATCTTATCAATATAATTGTAACCCATATTCAGGTTACGGTCAATACTTGCCAATCCATGTATTTTTCTAATCCGATTGAACATATTTTTTTTCCTAACACTCTTTTTTTTAATATCATTTACCTTAATCAAAGAACCTAGCTTGCCGTTCATAACTACTTCATTATGAATTCTCTTTTTCTTCTCTTCTCTAGTGAAAGCTCTTCTCTGATTACTTTCAAGTTCTTTCTCAAAAATAATCAATCCACAACCCTCACATACTGTGTCTCCACGAGAACCATCATATATTATGTCTTCACTTCTGCATTCCGGACACGAATATTTTTCTGACATCTCATTAACTATTTTTTCACTCTCAATAGTTTTTCTCTTAAGTTCATCAAGTTCATTAATAATAGAATTAAAATAATCATCAAATAATCCAAGATTATTCGTTTTCTTAGCGTAGAGCAATTTATTCTTCACGTTTGCAGAATATTTTTCACCAATCTTGATTCCTCTGCTGCTGAAGAATTCATCATACTTTTCTAATTCCTCACCAGATTCTTTATATTTTTCATGAAAAAAAACTGATTTCTTCCTTAAATAATCTTTAGAATATCTCAACTTATCAACTTTCATCCTTAATTCAGTGCCTTCATAATTACTTAGCAATTCTTCAAGCTTTTCAAGCCCTGAATCATAATCCAGTATTCTGAAATTATTCTTTATCCTGCCTATATTATCCATCAATACTATTTTTAAAAATAGTTTGTTTATAAAAATTATCTTTTAGAAAAAAAAGATTTAGTAGTTGTTTTTTGAAATTTTTGCTTTTTATTGCACTTTGAATCATTCTTTTTTCTTAAAAAAAAAGAAAAAAAAGGAGGTGATCCACCCGCAGGTTCCCCTACGGGTACCTTGTGTTGACTTAACCCTTCTTGCCGAATCCAGGTTCGATTCTATCTATTGAATAAAACCTCACCTGGACCCGACTCGAGTGGCTTGACAGGCGGTGTGTGCAAGAGGTAGGGACGTATTCACCGCGAGTGAATGGCTCACGGTTACTAGGGATTCCATCTTCATGAGGGTGAGTTACAACCCTCAATCCGGACTGAGATTAGGTTTCGGGATTTGCATCTCCTCTCGGAGTAGCTGCCCATTGTCCTAACCATTGCGACTCGCTTGTAGCCCAGGAGATTCGGGGCATACTGACCTACCGTGGCCCACGCCTTCCTCACGCTTAGCACGTGCTGTTCCATTATTGTGCCCGCACAAGCCGAAGCTCGCTTAGCAAATAATGGCATGGGTCTTGTTCGTTACCTGACTTAACAGGACATCTCATGACACGAACTGACAGTGGCCATGCACCTCCTCGTCAGCGCGTTAAGCAAGATCTTTAGTCTGGCCTTCATTCTGCTGTCGCTCCTGGTGAGATTTCCGGCGTTGAATCCAATTGAACAGCAAGTCTCACCCCTTGTTGTACCTCCCCGCCAATTCCTTTAAGTTTCAACCTTGCGACCGTACTCCCCAGGCGGCCCGCTTAATGGCTTCCCTGCGGCAAAGCATAAACTCGTGGTTTACGCAATACTGAGCGGGCAGCGTTTACGGCCAGGACTACCGGGGTATCTAATCCCGTTCGCTCCCCTGGCTTTCGTGCCTCACCGTCGAACCCGTTCCAGTTAGGCGCCTTCGCCACTGGTGGTCTACCTAGGATCAAAGGATTTCACCCCTCCCCCAGGCATACCCCTAACCCTTCCCGGTCCCTAGGCCAGCAGTATTTTCGGCACGTTGTTCAGTTAAGCTGAACAATTTCACCGAGAACTTACTAACCAGGCTACGCACGCTTTAGGCCCAATAATACTGGCCACCACTTGAGGCTCCGGGATCACCGCGGCTGCTGGCACCGGTATTACCCACCCCTTTCTTGCGAAGCTCTTTACACTCCGCCACAGTCACAACATTTATGCTGTGACACTTGGGATCCCCTTATCACGCTTTCGCGCATTGTAAAGGTTTCGTAACTGCTGCACCCCGTAGGGCTAGGGGCCTTGTCTCAGTCCCCTTCTCCGGGCTCCCACTCTCATGGCCCGTACTGATCATAGGTTTGGTGGTCCTTTACACCACCAACAGCCTAATCAGTCGCAGTCCCATCCTTAGGCGCCGAAGCATTTCAAAAAAAGGGCTTTCCAGAACCTTTTTAATATGAAGCATTATCCTCAGTTTCCCGAGGTTATTCTTCTCCTAAGGGCAGGTTGACTACGCGTTACTGAGCCGTTCGCCTCTCCTGACGAGCAGGGGAGGACTTGCATGTCTAAGTCGAATCCCAATAGCAGTAGCCTCCAGCAGGATCAACTGGAATTACTTCCAGCACTTAGCTGATCCTTGCAGGTATTATTGAGTACAATCGTGTATGCACTTAAAGGAATATTTTTGCGGATTATTAGCAAAAATATTTTCATAAAACAACTACTATGTTCATACCAAAAATTTATCTTTTATTGGTACTCATCTATTAAGTCATAAGCTGGATATTAAAAACAACTCATCATTTTTTGTTCAGAGTTAACGCTGAACTTATGACCATATATTAAAAGCACACAACTACTTTAAAAAGTTTTCTGTGCTTTTGTAGAAAGTAATGATTTATTTTTCTTTTATAAATTTTTATCTGTCAGTCTATCAGTTATTTCATTCCATTCTTTATTTTTATTCGTTATTTTCATAATATTTCCAAATCTTAAGAAATTTAAAAATGTGTGGGGTTGGGCTTGCAGAAACTATTTAATAATTCCCACCAATAACTGAGTTTTTTTTAGATTATACTTTTCATCAAGTTTCTTATATAAATGCATTATTATATGCTTCTCAACAGGACAATTTTTTTCTTCATACTCCTTCATAAAATAAAGTTTTAAATAATTTTTATTATAAATTTTTTTCTGAATAAGGAATAAGAAATAAAAAACCCTGCTGAATATAATTCTTGTATGGATTTTAAGAAAATTGTTAGCGAACAATATGGTTTAGATGAGGATTATTTAGAAATTCCTCCAGACCCTGAATTAGGAGATGTTTCATATACTAAAGCATTCCATTTAGGTAAGAAAAAGAAGAAGAATCCGAAAAAGATTGCTGAAAATATTGCCAAGAAAATGACGCCTGAAGGAATAGTTGAAAACATAATTCTTGTAGGACCATATATTAATTTCTTCATGAATAAAAAAGAAGTGATGAAGAGGATTATGAATAATGTTTTAGAAAAAAAAGAAGATAAAGAAAAAGACAGCACTATTTTATTAGAATTTCCCAGCCCGAATACTAATAAACCATTGCATATAGGTCACTTACTGCAGATGAGTCTTGGATTATCATTATCACGTATTTTTGAAAAAAAAAGATATGATGTTAAAAGAATCAATTTGTATAATGACAGGGGCATCCATATCTGTAAATCAATGCTCGCTTACAAGAAGTGGGGCAAAAAAAAAGAGCCTGATAAGAAACCAGACCATTTTGTTGGAGATTTTTACTTAATGTTTGAAAGAAGAGCAAAAAAGAATCCGGAATTAATTGATGAAGTTAAAAAAATGCTTAAGAAATGGGAAGAAGGTGACAAAAATGTACGAGAATTATGGAAAAAAATGAATAATTGGTGTTATAAAGGTTTTAAAAAAACATATGATTTGGTGGGACTTGATTCTTATGACAAAATATATTATGAGAGTAGTTTTTACAAGAAAGGCAAAAAAATAGTTAAGAACGGAGTTGATAAAGGACTATTTGAGAAAGAAGAAGATGGAGCAGTATTCGTTAATCTTGGCGAGCTTGGAAAAAAATATTTAATAAGAGGTGGGGGAACAACACTTTATGTTACTCAGGACTTGGCTCTTGCAAACTTAAAATATGAAGACTTTCCTGATTTTGATAAATCAATCTATATGACAGGTAATGAGCAAAACCATTATTTTAAACAATTATTCAAAATATTTGATATATTAAGTTATCCTTTTGCAGGCAAGTGTTATCATATAGGTACTGGGATGGTTCGTCTTCCTGAAGGCAAGATGAGCAGCAGGGAAGGAAACGTAATATATGCTGATGACCTTATAGAAAAAATGATTAAACTTGCAGAAGAAGAAATAAAGAAAAGAGGCAATACTTCTTCTGATGAGATTAGTGAAAAAATCGCTCTTGCAGCAATAAAATATCACTTATTGAAGACATCTGCAAGCAAGGATATTGTCCTGAATCCTGAAGAAACAATTAGTTTTGAAGGAGACACAGGCCCTTACTTATTGTATTCGTTAGTGAGAGCATATAAAATACTTAAGAAGTCGAAAACAAAAAAATCGGATTCTGTGAATACAGAATTATTTAAAACAAAAGAAGAGTATGACTTGATTAGACATTTCTCGGATTTAAATAAAGCAATCTCTAAATCATCTCAGAAATTTTCTCCACATATTTTATGCAAATATGTTTATGATTTAGCATCATATTTTAATTCCTTTTACGAAGTCTGTCCAGTTATTAATGCAGATAGTAATGAATTAAAAAATTCGCGTTTATTGATTGTTGAATCATTTTCAATTATTATGGAACAAGCATTATTCTTATTAGGAATTGATTCTGTTAAGAAGATGTGATATTTCTTTCCCAGACAAATCCTTGATTTTCTTGTTACCTTCGCGATGATTAATCTTTTTTTTAAATTCTTTCAGTTTTTTCTTATTATTTGTTTCATAAAATTCTCTGATTTTCTTATCATTATTTGTTAATTCTTTTTTAGGAACAATACTTAATAATACTGAATGATTTTTTTGTTCAGGCCAGAAAGAATTTTTTGGAACAATACATACTTTTTCTATTTTCAAATAAGCATTAAGTAAAACATCTTTCCCAATCTTATCATAAGATTTTTTGGATATTGTTACAACTGCTTTATCAAAATCCTTGTTTATTAATTCTTTGAAGAACCAGTCAATAATAGTGTAGGGAAGGTTAGATATTATTTTCTTATAATTCTTTAAACCATAACTAGTAATATCATCTTCTATTATTTTCACATTCTTTTTATTACTGAATAATTTTTTCAGTATCCTGACTAATCTCGGGTCCTTCTCTATACAAACTATTTTCTTGACTTTGTAAACCATTCTTCTAGTAAGTACTCCTGTCCCACTCCCTATCTCCATTACAACATCGTCTTTTTCTAGTTCTGCAGTCTCAATTATCTTATTAATGATGTCTTCATCTTTCATGAAACACTGGTCAAGCATTACGTCAGGTTCAATATTATTCTTTTTCAGAAACAAATCCACTCTCATCTTAATAATCTTTTAACTTCTTTTTCTATATTTTTTAATCTTTTTATTGCAGGATGATTCTCACCAAGACTCTTTTTTAACTTCCTGATTTCAGGACCCACATCTTCTGCATAATTGTCCTCCTGAACTAATTTATCTGCATAACAAACAATTTTTTCCTCAACTGTTTCAGGAGTGTAGTCTTTTTTTGGAAGCCCGAGCTTTTCAGCTTCATCTTCAGGCAGCCCGCCCCCGATATGAACTTCCGCTATTCTTTTTAGTCTGGGATGATTCTTCAATATCTTTCCTCCTTCTAATGCATGCTTCACACCGTGAGTCCTGCTCCGCCCTATATCATGAAGCAATCCTCCAATTTCGCATAATCCTACATCAACTTCATTTCCATTATTTTTTATTTTTCCAGCTAATTCTTTGGATTTCCTACTGACTAATTCAGAGTGTTTAATAACTGACTTACTGCATCCAGTTTTTTCTAATAGTTTTAATGCTTGTTTTTTACTCATCATTTTATGAATCTTGTGAAGAAGTAAACTATGGGTATCTTCCATTTCTGCCCGCTTAATGCCCTGTTTGCAGCAACTATACTCGAAACTCCAAGCAGAGGCCGTCCAATAGCCCAGCCAAGAAGTGGTATGAATGTAACAAGAAAAGCGCATAATAATACTGCCATTCCTTGCTTTGCATGAAACTTTATGAAATCATTCCTGCTTTTTATGAAAAAGAAAGATATTACTCCTGAATAACAGAGAACTGCTTTAAATTTCTCATTCATAAATAGATTAAGATTTTTTTTATTATTTAAAATCTTTTTGGTAAAATTTTTTTAATCAAGAAGTATAATAATTTAAGATTGCTTTAAGAAGATAACAATGATGCATGTAATGTTTACTTAATTAGTTATGATTCTTTTAAGATAATAATAATTTAGAAAACAATAATTATTCTGCTTTTAACACACACTCATATTAACCATGTAGGTAATAATTACTTGTTCAACAATATTTTCATGCACGAGATTTCTGAAGAAAAAATCAGGAATAATGATTTATGCACTTATCTTATTGAAAGATTAGTAAATTTTAATCCACAGAATGCTTTTCCAAAAAAAACAAGTTATTAACAATAAAAGATGGTGAAGTTATTAATTTTGATGAGATTGAGTTAAGAGTTATTCACACTCCAAGACACTCTTCTGACAACATATGTATTTATGAACCAAACAAGAAATGGTTTTTCACGGGCAATACTTATTACAATGGAGAAGCATACTTTATTAATAACGAGTCGGATATGAGTGACTGGAAGAAATCTTTATCTATTTTATCAGAATTGGGGGGAAAATCTTATTCTTCCAGGACATAATGAAATACTATGTGGAGAAGTTAACAAATATTTTTTAGAGAATATTGTTTTTTTTAGGAAAAAGTTTATAATAATGTTTTTTTCGAATAAGTTATTTATGAATAAATCATTGGATGATTATTTAGGATGCGAAGCATTATTACGCAAATTCTTTGATACTGTCGGGGCATGCAGTTCTTGCAGAATAAGAGGATACACTCACTGCTGTGATGGAAAATGGTATCTTATTGATAGTAATAAATTACTGGACATTGAGAGGGAGAGAAGTTATGGTGAACCCAAAACTGATGATATGTGTGGTTATCATACTGAGAAAGGTTGTTTGTTGAAAACTCATAAGAGTCCTGTTTGTATAAGTTATGTTTGTGATTTTTTTAAGAAATTCCTTTTTAGTAAAGATGTGGATTATAATGGTCTGAGAATAAGAAGGTTTCTTAAAAAAGTGTTATCAGGAAAAGCGGAAGAAAGAGAAATATTTGAATTTAAAGAAAAAATAAGTGATTATATCTCTAAAGTCAGAGGTTGTATTTAAAAATGAATGATTCTCTGAAAAATTATCTTGAGTGTGAAGAATTGCTTAATGATTTTTTTAAAGAATTAGGTTACTGCAGGAGTGATTGTTTCTTGGATTATGATGTTCGTTGCTGTAAAAAAAATTATTTCGGGACTAAAAGATTGCTTGAAGAGTTGCATAATGAACGTTTAAAGAAGTACGGTATTCCTGCTGAGAAAATAAGAGAATGCTCTTATCATACTGAGAAAGGTTGTTTACTTGAAACTCATAAATCTCCCACTTGTCTTGCATGGGTTTGTAATTCATTGGAAGAATATTTACACTCTATTGGTGTTGAATACTATCTTGTGGATATACGTTTTTCTCTTATGCAAATATTAAGAAATGAACTTGGTCAAGATGAGATAATTTGCTTTAAGCAAAATATTAAAAATATGACTAAAAAAATTAAAAGTTTAAAATGAATGAAGAAAAATTAAGGAAGTGTTTGGATAATTATCTTGAGTGTGAAGAATTGCTTAATAAATTATTTAAAAAAATTAATCTTTGCCCGTCTTTCTGCAATTATAATCATTGCTGCAGAGTAGATATGTGGAAATATGATGATTTTGATGCATACTATTATTTACATAAGGAAAGGGTTGAAAAATACGGCAATCCTCCTGAAGACTGGTTAGATTCTTTCAAAGGAAAGTGCTGGTATCTTAAAAAAGATGGGTGTGCGTTACAAACTCATAAACCAGTATGGTGTCTTTCCCATATTTGTTTTGAAAAACAAATCAAAATAAATTATGACAAAAACGAAGTGCAGGATAAACTTATTAAAATTATCAGAAATATGATGCCAGAAGAAGAAACACATCTTTTTAAAGAAAAAATTAAGAAATTTATTAAGAAAATATAAATAACTTATTTTATATAATGAATCTTATTATTCAGAGTATAATACACTTTTTTATCTTCTTCCCAGAAGTTTTCAAAACCTTCTTTTAATCCTTTCAGGAATATTTTTTCATTAAACTGTTCTTCATTAGTCTTTATTATTGTTCCGCAGAGACCTAAATTTTTTGTCCATACTGGATGGAAGTCAGTGCCACTCATCATTCTTATTCTTTCATCCAAAGATAACTGTATATTCTCAAATGTAGGGTTTGTTAAATTAATCATGTCTGGCTTAATTTTTTTAATTATTTTTCTCTTTTTATTTTTAGGAACGACTGTTGCTTTCTTTTTCTTCCCGTTTTTTCTGCAATAAATATCATAAACTATTCCATTATTCTTGAAAGGATGCGTATACCAGGAATGCTTGTTTTTCCCAGAATCCTTATACTCTATTTTATGGTAAGTAATTCCGTATTCTTTGTTGAACTTATTAATTTCTACTCCAGGAATAATGTTCTTGAAAGATTTTAGTTTTTTATGAATTCTTTCATGAAGTTCATCAAGTGTTGGCTGCATGTCAATAATATCACTTAAAGAACACATTTTTTTGTGATCTATGTAATGAATTAATGAAATTATTCCATCATAACCTGCTTCTTCTGCATAATTAATCTTTTCTTCAGGTTCTTTTATAGATTCATATTTCTTGGACAAATGATAATGAGCATCTATTAATTGATATTCATCTTCGGGAAATAATTTTCTCACATTCTTAATTATCCTCTTATTTCTTGAAGT
This sequence comes from Candidatus Woesearchaeota archaeon, assembly GCA_964457955.1. Lineage (GTDB taxonomy): Archaea > Nanobdellota > Nanobdellia > Tiddalikarchaeales > Tiddalikarchaeaceae > CAYWEY01. Next base: position 19,637 of record CAYWEY010000003.1, read on the forward strand.
AACTTTTTTATAAATCATTAATTTAAAATAACTAAATTTATTTTTAAAAATTATCGTTACTACTATTAAGATTTTTTTTTATAAACCAGGACTAATTATTGGTGAATGCTGAATGTTTCTTAAAACAATTTAATCTAAAGAAGGTTTTCTTTTTCTGAATTATTTCTTAGGATCAAATCTTTTAATTTAAATTCTTCAGTCATATTTATTGAATAATGCTTCAATATCATCAATCTTTTTCTTATAATTTTCATTAATCAAATAATCCTTATCCAAACAAATTATGTGTATTTTCTGAAAATTATTCTTCTGCAATACTATCTCGGTTCCAGGCATTAAGATTTACTTCTGCATTAACTTATAATCAACTATTCCAAAATCCTTAAAGCCTGAAAAACTACTTGTTATTCCAAATAAATACTCCCATAATTTATGAATTAATCGTTAAATTTTTTTATTAATATATGCTTTTTGAATTCTTTAATTGTTCCTCAGTATCTATGTGTATTAAAGAACCAATATGAACAATTATTGTATCAGGATTTTCCTGTTTCCAGTCATAAAGTGCTTTATACCACTGGTACTCTTTGCCATTTAGTTCAGAATATTTTTCGATTTTCTTAAAATACTGACTTGAATAAATATTTATGCCAGTATAATACAAATTACTTTCAGGTATTTTCGCTGCTTTATTAATACTTATGTTGCATTTTTTTAATTCTTTCTTTTTAACACCTGCATGAATCATGCTTAAATCATTATTTTCTTTAAATGGGTTGATTATTTTCTCATATTGTTCTAAAGATAATATCTTATCACCACTTAGCATGAGAAGGTGTTCATAATTTTTTTTTTCAAAAAAATCTTTAGCATAATAAGCAGAACTTTCTCCAACATAATCTTTTCCGCCATCAACAAATTTTATTCTTATCCCATAATCTCTTTCTTTAAAATAATTAATTATTTTGTTCTTCAGATAATCAACAATAACTACAACTTCTTTAAAACCCGCTTTCTCTAAATTATTAATCTTAATCTCAAGCAATGACTTATTGTTCAGTTTAACCATTGGTTTAGGAATATTAAATGTTATTGGTCTTAAACGAGTACCTTTTCCTCCAGCAAGGATTATTGGCAATAATTTATCAAGTTTCATTTTAAGGGCCTGCCGGGATTCGAACCCGGATTAGCTGCTCCGAAGGCAGCTGTACTATCCATTATACTACAGGCCCATATTAATAGAATAGCAAAGTTGTTAATTAAAAAATTATATGGTTATTACTAAATAAAGAATTGTTACAATAAGTATTATGACTGCAATATTTCCTAAATTTTTTACACTAAATTTTTTTCCAGTGAACATCATTTCTATGCCTGTTGAGAAAGCTAATAATAGTATGAGTCCGAAAATGTATAATTTGGGGCTGATGTATCCCATTATGATATTAAGAAATGTTTCAAACATTTAAGTATTTTATTAAAATTATTATTCCTACAATCATTCCAATTATTAGTAAAGTATTCTTTATTTTTTCATTTGTTCCAAAAACTATAGGGAATGGACCTATCATTATTAATCCTGCTGAACTAGTTTTTGAATTATTGAATGCTGAGAAAATAAGGAATATTGCAAAGAATAATAGTATTATTCCAATTATTATCTGGAATTCTTTCATTTTCAACAATCACTTTGTATATTACAATTAGTATTTCTACAGGAAGTTACACTTGGACAATATTCTTCTTCATTTATTTCCCCATCATTATTAATATCACTGTTTTTACAGCAGTAACTCTTTCTGTCAGACTCGCTTTGTGACAATCTGTATGTTCTGCAGAGGCTTTCACAATCCCTTCTTAATTGTTGTAATATAGTTTCTTCCTGTGTAGGTATTTTTCCTTCAGTAGCGCTTAAACCGCTTGAAACCATTTTTGCTCCTATAATTATTATTATACTAAAAACCATTAATCCAAGAATTATGAAAACATATACTGCTTTAGGCTTCTTGCCTTCTGGTTTGATTTTTTCAGCAAATCCTTCATCCATGATAATTAATGATATTTTTTTATTTAATAAAATTATTGGGCTTGCCCGGATTTGAACCGGGATCGCGAGGCCCCGAACCTCGAATCATAAACCAAGTTAGACTACAAGCCCTTAAGAATATTAAATTATTTTCAGCATATTTATATTTTTAGAAAATAATAAAAAACCTGGGCAGGATATTATAATATTATGAGAATAGGGGAAGGATTCCTGATTGTATTGATAGGGCTTTTCATAATCATACCCGTATCCTTTGCTTTTTATGGAACACAACTAATAAGTTATTTGTCCTTTCTTGAAGTATCAATAATAATTTATGTGATAAGTATTGTTTTCGGAATACTCACTTATTTTGCAATACATTTGGAAAATTAAATAAAAAGTTTTATAAATATTATTTTATTCTATTCTTTTTTATTATGTTACGAAGATGTGATGGTCGGATATTACGGATTTAATTTTTTTAGCTTTGCTTTTTCTGGAGGTTTTTTGTTATGAAAATTAATTTTTTAGATGAAGAACCAAATAATTGTCCAAAATGCTTTAGTGAGTTAGAGCACGAAAATAATTACTTCAGATGCTGGAATTGCAGCACCAGATACTTCATTGATAATGAATTAAAGGATTATGAACTAAAATATGGGTGCCAAGAGAATTAGTGAAATACGTGAGTGAAGTTAGTAATATGGGGATGGTTGAAAAAGTTTTAAAGAAAGAACTCAGCAGAAAAAAAATATTCAGTGATTCTTGACAAGGAATTAAAAGAAGTTGAGAAAGCTCCATTTGTCGCTTATAAATTCAAGAATAATGGTGGTTATTATAATAATTATTATGAAAGATGCTATGAAGTAGAAGTTATTGAAGGATTAGAACCTTTATGGTCAGAGTTCAGAATACTTAATGGTTTCAGAATCGAATTAGACCTTTTTTCCAGGAATGATGAATCAGGCGCGTTGTACTTCTTATCACCCTACTTGGTTTTAAATAATGTTTTGGAATCAGAAATTAATGAAGATGAAGAATATGATGATTGGAGAGAGATCGTGTTGGAGAAGATATTGTCATTAAAGAAAATCAAGAATGAAGTTGACAGTATTAGGATGAGAAGAGAGGATAAGAAAAAATTAAGAAGAAGCAGTAAAAAAGTGATTAGCCAAGAATTAAGAGAATGGCTTGATTAAGGAATTATTTGGTTAGAACAAAACCTTTGTGAAGAAGTCTTAATCCATTGTCTTTAATATTTTTTAAACTGAAATCAAAACTTGTTTCAGGATTATTTGTTATATTTGTATACGAATCAAGTATTAAGAACCCACGTTTTTTTTAAGGATTGTGAGAATTTTTTAAATACTATCTTTCTTTTATTTTCTGAGAATTGTCCTAAGAAATTGAAACAGAAAATTACATCATACTTGTTCTTAAGTTTCTCTTTGAAAACGTCTTTTACTTCAAAATTAACTTTAGTTTTAATATCATTTCTCATCACTATTTTTTTATTCTTAGGAACTTCAAAGAATCTTGAGCATGCATCAATTTCAGAACCAAAATCTGCCAGAGGATCTTTTCTGACAATAGTTGATAAATCATATATTCCTTTTTCTGCTCTTTTAATACATGTTGGTGAATATGTCAAAAGCATCAATAGTGTAACTCTGTAAGTTTTCTGATTCATTAATCATTGCTATTGAATAAGGTTCTCTTCCTTCAGAACAAGGAAAGGAAAGAATTTTCACTTTTTTTCTATTTTTGAGAACAGGAATAATACTTTTTTTATAGTACTCTAATGATGGAACATCTCTAAAAAATCTGGTGTGCTTTGAAACTGCTTTGTTCCTAATAATGTGCTTATAATTCAGTTTCTTATTTTTTATTTCCTCCCAATTCTTATCAATATACTCAAATAGTTCTTTCTTTGTACGATTTTTCTTCCATGATTCTTCGAAAACACTCATTACAAAAACAGGATTAAAACTTTTAACGAATTCCTTAAATTTTTCTTTTGATAAAGGCTCTTCCTTATTAATCAAACAAAGAGTCTTAATATCTCCTTCAACAAATTCTTCACTAAGAGTCTTATCAAATAATTCTTTTGCTTCTTTTTTTAATAGTTTAAATAATTCTTTTAATTTATCTTTATTTTCAAGCAAGTTCTTTTCTAATATTTCTAATTGTTTTTTAGTGAAATTATTTTTTTTCCCTATTTTATTAATAAACCCTATTGCTTTATTCAGACTTTCTTCGTCTCTTATGCGGAGGAATTCATTAATTATTATTAATTTTTTCTTGTAATTTTTGATATTCTTCATTATCTAAAATTGGCAAGGAAATCAACAGATTTATATTTTTTTGTTTTTTATAAAAAAGTTTATGGTTTCTGATAAAATCTGGGTTTTGATACCTGTTTATAATGAGGAAAGAACAATAAGGGAAGTTGTTTCAAGGACTAAAGAAGTAATTCCAAACATATTAATCGTTAATGATGGAAGCACTGATAACACGAACAATATTCTGAACAATATAAAAGATATATGCTTGATTAATATTAGAGAAAATTCTGGTAAGGCAAATGCTTTGAAAAAAGGTATGGATTATTTGAGAGAAAAAGATGCTGATAAAGTTGTAGTTATTGATGCTGATTTGCAGCATTTACCTGAAGAAATACCGCGTCTCTTAAATGCTGATGCAGATATTGTTGTTGGAGTGAGAGAAGACAGAGAATCTATGCCTTTAATAAGAAAAATTGGAAACTTTCTTGCTGCAAAAATAGTGAGTATGCAGACAGGTTTGGACTGCAATGATCCTCAAAGCGGTTTCAGAGCTTTTTCGAAAAAAGCAGTGAATGAATTATCCTTTAATGGTGAAAATTTTAATATTGAGAAAAAGGTTTTGTTGGAACTTTCTGAAAAAGATTTAACATATGCAGAGGTTCCAATATCATGCATTTATGAAGAGGATGCCCGAGAATCATACTATGATTTTAAAGACTTGTTGGAATTCTTTGGGGAATAGTTTTATAAAATGATATTCTTTTAAGAAAGTATGGTGCGTTCACTGTTTTACAAATCAGGTTATTTATATAATTTCATGTTAAATTTCATACATGGTTCAAATTTGAAAAAAAGATATGAAATAGTTTCAAAATTAGTGGGAAAGAATAAGAAAGTTTTTGAACCTGCTTGTGGAACAAGTATTACTGCGGACTATTTGGATACTACATGTGATTATGAAGGATGGGATTTGAATAAAGGTTTTATTAAATATTGCAGGAGAAAAGGACGGGATGTTAAATTAAAAGACATATTTGATTTTAAAGATTATCCGGAAAGCGATATTATAGTAATTATTGATGTTTTGCATCATGTTCTTCCTAGACATGATTTGTTGTTAGAAAATGCAAGAAAATATTGTAAGAAATTAATAATTGTTGAACCTTTCATAGACAGAGAGAATAATAAGATGGATTTTTTGAAGCATTCAAAAAACAAATTTGTTTTTAATTTTTTTAAGATATTTAATCTTTTTTTCGGTGACAACGACGGCATTAATAATACTGAATTAATGTATGATTGGGAGCATGATGAAAAAAGCCTGAGAAATTATTTTAACAGGAGAGGGGCTGAAAAAATAATTAAATCAAAATTTGATTTGATTGGTGTTTTTTTAAAAGATTGATTTCTTAACAATTATAGAATTAGTTGAAGCAATCGGTCGGCGCAAACATTATTATTATATTTTGATTCAAATCTTTTTTTATATTTCTAAGAATTTTTTTTTAAGTCCTTTTAATATATTATTGTGTGGGAATAATTCAAGCATAAATGGGCAATAATACCCTGCTTTTTTTGCATTCTGAGAACAATTTTTTGAAATTTATATCTCCTTCCCCCACACATTGATGCATATTCATAACATAATATTTAACTTTTTTGTAATATTCAGCAGGATTTGTTTTTGTTGTATTCGTGTGCCCAATATCCAGTGTTGATTTTATTCCTTTAACACTTTTTAAAACATTCAAGTATTCTTTAATTTCATGGCATAATAATAATTCATTTTTATCTAAGTTTTCAAAACAAATATTAATTTTACTGCTTATTGAAACTATTTTTTTTTTAAATTACTAATTAATGATTCATAACTTAAATGCATTGCTGGACCAGGTATTTCACGATATCCAGAATGAATTATTAATTTGTCCGCACCAACTTTTTTAGCAAGACTGATTCCTTTCTTTGCATGTTCAAATACTCCTTTCCTGATTTCAGGAAGCATACTGCTTGTTGGCAAATACTCTGCAGTATGAATAATTAATTTAAGACCACTATTTTTGATTTCTTCTATAGTTTTTGTTTCCAATCAATCCCCAGTTCAAACCATTCAAAACCATGATTAACTGCAAAACTCACATCATCAAGAACATTCTGAGTTGTTAAATGACTCATAAATCCTATTTCTGGATTCAATAGTATAAAAATTATATCGGGCTCGAGGGGATTTGAACCCCCGACCTACTGCTTAATCCCCTAAATATGTTCATAGTAGGTCAGTGTCTTCATATGATTTCATGAGTAAAATCTCAGTTGACCTTCTTCTAATCATAATTTTTTAGGTTAGGAGGCAGTCGCTCTATCCAAACTGAGCTACGAGCCCACAAATAATATAATCGAATTTTGTTTTTTTTAAACTTTTACTTTAGATTCTTGAATAAACCATTTATTCAAGTAATTGTCTGCATTAACACTTCTCTTGTTATACTCTATTTTTTTTTCTAAAACGTTTTTAAAATAATCTCTATACTCTTTTCTTTATTCATGCCTGGATTGAATAAAATATTCAATTAACTCCTGTCGCTGAAAAGATTTTCATCATTCAATTCTTTGTATAATCCGCGAAGTTCATCCACCATATTATTGAGGTTAAATTAAAGACTCCTCTTCATTTATATTTCGGAAGATTTCTAAGAACCATAAGAGAATTCTCAATAATAATTCCTGTATTTTAATGTTTTCTTTAAACTATTCCTTCTCTGAGAATACTGGCACCGCATAATGAAATCAGGCAAATATCAGAACCAGTATTATCAATTATCTTATTTTTATTAATCATCTAATTTGAGAAAATAATATTTTTCTTTTTTAAATTTTTGTTGAAGCGGCCCCGGAGGGATTTGAACCCCCGATCTACTGCTTAGAAGGCAGCCGCCTTATCCAGACTAGGCTACGGGGCCGTATTATTAAAAAGTGTTTTTTTGTTTTTAAAAACTTTTATAATAATTGCTGAGAATATTACTATTCATGCTAGAATTAATTCAGGGATTGAAATTCTTTGAGAATAATGGTTTTAGTCTTGCAGAATATTATGTATGCAAAAATAAGAAGCAGTTATTAAGTTCTTTTAAGAAGATGAATCCTCCTGTTGTTATGAAAATAAGCAGTTCAGAACATTCTCATAAGACTGAAATTGGTGGTGTTATTACAGGAATTAAGACCAAGGATGAATTGTTGAATAAATATGAAGAACTCAGTGAAATTAGTGATAATATTATTCTTCAGAACCAGATAAGTGGAGTGGAAGTGATTATTGGAGTGCATAATGACCCTGTTTTTAATCAAGTCTTAATGTTTGGTGTTGGAGGAATATTTGTTGAATTATTCAAAGATGTGAGTTTCCGCAAGTGTCCAATAAATTTAGGTGATGCTGGGCAGATGATTAATGAAATAAAAAGTTCAGAACTTCTCAAAGGATACCGTGGCAGAAAAGTTAACAGGAGAAAATTAAAAAAATTATTAGTAAGGATTTCAGAACTGGCTGTGGAAGAAACTATTGATAGTTTGGACCTTAATCCTGTTATTCTTACAAAAAAAGATTATTTTATTGTTGATGTGCGGTTAAGCCAGTAATGGTAAACTTTGCATGATTCACTTACTAATTCTACTTCAGAGGAAATTATTCCAAGACTTATTTCCCTAACACCTCTTGTTGGAGAGAAACTATTGTTATTAATTATGAAAGGTTCTCTGCAGTCAACTCGTACTGTCAGATTATACTCTGAAAGATTAGTGCTGAAGGATTGTTCACCATTTACAAGTCTGTAAGTATCTATCTCTCCATTAATCTTTCTAGTTCCTGAAATGATTGAGCGATTAATTTCACTCTTAATCCTGTTCTCTATACTTATTTGGTTCGAGAAGTTGTGTCTTGATTCACTTATTATGTCACCAACATTAACAGAGTCATCACTGGATTCTCCAACACTACTCCAGTTGCATTTGAATAATTGGAATGGTGTGAGAACTGAACTTGCATAACCCATATCTTTTTCAAAAATTAGTCTGCACATAGTACTGTTTATAAGAAAATCTTGTCTTCCTTTAATATCAAAAATATAATCAGGCCTCACCCTACTCCAGTAAGCATAATGTGTTCCTGCCTCGATATACGGGATTATTTCCGGAGTAGCTATACCCAACGTATCACTTACTATGGTTGTATTGGAATAGTATCCTATCACACCAATATCAGGTATTGATATTTTTCCTTCCATAATACTTGCTGCATTTAAGTGTTGTTCCTGAATAGCTTTAATTGAGTAAAAACTATTCAAAGTGAAGGGAATGATGAAAAGAATCATGAATATAAATAGCAAATAATTCATTCTTTTTTTAAAGTAGTTAGTAAGGAATATTAGGAGTGTGGGTCCAAAAATCACGTATCTATGCATATGCCCAAGTATGTTAAGATTCAGTATAATATAGAAGAAAACTATTGTCAGGAAATAAATAAATATTTTTTTTCTCTTTTTAAAAAAAAGTATTATGCTGAGAATTGTTATTAATGCACCAATTATTATCAAATAAACAATGAAGGGAATGATTAATTTCATTGAACCCATCACAGGAAAATTCTTGTTTAAAACTATTTTAAGATATGCTTTTTTAGCCCAGTAAGTATCAGGAAATATAGTTCCATTAATTGAAAGACAAGTTATTATCCATGGAGATATTATTAACAAAAATATTGGCAAGTGTTTGAAAAATTCAAATCTTTTCCGGAATAAGTAAATGCCTGATATGATTAAGTATAATATTATACTTTCAGGTCTTAAGAGAAATGATACTCCGCAAAGAATTGTTATTATCAAATAATTGTTTTTTATGAAATAATAAAATATTGTCAGGAATACTAATACATAAAGGGTCGACTCCATTCCAGTAAATAAATTCCACATAAATAATGGTTCTATACAAAGTATTAGTGAAGAAATCCATGCCTTTTCATCATTAAAAACAGTTTTAACTAGTTTATAGAAAAATAATACTGTTATAACTCCTATTAATAAATTAATTATGAAAGGTATTATTATCTTGTCACCAAAAATTTTTATAAAAACTATTAATATACCTGTCCATAAAGGACTGCTTGTAGCAATAGTTTCTGATGCATAAGGACTATACTTAAAATAATCCTGATTTAAGAATTGTTTGGCATATTTCATATGAATATATGCATCATCTAATGAATAAATAAAACCGTTCTGGAATAAGAAAATACTTATTATTAATCTAATTGTAAAGTATAATGTGAATAAGTAAAAAATTTTTCTCTTCATCAGTAAGAAGAATTTTTTATAGTTTTTTAATTTTTTGAACTGATATTGTATAATGAATAATACTTGTTTTCCCAGATAATATTGTAGTGTTTATTTAAGAAATACCAGTCATTAACTAATGGATTACAGTATTTGCAGTGAAGAACAAAACCATAATTTTTAGTTGCTTCTTCATATTCACTTATTGTTCTGTAAATAGTGGGGGAGAATTTCACGGGATTATTCTCTCTGAAACTCCCAACTCCAAGCACAATATTATTTTTAGGAAAATGATAAATTGCAGGAAGGAACATGTAATCAACAACTCTTATACTTCCACTAATATTTTTAGGAAAATTTTCAGAAACATCATTAGTTAGTAATTCAGTATGTGGGAGAGTCAAATTAGTAGTTATTCTCATCATTTCCATAGTAATAATGCTCACTATTATAATTATTAAGATTATTCTTATAATAGTCTGTCTTGAATACCAGAATTTTTTAATAATTTTTTCTACTTCTTTGTTGAATTTTTTGGTTCTTTTCTTGACTTTTTTAGAGTCAATGCTCAAATTCTTTAATATTTTATTTATTGATTCTTCATAATCTTCTACAGAATTACTGATTTTTCTGGTTATTTCCGAAAATAAGTCTTCTTTTATTAAAATAGGTGAAAGCAGTATAATAGATCTGAATATTATAACTACAGGATAATAAAATTCTATTTCTGAATTTTTAGAAAAAAAGAAGCTGATTATTAAGAAATACATTATTATTATTGAAGTGATTATTGACCAAGTTTTTTTGTCTTTTAACACAAAATAGGATGCAGGAATAAGTGTAAAGGGGTGATTAATGCATGCAATTATCATCGGAATCTCCCAGTGTTTTTTTCTCTTATACTGGTATAATGAGTACCAGAATAGTGTTAATGAAAATGCAGAAACATAAGAATCTGTTGTTGTAAAAAATGCAAGAGAGAGAATCAATAGTGATGCAGTAATAGTGTCTTTTTTCAAGAATTTTGTTATTAAAAAAGTATTGATTAAGATAAGGATAAAAATTATTATGTCAACAGTTAAGTAATCAAAAACAGGATATAATAATCCTGAAACTATATAACTTATTATTCCGTAACTAAAAGTTAGTTGTTCTCCATCAAGAAGATAAGGATCTTTTAATAAAATTTTTCTCTGTGTTATCATCCGATTATACAACCAAGTATTATGAAGATGTAGAGTTAAATCATGAGATGGATGAAACTGGACTAATAATAGGAACAATACTGCAATAAGAATTATTTTTTTTCTCATACTTAATCCACATTGTACAAATAATAATACTTATTCTCCCACACTATATCATAGTTGTCTTTTAGTATTTCTCTCTCATTGCTCTGCGGATTGCACATTTTGCAGAATAATACGTAACTGACGTTAATACTGTTAATATATTCTTCATATTGTTCTGTATTATTCCATGTTGTTTTAACCATGTGCTGATTATTATTCTCTCTGAAACTTCCTGCATCACCAATAGTTATATTGTGTAAGGGCAGTTCAAAGATACTCGGCAGATAAATATAGTCAACAACTCTAACATTTTCTTCTATATCTGGAATTCCTGTGAACATTCCTGACACCATTGGATTAAAACTTGGTTGGTAAACTAAAACATATATTGTAAGAGTTAATCCGAAGCCACATAATAATGTGACTATTAATAATGTTGAGTAAAAAGGAAATTTTATTTTGCTTATTTTTTCAATAATCTTGACATGTTTTAACTTAATCTTGCCATAATATAATAGGAGGAACACAGGCATGAAATTTAGTAATACTCTTGCCAGAAGCATGAAAATAGTGTATACTGGTAAATACACTCCACCAGTGAATATTTTTGAAGCAACTGCAAAATAAGAGAACAATAGTGAGGTTGGAATTATAAGAATGGGTTCGCTTATAGCAAATACTAATGTTGAAACAAGAGTGTAAGGATGATTGAACCCACTTATGAATACTGGAAAATACCACCACTTTTTTTTGTTAAAATAAGCGTAGCAACCTAGCCAGAACATTGTGTTTGAAAAACAAGCAGTTAATGCATCATGCTGGATGAAGAAAAAATTACTTAATAATATGTATGATGTCCACGAATCCTTTTTTAACCATTTAATAAGAACAAAATAAGATATTATTACTGAACCTGCTATTAAGAAGTTAACAGTCTGTACTCCTGTTAAAAACCATAATAATCCTCCAAGAGAATACACTACTACTCCATAAGCATAAGTTATTTGCCCTCCAAGAAAAGGATCCTGTGAATAATAATCCCATTCCTTAATCATCTGATTATACAACCAACAGTTATGTGTATGGTGGGTGAAATCAAGTCCGTTAAAGGAGAAAGTCAGAATTAAAAGAAAGATTAGTATCAGAGTGCTCCATTTATATTTCATGCCAATAAATAAAAAGACCTTTGTTTTTAAAAATTGTTATTTGAATATTTTTGAAATTATTTCTGCAAACTCAAAAGGTTCTTCAAAATTAATGATGTTGTTTTTTTCTAGAATCTTTCTCCCTTCAATCACACTGTCTCCCCCCATAAAACATGTTATGACTTTCTTGTTTTTTTCTTTGAAATTCACTAATGCTTTTGCTGTTTTTTTAGGTTCAGTCATGTCTTGGGGAGTTAATATGCATAATAAAATATCATAAAAATCTTTTTTTTCTAAAATCTCCATACTTTTTTCATATCGTTCTGCAGGAGCATCTCCAACAACATCAATAGGATTATTGTGGCTCCAGTTATTAGGAAGAAACTTGTTCAATTTTTTTTTTACTTTTTCAGGGAGAAGAGGTATTTTCATCCCAAAGTTTTCACAAGCATCACTTGCAAGAACACCTGGTCCCCCTGCATTAGATAATATGCATACTTTATTTCCTTTTAGTCTTCCGTACTTCTCATAAACTTCTGCGAGTTTAAACATTTCTTTCAGATTATTTACTTCAATCGCACCACCCTGCTTGAATATTCCGTTGTATACTTTTTCTGAACCTGCAAGACTGCCGGTATGACTGCTTGCTGCTCTCACACCTGCTTTTGATTTTCCTGCCTTAAGAACAATAATGGGTTTTTTGCAATTCTTCAAGCTTTTCAGGAATCTATCTCCATCTTTCACTCCTTCAATATAAAGACAGATTATTTTAGTATTATCATCTTTTCCTAAATAATTAATAACATGTCCAAAGTTAGTGTTAATCATGTTACCCATACTGATGAATTTTGAGAATCCTCTTTTTTTCTTAATCGCTTCATCCAGTACAGCAACACCTAATGCTCCTGACTGTGATACGAAAGCTGTGGGAGAATATTCTGGTATTCCTTTAAAAAAACTTGCGTTCATCCTGTTCTGAGTGTTTATTATTCCCAGACAATTAGGGCCAATTATATTAATATCGTGTTTTTCGGTTTTTTTAAGAACTTTATTACTTAATTCTTCATTACCAACTTCTGAAAATCCCGCGCTTATGATAACAACATTCTTAATATTTTTTTCTCCGCACTCATCAATAATGTTGGGAACGAACTTAGCAGGAATACAGACAATTACTAAGTCAATACTGTCAGAGTAATCCTTAATATTTTTATATGCTTTAACTCCCTGAACTTTCTTACTATCAATATTTATTGGTATTGTCTTAAATCCTTCTTTTTTCAGGTTTTTGAAAACAACATAACCTACTTTTCCTTCAGTATTGCTGGCACCAATTACAGCAATAGTTTCGGGATTAAAGAATTCATCCATAATAATTAATTGAAATCTTGCCGTGTTTTAAAAGAGTTTTCAAAATCCGAAAGGATTCGTCCAGTGAAAAATCAGAACTAATATTATGAACACAATACTTACAAAAATGAGTTGTTTTGGAGAAATTGATAATTTGCTGAAACTATCCTCAAAATACTGTACTATTCCACCACTGCTTGAAGGCATGCGGACTTTTCCTTTTCCCATAATAATAGTAATTAGAAATAAACCTTTTTTAAAACTTTTCTATTTAATGTAATTGTTTATTTTCTTAACACATCTTTCTGCTAAATCATGCCTGTCTGCTTCTTCATATAATTTTTTCGCATCTTCAAGAAGTTTAACAGCATAATCCTTTTCTTCCTTTTTTGCTTTTTTCTCGAGTTTAAGAGCTTCTTTAACTAATTCTTTATCATGATTCAGTATACTGCACAGTGTCATGACTAATATAAAGAAAAAAACAACATTAAAAATGTTACTATTAATTAGTGACTATTTATTTAATATATAAATATAAGTTGTGGTTGGTTAGTACCCTGCCTTCTGTACAACCCCTATTAACTTTGAATAGTAGGGTGTTGGCAACATTCTACTAAGCGCACCAGTGTGCTTGCACTTCTCAACAGGTTAAGAGATTTTCCATCCCAAATTCATGAAACCTCAATTCAAATATCATCGTGCTCATGAAAGGGTGTTTTTCTGCTTCTCATTAACAAATCCTTAAGATTAATTGTCTGTTTCTCAGTGGGCAGAGGTTCCCCAGCAATCAGCCGTGAGTTGCCTAAACCAACCACTAAATAATAATATCTAAAAATAGACTTATAAATATTTTCCTGCAAAAAAAAACCAGAACCATACTAAAATTTTCATGAATTATTATCCAAAAGAAGCCCGCTTAGTATCATTATCTCTTCACCATAAATCTCATAACACTACCTCATCATATTTTCTTATCTCTTCCCCAATATTATGGAATTCAACAATTATAGAAAATTTAGTGATTTTCGTATTTGTTAATTAAATCTCTTAATTCATCCCACTTTTTTTTAACATACAATTTACCAAAAGTTCTTTTATCCTCTTCACTCCAGCCTTTTGTTACAATTGTTCGTAAAGTTATGAATTCTTTATACTTATTGAAATCTCCAACTTTATTTATAATGTATTCATCTTTCTTAAATTTCTTGAAATCCTTTACATATTTTTTTATTTTATCAACAAGTTTCATATTAGAAGAATAAAAGAAAAAAACACACTTAAAAATATTACTATCTAGTAGTAAAAAAAAGTATTGAATATCAATTGCATTGGTGGATTAAAAAAACACGACTTCTCCTGTATAACACAAATTATTTGTGAGTTTCAGCTTATTAGTGAACGCGGGCTTAACACGTCGTTGCCTTCGTGCTTACACCCCGTTTCTATCTAACCCATCATTTAATGGAAAGCTTCAGACGATGCCTCTTTTTGCGGAGGGCTTCGAGCTTAGATGCTTTCAGCTCTTATCCCATTGGGACGTAGCTGCCCAGCGTGCCTTGTCAGACAACTGGTAGACCAGTGGTCCCGGAGGATCGTTCCTCTCGTACTCAACCCTCCTTCCACTCAGGCATCGAACACTTCCAGTAGATATAAGCCGAACTGAGTCACCTCGTTCTGAACCCAGCTCACGATCCCTTTTAATCGGTGAACACCCGCACCCTTGGCCGCTTGTGTACGGCCAGGATAGAGAGAGCCGACATCGATGAAGCAAGCCCCGCCGTAGATGCATTCTCCCGGGCGGGACAACTCTGTTATCCCCAGGGTAGCTTTTCTGTCAGACGTATTCCTCAAAAAAAGGATATATACGCGTTCGCTAAACCACACTTTCGTGTCAGAACTTCTCGCTGTGCGAAGTCCTGTCAGGCCAGCTTTTGCTTTTGCACTCTACTCCGGATTTCTGTCCCGGATGAGCTGACCTTAGGGCGCCGGTGATAAATTTTCGCCGGCGTGCCACCCCAGCCAAACTGCCCGACAACAGGTGTCCCAAGAGATAAATCTCAAGGTAAGCATTATCATCCATAATTGACAGTGTCCCATTGACGGCTCAGCAACACCCGAAAGTATTGCGTCGAAGCCTTCTGTCTACGCTTCGAATTACGGGTAATAACGCAGCTGCAGGCTGCAGTAAAGTTCCTGGGGTCTTCTCATCCCACTGGAAGTCCCCGGCTTCTGCACCGGGCAAGTGTATTCACAGGGTTCAAGTTTGGGACAGTAGGAACCTAGTTACGTCGTTCGCAAAGCCACTAATTAGATGGCAAGGCATTGCGCTACCATAAGAAGGTCATAGTTACCTCCGTCGTTTACCAGTCCTTAGGCCCGTTGAACCGGGATTTCAGATACTGGCACTGGACAGACGTCACGGGTTATACAAGACGTTTCCGTTTAGCAACCCGCTATGTTTTTGTTAAACAGTCCGGTTCCCCTAGTCACTGCGCCCAGCACTCGCAGTCTTAAGACTACGAACGCTGAGACCCCTTCTCCCGAAGTTACGGGGCGAATTTGCCGAGTTCCCTAAACTTGATTACACCCTACAGGCCTTAGGCTACTCACCCAGGACACCTGTGTCGGTTCTGGGTACGGTTAATCAGAGTCCTTGAAGATGAGATTTTCACGGGCTCCAGGAATTAATTGAACTCGAGTACACGAGCTGTTCTCAGTATTAATCCATTTCTCCTCATTACGAGACTCCATGGACTTGTACTGATTAAATAACACGACAGTGTTACTCAACCTATCCCGAAGCGTCTCTCAATCCTCCTTGCGTTGCCGCACGTATCTGATTAGTACAGGAATATTAACCTGTTTCCTTTTCCCCACTTAGCAGTTAAGCCGTGAGTTAAGACCGACTAACTCTTCGCTGACGAGCGGTGCGAAGAAACCCTTGTCCTTACGGCCATGTGGATTCTCACCACACTATGATGCTACTACCGGCAAGATACTCAAACCCAAAACGGTCCATGCAAACTCACGTTCGCACTTCTAACCACTCAGGTCGCCTTCCTACCCGGACACGTCCTACAACGTGTCCCCTAAAGTCTCGGTAATTGGCTTAGCCCCGTCCATTTACAGCGCCACCAACCTTGATGAGTAAGCTATTACGCACTTATTATAGGTTTGCTGCTTCTAAGCCTACCTCCTCACTGTCTCTGGTTGATGACAACCTCATTTGCACTTAGTCAATATTTTGGGACCTTAACTTTAGTCTGGGTTGTTCCCCTCTCGAACATAAGGCTTACCCCTATGCTCCGACTCCCACCATCTCAGATATTGCAGCATTCGGAGTTTGACTTGGGATCGGGAAACTTTTGTCTCCTCGCATGCCAAATCAGTATCTCTACCTCTGCAACCATCTCCGGTGAGGCTAGACTGTGGCCTAATTTGGAAGGAACCAGCTATCGCCGAACACGATTGGCTTTTCACCCCTATTCCCAGCTCTCGGGAACGCCTTGCTCACAGTACCCCTACAGTCCTCCACGAACTGGAAAGTCCGCTTCAACTTGTCCAGGAATAGATCGTTCGGCTTCGGGTATTAAAGCAGTAACTTCAGGCGCTATTCACACCCTGCCCCTCGCATGCTGTGGGCATAATTGCTTTCGCTTCGGCTTCACACTAAACGTGTTTAACCTCGCCACTACCTTAAATTCCTTGCCTCTTTGTCCAAAAGGAACACTGCAACACTCGAAGTGCCGCAGCCTCCTGTGACCATTAGGTTTCAGGATCTTTTAACTCCCTTTTACGGGTTCTTTTCAACTTTCCCTCACGGTACTTGTACGCTATCGGTATCCTAACCTATTTAGGGTTGGAAGTTTTTGACTCCCATCTTCTTAGAGGAATACCATCCCCTAATACTCTGGGAACTGGATATCATTCTTTTTACTTCCTTTACGGGACTGTCACCCTCTATGGTGCTCTATTCCAAGAGACTTTAAGTCGTAAAAACAATGAATGTTTCCAGCCCAAAACAGCACATCTCACTCATGTCACCATGACTGATTCACTTTGCCCTATTCCCCTTTCGATCGACTCTAATAAGGGAATCCCTAACTTGGTTTCTCTTCCTGCGGGTACTAAGATGATTCAATTCTCCGCGTTCCTCCTGCCAAAAGCAGTAACCCCGAAGGGTTCGGATTCCTATTCGGGAATTCCTGGCTCAAAGGCTCCATGCGCCTCCCCAGGACTTATCGCAGCTTGGCACGCCCTTCATCAGGGTTAGGATCCAAGTCATCCACCTAATGGCGTCTTTACTCCACATCATAATATGTTATAACAGAAGCCAAGAAAGTGTAATTTAATCCACCTATGCGATTGACATTCAATGAAGATGAATGTACTATGTCAGCTAAAACAACATCCTATTGTAATAGCTCAAGAAATCATCCACATTGCCCCAAAACAGGGGATGCTTCAACTGATAACAAACAAATATATTATCTTTTTCTTTTATAAAAGTTTCTATGAAAAAAAAATATTTGAATCATTTTCTTTCACCTTCTTCACGTGTTTTTCATAGTATGAGTTGAAAACTTTTTTAACATCTGTCTCTTTGCACAGTTCAGCAAGTTTGTTAAATATTTTTCTGAAATAGTGCTTAGGATTGAAAGAAGCACCATAATATTAACAATGTAGTTCTTCTCCACTAATTTCATACTCTTCAACAAAGTTTCTTTAATTAATAATTCATATTAAAAAATCATTATTTTTTTTTTGACAATATAAATTTCTTGTTTCCATAAAAAAATAAATCTTTTTTCTCCCCATCCCACTTCCTAAACCAAAAGATTTAATTGAAAGACTAGAATCCTTACTTGAATAAACTTATTCTCTCATAAACAAATCTTACTTGAGTGCTCACTCCTTTCTGATACCATAATTTGTTAAGCAAATCATTGGAAGGATTACTAGCATATTTATTGAAAACATCCATTTCTTCTTCATTAACTTCTTTAATCAACTCCTGCAAATTAGTTTGAGATAATCCCCTGCAATTGTTGAATCCTTCAACACTTCCTTTATAAAATTCTTTCATCTTCTCAGTATTCTGCTCATCCTTTAATGAATTACATTCACTGATTCCTTCATTAATTATTTTCTTCTGATACTTAGTTATGAAACTCATAAAAATAATTATAGTATACGAAAATTTTTAATTTTTTTTAAAAACTCTTCAAGAGTCATAAATAATACTTTATTATTATCTAAAACACACGCTTGAGCAATACTAGAACTTAAACAGCCAAAAAGCATTTTTTCAGAACCTGCTCTGTAATAAAATACATAACTTGTTGATAAAATATTATTCTTCTCCTTAACTGATGAGGATTTATCGAGAAATTCGAGTTCAGGATAACCAATCTCCAAACCCGCTTTTTTGGATTCATCAATTAATTCCTGCATAAACATATCAGATAATTCTTTTTTCCTGTAAAGATTCTCCTCTCTTAACAGACCAAAAACAACTCTCTTACACTCAACAGCGTAATCAATAATTTCATCAATTGTTGAAGATATTAAATTATATGTTAAGAAATTATTGTCAGCAGTATTATTGGGATAATTGAATAAAGCATAAAGAGCATTATTTTTCTTAAAAGAACCTGAAAAGTATTTATCAAGACTATTCACTAATTCAGGATTATAATCACGGATTATTGATTCAATCAGTTTTTTGTTATCATTATTTAATCCTTTAAAATAATGTTTTATAATTTCTTCATGTTTGTCTGCATTAATAAACTTGGAATCAATCTCTTCTGCTTTTTCAATAATTTTTAATCCAATAATACAATTACGGTATTCAAAACCAGCATTTTTTAACATATCCTGTTCAGCACAATTATTATCAAGTTTTTTAGCAAATGACTTATATTGGTGCATAAAAATAATTATTAAAAAATTATTTATATAAACTTTTCTAATAAGAATGCTATGAATTGGGATATGCACATAATATTTGGTTTAATAACTATATTGGGATTATTAATTGTTTTTGCTGGAGTAACAGATTTAGGTTCTGATGATGTTTTAATGATTTTATTAATAGGAGTAAGTTTCAGCTTATTACCTGATATAGACTATTCTTTTTCTTATTCAAGTTTTTTGTTAAAAATATTCGTAATATTCATCTTTGTTTTTATGATAATTGGACTCATTAGTTTCTCAATAAATAATATTCTATTATTTTCTTACTCAGGAATACTCTTAATGTATCATTTTCTTTACTCAAAAAAGGATTCTTCACACAAGCAACTACCCCACACATTATTTTTTGGTATAGTAAGCTCGTTTGTAATATTCTTAAGTCTTAATTCATGGATTTTATTCATAACAGCATTCACTTGTTTTTTATCACACTTAATACTTGATAATCACAGAATTATAGTTTAGTGAATGTTCTAACAGCTTTCTTAATATCGTCCCTGCTAATCAAGAAGATATCATCAGTATAACTTCCTAGTGTTGAAACAATATTAATATCTTTTTCAGCAATTAATGATGAAATAAATGCGGTGTATCCTTTAATACTTTCAGCTTTTTCTGAACTAACAATAATTAATTCAGCTAAATCCTTTTTTGTATTAATAATATTATTTCCCATGATTTTTTCAGCCTTTTTTAAGTTTTTTTCTTCTATAATAAGAGTTATTCCTGACTCTGCCTGAATGATTTGAAACAAGTTCTTTTCTTTAAGAATATTTGTTAATTCAACCAATCCTGATAATACTTCAGGATTTTTTTTAAGAATAAGCCTGCATAATCCTGTTTTAATATGAATTTCACTGTTTCTAATCATATTAATTATTTTTTCATTTATATCCATTTTTCTAAAAAGATATAAATAGTCAGTAGTTTAAAAATATTTATGAAAATAAAGAACAAATTGTTATTGATTATTTTAATGATTTTTTTAGGAATATTCATAATTTATTTTTCAATACCCTTCCTTGACTTAATAATAATAAGTGCATTGATTTCTTTTGCACTCCAGCCTGTTAAGAAAAAACTTGAAGAAAAAATAAGTGATGAAACTACTGTTGTTTTGTTATCAACATTATTCAGTTTTGCGATAATAATAATATTTTCTTATTTCTTCTTCAATACTGTATTATCAGGTATTAAAATATTCAGTGATTTAGTTAGTGGTAAGGAAGAAATACAATTAATAAACAGGACATTCACGATTTTTGAATCATATCAAATATCCGAACCCTTGACTGCTGAAGGAATAAAAAGCTTAGTGAACTTAGTTCAAAGACTTATATTATTAACTCCCCGTTTTATTCTAAGTATATTCGTACTTTTATTATTCACTTATTACTTTAATAAGAACGGTAAGGATATAAAGAATAAATTAGAGTCAATAATTCCTCCAGGAGAGATTGTTTATTTCAGAAAATTTTTTCGGAGATCTAAGGAAATGATGAAAGGAGTTTTTATAGTTCAATTATCTGGGGCTTTAAGCCAGTCTTTCCTTATACTTGTTTTTTTGCTTATACTTAATGTTCCTTTTGCAATAGAATTCTCATTCCTTGGATTCATATTATCATTATTCGGGATGTCATCAAGTTTTGTAATAATTTTTTTAATAATTTATTATGCTTTAAGTTCGAACTATTTATATGTTATTATACTCATGGTCTTATTCTTAATCATAATAAATATTGATGATATAGTGAAGCCCTTAATTGCTAAAAGAGTAATGAATGCTAATCCATTACTATTATTAACAGGAATAATTGGAGGAGCAGTGAGTTTTGGAGCAACAGGATTCATAATAGGTCCATTAATCGCAGTAATTCTCCAGTCATCAATAGAGGTGTTGTTTGAAGAAAATGAGGTTAGTGTTTGAAAAAGCATTAAGAGAAGAAGAGAAGATTAAAGACATTGTCAGCGTTCTTGAATGGGATTATATAAAAACCGAGTATGTTAAATGTGTGTATTCAGGTAATAGTAGTTCAAAAGCAATCGCGCGTATCTGGAGCACTCCCAGAATATTCTCTTATGCTTTTGGAATAATTCCTATGTATGTTATTGAATTAATCAGAAAAAAATATGATAAACTAAGTGAATCTGAAAAGAATAAAGTACTAATCCATGAATTAATGCATATTCCTAAAACTTTTAGCGGAGCATTAAGATCACACAGGTTTCATAAAGAAATAGACAGAGTATACAATAATTATGTTTCTCTGAAGAAAAAAATTTAAATATAACCTTTGACTAATTTTTACTGTGGACCTATCTAATATCAGCAAACAGAATGTAATCCATTTCAGGTATACATGGTTTGCTTTATGCCTTAGATAGTTCCCGATGATGGTTTCTAAAAAAAGATTCTGAGAAAAAAAGTCCTGAGGGATTTCTTATAAAAAAAAATTTTTTGAAAAAAATTCTTAAGCCATAATACTCAACTAAAAAAACATTTTCTAAGAAAGGTTTGGACTTACTGAAATTTTTATGGGGTTGCTCTGTTATGACTTTAAGGATTTTTTTTTATTTGCTACAAAAACCATAATATTTATTGATGCAAAAATAAAAGGAATAACAAGCACTATGGTTCCTATTATAAATAAGAATATTCTTGTTTCTTTAACTAAAAAATAATATATTAATATTCCAGAATTTAAAACAGAGAGAATTGTAAAAAAATAATACAAATATTTCCATTTTTCTATTTTTTTCATTGTCTAATAATAAAAAAATCGTAATTTTTATAAATAACGTTATTAATAATATATTTTTATGGATTGGTTGCGCATAGTGTGTGAGTACTCTGTTTTTATACCTTCCCAAATATTGTTACTGGTTTTTATATTTCTTAATGTTAGAAAATCAATAATTAATTTAAAACAAAGAAAACCAGTTATTGTTTAAAAAAACGAGCCTAACCAGTTGAAGAAATTAATTATATTCTTTACTATTCTGCTGGCAACACTCTCTTCATCTAAGATTATATACTCTCCTCCAAGTGCACCATTAACAGCGTTCACAACTAGTTCTCCTTTAACACCTTTTGATTTACACCTTATAGGCTTATTACTTAATACTACTGTCGCGTTTTCAGAAGAGGTGGCATTGAATAATCCTTTTATTGTATTAGAGTCAGTTCTACAGTTAAGTTGTCCTGGTTCTGTGCTTGCTTCAGCATTAACTTCTTTTTTACTTATATTCATGAGTATTGTTTCATTAGTATCTGTTATATTAAGATTTACAGTGAAAGGCAACACTGGACCAACATAATCAGAATATCTTGATATCAGCATTTCAATAGCATCAGTTCTTCCTTGAATCCTTTCAAGAATAGCGCAGAATCCTGTGCTTATTGTTAATAAAATCATTAATGATAATATTATTTTCTTCATACTCTAGGATTAAATGGGGCGTATTTAAATATTTAATGTTTATAAATCTGTAAGACATAATTCTTAACTAAATGTTAAGATATAATCGGTGGAAGTGTCCGAATTGTGGGAATATTGTTGTTAAAAAGACTTTTTGTCCAGAATGCAATTTTTCTTTCCCTCAAGATTATCCTGATGAATGGAAATGTCCTTTCTGCGGTTCAATAGTAAAAAATAATACTTATTGTGAAGAATGTTTTTATCCTAAAAGATTAAGTTATCCTAAATTATGGCATTGTCCTAAATGTGGAGAACTTAATTCCAAAACACCAAACTGTATTTGTGGTTATTACGGGAAAGATATTAGAGTTAAGAAGAGAATAAGGAAAAACAAGTATAATATTATGCTAGTATTGTTTTCAATAATCGTTCCTTTATCTCTTCTTGGATTCATGTTTTTAAGTATTAGTTTTGCAGGTCCTGAAGAGTCCTTGTTCGCCAATTATTCCGGCAATAATGTTTTTTTTGTTTATCCTAATTGGAATCTTTTAAATAAATCAAATACTTTTTTAAGAATTTATGATTATGAATTAGGAAGAGAACTAATTTATCTTAATTCTGTTAAAGTTTTCAATTCTTTAGAGAATGAAAAGAATCGTATTCTTTCCAGAATAAGAGAAGGTTATGGAGGAGGATTAAGTATTTACAAAAATTACGGTTTTGGGAAATGGGAAGTATCCTGTTATAATCTAAAAAACGATATTAATGGTTGTTTGGGAATTAGATATTGTCATGGAAATGTTAGTTTTATCTATCTAACTAATTTCAGGAATCGTGTTGATGAAAATATTTTAAAAGGAGTTCTTGATAGTTTCATCTGTGGATAGAAAGATTTATAATAAAAAAAATTTGGTTTTTGTAGATAATTATGGTTAATGATGATTATTTAGTAAGGTGTAAGAGGTGTGGTTTTCCTTATTCTCCTGAAAATATGAGCAGGGTCAGAACATGCGTTTTTTGCAGAAAAGCAACAGATGTTCATTCAAGAAAGAAAAAGATAAGGATGATACTTAAGAATATTAAGAAGTATTTTAATTCTGCAAAACATTTCCCTATAAAAGAGAATGTTCTGAAATGGGCATCACTGAAATTTGATGTTAGTGATGAAACAGGGCTTTCTTATCTTAAGGAATTGATTGAGAAGAATAAAGTTGAAATCTATGATGATGGTTTTTACGAGAGAGTAAGATTATTAGATTAAATATTTGAAAGAAGTCCATAAAAGACTGCCGCGCTTACGCTTCCTATTAATAAACCAAAAATGATGTAAAAGAGAACACTTAATCCTCCACCACTGACTGCGAATAATATTCCCATTAAGAGGACTGAAACACTTATTCCAAGAAGTACAGATATTGCTGTTAATAACACATCCATAATATTTTCTAATTATTTGATTATTAATAAAATTTTATATTTCATCATTTTTAATAAAATATTATATGAATGAATGGATTTTGACTAATGGTCTTGGAGGATACTCTTCAAAAGAAGGAGTTCTTAACACTCGGAAATATCATGGTTTGTTAATTTCGTCAAAAGAACCTCCTGTTAAGAGAAGAGTTCTCGTAAGTGAATTAGTTGATAAAATCAGTGATGAATTAATTAATTATTCTTATTCATGGAAAAAACGTCCTTTTTTTTCTCATAATTCAAAAAATTTGAGAATAAATAAGACTATAAACATGGTGGGTGGAGAGAACACAGTTATTATTAATTATTCAGTTTTTTCAAAAAAACCTGTTGACATGATTATATATCCTTTCATTAATAACAGGAATATTCACTCACTTAATAAGTCAAGAAATATTGATACTAGTGAAGTATTCATTACTTGCTCTGAATCAAGCATGACTAAGAAAGATTTATGGAAAAAAACTTTTTATGAGAAAGAGAAAGAAAGAGGTTATGACAGTGAAGAATATGTTTTTTCTCCCGGATTTTTTAAAATAAGAATAATTGGGAAAAAAAATTTTGAAATAATAATCTCAGATAATGAAACAATTAAAAAAAGAACAAGCAGTTTTAACCTGCTTGATAGTTTTGTTGTAAAAAGAGGAGATTATAAAACAATAATTGCAGGATATCACTGGTTTTCGGACTGGGGAAGAGATTCAATGATAAGCATTCCAGGATTATTATTGTCAAGAAAGAAGTACTCAACTGCTAAAAAAATATTAACTCTTTATTCCAAATATTTGAAGAAAGGTATGATTCCACACGTCTTCCTGGAGAACAATGAAATAAGGTATGACAGTATTGACACTAGTTTATGGTTTGTGAAAACTGTTCATGAATATTCTGAACTTACTGGAGACGATAGTTTTGAAGAATTTGTTCATGAAATAATAAATAATTATAAGAATTTCTGTGATAGTGATGGTTTAGTTATTAATCCAGGCCTTAATTCTTGGATGGACACTCTTAAAAGACAAGGCAAGCTTGTGGAAGTTAATAGTTTATGGTATAATTGTCTGAAGAATTATGATTATGAGATGGCGGGCAAAGTAAAGAATAGTTTCAAAAAATTCTGGAATAATAAAAAGAATTGTTTGTATGATTCTTTAAATCCTGATGATGAAAGTGTTCGTCCCAACCAATTATTCGCAGTAGGACTAGAGCATACTCCTCTGAGCAAAACTAAATGCAGAAAAATATTGAACAAGATTGTGAATAAAATAGTAACTCCTTACGGGCTAAGAAGTTTATCCCCGGACAATCCTAATTATAAAGAAATGTATTATGGAAGTGTTTCAGAGCGTGACAGAGCATACCATAATGGGATTATATGGCCTTGGCTTATAGGAATATTTCTTGACTCTTGTAAAAAAATAGATTACGATTTTGATAAGGAATACTTTGTTAAGAGTTTCAAAAATTTCATATTAATTCCTGAAATATTTGATTCAGAACCACCATTTACTCCAAGAGGATGTATTAGTCAGGCATGGAGTGTTGCAGAACTTTACAGACATGGGATTATCGATTGAAAAGCCATGTTTTTTTGTAAAAAAATGATATTCCAAGAGCAAATAATAAGTATATAATCGTATTCCATAATTCTATTGCAAAAATTTTTCCAGTTGATATAAGATATCCTTGTTTTATACATATTACTATTCCTGAGAATAGAATTAGTAATTTACCAACAGTCATTTTCTTAATATTCCTCGTATTTTTCAGTATAGTCCCCATTATTATTAGTCCGCTCACAAATTCAAGGAATCGGAGGCTTACATCAGAAGTTAATACAAGTTCAGTCATTAGAATATAAAATAATTTTTAATAAACTTTAAAATTTGTGGTTTAATCTAATTATTTTTATTATGACGTTGTTCACAGATGTTTCAATATTATTGATGTGTTTTGTGCTTTTCTCTTTCTTATCAGAACACTTGGTTTCATCCCTAACTCATTTTTCAAAAAAACTTAATATAAGTATGTTCATAATTGGTTCAGTAATTCTTTCTTTAGGAACAAGCGCTCCTGAACTAATAGGCGCAATTTTTTCATCAATTATTGGTGTAGGAGAACTTGCTTTAGGAGGATTGATAGGAAGCAATATCACAAATATTTGCTTAGTACTGGGTGTTACTGCAATAATTCATCCAATATCTCCTTTTTATAGCACAGAACTTGATGATTCCTTATTTTTAACATTCATTAACCTACTCTTCCTCCTTTTCATACTTGACAGTTTCATAAGTCGTTATGAAGGAGCAGCACTCATATTATTATATGTTTTATACCATCTTTATTCATACAAGGATGTTAATGCTGAAAAAGAGATTTATATAAGCAGTATTAATGCGGATTTACTGCTCACTCCTGTTTCTGTTGTTGGACTAGTTATTTGCGGTTTTCTTGCAATAAGTTCTTCAATCAGAATTTCAGAACAGCTTAATATTTCTTTTGTTGGTTTTGGACTTACTGTTCTTGCTTTAGGAAGTTCACTTCCTGAATTATTCAGTTCAGCAGTTTCTGCTTTGAAAAAGAAATCAAAACTAGCTGTTGGAAATGTTATGGGAAGCAATATTGCTAATTTTTTGTTAGTTCTTGGTGTTCTTGCTTTAATAAATCCGTTAAGTGTTAAAATAACATCAATTATTGTCCTCTCCCTATTTTTATTATTCATTGCAGTATTATTATTAACATTCTTTATATGGAATGATAAGTCACTAACTAAAGGTGAAGGAATCGCTCTTTTAATAACGTACTTAATGTACTTATTGATTATTTCTTTAATGACTTAGTACATTTCAACTTTTTCTTCAGTAGTATATCCTGGAGGCAGTGCTTCAGGACTGGACCCACCATGCCAGGTTATTCTGGGCCTTACTTGCATTGGATAAACTTTTTCTCCCAAGTCATCCATTACTAAAGCACTTCCCTTAAGCTTGGGTAAGTCTTTCATTTGTTTCGTGACTCCGCCGGAAGCGTATGCTCCCATAACTCTTGCAAGAGCCTGAATATCCGCGTCAGCAGTTAATCTGTGGCTTAAAACAATGTCTGCCTGAGTTATGGCATCTATCCTAATCTTGGCTGGCTGCTGTGTTGCCATAACAAGATTAACTCCCGGCTGTCTTCCTTCTCTCAGTATCATAACTAAGGGCATTGTAGCAAGCGTGGTTCCTTCATCAGGTGGGGGCAGGAATTCGTGCGCTTCATCAACAAAAACCCATACTAATGGTATTTCTTTCTTAGCCTCTTCTTCATAATCAACTTTTTCTTTTTTCTTTTTTCCAGCACCAAAATAAGTGTAACTTGACTGAACAGTAGCAAGTTCTTCAATCTTTCTTGCAACCATACGGGTTTCGAGCAATCTTCTGCTGATAAGTCCGATTACCATGCTTCTCACATCAAAACCTCCTGTTGCACCAGCATAAATACTAATATCTATAACACTCATTTTTCCCCTTTTAACAAGTTCATCAAGAGGTGTTGCTTCTTTAGAGAACACTCCCCACTCTTTTGCTCCTTCGAAACGGTTTGCTGCAGCAATCCTTATTCTTTTCTCAATATCTTTATCTTCAAGAATAGTCTCTTTTATTTTATCAAGCCCATAATTATCCTTCTTTTTCTTAATAGAATTAACTGCTTTCTCAATCGCAACACCAACTTCAGAAGAGAGTGTAGTGTTAAAAACCATCGCCCACTCAGGAGCTGACAAGTCTGAAGGATTAATAGTGAAAGGCTTATCCACAGGCACATTCTTTTCCTTATAATAATCATAATAACCTTCAGGAACATAAACAACAGTAGTATCAGGATAACCTTCAGGAGATAATCCCCAATCCTCAAGTAATCTTGCCTGCCTGTAATTAGGGAATTTTGTAGTCCAGTAAACTCCCATAGTATCAAAGAATATCATACCAATATTTTTTCTCACAAAATCTTGTAAACCAATTATGGATTCAGCCATTACTCCCATAGTATAAGTTTTTCCGCTTCCTCTCTTTCCGCATATTAGGACAATGTGTGATGAATTAACATCCATGTATATTTTGTTAGCAAGACTAGTAGTTTTCCCCATAGTCACGTAATGTTTTCCTAAGAGTGCTGCTGCATCAGTACCTAATTTCTGATAATCCTTCAAACTTCTTCCGAGAACAATATCATACGCCATTAGTATTAGAATAAATACTGTGTTTTATTAAAAATATTTTCCCCTTATATGAAATGAAAATAGTTCCTGTTCAGGAACTCGACCAGTCTTCCTGACAAGTAAGTGACTAAAATAACTATTATTGTAATAAGAACATGTTCAGTTATTGCATTTGTTGAATTTGTTCCCTGCTTTTTAGCAATAAAATAACTGAATAATGCTATTAAAAAAATACCCCAAAAAATGCTTATCATGATTGCTGTTGAGTGCTCGAATAAGAAAATTGGAACAGCGAATGTGGAAGCTATTATTATTTTTGTCAAAAAAGTGGAGAATGTGGCAGTCCATATCTTCTTAACTGATTTTGTTGTTGATTCCTCACTCACATGAATTCCTAAAGAGTCACTCATAGCGTCAGCAATACCTATTGAAAAAATTCCTGTGAGTACAACGAATTTTGAGTTTGTTGAAGCATTCAAACCAACCATAGTTCCTATTGTTGTAATAACTCCTGAAATAAGTCCAAAACTCACTCCAGTCAATAATGATTCATCCATCTTCTTCATGATTTATACTTTAACTCCATTTATTTTGGAGTTGTACTTCCCCACTTGTCAAGAGCTTTTTTTAATTCTTTATGCTTTTCTGCGTATTCTTCTACACTGATGTCTTTCATTATTGCAGTTATTGATTGTCTTAATGCTTTGGCTCCATTATGTGTTCCATCAGGATGACCATGAACTCCTCCTCCAGCCTGTATTAATATATTGGAGCCCAATAAGTCAATAAGCCTCTTTATTATTCCCGGATGAAGTCCTCCACTGCAAGTTCCGAATACAGGTTTTGTACCATACCATTCCTGCTCTAATAATAATTTTCCTTCAGTGTTTGACATTAATGACGTCTTTGTATGATTGTCACTCACTTCTTTTTTGTCACCCACCAGTTTACCAAGTCCACCTATATGAAGGTTGTCAACACCTATTATTCTTGCTATTTCAGCAATCACTTTCATACTCATCCCATGTTTTGGGTTTCTGTCAAAAGCTGCGTGGAATGCGCGGTGAGCATGTATTGCAAGCCCTAATTCTTCGCATTTATCTCTTATAGTCTGGACTCCTCCCCACCCAACAGTAAGTATATCAACCATAACGTATTCATTATCATATTCTTTAACAAGTTCTGCTCTTCTTTTCATTTCTTCAGTTTCTGCAGTAATGTTCACAAAATAACTTTTTGTTTCTCCTGTCTCTTTCTCTGCTTTCTCCCTCATCTTCATACTTAAGTCAAGTCTTTTCTTAAACTTGTTAAAATTTTGTGATGTCAAGTTTTCATCATCTTTCAAGAAATCAATTCCTCCAGTCCATGCTTTATAACCAACATCAGCATGTTCTTCTGAATAATACCCTACTTTTGGTTTAGGAACTGTTGCTGTAAGTGGGCGCTTATCAACTTTCATGAAATCCCTTACACCATTTATTCCAAACTGGGGTCCTTTGAAGCTCTTAATCAATTTTTTAGGCCAATGAATATCTTCAATTCTTAATCCGTCAATTGCTTTCATTCCAAAAATATTTCCAGCAATACTGCTCAAGATTTGAGGCATATTCCCTTCCTCGAATAATTCAAATGGGTAAGCTACTTTAACAAAATCCTTATCTATATCATAACAGTGTGCTGATAATTTAGTGATATGCTCAGGAACTCTTAATCCTGCCCATGTCCCATTGCTAGATTCGCTTGCTACGCGGGCAGCAGCTTTCTCCATGCTAAATCCTTTTGCAGGCGTAATCCTGAATAAGACTATTAAATCATCTTTTGCAGGCGCATAATTCATGTCAAGAAAATCTTCATACTTTATCGTTATCATGATATAAAAAAGATATTAATTTATTAAAAACTTTATTCTTCTTTAACCTATCATCTTCAAAAATTATTTCTAATCCTTCTTTATTAATATTAATAACTATTCCCTCACCACGTATTGATTTCGGACCAATAATCATCTTCTCGAATTCTTCGGATATATCCTTCTTGAGTCTTGAATACTTTCTCCACATCTCTTCAAGTCTTAAAGTATTTACTCCATACTTTTTCCCAAGTTTCTTAATCTTTATTAAGTCATGCTTCCAGTAAAAATCCCTGCCTTCTGTTAAGGAATGAATAGTTTGAACATCACCTATTTCTGGTTTAATATTATCTATTATCTTTTGCGCTTCCTTACTCATTTCTTCATACAATCTTCTGAACTTTAAGATTTTATCTTTCAGCATAACTAATAACTAAAGACTTTTATTACAAAAATTTTTTTATTACATTATCTGCCAGGGTGGCGGAGTCCGGTCAAACGCGTCAGCCTCGAGAGTTGATGAGCTTCGTGCTCGCGCAGGTTCGAATCCTGCTCCTGGCGAATATTTATTATGATTAGATAGGAGATAAGAAATGCAGTGCTGAACAAATTATTGAGGCATTTGAGAAGAAAAAAGTATATAAAATCACAAGAAATCCTAATTGGAGAACAATTTGATTTTTAAATTAATATTATTAGTTAAAGAATATAAAAATAATAAAAATTTCTGTTTTTTTTAATGACTGAGAAGAGTGATTTAAAAATTGTAACAAATTTTTATAATAGGGAGGCTTTTGTTTCAAAAATTGTGGATTTAATTTACGAGAATGAAGAGTTTTCTAAAAATGAATTGTAAAATATCAGAAAAAATTTAATTCAAAATATTTTAGCATTCATGCGAAAAATTATCCTGAAAAGTGTAAATATTATGTGGAGAGAGAAAAATATGTTAATAAGATTATTAAGAAAGAAAAATTTTCTGAACTAAAAATTCAATATTCTATTGGTATGAGTTTTCCTTTTAATACTTCAAGCTCTCAGAGAATAAAAGACTTGGATGATTTATTATCTCAGAATAAACTTATTAGAATACTTGATGAGAAAAATAATGGTTTTAAATTGTCAAATAGGGGAAGATTCTTATCGAAAAGGTATGAATTAAGGGATAAAGAAGTTGAAAATATTAAAAATTTATAAACAATCCTAATAGGATTAACATTTTTGATTACTTGGTAAAAAGACTGTTCGAGTACTTTATTAAATTATATCTGCAGGGGTTTGCAGCTTGGAATAATTAGTCTTCTATTTTCTTAACTTCTATTGCTCCTTTAGGACAGCCAGCTTCTGCTTTTTTATTGCATTCAACATCTTCTTTATCACTTAGTTCTATCTCAAAGATTCCGTCTTCAACTTCTTTCTCTCCCTTTAAGTGTATTTTGCCTTCTTTTTCATCAAACTTCCAGAATTTTGGGCATACTGCTTCGCAGACGCGGTTCTCCTCGCACTTTTCACGGTAAAATATGGCTTTATACTTCATTATCTTATACCTCCTCTACTTTTATTACATTAACAGGACATTGTTCGGCAGCGTCTTTGTTCAGTTCTAAATCACTCTTTTCAGCATCTTCTTCTTTTCTTTCAAATACTCCTTTTTTCGTTTCTTTACCATCAACTAGGTTTACTTTAGGCTCTTTCTCATCCATAACCCAATATTTTCCTTCACTATCAAGACCTGCACATACACCGCAACCAATGCACGTGTTCCCTTCAGGACTTTCTCCCTCCCTATAATTCACTATTTTAAAATCAACCATTTTTTTTTTCCACCTCTTTATTCAAACTCGTAACCCTCATTCTGCCATTCTGCAAGTCCACCAGCATAATAATTAATATTCTTATAATCCATATTCTTTAATTTTTTGTAAGCCTTATCTGATGCTTTGCAATGCTTGCTTGAACAATAAACAATTATTTCCGCACTCTTATCAGGTAGTTTTTCTTCAGTTTTTCCTTTAATCTCATTAACAGGTATATTAATTGCTCCAGGAATATGTCTTGCTTCATAACTTTTTCTTCCAAGAAAATCAACTAAAATAAAATCTTCGTTATTATCAATTTTTTTCTTTAACTCTTTTGCACTTACTTTCATATATAAGTCATCTCCAAACTAATGCATTTTTTTCTTATGCTTTTTTAAATCCTTAACATTTTGACTGCACTTTGGACAATAATGATGTTTCTTAACATGTTCTTTTTTATCCTTTTTCTTAACTTCCTTATCACATAATTTACATTTCATAAAATAATGAAGAATTATTGGCTTATTATAAAACTTATTTTCCCGCCAAAAATTTATAATAAATCATGATATAAATCAGTTATGAAAAATTTTGTTTTAGGAACATTATTAGTTCTTTTAATTATAGGATGCACTGTACAGCAGGAAGAGGGTATGGAGAATGATGCTATGGAAGAAGAAGTTGAGAATCATCAGGTGAGTATTGAAGGTTTTGAGTATATTCCGGCATCAATCACTATTAGTGCAGGCGATACTGTGGTATGGACTAATATGGATTCAGCAGAGCATACAGTGACAGAAGATAATAACATTTTTGATTCAGGAAGCATGAATAATGACGACACTTATAATAGAACTTTTAATGAAGAGGGCACGTACAATTATTACTGCACGCTCCATCCATATATGAAAGGAACAATAATAGTAGAATAATTATGAAGAAAGCAGAAAAGTCTGAAAAAGAATGGAAAGAAATCCTCACTCCAAAACAATATCATGTATTGAGAGAGAAAGGTACAGAGAAGTTTTTCAGCGGAGAATTGTTAAAGAATAAAGAAGAAGGAATGTATGTTTGCGCTGCGTGCGGCAACAAACTATTCAGTTCAGAAACAAAATTTGAGTCAGGAAGTGGTTGGCCGAGTTTTTGGGATGTGATAAAGGAAAGAAATATTGAGTTAAGAGAGGACAATAGTTATGGTATGAAACGCACTGAAGTAGTATGTGCTAAGTGTGGCGGGCATCTCGGACACTTATTTGATGACGGGCCCGAACCTACTGGTAAGAGGTATTGCATTAATTCTGCATCTTTAGAGTTTGAAAAGAAAGAATAATATACTCTTAATGACTAAAGTTTTAGTATTTAAAGGAGGTTTGTTATGAAAAAATGTGTTGTATACTCGGATTGTGATTATAATGTTATGAAACATTTTGGAATATTAACAGATATATTAAGGATGCTGAAGAGCATGATGAATACGCCGAAGTATTTAATCAGATAAGGAAAGATACTTAGAAGAATGCTGAAAAACTTAAAAAAAATACTCGTTAAAAAAGTAAAGGAGGATGTGTTGAAATGAAGAAATATAATTTACCAAAACTACCTTATAGTTATGATGCTCTTGAGCCTCATATTTCAGAAAAGATTCTTAAGATTCATCATGACAAGCATCATAAAGGGTACGTTAATAATTCAAATAATTTGATGAAGAAAATGGATGATGCTAGGAAAGAAGATAAAGATGTGGATACGAAAGCAGTGCTTAAAGCATTAAGTTATAATGTTGCAGGACAATTGCTTCACAGACTTTATTGGAAGAATATGAGTCCTAATGGTGGAGGAATACCTTCAGGAAAATTATTGGATAAGATAGAAAAAAATTTCAAGAGTTTCAAGAGGTTTAAGAAAGAGTTCAGTCAGGCTGCTAAGAGTGCTGAAGGTTCTGGATGGGCAGTATTAGCATATTCAAAAGAGGTTGATAAATTAGTCATTATGCAGGTAGAGAAGCATAATGTGAATATAATACCTTCATACCAGTTATTAATGGTGCTTGATGTGTGGGAGCATGCGTATTATTTGGATTATGAGAATAATCGGGGAGAATTTGTTGATGCTTTC
Source organism: Candidatus Woesearchaeota archaeon (assembly GCA_964457955.1). GTDB lineage: Archaea > Nanobdellota > Nanobdellia > Tiddalikarchaeales > Tiddalikarchaeaceae > CAYWEY01. Next base: position 53,885 of record CAYWEY010000003.1, read on the forward strand.
TGGAAAATAGTGGACTGGGATGAAGTAAGCAAGAGACTGGAGAGTTTATAATGCCTTATGAGAGTATAAAGGAATTGCCTGACAGTGTTAGGAATAATCTTCCTAAGCACGCTCAGGAAACATATACGAGTGCTTATAATAGTGCATGAAAAGAGTATAAAGAAGATGTTTCGCGTAGAATCGTGTGGTCAGTGGTTAAGAAAAAATATGAAAAAAAGAATGACAAATGGGTGGAGAAGTGAAAGCAACTTTTGGTGCGGGTTGTTTCTAACATGTTGAGGAAGCATTCAGCAAAATAAATGGAAGTAACTAATACTATTTTAGGATTCATGGGTGGAAGTGTCAAGAAATTCTTCATATAAAGAAGTTAATAATGGGGGCATGCAGAAATAGTTCATATTAATAATAAGTTGTTGGACACGTTCTGGAGGATTCATGACCCGACGCAGAAGAATAAGCAGGGAACGGATTTTGGTTCACAATATCGTTCAGTAATATTCTTTTAATAACTTAATCTCCTGACTAATCACGTTAGAGTATTCTCCGTCTTTTCTTAAATCCACTTCTATGATTACTGGTTTACCTGTTTTTTTCACTATTTCCTTAAGTGTGTGTATTTCTTTTAATTTAATTGCAGGACTGTCATGACTATAGTTTTTTCCTGTATAACTCCAGTGAATTTCACTAATCCTTTGATTATATTTTTTAATAATATTCACTAATTTTTTTGTTCCAGAATTCATTGCGTGACATATGTCGAGTGTTAAATCCAGAGATGAATAATTATTCAGTATTTTCTCTAAATTACTGTCTTTCTCTAAATTCTCTACACTAATTTTGTAATTTCTTAATGATTTGAACACGTAATCCTTATCTTTAATAGTGTCATGATGGAGAGTAATATTATTACTCCGGATTTGTGTTGTCAGCATCTTCAGCTTATTAATCACTTTTCTTGTTCTCGAATTATCCTGATACACTATGTTTTTTGCTGGTGCATGAATAGTATTGTAATATTTTTGTGATAATCTTATCACTGCCTCACTTGGTTTGTATTCTTTAAAACTTTTATAATCAAGTAGTGATAATTCATAACCATTCACATCATGCTTTAGTATTCTCTTAATAATATTGTCTGTGTTTCTCATGATTCTAAAATAACATCCTGTGCTCACAAGCAATTTCATAATATTATTCAATAAGATTTTTAAATATAAATTTTTACTAATCTTGTGTTTATGAAAGAGGATGATTTAATTAAAAAACGTGAATTATATCTTTGTAAGAGCGATGAATTCTCTGATTTAGTTGAAGAGAATGAAAATTTAAAGCAAGAGTACGTGACTACAAAAAGCAAGAATGTTAAAAAGAAGTACTTGGAAAATGTTGATAAAATTAATGATTTGTTTAGAAAGATGAATGGTTTGGAGAAGGAGATTCAGAAAAGTCTCAATTCATCTGATAAGACGAAGATTACGTGGGAATAAATTAATTTTTTTTTTGTTTTAATCTTTTTATACTGTCTCTTATTATTGCTTTCTCGAATTCTAAATTATCACTAGCTTTATTAGGAATCTCTTTCTTAAATGTTCTTGGAGCAATACCATACTCTTTGGAGTTATTCGCATATGTAGAGTTTATGCTGAGAATAGTTAAAGAACTGGATTTCCCTACATTGATTGAAGTCAGTCTCCAGCCTGAAGAGGATGGAAAATACATAATTAGAAGAGAGATAAATTTGTTAAAAAAAATATTTCAAAAGAATAATAAGTTAAAAAAACAGTTATTTAATTATGGTGAGTAAAAAATTCGAACTATTATCATTAAAAAATTATTTGGAAGAAGAAGATAATGATAATGCAGTATTTGTTGAAATAAAAAAGGATGATGGATTATTATTTTTTGTTGAAGATTTACTCAATAGTCTGGGTGAATACGATTTTTTTGAGTCAGAATTGATTAATAAAGGATTAAGAGGGAGGGAAGGATATGATAAATTGTATGATTCAATAAGTAAACATAATTACTTTTGCAGAAAAAATTTTAATGTTCATTTAATAAAGCAGAAAGATTCATTAATAATAATTTTTGAACCTAAGAAATTAATAAATAATGATATAATACAGAAAATAAGAGAATATATAGAATAAGATAAAATGCTTAGAAGATATTGCTGATGAAAAAATATTTCCTTTAATTTTAACAATAAAATTATGGCAAGATTTTATAAGAAAAATATTGTGTATATGATTACAATAAAGATTACATTAATAGAAAAGTAGTTTTTAATAAAATATCACCTGAATTGAATATTTAGAGAGGAAAATTTTTGAGTAAAGTTGAGGAATTAATGAAATTTTATAACAAAATTCAAGAATAAGTATTTTTTTCAGTCATTTCTATTGCTTCTGAAGGACATATAGACGCGCAGCTTCCGCACCCGTCACAATTCTCTTCATTAATAATAATTTTATCTTCTTCTTTAATAATAGCATCATAATTACAGTATGGTATGCAGGTATAGCATTCATTGCATGTATCTGTGATTTTAGCAGTTCTTGATATTTCATCCAGACTAAACCAGTCACTTACAGAGCTCACTGATTTACCTATTAATTGGTCAAGAGTTAGTCCCGTATTTTTAAGATAATTTTTAAGATTTTTTTTCATTTCGTTAATAATATTGTATCCTTTGTTCATTACTTCAGTGCATGCTTGCAGAGTCTTTGCGCCAAGCAATAAGTACTCTACTATTGATTCAATTTCTGAAGTCACTCCTCCCATAGCACTTATATGGTATTTCTCATAATTTATACTGCCAGCTACATTAGCAATGCTTGCTCTCGAGAAAGGCCTTATAATACTTCCTGATATTCCCCCATGTGTTGTTTTCCCACCAGTATTCAGTTTTGGTTTATAAGTATAAATATTGATTGGTGAAAGTCCTGCAATCGTATTAATTGCTGCAAAGCCATCCGCCCCCGCTTCAACACATTTTTTACTAATGTACCCTTCGTTTGGGTGGGATAAGTAAGTATGTTTCACCAATATCTTCTTCTCATCTCCAACAACATCCTTAACTGTCCTAGTTAGTAAGGCACATAAATCAGGTTTTTGTCCTATAACAGAGCCTTTACCTTCATGGTCTGCGTGGGGACAAGAAAAATTAAGTTCGTACAGGTCGGCAGGAGTATTTTTAAAAGCAAGTGATAATTCTCTCCACTCTTTTTTGTCAGGACTTCCGAACAAACTGACTCCTAACAAACGATTTGGGTACTCTTCTTTAATCTCGTGCACCCATTCAACCCATTGCTCAACAGAATAGACAGAACCCATTTCATAGTTTTGTGAGCCAATAACTTTGTTTTTATACTTTAAGTGACATATTCTTGGTGTCTTGTCCTTAAGTTGTTCTATACTAACACTTTTTGTTATTGCACCACCCCAACCCGCCTTGTACCCGTTAATAATGCTTTCCTTATCTTTTGTTGGAGGCGCGGAAGCAAGTATGAAAGGATTATCCAAACCTATTTCTAAAAAATTAGTCTCCAGAACCATACTAAATTGAAAATAAAAATGATTGTTTAAAAACTTATGTAACTATTTGATAGAAAATAAAAAAAGATTTAATAACAGTAATTTTAAATTAAAATTATATGGATGATTTTGGATTAATGTGTTATAATTCTTCATAGAAAGCAAAGAAGAGATTGTTTAATCATAGAAAATACAAGAATAAGTTATTCAATAATCTGGAAATTTTAATAATGGGTTTGAATAATACAAGAAGTTATACTGAAATAGAAAATACAAAAAAAATAATATTCTGATTATTGAATTGTAAAAATCGTCTGAAGAAAATTTTTTAATCAATCATTTTCTTATTTTTAAATAATGAAATCAAAAAAGAAAAAAATTGAGCATGAGAAGAGGATTAGTATTGAATTAATTAAGAGCGGGCTTAATCCAATAATTAGTCCAAACCCGAATAATAATTGGGAGTCTTGGCAGACTTTCAACCCAGCAGCAATACTTCTGGAAGACAAGGTTCACTTATTATATCGTGCGATTGGAGATAAAGGTGTCTCCTGTTTTGGTTATGCTTCCTCAAAAAATGGTTTAAGAATTGATGAGAGATTGCCTAATCCCGTATTTACTCATAAATCTGGTGATGGAAAAAAGTCTTATTATTCCCTGGTCTCAGGTGGGAGTTGGAGTGGGTGTGAAGACCCGAGGCTGGTGAGAGTTAATGATGATGATAAGATTTATATGACTTACACAGCGTGCGAGAATGGTTTAAGAGTGGGACTGACTTCTATAAGCGTGAAAGATTTTCTGAATCATGAATGGAACTGGAATAGAGTAAGATTAATCTCTCCTCCTGGAGAAGTGAATAAGAATTGGGTGTTATTTCCTGAAAAAATAAATAATAAGTACGCTATTCTTCACAGTATTTCTCCTGAAATATCAATAACTTATTTAAATAATCTTAATTTTGAAAACAATGAATATATAGAAAGTGATTATGAAAGAGTTGTTAATGGTAATTCATGGGATTCAGTTCTTAGAGGAGTGGGCGCTCCTCCAATAAAGACTGAGAAGGGATGGCTTGTCTTCTACCATGCTATGAGTCCAGGTGAGATGCATAAGTATAAAGTAGGAGTGATGCTACTTGATTTAAAAAATCCTACTAGAATAGTTCATAAACATTCTAAACCAGTTCTGGAGCCGGAAGAAGATTATGAGTGGGAGGGATTCAAAGGCGGCGTCGTTTATGTTTCAGGTGTAGTTGTTAAAGACGGAGAACTCTTTGTTTATTTTGGTGGTGCAGACAATTATGTTTGCGTAGCACATACTAATTTGCAGAAATTCCTGAAAGCAGTAATATATGATAAAAAATTAGTACTGAAAAAAGACAGGGTTTTGGAAAAATGATAATAAAAAGATGCAAAGATAATCCGGTTCTTAAACCAGATAATAAAAGATTCTGGGAAGCTCAAGCAGTTTTTAATGGTTGTCCTGTGAAAAAAGATTCTAAAACGTATTTATTATACAGAGCTATCTCCCTGCCTTATTTTGATACTCCTGCGGATAAGAGGATGGAAATATCCAGTATAGGAATAGCTGATAGTAATGACGGAATACATTTTAAGAACAGGAAAAGATTCATAATGCCGGAAAAGGAATGGGAGAAGTATGGTTGTGAAGACCCGAGAATAACTAAGTTAAATAATAAGTATTATATTTTCTACACTGCTTTATCAACACACCCTTTCTCTGCTCAAGGAATTAAAGTAGGATTGGCTGTAAGCAAGGATTTGAAGACAATTGAAGAAAGACACTTAATCACTCCTTTCAATGCTAAAGGATTTGCATTATTTCCTGAAAAAATAGAAGGTAAGTATTGGGCAATACTGACAGTTCATACTGATATGCCTCCTGCAAAAATATGTTTGATAAGTTTTGATAAAGAAGAAGAGATGTGGGATGAAGACTACTGGAAAAAATGGTATGAGGATTATGATAGTCATTCTCTGGGATTGCAGAGGAAACCGCAAGACCATATAGAGGTTGGTGCGCCTCCGATAAAAACAAAAGAAGGATGGTTATTATTCTATTCTTACATAAGGAATTATTTATCAAATGAAAGGTTCTTTGGAGTGGAAGTAGTTCTGCTTGATTTAAAAAATCCTTCAAAAATAGTTGCTCGCTTAGAGATGCCAATACTTGGTCCGCATGAATATTATGAAAGAATAGGTATGGTTCCAAACGTTGTCTTTCCTTCAGGTGCTGTGAAGAACAAGGATTTAATACACTTATATTATGGTGCGGCGGACACAACATGCTGCAGGGCGGATATAAGAGAGAGTTATCTGCTTAATTACATGCTCAGGAAAGGTCCGAAAATAAAGTTCAAAAGATTCAAGAATAATCCGATAATAACGCCAAAAGAAGAGAATAGTTGGGAGACTCTGGCAACATTTAATCCAGCAGCAGTACGTATTAATGATAAAGTTCATATATTATATAGAGCAATGTCTGATGATAATACTTCAGTCTTGGGTTATGCAATAAGTAAGAATGGTAAAAAAATAGATTATCGTTCAGATAAGCCAGCTTATGTTCCGAGAAAATCATTTGAGGAGAAAAAAAATCCTGGAGGAAATTCTGGATGCGAAGATCCGAGACTGACAATTATTGGTGACAAAGTTTACATGTTCTACACAGCTTATGATGGGGTTAATTCACCGAGAGTTAGTTTTACATGGATAAAGAAGAATGATTTTTTGAAACAGAAATGGGATGAGTGGGTGGAGCCTAAAATAATATCTCCTCCCAATATGGATGACAAGGATGCCTGCCTATTTCCTGAAAAAATTGATAATAATTATTATATAATTCATAGAACAGGTGATGACATGGATTTAGCTGTTGTTCCTGACCTCGAGTTCGGTGAGAACGAGTGGATTGAAGACCTTATATGGATTAAGCCCAGAAATGGTTGGTGGGACAGTAAGAAAGTTGGTGTTGCAGCACCACCATTAAAAATTGATGATAATTGGTTAATCCTGTATCATGGTGTTTCAGAAAAAAGTATTTACAGAGTAGGAGCAGTATTAGTTAGTGGAAAAGACCCTTTCAATATTCTTGCCAGGACTTATGAACCATTATTTGAGCCTGAAGAATCTTATGAAAAAAAAGGAATAGTATCAAATGTTGTTTTCCCGTGCGGTGCAGTAATTATTGATGATGAATTACTATTATACTATGGTGGGGGAGACAAAGTCACAGGCGTTGCAAGTATAAAAGTTAATGACTTATTTAAGAAATTAAAAAACAAAAGAATTTAATCACTGAAGAGAAAATAATTTTGGATGCGCCTCCGAGATGATCAGAAACTGTTAGAAAAACAATTGTTATAGAAGTTTTTTAAACAAAAAAGAACAAGTAAAAAATATGCGAACAAACCAAAATACTGAAAGAATACAACGAAGAACACAACATAAGAAAATAAATAAAAGATTAAACATAATAAGCACAAACAACTATTCTTCTTATTCAGACGAAGAGGAAGGAAAAAGAAATAATTAAATTTTTTAATTACTTTTTACGAATCATAACACTTATTCGTAAGTTATTGCTTTTATCGGGTCAAGATGAGATGCTTTCCTTGCAGGAAGATATCCTGAAAGAGCCCCAATAACAATACTAAGAAGCAATGAATAAAACAGTATATTAAAACTTATTGCTAATCTTATACCATTAGATAATCCTGGAAGCACCGCAGGAGCAAAACTAACCATTATTTGAGCCAATCCAATACCCATAATTATACCACCAAAACCCCCTATTAAACTTATTAATACAGACTCAACAAGAATTAATAATATAATATCCAGATTCTTAGCACCAATCGCTTTCATAATACCAATTTCACGAGTCCTCTCATAAACACTAGTAAACATAGTATTAGATATTGAAACCACACCAACCAACAAACTAATTGCAGCAATACCCGTCAATAACATTGTTATAGTATTCAAAACATCACCCACCATACTCATCTTAGAAACACTTTCTAAAATATGAAAATCCTCCTCATCCCATTCACTAATATCATGAGTATTGCGCAATGCTTCTTTTATCAAAACAGAAGTCTCATTAACAACATCCTGACTTGAAGCACGAACAGTTATACTATCATAACTTTCATCCCAACCCTCATCAAACAACTCAACATTATCAACAATCATAAACACACTATCATCCGAACCACCCCTACCCTGCTCTTCAAGTATACCTGCAACGCGAAACTCCTCACTATACTCATCACCACTCTCATCTTCAAACAACAAAATATCCCCAACAAAAACTTCCTCATCAAAAACCTCATGAGCAATACGATAACCAATAACAATCTTGTCCTCATCATTATCATCCATAAAATAACCCTCTTCAAAATCAAAACTCTCAATCACCTCATACTCTGAAGGAATAACAAAATTAACAGAGACAGTAATACTCTCATCCTCAAACTCCATTCTCAAACGCTCACTCACCAGAGGACTAACAGCAACAATATTCGGAAGAGTCAAGAGTTCATCAACATCCTCATCTGTCAAAACTGCTTCCCCATTATCATATTCATTATTCTTATATCCTCCTGGACGCATCCTACTCGCTTCCTGCGCACTACCCGGCAATACTTGAATATTCTCAGTGCCAAAAGCACTGAACTGCTCATTCAAACTTACATTAATACTCTCGCCAAGACTCATTAATCCAACAACACTCGCTATACCAATAACTATACCAAGAATAGTCAACCAGCTACGCAATCCTTTAAAACCAATATTCTTTAATGATAATGATAAAACATCCCTAAGTCTCATTCCCCACTACTCCTTACTTCTTTTTCCTTTTCTTAATAATTACATAACTAACCACAACAACAAATACTACTCCAATAAAACCAAGTCCTGCATAAACTCCAGTCCAATCAACAGTTCCCTGATTCTTAAAACCACCTCCCCCCTGCTTAAAATCTTCAGGCATGTCGGGAGTAGCAAAACTCGTAGTTGCTTGACTATCATAAATTATCTCTTTTGTAATGTTCTCAACCATTCTCTGACCCAACTGATTCGTGAAACTAATCTCAAAACCCAAATCAATCAATCCTTCAGAAACCATCTCCTGCCGAGCCCCCCTCCTCTCCTGCATACTCATATTCTCACCTTTTAATGTAAAAGTAAAACTGGACGTTGAATAATCACCAGGCACCAAATCACCCACAAAATCCTGATTAACACTCCCAATACCAATATTCCCATTATCCCTTATAGATAATACAACAGAATCCGCATCAACAGTACCAATATTAGCAAGAGTCACCCTCACTTTAACTTCAGAACTATCCTTACTGAAAGAAACATCCTTAATCAACAATTCAAAAGGAGAACCCCCCTCAATATTCGCCCCAAAACTACTTTCAGAACTATACTCATCACTATCACTCTCATAACTCAAGTTAACAACAGACTCATGCATTCCAGTACTCACAGAACTATCCGAAACAAGCTCCAAAACAACATCCTGACTCTCACCACCAAAAATATCATCTAAAACAATAACATTAGATGATGAGTGAGTGCTAAAAGTATCAGAATCAAAACTCAACTCAACATTCTCTGCTTCAACAACACCTGAATTCTTAACAGTCAATATTAATTGAAAAACTTCTCCAGGAGTAATCTCCTCATCAGACAAAACAATATCTGAAATAATCAAGTTCGGCTCTATACGCGAATTCTCTATCTCAAAAAATTCCTTATAACTCACATGTTTCCCAAAATCCTCATCAGAACCATCATAACTAGGCCTTGTTGAATATCTTATACTAAAATATGCTGAATAATAATCTGTAGTAATATTCTCAGGAATCTCTATCTTATAAATCAGTTGTTTAGAATCACTTCCATAAACATCACCAACAGGTTCATAACAACTACTAGGATATTCTAAACAAACCCTTCTGGATAAACTAAATTTATTACAACTCTCACACTCCATACTACACTCAAGAGGAGAATCAACACTATCAAGAACAATCTCAGTATTATAAGCTGGGTTCGTCCCATCATTATTCAATATAATTTTTAGATAACCCGTCCCGCCAGGCTCCATTCCAACAACTTCCGAACTAATCTGCAATACAGGGTTTTCAGGAGTAGCTCCCGAACAAAAATTAATTAACAACAAACTAACCAATATAACTGCTACCGGTCTTAACTTCATATTCACCATCACTTATCACCTTTCCATCAAGCATTTTAATAACACGAGGCGCTTGCCTCGCAATCTTAGGATCATGAGTCACAACAATCAAAGTATTACTATTATTCCATAATTTCTTGAACAATTTAACCACTTCCTTACCAGTCTTGCTATCCAAATTACCAGTAGGCTCATCAGCAAAAATTATCTTCGGATTATTCGCTAATGCACGAGCAATAGCAACTCTCTGCCGCTGACCACCCGACAATTGTCCAGGAAGATGGTCACATCTTTCTCCAAGACCCACATTCTTAAGCAGTTTCCTCGCCCTCTCCTTACGATCACCATCCTCCTCACCCGCAAAAATCATAGGTAATTCAACATTCTCAAGAGCAGTCAAATTAGGTGTTAAGAAAAAAAACTGGAAAACAAAACCAATATTCTCACTTCTCAAATGAGTAAGTTCATCATCACTTAATTCATCAACTTTAGAACCGTTTATGAAAACATTCCCCTTTGTAGGCATGTCCAATAATCCCATAACATGCATAAGAGTACTCTTACCACATCCAGACGGACCGTAAACAGCGATGAACTCACCTTCTTCAACTTCCAAACTAACACCATTAACTGCTTTCACAATATTACTCTTGCCAAGACGATAATACTTCTTCACATTCTTCAACTCGATTATCTTATTATTATCACTCATGAATAATATTTCATAATACTGAAACAGCATATTAAACTAACTTGAAACAGTTTGAAACGATTCCAAAAATTTTAAAAACAAATGAAACACTATTTAAATACTTAATGAAACAATCTGAAACAAAAAACAAGCACACAATATTAATGTACTTATGTTTTATAATGGGAGGATTATGCATATTAGTATCAATTTACATGCTAATTTTCAACACAAACATATTATTATCCAGAAGAAACAAAAGCATAACTAATTTCACAAAAAATAACAACACATTACGCCCACACCCTCAACAATCAAATCCTTTCAACGCAATAAACCTAATAACTAACTTAATAATATTATCTACGGGAATAACTTTAATAAGTTCAGGAATCAGCCTCAATTCATTAATAACAAAAAAAATCAAGAAAGACATTACAGACATGTTATTAACTCCTGAAGAAAAAAAAGTAATAGAAATATTGGAGAAAAGAAACGGGGAAATAACACAAAACGAGATAACACAAATAACAAATTATTCAAGAGTAAAAGTATACAGGATAACAAAAAGTTTAGAAGAAAAAAAACTAATACAAAAAATAAAATACGGACAAACAAACAAAATAATACTAAAATAATCATAATTAACAAAAAAATACGAAATAGGATACATAATGAGCACAATAGCATACCTAATATTATTCCTATTCAGAAAACGAGGAAGAAAAAAGAAATAATTATACTCGCTAGGTTTTTTGTTTTTAATTATAAAGGAGTTTTATCTAAAATGAGTGTTCTATTGAATATTGAATTTAAATCCTTTCTAGATAAACCTTTAATCTTTGATTTAAGCGGGAAAATATGATGGTCATGCACTTGATCCATTGGATAATTTCCAACCTGTCTTGTTGTAAAAAAAGTTTAATTTTATTATTCTTTTCTCTATGTTCTTTTTCTGATTCAGAAATAAATTTTTTACCTATTTTATGTTTAATTCTTTTTTTAAGAATATTTAAAATTCTTTTATAATTTTTATAAGTTGCTCTTTCCAATCTAGTCATTTGAGATTTAAAATTCTTCTCAAGTTCTTTGCCTAATTTTTTAGGATTTTCTTTTAATTTTTTAATAATATTTTTGAGCTTACTCTTCTTTTTATCAAATCTTTTTCTCTTTTTAGATATAAGTTATATAATAAAATCTTAATATTTTATTCTTTGTATGAGAATTCCTTTATTCTTACAATATCATCCAACATATAACAGATAAATACTCCTACTGCTATTATTCCAAACCCTGTGTAAGCATTTTGGTGGAATATTTGTAAACATTATGAAAATATATGAAATTGCAAAAACAGGGGAAGAAAAATTAATAATTACGATGCATTAATCAACCAAGTTTCTCATTATAGAAACAATTTGGATCTGAATTAAATAATGATCCTGTTTTATAGAATGAACTTGCTCTGCATCCCCCACAAAAATATTTAGAATTACAAGAGCCACAAGGGCCATTAAATGAAGTTCTATTCCTTAATCTTTTCAAAACTTTATTATTAAACCAGATATCATTTAATGATTCATTGAAAACATTGGCCAAAACGTATTTAATGAAAGGACAAGGCAAAACATCACCATTAGAACAAATATAAATTGATGCCACTCCTGCAATACATCCCCCAGTTATTCCTTTTCTTTTATTACTTTCAAGTAGTTTAAATCTATCATCATCAACCAAAAATAAAAGAACATTAGAGCATTTGATCAGTTTATTATTTTTTTTAATTTTTGATATCTTCTTAAGAGCTTTTTGCAATTCTTTTGGATTTAATGTTTCATTTTCAAAGGAATTGTTAACCGGGACCAGACGATTGATTCCTATTTCAACATTCATTTCAGAAGCAAATTTATCTAATTCATCTAATGAATTAATCAATGATTTATGTAATGCTGCTTGAAGTGTAACCTTAATGTTATTATTTTTAAGTAATTCAATTTTACTAATCAAATCTGACAAATAATTCTCTCTAAAACAAGATTCATCCCCTGGAGGCACATCAATACTCAATTGAATTGAATCAAATACTTTTAATTGGTTAATATTATTTTCATTTATCAACAAACCATTAGTCATCAAGATTAATTTAGGAAAATCTTTTTGCTTAGCATATATAGCATATTCAAATAATTCTTTAACCATTAATGGCTCCCCCCCCCAGTAAATACTAACCTATAAACTTCAAGTTCTTTTAATTCATCAATCAAACTAAAAACTTTTTCAGGATTTAATTTTTTTACAGGATTACGTCTAACATAACAATGCTTACAATCAAGATTGCATTCATTTGTTAATTCTATTTCAACTATATGAAGCCCTTTATTTTCCATCTCTCAAACCATAAATAACACAATAAGGGTCACCTCTAAAAGGATCACCTAATAATTTATCCGCAAAAGCCCTACACCCACCTGTGCATAATCTCAATAAATCACATTTACTACACTTATCTTCTTTTGGGATGAAATAACGAAACTTTTTCATAACACTTGAGTCTTTCCAAACTTTTAATAAATCATCAGTAAGCGCATTACCACACAAAAACTTTTCTGATTTGAAATAATTACACGGAACAATATACCCACTAGCAGTTATAACCATTTTAAATCTCCCAGCCATACAAAAAGGAATTTTTATTCTATCAAGTTCGTTTAAAAAAATTAAAGCATGATTTGGTTTGATTTTAATATCTAATTTTTTAATTTTTTGGTATATGGTATAAAACTCTCTCCATTCTTTTTTAGATAAAATATATTTATGTCTTGATTCACCACAAGGGATCATATCTAATAAATGTAATTCCATATAATCTCTTTTTTTAACAAAAGAAGCTAATTCAAAAATTTCCTTATAATTTAATTTATTAACAACACATGCGATTGATATTTTATTTTTATCAAAATACTTCTCTAACAATTCTAAAGAATCAAACAATTTTTTAAGTAAATCCTTCCCTCCTCTTATTTCATCCTGTTTATTTAAACTATCGATATTAACATTAATTTTATCAAAACCAATTTCTCCAATCCTTTTAGCAATTAATTTATTAATTAATAATAAGTTTGTATTTAGATGAACTTTTATTCCATTTCTTTTTAAAGAATCCGCAAGTTCTAAAAGAATTTCCGCTCTAATCAATGGTTCACCTCCAGAAAATGAAACATACAAAGGATTTAATTGATTAATGATTTTTTTATTAATAATTCTTAACTCATCATTATTTAATTCTCTTTTTTTAAAACAATTATCTTTATTATAACAATAAACACAATCAAGATTGCATTTGTTAGTTAAATCAAATTGTACTTGTGCAGGTCTAGTAAATAAATATTCAAAATCAGATAATTTCTTAGAATTAGTTAAATCAAATTTTGGATTCATCAATTAAATCCAAGAGAATATTTATTCTTAAATATTTCTAACTAATCTCCATTTAATTCACAAACAGAACTCAAAACTTCTTCAACAGATAATTTCCATGAGTCTTCATTTGAATCTTCTGTTTTTTTAGTTGCTTCTTCCATAAACAAGTGTAATTACTATCAATATTTATAAACTTTTTCTTAAAATGTAATATTGCCTGCTAAGGTGTTTTTGTTCATCCCAATATATCTTGGATTCATCAATTATTTCCAACACTTCAAAACCAATATCGTTAACAATACTTTCGATCTCACTTGACGAATAACCTCGTTCCACATGTTTTTCTTTAATTTCTTTTTCACCTTTTTTTAGTATTATATCCAAACACCATATATTTTCTTCTCCACTGAAATTAAATGTGATATTATTCCTCCCTATATTAAAAATTCTTTGTGGTGCATTACTTGACACACTTACATGCTCTTTTGTATTCATATCAAATATGAAATAAGCTCCTTTGTTTAAATGGTCATAGACCTTCTTAAAAACCTTTTTTAAATCGTCAATAGATAATAAATAATTAAGTGAATCATAAAATGATACTGCCAGATCAAATTTTTTAGGAATATTAAAAGTTCTTAAGTCACTGATTACAAAATTAATCTTATCATTATATGCTTTAAGTTTTTCTTTTGCGAGATTAATCATATATTTTGATTTATCAACACCTACTACATTAAAATCTAACTCTAATAACATCTTAGAAATCGTCCCTGTCCCACAAGCAAGATCTATTGCATTTCCTTTAATACTATACTTTTTAACTTGTTCTTTAATAAGATCATTCCATTTATCGTATTTCGATGAAGTCATTAATTCATCATAAAGATTTGAGAATTCAATTCCATAATTATTTGGTTGTTTCATTTTGATGACTGTATGAAAACCTACAGAAACCTCCACATCTTATTTCATCCTTATTGATATCACACTCTTCACAAAGCGGAATTAAAAATTTTTCTGTCTCTTCTAATAAATCAGAAATTACTCTTTCAGGAATATATTCATTTAAATTACCTAATTTTGAGTTTCTATCCATCACACAAGGATATAAATATCCTTTAACATCTATCGATATCCTCTTTCTAATACCACACCCATACCATCTTGATTCGGGTATTGTTTTTTTAGTTGCTAAAAATCCGTTACGGACGTGTTTATTACTTAAATATTGTTTCAATACAATATGAGCATCTTTTGAATTAATTTTATTAAACACAGCATTTCCTGTTTTAATTGCAGGTCTCAAATGAAGAGTGGTATTAAAATTTTTGGCCAAATTTATAAGTTTTGGAACATCTGAATAATTGTGGTCTCCAAGAGTAGTTACTAAATATTCTGGGATATTGTTCTCACATAATTTTTCTAAACCAATCAACAAATCATCAAATAAACCTTTTCTTTTACGAATCGTATCATGGTTTTTTCCATAACCATCTATGCTTACAGCAAGACCAAGACTATTTTTTAATGTTTTAAAAAAGTCTTCATTTTTATTTTTTAATTGACCTCCATTTGTAACAATATAATAATTTCTTCCATTATTATCTATTCTTTTAAGAATTTCTTGCAAATCATTTCTAAGAAGAGGTTCTCCCCCAGTTACTTCAAAAACCATCAAACCTAAATCACACAATTTATCAACTCTTTCTAATAAATCCTTTTTACTTGGCGAACCTTTATTCAAATCTTTTTTATGATAACAAGCTTTACAATCACAATCACAATTTGATGTTGCTTCTAACAAAACTTGTGAAGGCAAGAGATCGTTATCAACCTTAAAAGTTTTAACATAATTATTATTGTTCTCAATAATTATCCCGCTTTGATATAATCTAACTAAATCTTTTGTTGAAACTTGTGAGAAGTCATTATTTAACAATGATTTTGTTGTTTTTTTATCAACCCAAAAAAATGATGCATAAAGACCAGGAGTTACTATTGTACTTCCTGAAGGTTCTTGTCTTATTATTGTCTTTTCATCGAATCCTAATTTATAAAAATCAATATTTTTAATTATATCCAAATCAGTATTATCTTTCCTGATTTCACTTAAACATGGAACTCCTAAGTTGTGTTGATTAATAATAGTAATTTTTCATCATCTCTGTCATTTCATTATAACAAATATCATCTGAAACTTCTACATTAATAATCCTTTTGATTGCATTTTCCTTTTTAATAATCCCCCATCTGATTCTTTCTGAAAAATAATTGATCACTATTGGTAGTGATTTATTGATTTGTTTCAAAGTTAATTTGCTTTTTCCATAAATATTTCTTAATATAAAACCAGGTATTAAACAATCAGTGTCATACCCTCCACACATAGGATCCTCCCAAGGAATTCTTTCTTCATTTTTAATATTTTTAATTTTCTCTTTTGTTAACCCCAATGCTGCCGAACCTCTTAAAACGCAATAATCTCTTTTTTTCCAAAAAATTGAGTATCGTTTTAATGATTCATTGAATTTTGGAGTATCCCCTCCTGTTATTAATAAATTATTACTATTTTGCTTTAAATATTTTTTATAATAATTATCCAGTATATCGTTACAAATTTTACCGCAAGGAAGTTTTTTATTCACAATCATATCTGTGTAAATACATTTATCTTTATCATTTATATTAATCCATTCATGATTATTCTTTAAATTTTCAAATTCTAAAACCCTTCGAATATTTTTTTTCACCTTATTTCCTTTATAACCATGATTAATGGTAAAAAGATTAAGTTCCACATTATAATCATCAGTTAACTTTCTTAATTCATGTAGTGTTATAACACTATCTAATCCTCCTGAAAAAGCAAAACTAACTGAATCAGTTTCTAATAAATAATTTATTAATTCTTGCTTAAACAGAGTGGAAAAACATTTAACTGTTTCATCATCTAATTCTTTACAATAATCACAAATTGTATTCTTTGTCAATACAAGACAATTATCACAAAATTCCATGTACATATCTCAAATTTATTCATTAATAAATATTAATTAATATGCAACAAATTATAAAAAGGAACAGAAGATAATTGGGAAAGTTCTTGATAATGAAATTGTAAGCGAAAAAATTAGAGGATATTTTAAATTTGAATCATTTGATGAAGTTATTTATAGAATAAAAAAAATACTTTTTGGAGGAATAGCATTTAATCAAATTATTAAGGATGAATCTCTTAAAAATGTTAATTTAGGAAGAATGACATTCATTAAAGATTTATCTCCTTTAGCAGAAGAATTTGAAGAACATCAAGAATTGTTTTCAAGAATATCAGATAATGAGGTAATAATTGATTTTGCACAATTAAAATATCAAGTAAGTAATAAGTGGAAAATGAAAAATGAAAAGTAAAAAAGATAAAAGTATTTTAAAAAATGATATTCATAACTCACAAAACAAAGAGAAAGGGAGCATAAACTGAACAGAGCATATTATGCCCCCTCCGGGATTCGAACCCGGGTCGTCGGCTTGAAAGGCCGATATCCTTAACCGGACTAGACGAAAGGGGCAATTAAATAATATACTATTTGGCATAACGATTTTTTAAACCTTTTGGAAATTTTCATAATATTTTTAATCTGTTATAATATTGTTATAACTTTATGAGTGAAGTGCTTGACGTGATTAAGAAAGATGGCAAAGTTATTGACAAAAAAAGTAGAGAAGTTGTTCATGAGAAGCACTTACTGCATAAACAGGTTATGATTTTTGTTTTCAACAGTAGTGGAGATGTCTTGGTGCAGAAGAGGAGTAAAAAAAAAGAAATATTCCCAAATTACTGGAGTATTGGAGTAACAGGTCACGTACTTTCAGGAGAAGATGAGCGCTCTGCAGCAGTAAGAGAAGCTAAAGAAGAATTAAGTATGATAATTAAGCAGTCACACCTTATTAATATAGGAAGTTTTGTTATTGATGTGCCTGAAGAGTATGCTAAAATAAAAATGTATTATTATGAATATAATGCTGAACTTGAGAGGAATAAAAAAGAAGTTGCAGATTTCAAGTATATTCCTATCAATAAAGTGAGTAAGATAAAGAAACTCACACCCCTCTCAAAGAAGGCTTTAGAATTTTATAAAAACGAGATGTATTAAGAGAAAGTTTTATAAAACTATTTTTGTTATTCTTATTAGATTATGTTAGTTGGATTAAAAGAAGAATTCGATGAGCTTTCTGATATTATTAGTGAGCAAGAAGGAAAGATGAAAGAGTACGAAAATGATTCTGATAAATTGTCTAAAGTATATTCTTTACTTGAAAAGAAATATAAGGAGATTTCAGAGATTTATCAGAAACTAGGTATTGTTAATCATGCAGAAGAAATGTTAATGAAGTCTGAAGAGTATAAGAAAAAATTAGATGAATTAAAAGAACCTGTTCCTGTTTATAATCCTTTAAGTGAAGTAGTAAGAAAAATTGAAAAATGAATATTGAGTCAATAGTTGATGAGTATAATAAGAGAAAACAAAAAGATTCTTCATACACTATTAAGGATTTAGTGGAAGAAATTAAGCCAAAATCAATAAGTGGTGAAGACTTCAGAAAAGAAGTTGATACAAAATTATTGAATTATTGTATGAGAAAAGCAATTGAGATGGATAAGAAGGGATTAATTGAAGAAGCAAACAAATACTATGAGTTGGCTGGAAGACTAAAAAAAAATTTCTTAAAGTAAACTTTTTGGAATAGTTCTATTCTTCTCAGCAAGACGCATTGATTCTCTGACTGACTTAATAGTTTTTTTCTTAATATTAAGAGTTTTCATTATTTCATTATCAGACTTTTCTTCTTCAAAGAGCACGAGTATCTTGTCAATAAGAAGAGGAGATACTCCTATTATTGCTTCTTCATCAGCACCAGGGAATAAGTCAGGACTCGCTGGTTTATTAACAATATTTTTAGGGACGCCAAGATAATCTGCTACTTTTTTAATCTCTGTTTTGTATAAGTGTTTAATTATACTAATATCATGTGCTCCGTCTCCGTACTTGTCATAAAAACCCATTAACCATTCAGTCTTATCAGTTGTTCCTAGAACTAAACCATTCTTCAGATAAGCATAATGATAAAGTAGTGCCATCCTAATCTTAACTTTGGTTAATAAGAAAGCACCTATAAAACCATACTTATTGAAAATCTTTTTCTGAAATTTTGAAAGCTTACCATACCAGAATTTTTGCGCAAAAATATATGGTGAGAAGTCTGGAAATATTTTTTTAATAAGAGAGGAAACTGTTTTAGTAATCATCTTACCAGGTCTTGCAGGAAGAAGTTCGTAAACACCTAATTCTTCAAGAACTGGAGTAATATTTATTTTCTCATAATTTATACCAAGATTCTTGGCAACTTTTTCCGCATCACTCATATTTTTTTCATCAGAATCTTTTTCTGGCATTATAAGTCCAAAAACATTCTCCTTACCTAAAATCTTAACAGCAAGATAACAAGCAGTTGAAGAATCGAGTCCGCCTGAAAGCCCAACTATTACTCTATCCTTGTTAAAATTTTTCATCTCTCTCTTTAAGAACTTCTTAATCTTATTAACTTCTTTTTCAGGATTAATATTAAGCATCAAGGTTTATAAAACTTTAATTCAATAAAAAAGTTATGAAAAAAGAGATAAAAAGAAATATTTACTGGATTAGTTTATCAATAATAACAACCACGATTCTTTTTTATATTGTTGAGAACCTGCTGGATTTCTTATCATGGTATATTAGACTCTTATTAGTTATTATACCTATTATTCCTTTCACTGCTCTATGGAAAGGATTATTTGATAAGATTATTTAAACTTGAGTTGATATTTTAATCAGAGCATTCTTTATTTTTTCTCGGAGTTCTTTTTCTTCTTCTCCAAGTCTATTGTGAATTAAGTGATAACTCATTTTCTTAAATTCTCTGATAGAAGGAAAACTTTCTCTTAAACAATAATTAACCAAGTATTCTCCGTCAATATCTGATGTTTTGAAGTTTAAAATTCTAGCACATATTTCAGGAATAACTCTTTCAATAAGCTCAGAATTAACATTCTTATCATCCCTCAATGAAAATAATTTTTTTAAATAAAGTTTATAATCATCAATATGCTTTTCTTCATTAATCTCATCAACAATCTCATAACAAATTTCAAGATAAGGCCATAATATCTTATCTTCTTCCATATTATGATAATTTTTCAAATGCTTAAAAGCAAAAAAATATTCTCCACCTTCATTCTCAACAAGAAACTTATAATCTTTAATGTTAAACACTTCCTTTATAATACTTGCTAAGGATTCTGAAAAAGTCAATAAATGTTCATCATGCTCCACACTAATATTTCTTATTTTAGTACTATAATCTCTCTTAATTCTCCAAATGTTATTCCTTAAATTCTTGAAAAGCAATTCTTTTTTTCCCTCACTACTTAAATCACTCTTTTTTATCCCTAAAAGTTTTAACAAGTCATTTTTTCTTTCATCAATTAATCTCTCAATATCTTCCTTATACTCTGAATTGTCTCCTTCATAATCAACACTCGTAAAAATGTCAATGAATTCTTTGAAGAATTTAGACTCACGATTAAATTCATGCGTTTCAGAAAAGGTTAATAATATAAAAGCACCTTCATCCTTTACTAATATATCAAATTTTTTTTCTAAAAGGAATTCTTTACCCTCTGTTTTCTTAATCAAGTGTATGCTTTTAATATTACTTAATATTGAAGTTAAAGAAGATAATGCTGCACTAATAAGGATTAATTTATCATCTCTTCCATTAATTTTCAAAAATTTCCAGAAAAAACTTCTGTTTAAATCTTCTTCAGATTTATGCTCTCTGAAAAAATTATAAATTTTTTCTCTTTCTTCAAAATCAAACTGGAAAGCGTTAATCCCGTTCTCAATAACTACAAAAGGAAGATTGCATTCATCTATGCTTATTTTTTCTTTATCCATATTTTTCATAAAATTTTTAGTTATTAAAAAATATTTTCATAATATTTATAATAATTAAATTTTGGATTCTTTCTATAATGGGAGTAAAACAAGTAATAATAGATGAAGAGGATAATTTAAGCGAAGAATCATTCAATAACCTTTTTGGCGTACTCAACAGTTTTTCTGAGGAAAGGGATTTGGAATTAATAATTACAAAAAACAATGAGAATAGTGAATATCATTATACTAATGGAACTATGTTATTGTATTTACCTTCTCTCAAAAAAGAAGAACAAGTTATTAGACTAACTAAAAATTTTTATTTAAGACTGTTAAGCATGGCTTATTTAAAACCTACTAATGAAGAAGTTAAGAATTATTTTAAAAAGTTTAATATAGAATATAAGAATATAACAAGATACGGATTCTGTTCCATAACTGATAATCATAAAAAAAATTTATGTGTTAATTCTATTAAATTTTACTTAAACGAATCAAATAATTCAAAAAGTAAGAGAATTTTAAAAAAAGAAGGATTATGCTTTGAATGCGCAGAACGTTTTCCTGAAGAAATATATAAAAAATATATTATCGGATTATTAAGATAACCACTTTTTAATAGTAACTTTTATAAATATGATATTTTTTTATAGTATTAAGAATAAATAATTATAGAAAAAAAGTTATTCTTGTTAAAAAAATAGGTGAAAAAAAATAATGAAATTTAATGAATTTAATGTTAGTGATGATTTAATCACTGATTTAAAAAAACATGATATAATCAATCTTACTCCTGTTCAGGAGCAGGCAATCCCGCACATTCTTAATGAAAGAGATTTGCTTGTACAATCCAAAACAGGAAGCGGTAAAACAATAGGTTTTGCGGTACCGACTATTGAGAATATTGAACCAAAAGGAGATGTGCAGATTCTTGTGATTACTCCAACACGTGAACTAGCAAGGCAGGTTGGAAAAGAATATATGAAGTTTTCAAAAACTAAAGGACTTAAAACAGTTCTTGTTTATGGAGGAGTATCTGTGAGAAAACAGTCTCAAAAAGTTGGTTTTGCAGATATTATTGTAGGAACTCCTGGAAGACTTCTTGACTTATTGTACAGGAAAGTATTAAAACTGGATAATGTTGAGTACTTAGTTATTGATGAAGCAGACAGGTTAATGGATATGGGTTTCATTGATGATATTAACAAAATCCTTAACTTTACGCCTAAGAATAAGCAGAGCATATTATGCAGTGCGACAATAAATTCCAGAGTATTAAAGTTAAAAGATAAGTATTTGAATAATCCTGCTGAAGTCATACTGAATAATAAATTAAAAAACAATAAATTAGAACAATACTATTATAATGTCAGAAAGAACAGAAAATTGTCTTTACTTACTCATTTGTTAAGAAATGAAGACACTGATTTGGTTTTAGTATTCTGCAACATGAAGAGAACAACCCGGTTTGTGGCAAAAGTACTTAAGTATAATGGTATAAAAGCTGCATGCATGAATGGTGATATGAGCCAGCATAGCAGGGAAAAAACTATTAAGAAATTTATAGAAGGAAAAATAAAAGTATTGGTTGCAACAGATGTTGCTGCAAGAGGATTGCATGTTGATAACATAACTCATGTTATAAATTACAACCTACCACATAATGAGAAAACATACACTCATCGTGTGGGAAGAACAGCACGCAACGGGAAAGAAGGAAAAGCAATAATATTATTATCAAGTGATGATTTCCGTGAAATGGATAAGATAAAAAATATTTATCGCGGAAAAATTAATGAATCAAAAGCAAGTAATTACAAAAAAGTGAGAATTCCTTCTAGAAAAAGATAAAAAAAATAAAAAATAATAAAAATTGTTTTTTGAAAAATTAAATTTTTTTAATTAGAAATTTTTTTTATGCCTCTTCAATATCAGAAACTTCACTTTCTTCTGGTTCTTCCATCTCTTCTATGTCTTCCATTTCAGTTTCTTCAGCGCCTTCTGCGCCTTCTTCTATTTTTTCAACTTCTTCGGCTTTAAGACCTCTGTCTCCCTGAACAATCTCAAAAGAGACTCTGTCACCTTCTTTGATGTTTACTCCTTCCTTTAATCCACTTACGTGAACAAAGTAATCTTTTCCGTCATCTCCGGTTATAAAGCCGTAATTCTTCATATTATTAAAAAACTTTACAGTTCCTTCTTTCATATTAATCTTGTAAAATCAATTTGGGTTTAAAAGTATTTGGGTTAATTAACCTCTTTTACCCAATATTTTATTAAATTTTTTGAAATATTCTCTGCTTGGAGTAAAATTTTTCATATTATCCTTCTCGGATTTTATAAAATATTCTAAATCATTTTTTTGATAATTCTAAATAATCCTCATTAATCCCAAAATGTATTCTGAATCTAACATTCATATCCTCTAACGCGTTGATAGTCTTCCAAATATGATTTAATAAATATATGTTTATTCTTTAACCCCATATCATAATATATTATTCCTCTTTTTTCTTAAATCCAGCCAGACTGTTGTAAAAAAAAGAATCTCCTATTGTTAACTGAGTTTTTATTTAGTTATATTATTGGCTTTGGAGTTCGGTCCTGACCATGTTCACTTATTCATTGGTGACTGGAAAGATTATGCGGTGAGAAAATTAGTGCAGTTGTTGAAAGAATTTGTTAGCAGAATGATGAGAAAAAACCATTGGAAACTCTTCAAAAACATGTTATGGGGAAAAAAAATTCTGGAGCAACGGATACTCCTACAGAACAATAGGAAGCGTCACAACAAAAACCATCAAAATCTACAAAAGCACTGGAAAAATTATTAAACTTCAGAACACCCACTACTTCAGTCGTGGGATTACTTTACAAAAGTAATTTTTTCATGTTCAGATATTTTCCAAATACGATTTGAATTTTTTGGGAATTTGTTTAATATCCACCCATAAGAATTCAATTTTTTTCTTATTTAGTTTTTTTTCAATTAATTTTTTAGCATAATCTTTAATGTTAAGAACGTATATCTCTTCTTTTTTAGAAACAAATGGTTTTACCATCATACCTGATCCTCTGGGAATGCCCCCAATTTCTTCTTTTGCTTTAGTAACAACAGTGATTAAAGGATGCTCTAATTCACCTGAAGGATTAGTTTTTCTAAATCCTTCTACAACCTTGAAAGTATTTCCTTCAGAATTTTTTAACATAAGAACTTCTTTTGTTTTAGAATTATAAACTGCTAGTGCTACTTTCAAACCTGATTCAGGAGCATTATCATATTTTGATTTTAATTGAGAACAAAAAGTGTCACTAATTTTGTTTCTAAAATTAGAAAGGATGTCCGCTTCGTCTACTTTTTTTCCTTTAGTATTAAGTATTGGTAAATCATATTTTTTCAATCCAACAATTATTGATTTAATCTTTTCAGGATCGTCATATTTTGAAGAAATCCTATCAAAATCAATAATTATTGCTTTTGGTTTCCAATCCTTAACTATGAATTCTTGTACTCCTTCATGGCCGGATGTAGCATCATTCCTAGTAATTATAAAGTAAGATAAACGGGAACTAAATTTTCTTCTTATACTTTTAAAGTCATCTATACGATGCCATAAATTAGTCATTAAGTCTTTGTTTCCTGCCAGAGTGATTTCACCTTCAATTAAGATACCAAAATTGTTAAATTTACTAATGTATGGGGCTGATGAATAAGCCTGCGTGCATGTTTCTCTTCTAGAACTATCACCAATATTAGAAAGCATTTGATTAATACTGTTTAAAGAAGTCCAATGAATAGTTTTGAATGTTTTTAAAAATTCATAATCAACTTTTTTTCTCCAAATCTCTTTTACATAAATAAGTGCTTTTTCTTCCTGTCTAGAAGTGAATAAATCAAAGAAACGATTTAACTGTTCTTTTGTCATGAAATGACTTCCATCCATATATTTTAATTGACGTTCTGTTAGTTCTGTTTTTTTATCAATAAGTTTTCTTGTTTTTTCCGCAAAATATTCAACATCTTTTCCAGACATAAGTCACAATAAAACAAGTCAGCATAAAAAAAGTTTTTTATTGAAACAATAAAGGGATAGGTATGAATAGGGATTTTATTCTCTCCTGTATTTCATGAATTGTTTATTCTGATGAAAAAAATAATATATTTTTACAATGAAATAAAAAATATTTTAATGATCCATCCATCCATCTTTCAATAATTATGTATTTGGAGAAGAATGGGGGGCCTAATCAAAGTTTATCACCTCCCTTAGGATTATTATATCTTGCAACATCATTAATTGATGAAGGATACAATATTAATTTTATTGATTTAAATGTTGATAATTTTAAGAATAAAAAAGAATTTCTTAACATAATCGAAGAAAACAAATACGTTTTTTTATCAGATTATACAGGCACTATTAATAATGTTAGAAAAATAATAAAAGACATCAATAAAAATTATTTCATAAATCTTATTATGATAATAAAGGCATCATAAAGTATTTACAGATAAAAACTTTCTTATTAAAATTTGTTTTTCATAAAAAAAATTTTTTTACGTATTAGTGTTTATAATATTTTCATTATTCAACTGTTGAATAATATTGCTTAACTGACTCGAATTCTCCTAAGTCTTTTGGCTTCTTAACATAAGCAACACAATTCGGAAGCTCCAGTAAGTGTTCTATTTCAATATTTTTATTAATTATTTTATTCTCTTCTTTCATAAAAATAATTAAAAAAATCTTGTTTTTAAAGATTTCGAATGGGCGAGAAGGGATTTGAACCCTCAGCTCTGCGCAGGCTAATCAGGTGGCTTATGAACTTAATATTTCTTTTGCTTTATTAACAAATAGTACTGCTTTCAGTCTCAAATTATTTACTGATTTTTTATCAAATTTGTAATAGCTGGAATAAGAGGCTTCTTCTCTCTTATTCTTTGACTGTACATAAAATAATAAATCCTGATAATCTAAAAAGAATTTATTAATAAGTTTAATATCTTCTTCACTTACTCCTTTTTTATAATACTCTTTTATTAAAATGCAAAGTGTTGCATCATGATTCTTTGATGAATAACATTTTCTCAAGATTAATGCTAAAGCTATTTGATACACTGCATAATAACACCCAGTTATGGCCCAATCAGTATAGTTTTGTTTCAATGTGTCTTTAACAAAATTAAGATTATGCTCTGATTTTTCAATGTGGCCCTTAATCTCATCTTCATCAATTTTTTGATTGACTAGAATCCTTTCATTAATGTAAGAAGTTATTTTTTCATGTAATTTTTCTTTTGAATTAATAAGTTGTTTTAGTTGATACTCATTCACTGTAAATTACCTCATAAAAATATTTTTCATTAAAAACAGGGAAACCCGTGTTTAATGCTGATTGAATAACTCTGTCTTTTTTCTTGCTTAATTCTTCAAAGAATTGTTTTTTAGTTATCTGAATAGTTTTTATCTTTATTCCTGTCTGAGCTTCAACATAAGCAATTTCATCCTCATTATCTTCTTTAGATTCAACCACTTCTAAAATATCTATATCAGAATCTCTTTTGAAAGTTCCTTTTGCAGTTGAGCCAAATACAATTATAAATAATGGTTTAACCCCTAATTTTTTAATATATTTTTTAACAGCATTTTTTCTCAAAAGCGGCAGTTTGTTAATTTTTTCATGATCGTAAATAGGAAAAAGTTCAGGTATTTTTTCAATATTTACAAAAAAATTCTTCAAATTTCCTTCTTTCTTTGCTTTCAGAATGTTCTCTTTCAATAACTTATTCAAATGCCTTGAAACACTGCTTTCATTTAAGTTAACCTTTCTAGCAATTTGCCTTAAATGAAGCTTTTGATTTCTATTCTCATAAAATAATTTTATTATTTTATACACAGGACCATTAAATATTGTTTTCATAATTCAAACAATTGTTTTAATAAGTCAAACATTTATAATGTTAACTATAAACATTCCTCTTTTTTGAGAAGTAAGGTTTGGGCGGGAAGGGATTTGAACCCTCGACCACTAGTTCACTCAGAGAGTGACCACGTTTTTTTGTACTAGTGGCAGTCTTATAAGACTAGCGCTCTACCAGGCTGAGCTACCCGCCCATTTAATAAGTAAGAGGAAAGAATTTAAAAAATTTATTAAGCAAGTAATTTTTATTCTTTTATTTAGTGTGGTTTTAGAAGAATTATGTCTTGAGATTACGAACAAGTGTATGCTTAACTGTGTTTTCTGCTCGTCGGATAGTTCAATGAATTCTGAAAATATGTTGAGTTATGAAGTTTGTGAGGATGTGATTGATGAATTCGCAAGTATGGGTGGCAGGTTATTAATGATTTCAGGAGGAGAACCAACTCTTCATAAAGAATTGGTTAAGATACTAAAATATAGTAAGAGCAGAGATTTGGCTGTTTATTTGTACACTAATGGTTATAATTTTATAAAAGAAACTATTGATTATGTTGACAGGTTCTACATTAATCTTCAGGGAGGAAAAAAGACTCACAACGAGTTGTGCGGGAAGGATTGTTATGATAGAACTATCAGTACTATTCAGAAACTTAAAGAACATGATGAATATGTTGGCGTGCATGTTATTGTTAATAGAAAGAATATTGATGAATTAAGTGATTTGTGCGAGGAATGTATTATTTTAGGTATTGACGAAGTTGGTATTATGAAGTTCTTTCCTCAAGGAAGGGGTTATGAGAATAAGGATTTTCTTGAAATAAATGATGAAAATGAAGTTAGGAATATTAATGAAGAGTATGATTTTGTGAAGCTCAGGTGTCCTTATAATCTCAGGAAGTGCAGGGCTGGTGTTAAGAAGATTACTGTTCGTCCAGATTATAGTATAAGATTATGTCCTGCAATAAAGCAACAAAAATCGGGTGACCTGAGAATGAATAGAAGGGCTTGTGAGGAATTATATAATTCTTAATGCTTCTCTTAAGTTATCTACCACTATTATGTCACGTTTCTTAACTTCTTCTATATTCACTCTTTTTGTAGGATTCACTAAGATTCCTTTATCAACTTCTTTAAGCATGCTGACATCATTATCCGAATCCCCTATTCCAATACAATAATTTATTGAATACTTTTTCTTTAACTTTTTCAGAACTAATTCTTTATTAAAACCAAAATCGTGTGGAATTACTCCTTTAAGAAGCCCTTCTTTGTCAAAAACTAGTTCGTTTGATTTATAATATTCATCAAACCCTAAATCTTTCATTGCTATTTCTAAAAGATTGTTGAAACTACCACTAACTACGTAAAAATAATAATTTTTATCCCTGCATTTTTTTACAAATTCTTTTGCAGAATCAGCAGGTTTGTAAATATTATTAAAGAATTTAATAAAGTAGTCCTTATAAGGAGTATTATTATTTATCCATTCCTTCACTAATGAACCCGTCCATTCTTCATAATTTATCCTGCCTGCATTAAAATCATTGTATAATTCATAATCTTTTTCACTGCTCACTCCCATTTCCAGGTTAAGCGTTCTCCACGTGTTCATATCATCTGTAAGAGTTCTTTCAAGATCAGAAATAATAAGTTTCATAAGTATTTATATTAAATGTATTCATTATTAAATTTTATTAATAATTGGAGGGTGCCCGACAAAAAAAAAAGTTAAGAAAGGATGGGAAATTGAAGGGGGCACCCGTCCTAATGGCTGCAAAAAAAATAATGAAAAAAACATATTTATAAATCTTATGATTAAAGGAGTTTATTTGCTGATAATAAGAATTGAGAATGATACAGAAATTGTTATAGGTAGTCTTGGAAAAATATTATTCAGGAAAGGAGTCTATGCTTATGTTGGTTCAGGCCAGAACAATTTATTGAAGAGAATTGAAAGGCATTATTCTTCAAGTAAGAAGAAGCATTGGCATATTGATTATTCATTAATGCATGATTATTCAAGAATTGTTGGATTTTATTATAAGAAAGCAGGTAAAGAAGAAGAATGCAGGAGTGCAGGAATACTTGAAGAATATTTCAATGGGTTTAAGGGTTTTGGATGCTCTGACTGCAAATGTTTTTCCCATCTTTTCATACTGCATTAGTTTAAATACTGAATTATTGTATTAACTTATGAAGATTAAAAAAAAATATTGAATACGAACTTGTTCCTAAAAAAAATAAGTGCAGGTAAGAACACGTTAACTCTTGTTATTAAGAATGCTGGAATAAATCCTATTAATGAACTGGAAGCTCGTCTTGAATTACAAAATGATTCTGGAGAAATAACAAAAAATAAGGATAGAGTTCCTGTTCTTGAACCTAATCAGGAGAAAGAGTTCTTTTTTGAAGCAGATGCAGATGATGATATTGAGGTTAAGATAGTGCTTGAAGGATTCATGGATGATAAGAAGTATTACTGGGAAACTCCCCCCATAATGCTAAAGATAGAAAAAAGTATTTAAAAAACCAATGAGTATTCTATTATTATGTTATTCAAACATTTTATGAAAAAAAGAAGTAAGAAGAGTAATAAAAAAACTGTTTTTTCAATAATATTATTAGTAGTTATAATAGTATTGTTAGTGATTTTAGGTTTTGTAATGATTAAGGACGTGCTTGCACCATTAATGCTGAGTATTTTATGGAGTATGCTCTTATCAACAATTAAGAAAATAATTAATAGTATTATTCCTTTTCAAGATTAAGTTCATTTAATTTCTTCTTGGAAGGAATTCCTTTATTATTCCACCCGCGCAGTTCATAATATTTTTTCAACATTTTTTTTAGAGGAATTTTTCCGAACTTATCACTCAAACAGTCATCTTTTTTTGTTAATCCTTCCCGAATATTGAATAATCTCTGCATATTAAACACTCTTTCTCCCATAATAACCAAGTCTTTAATACTGTACTTTTCTCCTGTAGAATAATAAACCATGTCAAGAACATCTTTGAACAATAAGTTCATGAAAGGATAAGCTAGTGATGAGAATTTTGTTAAGAAACCGAGCAATCCTATATTAATTTTTATCTTCTTTTCAGAATACTTCACAATATTTTGGGGTAAGAATCCGAGAAAAGCTGCACTCATGAACTTACAGAGTATTAAACAATCAAACATTATTAAGAAATCTTCCAGGAATTTAAGCAGTTCAGGCCTGCCTTTTGTGCTCTTATTATTTTCTGCACTGAAAGGCAGGCTTAAGCATTCAAAGAGTCCTGTATAACCTGTTAAGTGGGATGCTCCCCTATTTCCTACTGCATAATTCAATGCCATACCGTACGCATTAAGAGGATTATATGCTGGGAATCCTGCTCCTTTTGAATGAACAACTTTCCCATCTGCATTCCATTCTTCAGCTGCATTAATCAGTCCTTTTGATAATACACTCTTATTGTAAGCAATCTTCTTAACAGTTAATAAAATATCTTTTTTATCACCCCACCTTATTTTACCTGCCTGCATTGCGAGCCCCAATAAGTTCCCTGTCTGAATAGTATCCATTCCCATATTATCACATAAGTCATTAATCATTATCAAAGTTCCTGCATCATGGTTTAATAAATTGCTTCCGAGAAGCCCTGTGGACTCGTATTCTGGAATACCGTATTCTTTATTATTTATTAATGCTCTCTTATCACACTTGCAGGTGCATCCGTAGCAACTATACTCTTTATCAGAATATTTTTTTAATTCTTCAGGAGTTATTGTCTCATTATCATTAAGTTCTTCAAAGTTCTTGACAGGAAGAGCCTTATTCTTGTTAACATTTGATAGAAAGAAAGGGGTTCCGTACTCAGGCAAGTTCTTGTTCAATATATATGATTTGTTACATAATTTTCTGAAATTTCCAGCAGATTTCATGAATTTTTTTTTATCATAATATTCTATTTTCTTAACTGGTTTCACTATTATTGCCTTAACTTTTTTGCTGCCCATTACAGCACCAACACCACATCTTGCTGCTGCACGATGCTTATTAGTCATTATTGATGCACAACATATCTTATTCTCACCCGCAGGCCCAATACACGCAACACTTGCTCCGGGATATTTCTTCTTCAAATAATCTGTTGTCTTACTCACATTCCTACCCCATACTTTTTTAGCACTCTCTATCCTAATATTGTTTGATATTATTATATTCACTACATTACTGCTTTTTCCTT
>CAYWEY010000004.1:0-70121 GCA_964457955.1 Candidatus Woesearchaeota archaeon
GATTTCAAAATTTTTGATTAAGAAGCGTCATCTTGCACCAGTTCATGGAAGTGGTTTAATCACTCCTTCAAATATTGATCCTTTCATTATTGATCCTGTTCCTGATGTTCTTGCTACAGGACATATTCATTCTTTAGGAATAAGTAATTACAGAGGTATTAATCTTGTTGCTGCAAGCTGTTTTCAGAGTATGACTAGTTTTATGAAAAAACTTGGGCATCATCCTACTCCTGGCAGAGTTCCTTTGCTTAATCTTAAGTCCAGAAAGATTAAAGTAGTAGATTTTAAATAATATCCTTATTTTTTTATTAAATATGGATTTTCATTTATCAAGCATATTTAATAAAATTCATGAGTTTGAAAAAAATGTTGGTGTGATGAACATACACCTTAGTATTCAGGGTTTTGCTCTTGGTTTATTCACTATTTTTATTCCTGTTTTTCTGATAAATATGGGTTTCTGTTTAAACGAGATTTTTATTTATTATATTATTTTTTATTTTTGTATGATTCTTTTCAGTCCTTTTGCAGGTTATGTTTCTTCTTTTATTGGGTTTAAAAAAATTATTTTTTTACGTCCCCTATTCTTATTAATTTTTATTTTCTGGCTTTATTCTATTGAATTCTTTCCTTTTTCTATTTATGCTCTTGGTGTTTTTAATGGTTTTACTTCTGCATTGTACTGGGTTGCTTTCCATTTCTTTTTTCTTAAAAAGACAAAAAAGAAGAATGTGGATATGAAGGTTGGATGGATGTATTCTCTTCCCTGTTTTTTCAGAATTTTTGCCCCAGTATTAGGTGGTTTTGTGCTTGCTTATTATAGTTATAATCTCTTATTTTTAATTGGAGGATTTTTTCTTTTTTTAAGCATAATACCTCTTTTTTATCTGGAGGATTATCATTTTAATTTTAAAATGAGTTTTGATAACTTGTTCCATCATTCTTTTTATAAATATTTTTTAGCTTTTTTTGGTGATGGAATAGGTTATTTTGTTGGTTTTGTTATTTTTCCATTATATATTTATTTCTTATTCAATAATCCTGTTGATATGGGTTTAAGTTCTTCACTTGTGAATATTAGTGGGGTTTTTGTTCCATTATTAATAAGTTATTTATGCAAAGATAGAGAGTCATTGTTTATTAAGATTGGTGTTGTTTTTGAGGCAGTGTTATGGATTATTGCTTTTTACTTAGAGACACCTTTTCATATTTTTTTGTTTAGTTTTTTTCTTGGGATTGCTGTTGAGTTTTGGGCAATTCCTTTTAATGCTAAAATGTATAATCATGCAAGAAAGAGTAATACTCTTGAATTCCTCATTTTTCGGGAGATGAGTCTTAATATTGGGAGAATAATTTTCTTAGTATTCATAATATTGTTTGATAATGTGTTTAGTCTTAGTTTTGTTTTCGGATTCTTATCAAGGTTCTTGTTTTTGTTAATTTAGGGTAAGAATTTAGGTCCTAAGTCTTCAAGAATATCTTTATGTTTTTCAAAATATTCCCTTGCTTTTTTGAAAGTTTTAATTAGTTCTTCTGATAATCCTTTTTTTAGGTCCATGGGATGGAGTTCTTTGTTTTTGAAAGCTTTCTCAACTTCTTCGTAATTCTTGAAATTTATGTCTCCTCCATATTTTTCAGGCTGTTCAATCTTGAATGCATCTCTTATACCGAAAACCAAGTATTTTGTTAACTGCATTACTGGGTTATCTTTTATTATTCCTTCAGGACAATACGCTTTTTTTATTTTATCTTTTATTGATTTTTCAGAATCATATATTTTTATTATTGTTTCAGGTCTGCTTGAACTCATTTTTGCTCCAGGCCCTTTAAGCCCCATTATTAATGGCTGCATTATCTCTATTCTCTTTTCATATCCTAGTTTTGGCAGGTATTCTCTGGCGAAAGCAAAAATGTGTCTCTGGTCTATACCTCCCCATTGGATGTCTGCATTAAGATATTCTTCATCAAGTGACTGCATTATTGGGTATATTAGTTCAGATACTTTAGGATTTTCCATTCTCGTAACTTCGCTCGCTGCTCTGGTTGCACGATTCACTGTTGCCATTGTACTCATTTTCAGCACGTCTAATTGGTATTCTTCAGTGAGTTGGAAGTCCGAACCTGTTATGAATGAGGGTTTTTTCTTCCAGGGAAGTGCGAGTTCAATACATTTTTGGGTGAATTCCGCTCTTTTATCAATTTCTTCCCAAGGCGCTTTCAAGTCATCCATTGCTGCATGAATGTCAGCTATAAGTATTTTTGTTTTTATCCCTGTTTTCTGGAAGTCAAAGACTTTTATTAAAGGTATGATGTGTCCAAGATGGAGTGCTCCTGTTGGTGCTCTTCCTATGTAAGCAGTTATTTTTTTTTTATTTTTTAATTTATTTTTAAGTTCTTCTTCACCAATTATTTCAACAGTGTTTTTTTTAATTAATTCCATTTTTTTAGTAATATTCATACTTATTGAGAAGGGATTATTTATTTTTAATATTTTTTGTTAATTAATATAGTTGGATAATTTTTTAATTAATTTGGGGAGGTTTTTTTTCTTTTTTAGTATGAATCCGCCTCCTTTTCCTCTTCCATTGCCTCCATGCGCTTGGCAGTAACTCACCACATTCATCTTATCTGTTTTTGAAAACACTATTACTGAACCTTTGGGAAAAACAGTCAATGCAATATCTGCAGAAGAGTACTCGTCCAGAATATATCTTGCTCCTTCCTTCATGTAAAGTATTGGCTCACACTTTGCAGCATAAACACTTAATCCTTTAAATTCTTCAATAATAAGATTCTCATCAATTTTTTTCTTTGCTTCACGTACTATCTTGTCATATTCTCCTGACAGTTTGTTAATCATTGAATGATTAATCTTTCCTTTGCTTAATGCTTTTGTTATATTATCAAGGTTTTCTTCTTTATTATTTGCCACACTTATTGCTTTCTGTAGTTTAATAGCAGTCAGGTAATACTTATCTTTCTTCATATTGTAATCAGATGCGCGGGCTATTCTGGTAAGAAGTTCAGAATCCTTATCATTTAATTCCAGTGCTTTTCTTACTAATTCCGCCCCGCATTCATTTTTTGAAATTTTGTAGTCTTTAAAATATGACAGTATTTCTTCTCCTCCTCTCCAGTCATGATGGTCGTACCATCCTACTAATTCATGCTTGTCTCCAACTTTTTTGATTATTTTACTGAGTTCTTCAATATTATTCGGCGCAATATCCGCTACAATTACTTTTCCTTTAGGTAGATGGATTAATTTTTCAAACTCTTTAGTAAGAGAGGGATAATCAACGTAGAAATGAGTGATGTCTTCAAATTTTTTGTGCGCCAGCGCATGGCAGCATAATCCGTCAACATCAATGCCGTGAGCAACAAAATAAATCATGAATATTCATTATAGGTAACAGTTTTTTTAACTTTTCCTGTATTTATTTACAATATGGTAAAAAATTAACTTATTTTATCACTAAATCCACCACTTTCCCCTTCAACCTCTTAAGATTATAATAATAGTATTCACCTTCTTTTTCGTATACTAGTATTTTTCCTTTCACGCACACGATTCTTCCTTCACTTAATTTGTTTGTTTTTTTTGGTATGCATGGAACATTATCTAATCCTTTGTAGTATTTTCTTACATCAAAAATTTGTACTGTTTTCAGATTATTTTTTTCCAGGAATTTTTTCAGTATTTCGCGATTATTTTTTTGAAACATCTTTATTTTTTGTTTTGTGTATATTCTGTCTGTTATTTTTTTTGCTATCTTTGTTTCTTTCTGTCTTATTTCTTTCCCGTTTCCTGTTCCTAACAAGCAACCATAATCACTTCCCTGTTCTATCCATCTTCTTAAGTATCTTCCGCTCTTTGTTATTCCTACTTTTAGTTTATTGCCTATTAGTGTTATGTATAAGAAGTGGGGTGTTTTCAGGCATTTCTTTTTTGTCTCTTCATCCGCGTTGCATACGCTCCCGTCGCATCTTGCGCAAATGTTGAATCCATCCATTTCGTGGCACGTTCTGCACTGGTACCATTTATTTATTTCTTTGTTTTTTGGGCACGGATTCATCTTGTTATTATGCCAGAAACCTATGCATTGTCTTCCATATTCTTTCTTTATCCTGAATTCTTTGTTTCTTTTGAGATATATGTATTTTTTTTCTTTTTCTTCTGTTCTTGCGCTGAGGAATGGTTTTGCTTCTTTGTCAAGTATCCAGAAGTTTCCTGTTAAATGGTATTTCATTCTTTATTATTATTTTTTTTATTTTATAATCTTTTTTGATTACTCTTCCCTTATTAATTTATAAATACAGAATTTTTATTTTATTAATCATGTTTAAGATTGTTTTTTTTGACGGTAATGGTGTCATTTATGACAGAGATAATAATTATGAATCTGGTTTTTTTAATAAGATTGAGCAAGAGACGGGTTTTAAGAATGTTGAGACTGTTTTTGACATGATTAAGTATGATTGTATGAAGAATGAGTTTTCAAGAGTTGAGTTATTCAAGATTTTTGTGAAGATTGTTGGTTCTGAAAAGAGTCCTGAAATATTAGATAAGGAGTATGCTGAATTAAAAGCAAATAATATTTTTTTGTTGAAGGATTGTGTTCCTGTCCTTAAGTTCTTGAAGAATAATAATATTAAGATAGGTTTGTTGAGTGATGGAATATTTAAAAGTGGTGAAAAGAGAGTTTGGCTTAAGAAAATGGGTGTTGCTAAATATTTTGATTATTTGTTTTGTTCAAGGGATTTGGGTTTTACTAAGATTTATCCTCAGAATATTAAAAAAGTCTTGAAAGAAGTTGGTGTTGAAAAAAATGAAGTATTATTGGTTGCTCATGAAATGAGTGATTTTCTTGGAGCTCTTCATGAAGGAGTCCCAACTTTGTGTATTAATAAGAGTGTTTCAACAGATTATAATGTGGATGGTGTTAGTGAAGTTCCTGACTTTTTGGTTAAAGAGGAATTATTGTAGTATTGTAACAATTTATTTTTAAAATACAAATTTTTTATTAGTTATTAATGGTTATTTGTTCAGAGAATTATTTGAATTATATTAATAGTATTGAAGAAAAGACTCATAAAGCATATAGTGTTGCTGAAACAGCTCGAGCCAAAGGTTTTGATCCTGAGGACAAAGTTGATATTCCTCTTGCTGCTGATGTTGCTGAACGATGTGTTGAACTTGTGGGTGCTGTTAGTCCTGAAATAATAGGTAAGGGTATTGCTGAGCGTATCCGTGAATTGGAGGAGGAGTATAGTAGCAGTGACTGGCGTGTTGCATTCATTATTGGTGCAGAAGTTGCTAAGGAGAAGTTCTGCGAGTTTGAGTCCAAAGAGAAAGCTATTGAGACGGGTGTCAGGATAGGGCTTGCGTTTATTACTATGGGTGTTACTTGTGCTCCTCTTGAAGGATTTATTGAATTAAGATTGAAGGACAGGAGAGATGGTAAAGGAAAATATTGTGCGGTTTATTATGCAGGTCCTATCAGGAGTGCTGGAGGAACTGCTTCTGCAGTGAGTGCTTTAATAGCTGATTACGTCAGGAAAGAATGCGGTGTTTTGGATTATGACCCTAATCCTAAAGAAGTTAAGCGTTATTTTGCTGAATTACGTGATTATCATGAGAGAGTAAGTCGTCTGCAGTATTTTGGTAATGAGGAGGAGATTGATTTCTTGGTTAATCATATTCCTGTTGAGTTGAACGGCGACCCCACCTCTCGCAGAGAAGTTAGTAATTATAAGCGTCTTCCTCGTGTTGAAACAGATTTTATCAGGGGAGGGATGTGTCTGGTTCTTGGTGAAGGAATGTGTTTGAAAGCGAAGAAGATTATTAAGAGGATTAAGGAATGGGGTGAGAGTATGGGTATGAATCACTGGTTGTTCATGGAGGATTATATTAAGCTTCAGAAAAAGATTCACAGCAAGTCAGACAGTTCTGATAAAGAAGAGGAGGATGATTCCTGTAAGGTCAAGCCGAATCATAAATTTATTGAAGAATTAGTTGCTGGCCGTCCAGTATTCACTCATCCAATGGCTCATGGTGGTTTCCGTCTTCGTTACGGCAGGTGCAGACTAAGTGGGCTTGCAAGTGCGAGCATGCATCCAGCTACTATGCGCATAACTGATGATTTTATTGCTACAGGAGTTCAGTTGAAAGTTGAGCGTCCTGGAAAAGCATGTGCTATCACTCCTTGTGATACTGTAAGAGGACCGATTGTGAAGTTGAAAAATGGGGATGTGGTTGAAATCAGTGATGAGGAAGATGCTCTTGAGATTCGCAGGAATATTAAGGAGGTTATTTTTTTAGGGGATATTCTTTTTTGTTATGGTGATTTTGTTGAGAATGGTTCAAATCTTGTTCCTCCTGGTTATGTTCCTGAATGGTGGATTCTTGAACTTAAAAAAAACATAAGTGATGTTAATAGTTTGAATAAGGAAGTGAATGTTGATTTAGAGGATTTATTTAATAATCCTTTATCAACTAAATTGTCTTTATCTGACGCAGCCTTATTGTCTGATAAGACTGGTGCTCCTCTTTATCCTGGTTTTGTTTTTTTCTGGAAGAATATTGAAAATAAGGATTTGAAAAAATTAATCAGTGTTTTAAGCGATTCAGTTATTGAAAAAGATTCTATTGTTATTAAGGATTTGAGTGTTAAGAAAATTCTGGAGGATTTGTGGGTTGTTCACAAACTTAGTGGAAACAAGATTATGATTGAGGAGGATATTGCCCGTGCTTTACTTCTTAATCTTGGTTATTCTAATAATAATGTTTTTGGAAGAGTTGATGATGATAAGAGTGTTTTAGAAAATATTAATTCACTATCAGAGTATGTAATCAAGGATATTGGTGGAGTTTTTGTAGGTGCTCGGATGGGGCGTCCGGAGAAAGCAAAACTTCGTAAAATGACGGGAAGACCGCATGGTTTGTTTCCTGTAGGAAGAGAAGGAGGTCGTTTAAGGAGTTTCAATAAGGCTCTTGAGGAAGGCAGGGTTTCTGCTGATTTTCCTTTGTTTTTCTGCAGTAATTGCAAGATTGTAACTGTTTATAGGAAGTGTGAGAATTGTGGTGAGAAAACAATTAAGTATTATTATTGTCCTAAGTGTGAAAAAATCGGTCCTCAGGAGAATTGCTGCAGTAATTCAGATACTCAGCGTTTCAATAAGAGAAGTATTTCAATAAAGCATTATGTTGATAATGCTCTTAAGAAGATAAATATGGGTTTTCCTTCATTAGTTAAAGGAGTGAGGGGTGTTATGAACAAGGATAAGCTGACTGAAAACTTCACTAAAGTATTGTTGAGGGCGAAAAATAATATTCATGTTAATAAGGACGGAACGGTTCGTTATGATATTATTGAAACCTGCGTAACTCATTTCAGGCCTAGTGAGATTAATACGAGTGTTGAGAAACTTAATAGTCTTGGTTATACTAAGGATGTTAAAGGCAATCCTTTAAATAGTAGTGAGCAGTTAGTTGAGTTGAAAGCTCAGGATGTTATACTTCCTGACTGCAGCAAGTCTGAGGATATGAGTTGTGCAGAGATGCTCATTAATACATGCAGTTTTGTTGATGACGAGCTTGAGTACTTGTATAATCTCCCAAGATTCTATAATATAAGTTCTAAGGATGAATTGGTTGGTGAATTAATAATCAGCATCGCTCCTCATACTAGTGCAGGGATTATTAGCAGAATAATTGGATTTAGTAAGAGTCAGGGATTTTACGCTCATCCCTACCTTCATGCTGCTTGCAGGCGTAATGCGGATGGTGATGAGTTAGGACTTATTTTATTACTTGATGGTTTATTGAATTTCAGCAGGCAGTATTTGCCGGACAGGAGGGGTGGAAGAACTATGGATGCGCCTCTTGTATTGAGTGTCAAGCTTGATCCTTTGGAGATTGATGATGAAGCTTTTAATGTTGATATTGCTAATTATTATCCTTTATCTTTTTATAATGCTGCTCTTGAGTGTAAAATGCCGTGGGAAGTGAGTGTTGAGAAAGTGGAGGATAGGTTAGGAACTGATTCACAGTTTGAGGGTTTGGGATTCACTCATGACACAAAGAGTATGAACAGCGGTCCTTTAATCAGTGCTTACCGCACTCTTGCAAGCATGGATGACAAAGTTAAGGCTCAGATGAATCTTGCGAAGAAATTAAGGGCTGTGCGCGAAAACCATGTTGCTGAATTAATCATAAACAAGCATTTCATGAAAGATTTGAAGGGCAATCTGAGAAAATTCAGCCAGCAGAGATTCAGGTGCGTGGACTGCAATAAGAAGTACAGGCGTCCACCATTACTGGGCAAATGCGAGTCTTGCGGGGGAAAAATATTGTTAACTATTCATGAAGGAAGTGTTATTAAGTATTTTGAACCAAGCATAATGCTCTCAGAAGAGTTTGATATTAATGATTATTTGAAGCAGGATTTGATGATACTCCAGCGCAAACTTGAAGGATTGTTCGGAAAAGATCCTTATAAACAAGTAAGCCTGAGTGATTTCTAGAATTATTAATTAATCGTAATGCATGTAATAACAGTTTCCATTACAATCCCTGCAACTCTGTTCCATAATTGCTTGCAGGAGAACTCCAAATAAGTATTTACTGCTTATTGATGAGTTTATCAGAATATTATTTGACTAATTATCTGATAATATATGGTCCACTTATTTCCAGAATAATAACTGCACAACCAGTCTTCCATAAACTATTTTCTTTTTTTCCCTCTTGTGAAATAATTGGTGAAGTACTTGTTCGGTATCTTTATCATTATTAAATAAGCAAACACTATTGTTATTGTCATATCCATTAAGTGATGGAGTAATTCTGGACCTGTAAGGGCAGGAAGTATTCCGCTCACATTTTTTGCTCCAAGAAATACTGCTTCAAGCATATTGTTTAATGGAGTGTTCGTATAGACATAAATATTAATGGGAGCGCTTATTATTGTCGCAATTATACTTAGCATTCCTATTGTTGCAAGCACGTCTTTTAATCCGGACTTCTTTGTCAGCCATTTCTTCTGGAATAGTATTCCGCTTGTTATTCCCAGACTCATATTTGTTATACTGTACCATCCTGCTAAAGGATTTGTTGTATACATCTGAATAATGTTCGTCAATAATCCTGTTAGTCCTCCAATCAGTGGTCCGGCGAGTATTCCTGTAATAATTGTTCCCACACTATTCAGAGGAGTTGATAACCCGAGTCTTAAAGAAATAGTGTTTGTTAAGTAATTAATCAGAATCCCAAGTATTCCTATTATTACTCCGCGTCTTGCGGATTCTTCTATTATATTATTTATGAAATTTTTTAGTTTATAATTCAATATCAATATTAGTATAAATTAATATAGTCTTTATTTAAATTCTTTTTTTATTCTCTTAATTAATTCTTTTCTTTTCAATACAGGTTTTATTCTTAATTCTTCACATATTTTTATTGTTTCAAGGGGTTCAACGAATGCTTTTTTAGAATAGTTCAATAGTATTTTATAATCCTGTCCTGTTGCGGGTTCATAAAATATTATTATTTCATGATTCATTGCCAGCACGCTTGCTTAGAAGCATTTTTTTTTGTTGATTTCTTTCTCTGAAACTTGTGAATGCGGCACATTCATCTATGTATTTAAGATTTCTTTAATATTTTTAAATCCTTTTTTTCCATATTTACAGGTAGAATAGTATTGTTGGTATGACCAGACAACCCAGTAATTGGCTTCTCCTCACATCTTTTTTGATACAGTAATAACCTATTCCAGTGCTTAATAATAATATGATTATTCCTTTCACTCCCGTAATGTAAGATACAAGAAGTGTTATGAAAATGATTACTCCTTTGCTTAATTTTTCATAATCTATCTTATGAATATTTTTTGATATGAATATTGCTGTTTTTTCCAGTATTAATACTCCTATTATACAAGAAGCTACTCCGCTGAATAATAAGATATGATATTCTTTGTTTGTTACACTTATGATTGTGCTTATTTTCTCAACCACTCCGCTTCTCGCTTTGTTAATACTTATTAGTGCTATGAGGCTTAGTATTGTATCACTAATATTTATGCTTGTTATTCCTGTTATCTTCTTCTCTATGCTTGTCTTCTTATTCTTGAACTCCTCCATTATAAGCCCTACTTGGGAAGGAGTGACTGCAGGTATTAATGCCATTATTATTGAACTTATTATTCCAAGAAAAGTTGTCTTAAGCATCTCCCAAAAATTTATTCTTACAACCACTTGCTTCATTTGTTCAGGTATGCTTATCTCATTTTTTATTCCCGTTATTAAACTGCTTATTCCGAAAAGTCCTGTAAGCATTGGCAGGAAAGGATCACTTAATCCAATATTAAAGTTTATTATTCCTAACACTCCGCTGGTCAGAAATATTATTAGTGCTGTTTTCTTCTTCTTTTCCTTAATCAATAAATGCAGGCTCATAATGAGCAGGAATATCCATGCATAACTCTTGATTGAGTTGTATATTAATGCTATGCTTTCTTTCAGGAGCAACCCTATGCCTGCCAGAATACTTACAGTTATTATGCTTGTGTACCCCACTATTCTCATGCCGGCCAAACTCTTCTTATTCATTAATAATTCATGCAAAGGATAAGTTGCCAAACTCTCTCCTTCTTCAGGCAATCCCAAGTAGCATGCGCTTACGAATTCGAAAATGTTGGAAACAATCAAGCATGAGAAGAGTATTATACTAATATAAATATTATTAACTCCTAAACCAATGAATGACAAACTCGCTATCGTGTTGGGATGTATTCCAGGAATAATTCCTGTTATTATTCCTAAAAGGACTCCTCCAAGTATTGATAATATGTGATTAATCATATTAGTGAATTAATATTATTAATTTGTTCTATTGGTTTAAAACTTTTTATTCGAATAAAATAAGAAAATAAAGATTAGTTCATTAGTGTTTCTAAGTTGATTGTGTCTTTTTTTCTGTCAATAATTTCTGCACTAATTATTTTTCCGTTCTCGTCTTTTTCAAATTTGGATTTGACACCGTATTTGTCAAAAATTTCAAGCAGTTTAATTCCTAATCTGTTCATATATTCTCCTGCCCAATTTCCATAACTCCTTACTCCTACAAATGTTAAACTGGCTAATAACCTGCCTATTCCATTTTTTGTTGGTTGAGCCCATTCTTCATTTGTTCTAGGATTGTTTGCAGCATTCTCGGGAGTTTGAACATTGTATTTTTCTGCAATTTCTTCTAAAACATTATTAATGTATTCGAAGTTTTTTCTGTCTTCTTCATCCCCATTTTTTAATGATTTAAGAGATTTATAGAATGTTCCTAAAATATTGCTTTCAAATTCTTCGTACTTGAAATCTGTTCTAGGCATCTTACCTTTATTATATTTTTCTGTCATGATTATTCATAAAGAAAAAAACACATTTATAAATCTTTCCAGTATTCACTACTTCTGAGTGATATATTGATTTTCAAAATTGTATTTGAAAGAAGTCCACTTAAAAAAATCTTCTATCTCCAGGACTTAGCAGAATAATTTCATAATATTCAAATATTTTTCATATATGTTCTGTACTGTAATAATAATTATAACAATGTATTGCGATATATATTATTGTGGTAAGCGTGGTTGATAGAACTCCTTACAGAATTTTTGGAAAAGTGAGGGAGGTTGAGGATGTCAGCTATACATTGCTTAAAGGAGTGGATAAGAAGGTGTACCTGAATTGGGTGTTAGTGAATGATTCGGATAAGAAAGTAAGAGTTAATTTCACTATTAATCCTGATGACAGGGCTTTCAAGTACAAGAAGAGTGTTGTATTGAGTCCTAAAAATTCGTTAGACCACAAATTAGTGGTTAATGT
This sequence comes from Candidatus Woesearchaeota archaeon, assembly GCA_964457955.1. GTDB lineage: Archaea > Nanobdellota > Nanobdellia > Tiddalikarchaeales > Tiddalikarchaeaceae > CAYWEY01. The sequence goes on from CAYWEY010000004.1 coordinate 11,884, forward strand.
AGAGAAATTGTCTGATGAGTGGGAGGGTGTTTTAGTACTATCAGCAGAAGATGAGGTTAAGGAAATACCTATGTATTTCAAGAAGAATAAACCAGTTCATTAAAATTTATGCCAAGGAGTTAGTATCACGGAGTATTGGAGGATGAGAGTTTTATAGATGCATCCCTTTAATTATGAAGATTGTTCCTGAAATTGAGTTTATTATTCTTGCTAAGTTATGAAGATGCATTTGTGATAATTCTATTTTTTTCTTCAGTTTTATCTTGTTCTTTATATCGTATGCTTTTTTGCAGTTCTTATCAAATTTTTTTGGACTGTACTTGTAGAAGGTTTCATACATTTCTTTGAATGTTTTCATTATTTCTTTCAACATTTTTTCATCAAAATCTTCTTCAAGTATCCATGTTAGTTCATCCCCTGCATTTTCCAACTGGTCTATTAATAAATAGTAGAAAGGTTTTTTCCGCATTTCTTCAGTGCTTTTTGTTATCATTATTCGCTGGGAGTAATTTGCCAGCCTCTTTATTGTCTTATCATACATTTTTATTTCTGTCTTATCTCTAGTTTTTGATAGTTCTATTATTAGTCGGAATACTCTTCTTAGTATGGAATTGAAGTCTTCTTCAGATTCTTTTGTTATATCTTTTATAATCACATATTCTTTTTTTTGCTCTATTATTTCATATCCTATGAGTTTTTTCCGTATTATTTCAACTATTTCTTCTAATTGTCTGCTTTCAGATATTTTTATTTTTATTTCTTTCACACCAAGTCTGTAAAGTCCGGGTATTACTTTAATTAATGATTCTTTGTATTCTTCGGCACTAATTTCTGCTTTATGTGTTCTTTTTTTGCAGGGGCTGATTATTATCCTGTCCTTAACTATTTTTAGTTCTACTTTTTTTGTTTCATCTAGTTTTTGTTTTTTAACCCATTCTTTGGGAATAGTTATTGTATATGAATGCCTGTCTTTCGGGCCTTGAGTTATTAGTTTCTTCTTCATAATACTGAAAAACTATTTTTTAATATATAAAATTTGTCATATTACATTATTTTTGTAATAATATTAAATATTTATTTTGTTTTTTTTATTTTTTGTATTGAGGTGATAAAAAAAAATGGGTTTAGAGCATACGCTTGTAAAACAAAAATGGCTTGAAATAGAACTTGGTTGGGGACATAGGCCTGACGGATACTCACTGCACAAAACATTAAGGGATTGTGAAAGATTCGTAGCAAGCCATGAAGGTAAACATTATGACTGTGTTTCAAAGGCTTACGGAAAATCATATACTGTCAGAGTTGATAAAAAAACATATAAAGAAGTTTCAGAAAGTGAATGCGGAATTTGGTATGGTGGTTCCTGGAAAAAATGGGGTTAGAAATATTTTTTCTCATCCCAACTTATTCCTCCCTTAATCCATTTTTTTTGTTTTATCTTCTTCACTATTTTTTCCGCGTTTTCTTCAATCTTTCCTATGCTCGTGTCATACTCCACCACTTTCTTATTATCACTATAGTATTGTGTGAAATAGTCAAGAATTTCTACATCCATATTGTTTCTTACTTTCTTCTCACTATAACCTCTTTTTTCTAATCTCTTTTTCAGAACTAATGGATTAGTCCTCAATATCACAACCACGTCCGGTTCAGGAACAAATTCAACCAAGTGAGTGTCTATCACATAATTTTTTGGAAGCTCTTCTTCCAATATATTCTTAAGTTTTTCATTCACTTCCACACTCCCGTCACTTAATCTTTTGCTTACTGTTTCAGGATGCTCATCAATTAATTTCTTGACACTAAAATATTTTAGTTTCAACAAGCCACTAATCTTCTGCGCTATAGTTGTTTTTCCTGTTCCCGGAGCACCAGTGACCAGTATTTTCATAAATTTATTATTCTTCCTTCAGGACCAGGATTGAAAACAAGAGTATCTCCTATCTTAATCTCTTTACCAGCATTCTCATGAACGTGTCCGCAGCAGCAGTATTTTGGTTGATTCTTTTCAATCCATTTTCTTATACTGAAACTGCCTATATTAAGTCCCGACAATGTCTTGTCAAGTATTGTGTTTTTAGGAGGATTATGCGAAGCCAGTACATTAACTTTCTTAAATTCTTTAAGAATATTCCAAATTTGTTCATCACTCAATTCGTAAGGAGTGTCAAAAGGGCTTGGAAGACAACTTCCTATTCCTAAAAACTTTATTCCTTCATCTTCATAAACTTCTCTCTCTATGTATATGAAGTTTTCAAGTTCCTCCACTGCTTCCTTAATAAATTCAGGTGTTTCATTGTTGCCAGGTATTATTAAGACTTTTTTGCCTATATTATCCAGTTTTTCTGCGCTTTCTCCGAATCCTGAACCTAATTTGCTTAAGTCTCCTGCACATACTAATAAGTCAGCATCATCACTTTTCTTAATTAATTTATCAAGTTTTTCTTTATTTGCATGAACATCCACAAAAAACAATGCTTTCATAATAATACCTTAATATTTTTATTCTCCATTGTTGCTTCCCGCAATTTTTTACCTAAATCACTGTCTATACTTATTCTCACTTCTCCTTTCTTGCTTATTGTTCCAGTGAATAAGAATTCGCCTTCAGTATAGAAATCAACACTCCTGCTTGATAATTCTGAGCTGAATATGAATATTATGCTGCTTTTTGAGAATCTGATATTATAAGGTATTCTCTCCTGCTGTTCTTTTTTTTTCTCCTTGCTTAATTCATCCAGCTTCCTGATATTTATCCTCACACCGATTCTTTTCTCAATCTTATCAATTCTTTTTCCTCCTCTGCCTATTATTTTGGGAATCATTTCTCTTGACAAGAATACGTCAGCAGAGTTCTGTGAAGTCACATCAACATGAATATTCTTAACTTTTTTCTTTAATTCATTCTTAATCATTTCTTTAATAGTTACTTCAGCTATTTTGGCAATACCAGTTTTTTCTCTTTTCTTTTCACTTACTGGAATAACAACTGTTTCTTCTCCAAAAACATATATCTCGTTTGTTAATTCTTTTGTCTCAAAATCCCTGACTTCAACAACAGGTCTTGCAAGGTCTGCTTCTGTCATTCCGCTCGGAACTTTTACAGTCATTTTTAATTCCAACACTCTGCTCACTTTACCATTATTAATGAATATTACTGTATCAATTATGCTGGGAACCATTCCCAATTCAACTCTTCCTATAAATCTTTGTATGCTGTCTATAGGGCCGGTTGCATGAACAACTCCAATCATGCCAACACCACTGAGTCTCATATCCTTGAATAAGTTAAAGTCTGCAGTATTCCTGATTTCATCAAATATTGTATAATCAGGCCGACCGAGTAATAATATGTCATGAAGTTCGGTATGGCTCGCCCTGTTTTTTGAGTACTGTGTTATTTCATCAGGAAGAATCAAATCTCTCGGTGCTTCAATCGTTTTAATATTTTTATTAAATGTTTGATAAAACTCTCCTAAAGCCTGACAGAAAGTGCTCTTGCCATTGCCCGGTGCTCCCGCAACTAATATTCCTTCAGCCTTCTCCTTAAGTCTATTCATCAAATCCTCTTTAAGATTATAATCTTTTAATGATAATTTCTTAACAGGACGAACGCTTGTTATCTCCCAACCATCACTTAACGGCGGACGAGCTATTATTGTCCTGTAATTCCTGAACTGTAGAATCGTGCTCGACTTTCTCTTAATCTCTATAAAACTATCCTTATCAATCTTTGTTTTTTCAATAATATCTTTAGCAAACTCTTCAACTTCTTCACCAGTCAGTTTTTTCTTACCAATATTCACAAACTCCCATTTTCCGGGACTCCCTTTCTTTGCTCTCGGAACAGTATTCTCCTTCAAATGAACGCTCATCGTGTTTTTAGTGAAGAATTTCTCAATTTTTATTCCCTTAATCTCTTTGCTGAACTCAATTAACTGATTCTTAATGCCCATTACTTCAGCAACTTCTGCCTGAACCCTGTCAGCAGTTATTAAAGTAGCATTCCTCTCTCCAGCCAGGTCTCTTATCATCCTGTCTATCTCTCCTTCCTTAGCATACTTAATCTGGGCTCCCGTAGGTCTGGCACCATCATATTCTATTTCTATCCTGTCCTTTTCAGCATAATCATTAAGTTTCTTAACTTCCTCAAGCCCGAGAAAACCAATAGGCTGATTATTATTGGCTTGATGCTCTAATTCTGCTATAACCGCATTATGAATAATTATTTTTCCCTTGAACTTCTTCTTCTTAATCAAATGACTTAGGATTCCTTCAATCACTACACTAGTGTCAGGAACATAAACTTCCGCACCTTCCAGGTCAGAAACCATTTCTTTAAGTATTTTCTTATCCATTATTTATCACATCCTGACCATTCATGTAAGGCACGAGGACTTCAGGTATTTTAATACTTCCATCCTCCTGCTGATAGTTTTCAATTATTACTGTAAGTGCTCTTGGAGGAGCAACACACGTACAATTCAGTGTATGAACATAGCCTGCAGGAGGTTTTCCTTCCTCAACTCTGAACTTAATACCTAATCTTCTTGCCTGATAATCAGTGCAGTTAGAGCAACTCACTACTTCTCTGTATTTCTGTTGTCCAGGCATCCATGCTTCAATATCATATTTTTTGCTTGCAACAATACCTAAATCACCTGTACAAATATTAACAACTCTGTAATGTATTCCCAGACTCTGCCAGAATTCTTCAGCAGTTTTTATTAATTCTTCATGCTCTTCCCAACTATGCTCTGGTGTTGTGAAACTAACCTGCTCTACTTTAGCAAACTCGTGAATTCTGAAGACCCCTTTAGTATCTTTACCATGACTTCCTGCTTCAGTTCTGAAACAAGGACTATAACCACAATACCTTAAAGGAAGTTCTGACAATAATAATGTCTCATCAGCGTGCTGGGAGACCAAAGTAACTTCTGAAGTCCCTATCAAAGCAAGTTTTTTATTTTTAATATAATAAATATCATCTTTTCCTGCAGGAAGAAAACCTGTTCCGTAAAACATTTTTTCATAAGCCATGCTTGGAGTTATCATAAAATCCTTATTCTTCTTTCTGAGAAAATCAATAGCGTAAGTAAGCAAAGCAAACTGTAATCTTGCTAAATCATTCTTCAAATAGTATTGTCTTGCACCACTAACTTTTGCCGCTCTCTTTATATCAAACAAGTCATTCATTTTACATAATTCTATATGATCCTTTGGTTCAAAACCAAAATCTGGTTTTTCTCCATAATGCCTTACAGGCACATTATTCTTTTCGTCTTCTCCGTAAGGAACACTCTCATCCATAATGTTAGGAATCTTTGCACGATAATCATCCCTCTTCTCTTTCTTCTGTTCTTTCTTTTTTTCTAATTTATTAATCTTCTTACTAATTTCTTTACTCTTCTTGATTAATTTCTTACTTTTTCTCTTGCTTATTTTTTTTGTGAGAATATTCTTCTCTTCCCTTAATTTGTTTGATTTTTCAACAAGACTCCTCCACTCTTCATCAAGTTTTACAACTTCATCAACCCATTTCTTTTTCTTATCTTCTTTTCTTCTCTCAAAATTTTTTTTAATAATTTCAGGATTATCCCTGAATAATTCAATACTTAACATAATATTATGATAATAAACCCCTCTTTTTAAATAATTAATCCCAAAACCTTAATATAATATTAGGATACCTCTCACTCCATCTTTTCAGTATTTTCTCAAAACAATGCTCATAATCCTGTTCAAGCAGTTCCTTGTCTAACACTGTATCCAGTTTCTGGAACCTCTGCAATACAAGCGTGTCAGGCTTTATCTTATTATTAATATGAAGAATATCCTTCAATAAGTGAATACTTGGAGTCACAGTCATTCTGAATTCGCAAGGAGTATTACTTTTCTTAACAATACTAAAACTCTCCATCCACTTATTGTAACAATTCTTTTTCTGAACAACTCTTTCAAAAAAATCTTTGTCAAAAACAGATTTGACATCAAGACCAATAAAATCTATTTTATTAATTATTCTTTTCAGTCTTTTAGGAAAAGTACCGTTCGTTTCAACACCAACTTTCAAGCCTTTCTCATGACTCCAATTTATTATTCTCTTAACAACCTTTTCCTGAATAAGAGGCTCCCCCCCGCTTATCATAACACTATCTATTAACTGCAGATTATTAATCACTTTAGTAAAAACTTCATTCAGAGAACTCTTATCACTGAATTCCAAATAATCACTGTTCGCGCAGAATCTGCATCTCAAATTGCATCCTTCCAAGAATATTACACTGCATACGTGCCCGGGATAATCAGTTGTGCTTACTTCCTGAAACCCGCTAATAAATGCTTCCATAAATTAAGTATAAAAAATTGTAGGTTAAAAATATTTAGAGTATTTTGCTTTCTGCTTTCCAAGACTCTTAATTAACACATTATTCTGCTCTTGATACTTGCCAGAATATCCTTTATTTGTCGGAGTCCTTAAATACTTGAAAGTGATGTAACCAACCTCCATGCCTTTCTTCAACAATATAGTGTTCTTCCCAGCTTTGCTTAATTCCAATACAAGATGTCCTTTCCAACCTGGCTTCACTATTCCTGCAGTGCTGTGAACTTGAATGAATTGTCTTGCTAATGTGCTCTTGCCGTGCAGTTCACCCATCAAGTAAAGAGGCAGTTCAATCCTCTCCTCTACTGTTGCAAGAATATGCATTCCCGGACTGAACTCAAAACCCTTGTCATCCAACAATACGTCATGATAATAATCTTCTTCATTAAAATCTTCTGTCAAATCAATCAAAGCATACGCTTTTTTAGGAATCCTAATCTTACTCCCTAAATGCAGGTCATAACCACAACCATCCAGACAATCATCACTGAAAGGATTTATGACCAAACCATTCTTCTTTAATTCTTTATTAATATCAATATTGCTCAGAACCATTATTATTCATCCTCTTCTAACTCCAGCATAGAATTATGCGCGTTTATTACTTCCTCCATTTTTTTTATAAGTTCTTTTTTTTCTTCCTCACCCAAAACCATTTCTTCAATATTTTTTTTAAATTCATTTAATTTATCATTATCCTCTTTTATTTCTTTTTGTTTTTTCCTCCATTCTATAAAATTTTTGATTATGTTTTTTTTAACACTTTTTTCTTTAACTGCTTTTATTATACCTTCTGCTTTGATGAGTGGTTTATAATCTTCTTCTTCAATATTTTCTGGAGAATTTATTATTAATTCCTTATTTTCATGTTTGTATACTATTTTTTCATTACTTGAAGCATATATGAATTTTACATCCACGTCTTTCAAATCCATATTTTTTAAAACACTAATTATCATATTCTTTGCTTCTGAGGATTCATGAATATTAAAAGTCAGTAAAGGCTTACCACATTCTTTATTAGGACAAAATTTATCAGTATAACCTACTTCTTCTCCGCAGTAAGGACAGTATCTTATATATTTTACATCAGTTGCTTTTAAGAAAAATACTCTGATATTATTCTCTTTTTGTTTTTTTGTTCTTCTGTCCAAATCAGTAATTAATGGTTTATCACATTCTGGGCAGGTTTTGTCACTTTCACTTATTTTTTCTCCGCAGTAAGGGCAGTGTTCCTGCTCCATCCTCTTGAACTCAAATCCTTTATCCACCAATTTCCTTGATTCTTCATCTCCAAAAATTCGGGTGTGCTCCTCCTTAATTATTCCCATTGTTCCGTATTCTTCCAGAACATTTCTATAATTCTTTATTTTTTCTTCCTCACTCTCTACTTCTTCTAATCCTTCTAACATTTTTTCATCCATCTCCAGAACATGTTGTTTAAACAATACTTCATTCGTTATTCCATCGTTTTCACTAATCCATTCTTTAAGTCCCTCAATATTTTTATCTAACTCATTTTTTAAATTATCCAAATCTTTTACTTTTCCTAATCTTCCTTCTTCATTAAAGTATAAGAATTCTTTTTCCTCTTTCTCCAAGTACTCTCTCACGTGTTCAACACTTATACTGTAAAGAATGCTAAAGTTAAACTTTGAACTACTTCGATATTTTTCAACAACTTCTTTAATCTCAGGCTTTTCATCAAGTTTTTTGAAAAGTCTCATCTTATTCTTATCACTCTTGTCATTCTCGCTGTCAATTGTTTCATTAAAAACTTCTTTTACTTTACTAATCAAATATTTCGCTCTTTTAATAACAAGCGCCCTAATCTTACTGCGACTAATTTTAGGAAAGTCCTTAAAAAGAGTATTGCATACTCTATTAACTCTTTCATCATCAAGTTCGTAATCCTCAGTTTCAAGACTTATTGGTATTTCAAAATCATCTATATTTCTATCCAGGAATTTTTTATAAGCATTGTATTCAACTTTTTTATCATTAATAATGAAATTAGTGTAATTATACAAATCCCTGTATTCCTTAATCACGCTTAATATTTTCTTAATATTCTCGAAAACACTCTTTTTTCCTTTGAATAATAATTTTTCAGTTTTTTTCAAATATTTTGAGTTCAGTTTTTCTGCAACACTCTCATATTTTTCCATAACTTTTTCTTTTTCCTCACTACCTCGCAAATTATTAATTCGTGCTTGTTTGAACTTTTTGGAAACATTATCAAAAAAAGCATCTTTACTGAAAGTATTCAGGAAAGCATAGAAATTAAAATAATCATCCTTAAATTCTTTAAGCACATATTTTTTCACAAATTTCTTGCTGTCCAACTCCAAACCAAATAATTCATTCATTTCTTCATTTTTTTCAAAGAATTTGGAGAAGTTTTTGAAACAATACTTTAAGTACTTAAGGTTTTTTTCAATATTTTCAGCATACTCATTCCATGATTTCTCTTTTTTTGCAAAATCCTTTATTTTTTTGTCATTAACACCTATTTTTAGTATTCTGTTCTTAATTATTTTTTGTAATTCTTTCTCTATTTCTTCAACACTAAATTCTGTATCAATTCCTTTTTTCCTAATATTCTCTATTTCTTCTTTTAATTCATCTATATTCTTTTTTTTACTCTCTTCAGAATCCTTTTTTGCTTTCTGAATCGTTTTTTTAATATCTTCATAAACTTTTTTCCAGTGATTATTACTATATTTTTTTTTGTTCTTAGTCTTTGTATAAAATTTTTTTCCTAATTCGTCTTTAACTTTTTTACCTAAAAAACCACTCTCTTTGTCAACAAGAATATTTTTTAAAATTTTCCCCAAAAATTATTCTTATTCTTATTCTTTTCATAAGTATTAATACATTTATCAAGAAATTCCTGAAAATTACTGGATGTTTCATCCGCTTTATCCTGGTTTTCTGAATAAGATAAATCTGAAACACTTGCTAAGTCTTTATTATCATCTGTTTCTCTCTTATCTCTTTTTTTTTCTTCCATTTCTTCTCTTTTTTTCTTTCCTGCTGAGTTCATAATCCAGATTATTGCTCCAAAAAAAGTTATTAAAAAAAGACTTACCAAGATGAGACTAATATTCGCGTATACTTCTCCAGGAATACTAAAATAATCCATTAAGTATTTATTAAATAATTCATTGCTTATAAAAAATACTAATCCGTGCAGGATTTTACAAAACTAAGAAACAATGGATTAGGTATTTCAAAACGGCTTGTGAATTCAGGATGAGCTTGTGTTGCAATGAAGAAATCATTATTTCTTAATTCAATGAACTCAACCAGTTTTTTGTCAGGACTCAAACCGCTCAAGACTAAACCATTCTTCTCTAGTATTTCATGATATTCAGGATTAACCTCGTATCTGTGGCGGTGGCGTTCAAAAACCTTGTCTTCACTGTAAATTTTGTTAACAATACTATTCTCCTTCAGAACAGCAGGATATTCTCCCAATCTCATAGTCCCTCCTTTTTTCTTTATTTTTTTCTGCTCAGGAAGTATGTCAATCACAGGATGTTTTGTATTAGGATTCACTTCTGTACTATGAGCATCACTTAATCCGCATACATTACGACTATACTCAACAACTGCCAACTGCAGTCCAAGACATAATCCTAAAAAGGGTTTGTTATTCTCTCTGCAGTACTTTATTGCCTTAATCTTTCCTTCTATTCCTGTCTTCCCGAATCCTCCTGGCACTATTACTCCATCCATCTTTTCCAGAATGTCAGAATTTATTCTCTTGCTATTAATCCATTCTATCCTTAATTTTTTATTAAGATGAGAACATGAATGAATCAAAGCATGTTTAATACTTATATAACTGTCTTTCAGACTATAATCTCCAATATCCAAGTATTTTCCTACAATACCAATTGTCACTTCTTTTTCTGCATTATTAAAATTATGAACTAGTCTCCTCCATTCTTTTAAACCATCAGAAGCAGTTTTTATCCCAAGCTTGTTGAATATTATTTTATCAATCTCCTGCTCTAAGAGTATGAGAGGAACTTCATAAACATTTTTTGTATGAGGACAGCTGAAAATACAGTCATTGCTTACCCCGCAGAATAAACCTATTTTTTTCTTACGCACTTCATCAAGTTTTTTCTCACTTCTGCCCACAATAATATCTGGCTGGATTCCAATCTCTCTTAATTTTCTTACGCTCTGCTGAGTAGGTTTTGTTTTCATCTCACCAAGGTTCTTGGGTATGGGCAGGTAACTTACATGACTGAACAAGATATCATCATCATTCTTCAGCTTCATTTGACGCGCTGATTCAAGGAAAAGAACATTCTGATAATCACCTACAGTACCACCTATCTCAATCACTATTATATCAAAATCTTTTCCACATTCCTTAATCCTTCTTATTATTTCTTCAGGAATGTGGGGGATTACTTCAACAGTTTTTCCCAAATAATCTCCTTTCCTAATAACATTCTGATAAACTTGTCCTGTAGTAATATTATTCTTTCTCGGAAAATCTTGATTCAGGAATCGCTCATAATTACCTAAGTCTTGGTCAATCTCTCCACCACACTTAGTAACCCATACTTCACCATGCTCAGTAGGTCTTAAAGTGCCTGCGTCAACATTAATGTAAGGATCAATCTTAATACAAGTAACTCTGTAACCCCTGCTTTTAATAATACGCGCAATACTGCTCGTGATTATGCCTTTTCCAAGTCCAGAAATAACTCCGCCAGTAACAAAGATATACTTTTTTGGCATAATAAAAAAAATAATTGATTAATTAAAAATTTTTATATAAATATGGAAATAAATTTAAAAACAAATTTCTTTTCATAAAAATATTATGGATGAACTGGTAAAAAAGATTAGTATTGATGATAAGGAAATCATAATTGTTGGTACTGCTCATGTTTCTGAAAAAAGCAGAAGTTTTGCTGAAAAAATAATTAAGGAAACCAGTCCTGATGCAGTTGGAGTGGAACTATGCCAGAAAAGGTATAATAAGCTTGTTAATGAAAAAGAATGGGATAATAAGAAATTATTAGAAGTGATAAGTAAAGGAGATTTCAAAATCTTGTTGTACCAGACTATTCTTTATTGGTTTCAGCAGAAAGTGGGGAAAGATTTGGATGTTAATCCTGGAAGCGAAATGGTTGAAGCATTAAACATTGCAGAAAAAAAAGGAGTTAAGACATATCTTGTTGACAGGGATATCAATCATACAATGAATGATTTAATAGATTCAATGAGTCTTGTTGAAAAATTAAGATTTTTTGAGCAATTATTTTCAGTAATATTTTTTGATGAAAAAATAACAAAAGAAGATGTTGAGGAATTAAAAAAAGAAGAAAATATTGACTCCATCATAAAAGAATTTGGAAAAAAAGCTCCTAATATAAAAAAAGTCTTGGTTGATAAGAGAAACAAGTACATTGCTCAAAAAATAAAGAATATTCCTGAAAATAAAATACTTGTTTTTTTAGGAGCAGGACACGTTAAAGGAGTTATTGATTCTTTAAGAAAAAAACAAAAAATTAAGATTGTTAAAAAGAGAAAGAAAAAGAATTTGTTAACTAAAATAATACCATTATCACTAGGATTGTTTTTGCTTCTTGGTTTTTTAAAATCACCAAATCTTGGTGGAGAAATGCTGATAACTTATTTAATAAGTATTATGGCAGGAGCATTAATTGGTGGAATAATAAGTCTAGCACACCCATTAAGTATTCTTGCAGGAGTATTCTCTTCACCAGTTACAGTAATTCATCCATTCCTAACCAGTGGAATGTTTTCAGCAATTGTTCAGGCAAAATATGATTCCCCAAAAATTAAGGATTTGAAAAAACTGCCTGAGATAAAGAATCTGGATAATGTTTATAAGAACAAACTCTCAAGACTTCTCCTAATTTTCGTACTTGTTAATTTTTTCACAAGTCTTGGGACAATAATAGTCTTCCCTCTTTTCATAAAAATATTAATATAATGCTTTACTAATTTTATATAATATGTTCATTGTTTTTGATGGTATAGACGGAAGCGGAAAAACAACACAAGCAGAACTTTGTAGAGACTGGTTGAATAATAATGGTAGAAAAGTAATACTCACTCATGAACCAACAAATAATGTGATAGGTAGTCTTATTAAAAAAAATTTTTTGAAAGGAGAATTAGACACACCATTAATTGATGCTCATTTATTCAGCGCTGACAGAGTGCTCCACTGCAAGGAATTTATAAAACCCTATCTTGATAAAGAATATATTGTGATATGTGACAGGTATTATTACAGTACAATATGTTATCAGGCGAATCAGGGAGTAAGCGAGAATTGGCTTATAAGAATGCAGAAGCCTGCATTAAAACCTGATATAGCAATAATTATTGACAGAGAACCAAGCGTTAGTTATGATTCTGTTGTTAAGAAAAAAGGGGAAAAAAACTTAACCAAGTTTGAAAAACCCTTTTTTCTTAAAAGTTTAAGAAAGAAATTCATAAAAATTCCTTCATTATTAAAAAAGGATAATATTAAAATTGTAGAAGGCAATAATAGTATACACGAAGTTCATGAAGAGGTTAAAAAAATATTGAGAAAATATTTATGAAAAAGAGTTACGTGCTTTACATGCTTGGAATGGGAATAAGTGTGGTAGCATTAGCAACAAGGACGAGCATAATATATCCTGATTATTTGGAGTCAATATTTTACGTAGTTAATATGATACTTCTCTCAAGCGTTTTATTAATATTTTTTCTTGAAGAAAAGTACAAGACTCAGATGAACAAGTTCCTGATACTTACAGGATTCTTTTTCTTACTCTCATGGGGTTTGAATATACTAAAAAATATAGTTGTGATTAACACGTTTGGTGTTGAAGCAATACAAATGTTTTTGATACTGTTTTTAATGTGTGGTGTTGGAAGCGCTTTACTTACGAGCATAAGCATGCATGACGAAACTCTTATTAAAAAAAATTCACTTCCAGTACTTGTGTATATTCCTGTAATAATTTATACATTATGGATAATTTTCAGCAATCCTTACAGAATTGGTAGAATAATTTATTTGTCAATTAATTTCAGACTTTTTCTTGTACTTTATGTCTCAACTTATGCTTCAATAACTCTTTTCTTATTCGTGAACAGAGGTTTGAAAGCACTTCCTTTAAGGCAGAAATTGTTTGTTTTAAGCACAGGATTATTCATTACTGAATTGTCTGATGTGCTGCGAGAAATAGGATTATTCTCACCATTAATGAGTGTTTTCTCATTATGCGGTATAGTGATGGTTTGTTTTTCATTTCTTTTTGAACCCACGCTCAAAGTTTACACAAAACTATTTAATAAGATGTTGTCAGAACTAAGTGAGTCTAAAGCAGAAGGTTTTAAAAAAGAACTTAAAAAACAGATTAATAATAATGAAAAATTACATATTAGAATAAATAATCTTGTTAGAGTAATTGATAATCCCAGAGTAGCGAATGTTGTTGAAAAAAAAGAATATGATGAAGTATTGCTGAAAATGATAGACTGGTATTCAAAAAATGTTAAGAAAAGTGATAAGATAATAAAAACAATTAAGAAGGATTACAGTGAACAAATGAGGATTTCAAGACAAACAGCACCAGTATTTATATAATATTCTTAATATAATTCCATACTTCATCATGAATTTTTTCTATACTTTTCATATTATTATTTTTTGAACAATTTATTACATGCCATTTTTCATCATTTCTCGCAATATTCAGGAAAACATTTCTTATTCTTTTTTGATAATCAACATCTTCTTCATGAATATCTTTATCCCCCCGGTTATTAATTAATTCCTGTGACAAACTTATAGGAATATCAAACAATATAGTGATGTCTGGCATAGGAAGTCTTGAATCAAGACTTTCAAGCCATTTAAGAATATTAATTCTTTCTTCTTTATCTCCGAACTTTGCTGACTGGAAAGCCATATTGCTGGCAAAATACCTGTCGCATAATACGTGAACACCCTGCTCAAGATTATTCAATATATTATCCTTCTTATCATACCTGTTTAATGCATAAAGAAGACTGGGGATTTCTGCAGGAATCTCATCCAGACCACCCATTCCGCCATTAAGATAATTCTTTATTATTCCTCCAGTATAAGAATCATAAACTGGAAAATGTATATATTCATACATTATTCCCATGCTCTTCATCTTCTCACATAAGAACTTAATCTGTGTTGTTTTGCCACTCCCACCTATGCCTTCAAAAACAATGAACTTCCCTTTCATACTTAAGAGAATGAACTCTTATTTTATAACAATAATTGTATTAGAATACATAATAAATTATAAAACAATAAGAACTTTTTTTTTAACTGATGAATTGGCCTATTTACAAAAAAGACAACTTAGTGACAGGCAGCAAAGAATCCAATGTTGGTATAATAACTTTATGGACTAAGAAAGAAAAAATTCTGAAATATCTTGATAAGAAAGATTTTGCTGCAATAGGACAATTATATAGTAAGTATGAAGGAATAAGTTATCTAATGCGCAACTGCTTAGCTAATAAGAAGATAAGGTATTTAATAATAGTTGGCAAAGACCTCAGTGGAAGCGGTGAATTATTAAAAAAAATTTTTGGAAAAAAAGTGAACATTAAAGGAGTTATTCATGAAGAAATACCATTAAGCAGTATGAATGATTTAAGAAAAAATGTGAAACTATTGGATTATCGTGAATTAAAGGATTTTTCAAAACTTAAAAAAATAATTAATGATTTAGAAGAACTCCCTAATTATGGCAGTCCTGAACATTTTCCAGAACCAAAAATAAATATTCCTTCACGCTATCCTTCTGAAGAAAACGTTTTTTTAGTCAGGCAAAAAAATATTGGAGACGCATGGCTTAAAGCATTACGAAATATAATAAGGTTTGGATATCATAAGAAGACGGAAGATGGTGGGGAACAATTAGAATTAATTAACCTAGTCACAGTAACAGATGAAGATATTAATAATCTTAGTTTCAAGAAATACTACTTATTCACGCGCGAAGAACTTAATAATTATTTTCCCCAAATACTCACTTCGAATAGTTTTGAAGGAGTTGAATACACTTACGGTCAGCGATTAAGAAATTACAAGAGTATTGATCAGATTGAAGAATTAATAAAAAAAATTAAAAAAAATAAGAACACGCGGAGAGCAGTAGGAATAATATGGAATGTTCTTAAAGATTTGAAAAGCAGTAAGGCTCCGTGCATTAATCTTATTCAGGCAATAATCCAGGAGAATAAATTATTCTTAACTGCTTATATAAGAAGCAATGATATCTTCAAAGCATGGCCCCTGAACGCTTATGGTTTAAGAAAACTTCAGAGAATGATGTCAGAAAAGATTGGTGCGGGTGTGGGCACGCTTACAACAATCAGCAACAGTGCGCATATTTACAAAAGTGATTTAGAGAAAGCAAAAAAAATTCTTAAAGAAAATAAAATTAGTGCAGAAAGAACCAATGATTCGCGAGGAGATTTCATTATTGAAGTAAAGAAAAATAAGATAATAGTTGTTCAACAGGACAAGAAAGGAAAACCATTGAAAAAGTATGAAGGAAAGAATGCTAAAGAATTATGCGAGAAAATAGTTTTTAATTCAGGAATAAGCAGTATTTATCACGCAACATACTTGGGAAGAGAACTCAAGAAAGCAGAGTATTGCATAAAATATGGTGAAGAATACATTCAGGACTGATCCTTAATTTTTTTTTTTATTCAATAATATTCCTTTATAAAAACCAATTCCGTGTTTCTTAAAATCTTTAATTCCTTTAACTAATTTTTTGCAAGCACTCTTTTTTTTTCATCCCATAATTCCTGAAGCGAATAATCATCAATTAATTTTTCATAACATCATTATTAATGATGGCCTTTGGTTTATCCAGGTTCTCTCTTTTAATTTTTTTATAATCCCATCCATTAATTCTGCACAAATACTTGGCACTTTTTCTTAATGTCACTGCTGAAACCCCAACAATTTCTGACAATTCTTCCTGATATATTCTTTCAGGACTAAACAAGTATAGTAAAGCACCGCACAATCCATTAGGGTCTTTACCTGCTCCTATACTAATCTTGTTAATATTTAATGAATCATAACTTATTCCCACATATTCACATATCTTTGTTAAGTAAGTTTTAAAACTATTATTGTTATAAACATACTTCATTCCAAGCATTCTTGTTATATGTTTCTCAGTCTGGAAAACTTTTCTTTTTGAACTGCTCTCTCCTTCTTTAACTATTTCGTCAAGACTTAATCCAATATTATTTTTTTTCGAAACTATACGTATACTCCCATCAATTATTTGTTCAACGCTTCTTCCAAGAACAACCTTGTTTTTTTTACATTTCTTGTATAACTTCCAGCATTCAGTCTTAAAATTTTTATCTAATACCAGATTTTCTGAAACTGAATCCAGATACTTGATTGCTCTTTTATCAACATCATCCATAATGCTGTAATTAAAAAAAAAAATCTTTTTTTTAAACTTTATTATTCAAGATTCTTATACCTGCCTTCATAACCTTTTTCTGATTCTTCATACATTTTCATAAAAACAATCTGAACAATACGAGCATTCTCTTTGAGCGAGAAGCCTTCAGGATTCTGAACCATGAGTAAGAATTCCATCTTGCCTTCAAAACCCGGATCTATTACTCCTGTATCAACAGTTGCTCCACACCTTAATAACGTGCTCCTAGGCCTCATAATTCCTAGAGTGTTCTTGTCAAGAATTATTTTCTCATTTGTTCTTAGTTTGTAACAACCAGGTTCTAAGTGAATCCATCCATACTCGTCACCAGGATTCTCCTTCTCCCACTTAATTATTTTTGTTTCAGGCAGCTTTCTTTCACTGTTGCTGAAATCAACTCTGCCTCTTGTCTTGAAAGAATAAACCTTTTTTACTGTGACATCAAATCCTCCCGGGCTGACCTGAGTGCCTAAGTCTACGTAATTCTCCACTAATTCACCTTCTTTTATTCTCTTTTTTATCTGATTATCTGACAGTATCATTTCAAAAACCTCCTTACTTCTTTTTTTAACTCTTTTTTGTCCGGAACTTTTCCGAAAAAAATTGTTTCATCATTAACAGCAATGCTTGGTGTCTCCATAACTTGGTGCATTAATCCTTCATACAAATCTTTCTTAATATCCACAATTCTGAAACCTGTTTTTAATTCTTCACTAATTTCTCTGCATAACTTTTTTGCTTTAGGACAATTAGGACAAGTTGGCATAGTGAAAACAGTTATAATGTTTTTCATAAATCATACCTCTTACGGTCTTTTAATTCTGCTTTTTTACCTTTATTCCATGCTTTAATCCTGGTTAAATAACCAGTCACTCTTGAATACCATTCTATTTTTTTACTCCTACAGCTTGGACACTTATTCTTCAAACCCCCGCTCACTTTATTGCAGTCCATGCATACACTCATGTCTTTAGTGAACGCCCAGTAAGAACATAAAGTCTTATTTGCTATCTTCTTAATCATTTTTGTTATAGCATGCGGGTCAGGACTCTTCTCACCCAACCAGATATGGCTTATCGCTCCACCCATTAAAAGCGGGTGGAAACTGCTCTCTATCTTCAGCCTCTTCCATAAAGGAATATCAGCACCAACAAATACGTGGCTGCTGTTAGTGTAGTAAACACTGTTTGTTCCTTTCTTCCCTTTAGCAACTGTCCTGCCGTTGAATTTTTTATCAAGCTTGGCGAATCTCTGCGCAGTGCTTTCTGCAGGAGTCTGAACAAGACTCCATCTCTGCTCCGTCTTATTCTGCATTTCAATAGTCTTCTTTTTAAGAACATCAATTATTCTTAATCCAAACTTCCATGCATCCCTGCTTTCATGAAGTTCTTCACCAGTCATTATCTTAACAAGTTCATTAAGCCCTACAAAACCAATACTATTAGTGCTTGATTCAAGATTAAAATAAGGTTTCCCGTCAAACTCTTGAGTCAGGAAAGGAGCACCACCATTCAATAAGTATTTTCTTAAAAACTTTCTTTTAGCATCAAAAACTAACTGCGCAACTTCGAAACGCTCACTTATTATTTCACGCATCCTGT
Source organism: Candidatus Woesearchaeota archaeon (assembly GCA_964457955.1). Classification (GTDB taxonomy): domain Archaea; phylum Nanobdellota; class Nanobdellia; order Tiddalikarchaeales; family Tiddalikarchaeaceae; genus CAYWEY01. Next base: position 30,390 of record CAYWEY010000004.1, read on the forward strand.
CTTCATCTCCTTCACACTGGTAACCAATATTGGGCAGATTAATAGTTACAGTCTGAAGGCTTCCAAACCTGAACTCTCCTTTCTCCACTTCCTTCATCTGCTTACTGTCCGGAATTAAGAAATACCTGCAGCACTGGCTTTGCACAGCATTAGGCATATATGGTGCTGCAAGATTTAAAAAATAAGGCGCTCCGTACTTGCTCACTAACTCGCTTATTTTATTTAAAGTATTATCATATTTTTTTGTCTTAACAACATTTCTTCTCAGCTTGAACTCTGGTTTAGGAAAACTGAAACACTTGCCAGTATAATCTCCTTTCATATAAACATCAATGAAAGCATTCATTAATTCTTTAGCCTCATCCTCGAACTGGGAGTAGGTTAATCCTTCTTTCTCCACACCTCCTGGAAGCAGGGCATTAGTATTCTTCAAGAAGTCAGGACAACTGAATTCCAGACTGATGCTTGTGAATGCTGTTTGTCCTCCCCTGCTGAAATTACTCATATCAAGTTCGTAAATAAAGTACTGAATAATTTGTTTAATCTTTTCATAACTCAAGTCATCCACATATGGTGCGAGAACGTAATTAATGAAGTCATAACCCTGCCCACCGCTGAAAGTTGTCTGACTTGTCTGCAAGACTTTCGCCAACTGCATAACTGCACTGTTCAAGTGTTTTGCAGGACCAGCAGTAGCAGTATACACTCCCATACCATCAGTTTTTAATCCGTGCTTGAGAAAAAGTCTTGCAGGAACTTCAAAACAGAAAGGACGGGTTATGAAATAATCCATGTCATGGATGTGAATCTCTCCTCTCATATGAGCTCTTGAGGCTTTTTCAGGAATCACGTTTAAAAGAGCGTACTCTCTTGACACTTTATCACCCATTGCTTTATGAACGAATTCAGGATTATAATAAGTATTAGCATTCTCTTTATCCATATTATATATTAATTTGGTAACGTCATGAACAGGCATTCCTACACGAGTATACTTGTCTCTAGCATCCTTCAATCCTAGTTCTAATAATTTTATATTAACCAATTCTCTTATTAAGGGTCCTGAAACGTATTCAAAACCAAGCTTCTCAAGTTGTTTATGAACATTCTCCGCTACTTTTCTTGCAATATTTTTAGGAAGCCCAGCTTCATGAATAAGAGTATTCTCTATTCTCTTATTGCTCTGTTTCTCAATCCTCCCATCACTAGTCTTTACATAAACAACCATTAAGTTATTAATTCGCATCCCTTAATTAAAAATAATTATGTATATTGGTTATTGTTTTCAATTATACAATATATATCGATTTTTTAGTTCTTTGTAACGGCTTCTCAGAGTAACTTCTGTAACACCAACTTTTTTACTAATTTCTTTCTGTGTTAAGTAACCTTTTCTCACCATGTATATCGCGCCAGCAACAATTCCTTTAGGGTCTTTTCCACTTATTTGGTAATTATTCTTCAATGCATTTATTATTATTTCACGAACTTTATTCTCACTAGCACATAAATTACTGCAGTACTTGCTAACGTATTGAAGTAACTTGTTTTTTAATGATAATGTTTTGGGCTTCCCTAAACTCTTAACAACTGTTTTGTAAGCCTTTAAAATATCTTTAACGCTTTCTCCGGATTTTTCTGACAATTCACTGAATTCTATGTTATTTCCATTATTGTTTCCAGCATATTTTATGCACGCACTTATCATACTTTCATAACTCCTTCCCCTGCATAAATTCTTGTCAACTATTTTTTTATAATATCTTAAAGCATCATTCTCAATTATATTATTAATCCTTAACTGGCTTATTATTTTTTGAAAAATTCTTCCACTGCGTCTCAGGTTGTGTTCTATTCTTTTTGTTGAAGAATTATTTATTTTCCTCAATCTTTTATAATAAATAATTTTTTCTGGAGATAAAAGCCTGTTATAACCATCCTTATCAGCATTCTTGTTGATTGTTGTTCTGGAGCCTGAGAGATACTTGCTAACAGTCTCTGTTCTTAACCTTTTTCTTCTTTCTTCTTTGTTGAAAGCCATTTTCTCATTACTAACAAAAGAGTAGCCGTAAACAGTCCCACAATTCCTGCATACAATCTCTTTATTATTAGCTGAAATAATCTTTTTATTCTTGCAACAATCAATTATTTCTTCAAGATTTGAAGTCATCCAATTCTTTTCTTAATTTTTTGTTTTTATAAATCTTTATTATTTCAGGAGTGAATAATTTTTCACCTTTCCTTGTTTCTAAATCAGCAAGTCCGAGCCAGCATTTAATAAACAGTTTTTTCTTAACTCCAATATATCTTTTTTTAGGTGTGTTAGGTATTCTTATGAAACCTCTTCCTTTAAGAATCTCCATATAATATCTTGGGTTATATATTATTATTTCTTTATCATTATAATCCAGCACTATAATCCAGTTAATACCTGCATCCACTCGATGATATAACTTGTTAGAATTAATCATAATCATAACAGGAGTTTTTTTCACAAATTCAAATAATTTTTTCTTAATATTTTTTTCAACAAATTCAATCATTCCTTTTTTTTCACACAAACGTCTCTTCTTGTATTCATATGAGCTTACATCATAACTGATTCTTTTTTTAACAACGTGTTCAACACTATAATCATGGTTAAGTGCGTGATTGATTAAGTCATAATTCTCCAAAAAAGAATAAGGACTATTCTTTGTTATGAAATTTTTTATATTCTCTGCTTTCTGAGTCAAGTCATCAGGTTTTTTTTCATAAACAGGGGCATTCTTAAAATAATCCATTAAGCATATAAGACAAACTATTCCTGTATGCTCTTTTTTCTTGCAAGTATAATGAGGTATTTTAATATCTTTCATAAATTTATTAAAGTAATATACTATTTATTAAGATTATGCGTTGTTTTTTTAGCATTAATCTTCCTGAAAAAATAAGAGAAAATGTTTCTCATTTTATTTCACTGCTGAAAAGGAAGGAGTCTTCAATTTCATGGATTCCTGAAAAAAATCTTCATATAACTATTAAGTTTTTAGGAAATGTTTCAAAAGTAAATGTTGAAAGACTAATAAAATACTCTAAAGAAATCAGCATGAATGATTTTAAAGTAGTTTTTAGTAATCTTGGTGTTTTCCCTTCATTAAATAAGCCAAGAGTTTTATGGATAGGGGTTTCAGAAGGAAGAAATGAGTTATTAAAACTTTTTAACAGTCTTGATGAAAAAAGTTATTTAATAGGTGTTAAGAAAGATAAAAGAGAGTACGTGCCCCATTTAACAATAGCGAGGTGCAGAAGCGGAATGAGTAATAAAAAAATTTTAGAAAAAAATTTTGTTTCACCACCTTTTTTTGTAAAAAATTTCAGTCTGATGAAATCTGTTTTTGATGATAATGGAGTTCATTATGAGAAAATTCACTCGTTTAATTTATAAAACAATAAATCTTTAATAATTATTATGAAGAAATTCTTAACTTTGTTGGTATTATTGATTATTTTAAACACTGGATTCTGCTTTTTTGACTCAGTTTTACTAGTTAATGACACTGAATATTATGATTATTTTGCTTCAGTTCCGGTTAGTTATAAGATTGGTGCACCAATAATAACTACTTCCCAGATTAATTCTTCAATAAATAAATTAATTAATTTTGATGTTAGTGAAATAATCATAATAGGTGGTTCAAAAGCAGTTTCTTTAAGAATGGAGGATGAATTGAAAAAAAGTTTTAAAGTAGAAAGGATTGGTGGAGCAACTTTTTACGGAACATCTTCTCTTATTGCCCGAAGATTCTTTAATAAAACAAATATTACTCTTGTAAACCCATTAGATTACAAAGACGTTTTTAAGGCAACTGTTTACAGCAAGACAAGAAAACAACCACTCATTTATTATAAGAATGATTCAGGACAACTATTTGAAACAATCAATATTCTTAATTCATCAAAAATTTATTGTTTCAATAATCATTACTGTTCTGGATTTAACCAGGAATTTTTTAATACTTCAAGATTAAGAGGACTCTTCTTTAACAAAAGCAAAGAATTCAGGATTTTACGTCCTCAAAATTTCAGAGAATTGCTTAACGCATTCACTCATCACACTTATGATTTTGTATTAATGGATGATGATTCTGACCTGGTTTATGCATCAAGTTTTTTATCCCGACCAAAGTATGAAAAAATTGTTCTATATGGTATTGTGAATTATTCAAAATCGGATGAGAGAATAAGTTTTCCTTCTAATGATTTTATTTTTTCTTCAAAAGAACTTCTTGGTTTTGAGGAAAAGAACAGATTATTCTCTTACGTAAATATATCTTTTGATTATTTTATGCAGGATTTTTTTAACAAATCATTCTATGTAAGAGATAATAATTTAGAAAAAATTGTTAGTTACCAGAAAAAATTCAGCTGGGCTGAAAGTCTTCATAAGTCAGGAAAATACAATATGGCTAATGATTTATTATTCTCAGCATATAGTGAAGTAATCAACAATGCATGCAGTAATACCTGCCACTCATTGATTCTTTTTTATGAAAGAAAAGACTTACATCATGAAATAAGGGATATGAACAAATCTTTAAAAAACATAGCTAATGATGTTCGTTACTTCTTAGGTGATGAAACACTGATTTATGATTTGATTGATAGGACAAGAAAAGTTTATGATTCTGCACTCACAAGTTTTAACAAAAAGAATTATTTCCAAACATCTTATTTTTTATATAATTCTGATTTAAGATTTAATGGACTGAAAAAACTTCTTAATTATGAAGAAGTTGAAAATATTGATGAATTGCTTGACAATACTTCTCTTTATAAAACTAAAAATAAGTGTATTTCTTCAAATTCTAGTGCAAGAAATCCCTTCACCGGCAACTGTATTTCTTTTCCAACATCTTGTGACATTCCTCTGGGATGGAAAGAATGCTGATTTTAAAACCAAAAAACAAAAAAACACTGAATTCATTAATTTTTGTTATAAATGGGAGTTAGTTTAGGAGAATTAGTTAATCCTGTGGAGATTGGTTTAGATATTCTTGCTAGAAAAAAAATCGCTGTTGATGCTCTTAACGTGATTTACCAGTTTTTAGGAAGCATAAGACAATATAACGGGACTCCATTAATGGATAGTCAGGGAAGAATCACAAGTCACTTAAGCGGATTGTTTTACAGAACTTTTAAACTAATGAACAAGGATATTAAGCCATGTTTTGTTTTTGACGGCAAACCTCCTAGTTTCAAAAGTAAAACAATACAGTCCCGCATTGAATCCAGAAAAAAAGCAAGGAAAGAATATAAGAGAGCGTTAAGAAATGGCAATATTAAGAAAGCAAGGATGAAGGCAGGACAGTCCTCAAAATTAACTGATGAAATGATTAAGGAGAGCAAGGAATTATTAGAATATATGGGTGTTCCCGTAGTTCAGGCGCCGAGTGAAGGTGAAGCACAGGCAGTGCGAATGGTTAAGAATAAAGATGTTTATGCCTGTGCAACCCAGGATTATGATAGTTTATTATTTGGATGCCCTGTTCTAATAAGAAATCTTAATATAACAGGAAAACGTAAGGTTCCGGGAAAAGATGAATATATTGATATTGGTCCTGAAAAACTTGTTTTAAAAGATGTTCTTAATGAATTAGGATTATACCATGACCAATTAATAATGATGGGCATTCTTATTGGAACAGATTTTAATCCTGGAGGAGTTTATGGAATAGGGCCGAAAAGAGCGTATGATTTAGTGAAGGAATCCGGAGGAAATTTTGATTTAGTGTTCAAAAACGTTGAATGGGATTTTAATATAAACCCCAAAAAAATATTTGATTTTTTCAAGAATCCTAAAATAACCAATAATTATAATCTTAAATGGAAGCATTTTGATGAGGAGAAAATAAGAGAATTATTATGCGAGAAGCATGGATTCAGTGCTAAGAGAGTGAATAATGCTCTTGAAAGAGGCAGACAAGCTCTTAAGAAGAGAAGCCAGACAGGGCTTGACAAGTTCTTATAAGAATCTTTTTTTTCACTTTATCAATAGTTTTTAACAACATATTATTAAAACTTGATAAATAAGGTATTATGAAATGTTTAAACACTTTTCTGATAATAAAAATATGAGACAATAAGAGCAATAATTAACATCAATCTCTTCATTAACAAACAATCCTATTCCGAAAGAAAAAATTACTCCCATAAAAATAAATGAAACTATTAAGATGTAAATGATTATGGTTAAAAAATCCATTACTGCAAGCAGGAATAAGTGTGCTATCCCGAATTTTTTTTTGTTCTCCTTCTCTTCTAAGTAAAAGATAAAACACTATGGATAATATTATTGTAAATATCAGAGCAATCATCGAGTTTTTTTGGAAGAGGATTTTTTATAAAAAAAAGCATGAAAAAACCATATAATAATAGCACAAACTAAAACTATTGTAATATAGTGTAGTACGGGGTTTTTCACTTAAATCAATAATTATTGTTCTTCCTCTTATTTTTGAAAAATATTTTTTTTTCTATTTAATAACAAAATATGCCAAGAAAGTGATAAATTATCCGGTTATTCCGAACATGAAACCAACTATTATTTCAGCAAATAAACTCATTAAATAATAATTTTTCTAAAGACATTATTTAAATCTTTTTAAAGAATTAAATAATTGAAGTGTTCTAATGATTTATGCAGACCTTCATACTCATTCAAAATATAGTAGAGCAACAAGCAATAAGATGAATATTAAGCACTTAAGTATTAATGGATGTGTTAAGGGACTTAATCTTATTGGCACAGGAGACTTCACTCATCCAGAATGGCTTAAAGAGATTAAAGAAAACACTATTCATAAAGAATCAGGAATTCTTGAATCAAAACACAATGATATGAAATTCATGCTTACCAGTGAAATAGCAACTATTTACTCACAGAATCAGAAAGTCAGGAAAATACATCACATCATCATACTCCCAAGTCTTGAACATGTTGAACAATTCAACGACTTATTAAGAAAAAAACTATACAAAAAAGGAAAAAAGTGCAACTTAACTCATGATGGTCGTCCAATAATAGGTATGACTAGTATTGAACTTGCTGAAACAGTTTTCAGTGTTCATGATAAAGCATTATTAATACCTGCTCATATATGGACTCCTTGGTTTTCTTTATTCGGAAGCAAAAGCGGTTTTAATAATATAAGTGATTGTTACGGAGAATATACGAAAAAGATTCTTAGTGTTGAGACAGGATTAAGCAGCGACCCGTTGATGAACTGGAGACTTAGCATGCTGGATGATTACACTCTTATAAGTAATAGTGATTGTCACAGCCCGTATGTTTACAGGATAGGAAGAGAATGCAATGTCTTTACATGGGACCGAATCAGTTATGATAATCTTTACAATACTCTGAGAACAAGAAAAGGTTTTGAACACACTATTGAAGTTGATCCTGGTTATGGAAAATACTATTTTGACGGGCACAGAAAATGTGGTGTATGCCTAAAACCGAAAGAGAGTATGAAGATGAATAATGAGTGTCCTGAGTGCGGTAAGAAACTGACAATAGGAGTCCTGCACCGTGTTGAACAACTGGCTGACAGAGAAGAAGGATATAAACCAAAAAAAAGGATTCCCTTCAAGTATCATATTCCTTTAATAGAGATTATTTCAAAAATTCTTGGTTATGGTGTTAAGACAAAAAAAGTTAATAATTATTATAATAATCTTATTAAAAAATACGACAACGAATTCAACATAATGTTTAACATAGACACTAAGGAATTGGATAATAAATTACTTGCTCACACTATTAATGAGTTAAGGAATAATAATCTTAAAATTAGTCCGGGTTATGACGGTGTTTATGGAGAACCAGTAATAGAAAAACAGCAGAGTTCTCTGTCATGTTTTTAATTAGTCAGGAAGTTTTGACTCTGATATACTGAATATTCCATAAGTATAAGTTATTATTATAACTATTAAAAAAACATTCTTCAAAAAATTAGGCAGTATTTTAAAGATTAAACCAATACTGTGAATCAGAAGCAGTATTGAACCAGCAAGCAGGAAAAAGAATCCTTCCCTCCACTTCCTTATCACTGATTTCTTAATCCCTTTAATACTTATATTAAGCAATAATAATCCTATTATTCCTCCAATGATTTCAAACATTAAGTGAAATAAATTAAAAAAGAATTTAAAAACTTTATCCCAGCATTTTTTTTCAAAAAACTTTAATTATAAAAAAACATAATAAATAATTAATGAAAATAAAAAATTTAGGCAGTTCTGGTGTGAAAATAGTTTTTGATAACAATATTGTTGTTTATTTTAATCCTTCCACTGCTGAAAATGAAGATAAAGCAGATATGATTTTCCTCACCAATAAAGATAATAATCCGGAACTGACGAGTTTGATAAAACCAGACACTCATTTATTCTTCCCTGATAAGACTGGTTTTAATTCCAATAATATTCATGTTATGGAAGAGAAACAGGTTTTATCAGTTAATAATTTCCAAGTAATAGCTTTTCCTGCAAAAAAAACCTTATTAGGATATGTAGTCTCGTATAAAGGAAAAACGATTTATTATTCAGGAGAAAATAGTATTATTCCTGAAATGAAGAATTTAAAAAATATTAATATCGCATTCTTCCCTTCATGGAATAATAATTTTTCTGAAATTGCAAGTTTTTTTAAACCGGACGCCCTGATATTGCTGGATAATGATGATAATAATATTGATTACAAAAATTCTGTTGTTTTAAAAAAAAATGAAATAAAAATTATTTGACTCTTATAGCATCTGAAGGACAATTATTCTCACATGCTTTGCAGTTTATGCAGTCCTCAGGTCTCGCTACTTTCGGGCACTTATCATCTGAGATTTTGTCAAATACTTCTGAAGGACATATATTCACGCATATGAATGCTTTTGTGCACTTCTCGCAGTCAATGTAAGGTCTTGGTTTTTCTTCTTTTTCAGCCATAACTAATTATAAAATATTTATATTTTTTAATACTTTCTATAATGCAGGAGAATATGTCAACTTTATCATACTTTTTTAATATTCTTGCATTTTGGGAAATTATTGCATCCGAGAAAGAATTGTTTCTTTTTTGATATTCTTAAAACCATTTTACCGTCGCACTTGTCGCAATCAGATTTAATTCTTGATTCACATTTATTATTAACACATATTTCTTTATCATTAATTTTAATAATTGGTGCACCGCATTCCTTGCATAATTTATCGACTGCTTCAAAATCCTTATGAGGAAGAGGATAAGAATTCTTGCATTCCGGATAATCAGTGCATCCTATGAATTCGCTTTTGTACTTTTTCGAATACATCACAACCATCTTGTTCCCGCACTTATCGCATTTACCAACATATTCACCCACACTGCTGTTATTATCCCACATTTTTTCAAGCCCTTTATTCAAATCCTTACCTATTTCTTCTTCATTGTCCTTGAAATCCCTGCTTATATCCATAATGATTTCCTGTGCTTGTGAAATAACTTCTTCTTTAATTTCTTTTTTATCAATTATCATCCTCATTTGTTTCTCGAATTTTCTTGTTAATTCCTTGTTTATTATTCTAGGACAGTGTTTTTCAAGCGTTTCAATAACTTTAAGCCCGTAATCAGTTACTCTTATACTCTTTTTTCCTTTAATATAATTCCTTTTCTTTAACTTTTCAACAATGTTTGCTCTTGTAGATTTTGTTCCGAGTTCTAATTTCTCCATCTTCTTTATTATTCCTGCATAAGAATATCTTCCAGGAGGTTTTGTCTCATCTTTGTTCATCCTGATTTCATAATCACTTATTTTTTCTCCTTCCTTAATTTCAGGAAAAATTGTCTGCTCATAATTTGCGTAAGGCTTGTAATAATTTATCCAATTATTCTTCAATATTTTGTAACCACTTGTTCTGAAATCGTGTTCTCCTATATTAAGAACTATTCTTGTAGTTTCCTTAACTGCAGGTTTTCCAAAAACGCTCATGAAACGCTTCACTATTAAGTCATAAACTTTTTTCTGACTCTTTGTTAATTTTTTAGGAACCTCGCCTGTAGGATAAATGGCTGTATGAGCCCGGTCTTTTTTCTTACCCTGTCTGGGTTTCAAAATTTTTTTCTTAACTAATTCTTCCCCGAATTTTTTGTACTCTTCCTGTTTTTTTAATTTATTAAGTATCTTCCTATAATCTATTTTTTCAGGAAGTTTCTGACTGCTTGTTCTCGGATAAGATATTAATGCTTTCACATAAAGTTTTTGTGCAATACTTTGGGTGATGCGCGGATTGTATCCCAATCTCCTGTATGCTTCAGACTGTAATCCTGTAAGGTTAAAAGGTACAGGAGGATTTATTTTACCCTTCTTTTTATTCACTTTCTTAACAAAGCATTCTACTTCTTCTTTGCATTCACTAATTATTTTTTCAGCAACTTTTTTATCAAATATTCTTTTCTTCTTATAATCCAGGCTGAAATCATTCCATAATAATTTTATAGTCCAGTAATCTTCAGGCACAAAATTTCTTATCTTCTTCTCTTTATCGCACAAGATTTTTAGCGCGGGTCCCTGAACTCTTCCAGTACTGATTATTCTGAATCCTTTCCTGACTTTTTTAAGACTAAGTGTTAATGCGCGCGTAATATTAACGCCATACATCCAGTCAAGATGATGTCTTGCAAGTCCGGCATTAACTTCACCCATATCTATATTTCTTAACCTGTGATTGAAACTTTCTCTTATCTCCTCCTCTGTAAGTGTTGTGAACCTCATCCTCTCAGCTTTTTTAGTCTTGCATATGAATCTTAATATATTGTAAGCAATCACGCTTCCTTCATTATCCCAGTCAGTGCATACAATAAAATTATCCGCATTTTTGTATAATTTTTCGAAATTCTCATAATATTTTTTTGCATAATAACTCTTTTTATTGATTTCAAAAATAGGATGCCATTCTGGATTAAAAACAGGATAATGCCATCCTTTCTTGTCCTCAATCTTAAGCCCGTAAAGATGACCAACAGCAGGCACGACCACGTATTCTTCACCACTTATTGTGAACGTGTAATAAACACTCTTGTTCTTCTTTCTTTCTTCATAAAAAGTATTTTCATCACATAAACTCTTCGCTATCTTCTTAGCAGCTGCAGGCTTTTCCGAAATCATTAAAGTATAACTCATAAAATTAGGGATTAGAACTGCTAGTTTTTAAATCTTATTCTAAATTTGGTTTTGTAAAAATATTTTGTTTTATCAGGACTTGTTGTTATTTTTTTCAGTAGTGTTTGGTTTCGTTTTCAAATCTTCACTCCCATAATTCATATCAATATTCTCCTAAATAAAGCATGCTGACTAAAAATTTAATCCAAGACCCATCTTTTCAGTCAAAATCATTATCTTTCACCAAACGAGTATAAAAGATTCAGTAAGATAAATTAATGAGGATTTCTCCAGTACAAATATTTCATAACTTTTTTTTTTATATAAAAATGATTATACTGTTTACTTATTTGAAGGAGTTTATGAAAGTTATAATTGGGAGTTGAGTTTTGAATAACCAAGAAATTATTTATTTAATATTCTTGTTTATGATATCGGAAGTGATTGTGTCTTGCGGTGATTCACTATAATAATTTTCTTTCACCAGCAGAGTCCTTCATAATTTTCTGCATTTATATTCATATGCCTTCCGTCTATTACTAATTTGTCTTTATAATCAAGTTTTTTGAATTCATCCCATTCAGTAACTATTAAAACAATATTGCTTTTGTTTATTACTTCCTGCCCATTCTTTGAGTACTTTATTCTGTTTCCAAAAACATTCTTAATATTCTTAGTTGCTTTCGGGTCGTAAACTATTATTTCTGCTTTCTCATCCAATAATTCTCGTATTATTTTCCTGCTAGGTGCTTCACGAATATCATCTGTTCCGGGTTTGAAACTTAATCCAAGTATTCCAACTTTTTTGTTCCTTAAATCCGGATATTTCTTTTTTAATAATTCAACCAACTTATATGGTTGTTCTTCATTGACTCTTATAACTGTTTCCAATAATTCAGGATTCACTTCTAAATCCTTGCTTCTTGCTATAAGTGCTTTAACATCTTTAGGAAAACAACTCCCGCCAAATCCTGCTCCAGCATTAAGGAATCTTCTTTCAATCCTCTTATCCCTGCCAACACTATCCATTACGTCATAAACACTGATTCCTAATTTTTTACACATATTCCCGACTTCGTTCGCAAAACTTATTTTTGTAGCCAAGAAACTATTATTTGCGTATTTTATCATTTCTGCAGTTGTAGGATTCGTCAGTATTATTTCTTCTGCATTGAAGTTTTTGTAAACTTTCTTCAACAATTTTTCTGCATTCTTTGTTTCGCAACCAAGCACTATCTTATCCGGATTCAAGTAATCACTTACTGCTCTTCCTTCACGCAGGAATTCAGGATTCATACAGAAATCAACATTCTTATTTTTTAATCTCGGCTTCACCATATTCATTGTTGTTCCAGGAACAACAGTGCTCTTAACAACTATTATTCTGTACTCTTCATCCCTTATCACATTGTTTAATTCCTCGCTCGCTTTCTTAATATAATTAAGTTTTATGCTTCCATCTTTTCTTGAAGGTGTTCCAACACAGATGAAAACTATTTTCGCATCCTTTACTGCTTTTTTAAGATTTGTTGTTGCTCTGAAACTTTTTTTTCTTAAAACATTTTTCAATAATTCTTCAAGCCCTTCCTCATAAATGGGGCTTTCTCCATTGTTTATTTTTTTTACTTTTTCAGGCATTATATCTACGCAAGTAACGTCGTGTTTTTTGCTTGCTAAACAAACACCTATTGTGAGTCCCACGTATCCCGCACCTATTACACAAATATTCATAAATATTTTTTAGAATCGTATTGTTTATATTTTTGTTGTTATTACCGGCTCGTCTTCAATTATTATTGTATGCTCAAACTGACTTACTATTCCATCACTCTCTTCCTTGAGCAAGGAGTACTCATGGATTATTTTCTTTTTGACAAGTTCTCTTAGTCCGAAGATTATTTCCGATTTACTGAATTCTTTATGAAGCCATCTTTTTGTGAAAGGCAGTGTTTTATAATTATTAACTATATGCTTGAGTATTTTTCTCGCATTTCCTGAACGAACAGGTCTTGACTTAACTAAATTATATATCTTCACCTTATTGCTGTTTATTACTCTTCCCTTACCTGTTGTAGCGAAAGGTTCTATAGCAATGACTTGTCCTTTCTCTAATTCTCTGTTATTTCCATTGTCATAATTGGGGATGAACAGTCCTGAGTGCTGAGTGTACTTTTCTAACCCATGCCCTCCTAAATTAATAATAGGATGATAATCATAACTCTTAATCGTTTCACTTATTATCCTGCCTATTTCTCTTATTTTAACTCCCGGCTTTATTATTCCAATACTATTATTTAGTGCTTCTTTGCTGCATTTTATCAGTTTTTTGTATTTATTCGTTTTTATTTCTTTTGTGAATGCAGAATCTCCTATTGCTCCATTAATTTCTGCTCCTAAATCAACTTTTACAACCATTCCTTTCCTGAAAACTCTTGCATCCTCATAACTTGCTGTGTCATGCGCAGCGTATTCATTGATACTAATATTTGGTGGGAAAGCCATTCCTGCTCCTTCATCTTTTATTCTTTTTTCTATTTCTTCAGCATAATCAAGAATTCTGACTCCTTCTCTTAATTTCTTCTTTGCGTACTCCCTGACTCTTCCTGTTATTCTTCCTGCTTTAATCCAGTCTTTTTTATTCATTAGAGTAAATATTATATTTCAATATTTTATTAAATTATTTACTTATGGATGTGGTGAGAGAGGATAATAATTTTTATATTGAACTGGGTGAGGACTTAGTTGCAGAAATAATTTGTGAAAAAAAGAATAATAAATTAGTTGTTCTTTCTGTTTTTGTTCCTGAAGATTACCGCGGGCAGGGTATAGCGACTAAGATGATGGAGGAAGTTGTGAATTATGCTAAGAAGAATAGTTTAGAAATAGTTCCTGAATGCAGTTTTGCCCAAAAATACTGCGAGGCTTATGAATGCTGAATAATTTTTTTAATCCTGCACACACTACAATCTTCATGCTTTATATTACCGCACTCGCATTTTTTTAATTCTATGCACTCGTGTTCATCCTTTAAAGGTTTTATTAATTTGTCAAAACCATTAATAATTTTTTTCTTCACAGGATTATCTTTCTCTATCTTGTTTAACTCATTTCTTACTCTTGCCCTGAAACTAACTCTTGCGTAAGGACAGTCCTTCATAGGTGTTCTGAATCTTTTGCTGATGAAGTAAGTCATCACTTCTTTCTCGCTCAAATTCCTGAAAGGCTTGATTCTCGGGATGAAGTGCTCTGTCTCCTGCACCCCGCTCTTTACACCTAATCTTATCATCCTGTTATAATCGTTTGTGAAGAAGTTCATCATAACTGACTGTGCTTCATCATCCAAATTATGTCCAGTGAGAATGCATTCAACACCTAAATCTTTACTTTTTATATTAAGCAAGTGTCTTCTGAGTATTCCGCAATAACTGCAAGGATTGCCAGTATTCTTTATCTTATCAGTCATGTTGTCAAGCGTTTCTCCGAATTCTTCTCTGAAACTGAAAACGTAATATTCAATATTCCATTCTTCACAGTATTTTCTTAATCTTTCAAGAGTTTGTTCACGATAATTACTTATTCCTTCATCAATACATATTCCTACTATTTTTTTTTCAGGCAAAATTTTTTTACATAAGTATAATAAAGTAAGACTGTCTTTCCCCCCGCTAACACCAACTCCTATATTGTCATAATCTTTAAGCAAGGGAAGGTTTTTTCTGAACTCTTCTTCAAACATTTTCTGAAAATGTTCTTTGCATAAAACAACTTCTTGTTTATGATATATTCCCTTATTACTGCATTTACTGCATTTCATGAAAATAATACTCTTTTTTTATAGTTTTAAGTATTTCTCCAAAATTTTTTTATTTAATCTTTTAATTCATTATTCTTTAATGAGAATAAATATTTCCAGAATTAAAAGAGGATTCAATAAAATAAGGTTTTTTTTAATTCCTTTATTTCTTATTTATATACTGTTCATAAATAATATGCATTATTTTTATGACTGGGATAGTCTTGCAGCGTGCATAGATGTTGAAAAATCTTCATTTAAAGTTTTAGGAAGTTTTGAAAAATATCATATGATTATAAAGCCATTAATTTTTATAACTAATTTCTTAACAGGAGATTCTTTATTATCTTTTAAACTCATAATAATGGTTTCAAACATTTCCGTCTTTTTACTGACAATTTTTTTTATACACAAACTTACAAACAACTTAAATTATGCTATACTGGGTGCTTGCGGAATGTTTTCTTTTGGATATGTTTTTCTTTCATTAAGGTATGAGGACAATATATTAAATCACTTGTTCAATCTTTTTTTCTTGTTATTTTTCTTTAATTCTTTAGGAATCATAAAAATTTTTGAAAAATACAAGCATTTTGTGACAGGATTATTCCTTGGAATAAGCGTATCTGTTCATCTTAATTCAATTTTATTATATATTTATGTATTTTTTTCTTTGTTTTTATTGCAGAAAAATTTCAAGAATTTTTTAACAATCATTTCTAAAATAATATTAGGTTCTTTAATCATTATCGGCCCAATCATGTTAATAAATGCTTTTTATTATAATTGGAATAGTTTTTCGGACTTCACAGGTTATTTTACTTCAAAATATCATGAGTCGGAGAATTGGTTTTTTGCACGGGAAGAAAGAAATATTCTTAATCAATTAAAACTAGTGAATTATGGAATAACTTCTTTGTTTTTTCAGAGATACCAATTCTTATTATATTCTTTTCCTTTTTTTCTAAGCATAACTCCTTTTCTGAATCTGCTTATTATTTCAATTTTTGGACTTAATGTTTTTTACTTAAGGAACAAGAAAATTGTTTTGCTTCTGGTTTTATTCTTACTCACTTATTCCGTTAATTCCTTATTTTTGGGGTCTCAAACTTCTGAACGCTGGCTTTTCTTAATGACTCCTATTGTTTTAATTCTTTCTTATTCTCTTAAGTATAGTAAAGGTTTTCTTAAGAAATATTCAATAATTGTTTTATGTTCTCTTCCAATAATTGGTTTTATGGGGTTGTACTTTCTTACAAATTTTTCACCTAACCAAAATTTTCTTATTGTTGATAATTCAGAAAGATTTATTGTTGATGATTCAGTGATTGTTCTTCCTTTCAGGGAAGATTCTGAATTCGGATTATATGCTTCTTATGTTCTTGGAAGTGATAACATAATATTTAGTTATAATAATCCTGATTTATTAAATAATATTAATGAAATAAATAAAACAATGTATATTACTAATATGGATAACATAAATTTGTTCAAAACAGTTTATGTTAATAAATTAACAAAAGATGTCTCCTTATTCAGAATAAAATAATGTTCTGCCAAAAATTTTGTTTTAACTTTTTCCCAGTTTTTTAATAGTTTCTTTTATTTTATCAATAACTTTATTTTCTATGCTTACAGGGTTTATTTTAAAATAGAATCCGGAAATATCAGTGCATTTATACTTAATATTTTGAAGAGTCTCTTTTATTATTGTTGGATGCTCTTCGGATATTGCTTTATCATATTTTGCTATTAATCCACCAATTGTAATAATAATTTCTTTAATTTCATTATCTTCAAAACCTGTGTCTAATACATAAATGCTTTCATAGTTGTGCTTTATTATTCCAGGTCTTGTTTTTTTATCAGTTAATACTTTCTTAATTCTTTTCATGGAAGGCATCAAAGGTTTTGTTTTTTCAGGATGATAATCCCTTACTAATATTTTCATTTCTCTTAAAATATTTATTATGCTTAATTTCTCCCTGAAATAATTTTTAATCATTTTTTCTGTTTCTTCAGAAACTTCATCACTTTTTAGATGATTTATGATTCTTGTTTTTATTTCGCCCCGAAGGAATTTTTCGCTTTTTTTTATTAGTTCTTTCTTTGTTGATTCATCTTTTTTAGGGTTTTTTAAGTAACTTGATATTTTTTCAATAAATTCTTTTCCTTTTTCCAAACTTTCTAAAGCTTTTTCTGTTTCATTATTTAATCTTTCATTTAGTTTTGCTTTATGTTCCATACGAATTAACTGAGTATCTTTTGCAGAGTCTTTGTATAACTTAATATAATCATTTAATAGTTTCAATCTTATTTTTTTATATTTCTTAAAAAAATTTTTTTCATAATGTTGATTGAATTCTTTTTTTTCTTTTTCTTTTATGAAATTAATATAATATTCTGTTAGAAAAACTATGTATTTTTTATAAAATTTTTTAACAAGTTTTAAAAATTTTTTTTGATAATTTATTGAAGTATTGTATATTTTTTTAACTGTTCCTTCATCAGTGCTCCAGTACTCGAGAGTTTTAATAATATCTTTTTTTGTATCAAAATAACTTAAAGGAGTTTTGAATTTAAACCCGAAATTCAAGGAAGGCATCTGGCTTGCCCTTCCACCTATTGCAAGAGCTTTAACTAATTCTCCTTTTGAAGTCTTTAATTTTTTCATATCCTTCCTGATTTGTTTAATATTGCCTAATTCCCATTCTTTTACTTTTTCTTCCGGTTTTTTTCTTTCAATACGCAAATCGATAGATGTGAATGTATCTGTGTAAGGTGCTTGCTTTTTTTTAACAGGGAAATTATACAATAAGTGCTGGTTTATTAGATAAAGATATGACACTAGTCTAAACACACTGGAATAATGAACATAAACCATTGCCAAGTACCATTTTGTTTTTTTGTCATAAGGATCTTTTTTTAATTCAAGATTAGCGTGCCCTATTTCACCTGATTTCTTAACAACTGTTCGTAAGTATTTTTTTTCTTCCCATTCAATATTTATATCAGGGATTATTTTTTTGAACTTGTCTAAAACAGGGTCTTCAATGCTTAAACAAAAAAGGCAATTATTAAGAATATGTTTAGGAAAATTGTTTTGAATAAATATTTTCGGAAGGTTTACTGTTCCCGTAATTTTTCTTTTATCTTTCCAAATATCAATTTCAGGAATTTTTTCTTTCTTAGTTATTTCCGGCGAAATTACCATAATATTAATATTTTTTTAATGAATTAAAATTATTTTGTTTATTCATCTGTTTCAATAATTCCTTCTTCTTTGAATCTTCCTGCATCTTTTCCATGGGATTTGGTTTTAAAAAAACCTCCTTTCATTGCAGTGCATAAGTTGTTTTTAACACTTTTTTTAACATAAATCTCTCCTCCTTTCATACCATCTCCTGCGTAATTACCTGCTTTCCCATTAACTATTATTTTCCCGCCATTCATCCATGCACCCAAGTAATTGCCAGCATCTCCCTGAATTAGTATTGAAGATTTTTTTGTTAAATAAGCTCCTGCATAATCTTTAACAGAACCATTAACTTTGATGTTGCTTTTTTTTATTCTCCACCCAATCTTGTTTCCAGCGTTTCCTTCTATTTTAAGTTCAGAATCATTCATGAATAATCCTGCATAATCACCAACATCACCAACTACTTTCATCTTCCCCTTTAATTCATAACCAACATAATCGATAGGTTCATTATTTGTTAAATCGATTTCAACATATTCGTCACTACATAATTTATTATTTATTAACGCCATTAAAACTAATCCTGATTTTTTTTCAAAAATCTTATGATTATTGAAGTATTTTTTAACATCATTTAAATCATAATTTATACTTTCTGCATAGTCTTTCATCTCATTGTATACTCTTCTTGGACTGTTTTCTGTTTTCAATCTTTTAACAAGGGAATCAAACATAAGATTAAGTATCAAAAATTCAGACTTATAAACATTACTACTAATGAGTAATAATTTATTTTTTTTTAAGTTGTTGAACTGTCTTTCTGCTGAAATATTTATTAATCAACAGATTTTAAAAATTATTTGTTATGAAGGTTTTCTGCCTCGGCAATATCCTGCACAGTGATGATGGAGTTGCTGTTCACTTACTTCCTGAATTAGAAGAGAAACTCTCGAGTCATGATTTTGTTGAAGCAGGCACGAGCGTGAGCAGCATCAAACTCCCTGATGAAGGAGTTGTTTTTATTGATGCTGTGTATTCAGAAAAATATAGTGAAGGAAGAGTATTGTTTCTTCATAAAAAAAAAGTTATTGATTTCTTGTCAAGCAAGTCATCGCACGATTTTTATCTTAAAGATATTATGCGCGAAGAAGACGTCCTTATTGGAATAATTGTTAAAGACACGAGTTTTGGCGATAAGTTGTCATCATCCCTTTTGTCAAAGAAGAACAGTATCCTGAAAAGTATTATTAGTTTATTTACCAAAAACTTTTAAAATATCTTTTTTCTTAATTAATTTACTTATGAGTAAGAAATTAAAGAAATATTACAATATGAATGCAAGGCCTTTAATTAAGGCTGTTAATAATGACAAATTCAGTGATGAAGAATTAAGAGAATTATTAGAACACGAGAAAAAGAATAAAGACAGAAAAACAGTGGTTGAAGTAATGGAGAATAAACTGCCGGAAGAAGTTGATGAACTGGAGGAAGCAATTCCTATTGACTGGAAGATTCCTGTTGCTTTTGTTGCAGGAGTCATAATAACCAGCATTTTCTTCATGTTGTCTGGTGGTTCGGGAGCAACAATACCTCAGAGTGGAAGTCCAACAACAGGTGCAGTAACAAGCAGTCCTTTAGTGACACTTACAATATTGAATGATGACGACTGTGCTTTATGCGATGCGAGCTGGGTTTCTCAGAGAGTTGGGATGGATTTTCCTAACTTAACTGTTGATTATGTTGATATTAGTTCAAGCAGAGGGCAGGAATTGAAAGAAAATCTTGACATAAATAGTGTTCCTGTAGCTTTTTTTGACGACAGTGTTGAAGAAGCATCCAACTTCACAAGTTATAGCCAGAATGGCTGGATAGTTCAGGACGGAGAGTACTGGAAGATTAATATGCAGGGAACAAAATTATTGGACAGACAACCTACAAGTAAGCCAACAGTGAGTTTATTCGTGATGAGTCAGTGCCCTTACGGGACTATTGCTCAGGAGAATATGGTGCCTGTAATGGAAGCTTTCGGAGACAGCATAGATTTCGAGATGCATTTCATAGGAAACGTTTTTACTGAAATAGAATGGAATACTATGAGCAGTGAGCAGAAGCAATATTATGAAATGTATAATATGTGTGTTGAGAAAGAAAATGGAAAGAAATATTGCAGTCTGCACGGAGAACCAGAACTAATAGGGGATATTGCAGAATTATGTGCTATAGAATATTATCCTGATAAAGCACTGGATTATGCATTGAGTTATATTAATAATGAATATGACTGGGAGCAGGCAGTAAGTGACACAGGATTAAGTATGAGTGTTATGAGTAATTGCGTGAATGGCAGTGAAGGATTAGAACTTTATGAAGAAGATATTAAACTTGCAGAAGAACTGATGATTGGAAGCAGTCCAACATTCTTTTACGACAATACAACCATGAGCAGAGCAAGTCCGGAAATAGCAATATGTACTTTGCATCCTGACTTAAGCGCATGCAGTGATATTTCATCAATAAATACGAATACAGAACAGCCGCAGGGAACCTGCTAAAAAAATTTTTTTTATTTTATTTTTTTTTTATCCGCCACTAATTACTTTTATCACTCTTACATCATCATTCTGATTGAATTCTTCATCCTCCAGAACTATCTCCCCATTCTTAACCACAAGAACTGTTTCTTTGTTAACACCTAATTCATTCAGCAAGTTCTTAACACTATTTGAATGAATTTTTTTATCTTCACCGAATAGTTTAATATTCATTTTGCAAAATTAGGGATTACTTGAGTCTTCCTGCTCATTATTCCTTTAATATAAATACTATTATTCTCTAGTTCTACATTGAAAGCTTCTTCGAATAATTTTTTCTCCGGACCAACAACTATTAATTCACTTCCTTCCTTAATCAAGTCAGTCACCATATTAATGAATATGTCATAACCTTCTTTTTCTGCAGTCTTCTTCATCTCTTTTATTAATTCATTTTTCTTCTCTTTCAGAAACTTTTCCACACCCATCAGTTTTATCTGATTAACCGCGAGTTTAATATCTCCAGGAAGAGAATATTCCTTAAAATCTCCTCTTATTAATTCTTTGATTGTTTTCTCATCTATCTTAGTTTTTGCTTTAAACATTGCTTCAGCATGTTCTTCAATATCAACATCCGCTATTTCTGCCAGTTTTTTTGCTGTTTTCTTATCAAGTTCTGTTGTTACTGGTGATTTGAACATATCCGTATCACTTATTATTGCGCTTAATAATATTCCTGCAATATTCTCAGGCATTTCAAGCCCGTGGTCAAAATAATAATTAGCCACTATAGTGCTTGAACTCCCTACTGGTTCAGCATGATACCTTATTGGCTTACTTGTGCATATATTACCTATTTTATGGTGGTCTATTATCTCTATCACTTCCGCATCATCTCCTCCGCTGACCATCTGCTTCTTCTCGCCGTGATCAACAAGCACTATTCTTTTTCCTTTAGCACTCTTCAACTCTTCAGGACTTGGTGTCTCAAATCTTTCCAGAACAAATTTTGTTTCTTCATCAATTCTTCCTGCACGCGCAGGAATGAAGTGTTTATGTCCTTTAAGTTTCTTAAAATTAGCGAGAGCTATTGCACTCGCAATACTGTCCATATCAGGATGTTTGTGCCCTACTATATAAATAACTTCTTTCATAATTATTAAAGAATAATATTTTTTATTAAAAATTTATCTAAAAATTTATAAAAAACATTTTTTTATAATCCATGTTGTTATGCTTGAAAAAATTGTTAAAAATATTGAATTAAATAGTGAAAAATTATTCAATATTTACAGAATAATTCCTGAAATAATTGATGAGAACAAGTATTCTGTGGGGGCTGGAAAATATTGATGAAGAAATAGAGAGTTTGGAGTGTGAGTTAACAACTGACAGCAATGATAATATTATGTTTGTGTATGAAGAGCCGGAAGTTCACGAAAGACTGGTGGAGAAAAGAGAAGAATTAGAGAAGAGTTTGAAAAATTATTGCAGGCAGGTTTTCTCTTCATTATCAGGTTATGATTATCTTTCTGACAAAATCAAATTATCCTATTTTGATAATGATACTATTTTTTACTACAATCATGTAATTAAGTTGAGCAGTGAGTTATATGAAGAAGTTGTCAGTATTGAGAAAGAAAACACTGAATTAATGATTGAACTGGTTAATAATGCTCTAAAAGTCTTAAGACCTTGTGTTGTTCTTGACGGAACATACTGGTGCGGAGGAAGTGATTATGAATGGAGAAGGATTAAGGGAGTTAACAAGTTTTTAGGACTTTACGAATCCACTTCTTCTGAATACGAAAATATTGTTCTAGTTAATCATGACTTATTCTCAGAAGATTATGCTTTCAGGGAATCCTCGCAAAATCTTGCGCTTGTCAAGACTGTTGGACAATTTTCAGATGATTTAATAAATTGTTTATGGAATAATATTAGTCATGCATTGGTGCAGGAAGGAATTATTGTTTCTGACAGAATAATACCCGAAAATCTTAGTTTTAAAGAAATTACTCCTGAAGAGATTAAGAATATGAAAGAGCTTTTCTGGATTACTAAAAGAATAGGAGAGTATTATCATCCGAATAAGTTTAAAATATATGAGAAGTTATAAATTATTATGAGTAAGGAATCATTGCTTGACTACTGGAGGAAGAGTGGAATAATCACTGATGAAAAAGTTTTGAAAGCTTTTAAGGAAGTTCCTAGAGAAGATTTTGTTCTTGAAAAAGATGGTGATGCTGCTTACGCCGACCACCCATTACATATAGGTGGTGGCCAGACAATAAGCCAACCCACTACAGTTATGATTATGACTCAGGCTCTTGAACTAAAGGAAGGTATGAAAGTACTGGAAGTAGGTGCTGGAAGTGGTTATCAGGCAGCACTTATTTCAAGAATAATAGGGAGTGAGGGGAGAATAATTACTGTTGAGTTTTTAGAATCATTATATTCTTTTGCTAAAAAAAATCTTAAGGATTGCTCGAATGTTAAAGTAGTTAAGGGTGACGGGAGCAAGGGTTATGAAAAAGAAGCGCCTTATGACAGAATAATCGTGACTTGTGCGGCTCCAAGTATTCCTCCTCCATTGTTTGAGCAGTTAAGAATGAAGGGTATAATAGTCATACCTGTAGGAAGTTTGTACACTCAGAAAATGATAAAAGCAAAAAAAACAAAAAAAGGAATTGATAAGAAAGATTTAGGTTCTTTCGCATTCGTGCCTCTCAGAGGAGAGTATGGTTTCAAAACTTAGAAAAAACCTTTCTTTTTCTTCTTTTTTGGACTGAACAAAACCATTAATAATATGAAGATTGGTATTCCAACAACTGACAATATTAGAAGCATTAAGAATAGTCTCACCACCATTATATCAATACCTGTCTGTTCACTTATTGGTTTTGAAATTCCCAGAAATAATTTGTTTTCTTTCTTTATTTTTCTAGCCTTTTCTTTTAATGGTTCAGGCTTCAACATCTTAATACTTAAACTCTTAATCTCTTCTTTTTTTTAAGTCATTTCTTCTTTTATTGCTTCAATAACTGTCTTACGATTCTTATTCTTTTTCTCGTGTTCTAATAATTTCTTCAATTCTTTCTTACTTAATTCTCCTTTATTAACCTCTTTAATTAATGGGCGTGCATTCATTCTGTAATATTTTTCAAGTCCAGATATTTCTTCTTTTATTGCTTTAATTACTGTTTTTCTGTTTTTGTTCTTTTTTTCATATTCAAGCAGTTTTTTTAATTCCTTATCTTTTAATTCTTTGTTTTTGATTTTATTAATTAACGGTCGAGCGTTCATTTCATAGTATTCTTTCATAAATAAAAAATAAAATATGATTATTTAAAAATCTAATTTTTTTTTTAATAATCTTCTAAATCATCATCTTCATCATCGTCTTCGTCATCATAGTCTTCATCGTCTTCGAATTCGTAAAATTTCATAGTTAATTATACCTCCATAAACTTTTTTTAGAATAATCATTTTAATTAGCTGTATTAATATTTAAGATTTTCTACAACAAATTTTTAATGGGAAGTTTTTTAAAATCTTAAAAATTCCTTTATTATTATGAGTTTGTTTGATGATTTTCTTGCAAGTGATCAGACTATTTTCAGAGATGAAACAATTCTTGATTATGATTATATTCCTGAAACTATTAATTTCAGGGATGAAGAGATTAATACTATTGTGAGTAGTGTTAAACCATTATTTTTTAACCGTCTTCCAGTAAATTTGTTCATTCATGGTATTCCTGGAATAGGCAAGACGCTCGTTGTTAGGCATGTATTTGATGATTTAAGAAGTACAAGTAATGAAATAGTTCCCTGCTATATTAACTGCTGGAAATGCCAGACATACCATAGTGTTTTTGTTGAATTAAGTAAATTCTTTGGTGTTCCATACCCTAGCAAGGGAGTGAGCACGGAAGAGATTATTAAAGGAATTACTAAAAAGACGGAGAATAAGAAAGGTGTTGTTATCTGCTTTGATGAAGTTGATAAGTCAAAAAGTCTTGATTTTATTTATCCTCTTGTTGAAGGATTTGGTAAAAAAGTAAGTATTATGATGATATCAAATTACAGTGATTTCCTTGCAAGAATGGATTCAAGATTATTATCACGTCTTAATCTTGAAAACCTGAGTTTTGAGAAATATGATTATAATTCCTTTAACAATATTCTGAAGCAGAGGAAAAAATATGCTTTTTATCCTAATGTTGTTAAAGAAGAATCTTTTAAGAAAATTGTCAACTATTCTTATAAATCAGATGATGTTCGTGCAGGCATCAGTTTGTTATTGAAGTCAGGAAGAATTGCTGAGAAGAATTCTTCAAAAAGAATAATTCCTGATTTTGTTGATGAAGCGATTAATTCATTGCAAGGTTTCAAGAACAAGAATAAATTAAGTGTTTTGAAAGATTATGAAAAAGAATTACTCGATATTATTAAGAATAATTTAGGGAGTATTACGGGAGAACTTTATGAAATTTTTAAAGAAAAAGTTAAGGATGTTAGTATCAGGACTTTCAGGAAATATTTAAATCATCTTGAAACATTGGATTTAATAAGAACTGAAGAAACCAGTTCTGGTTTCAGAGGAAAATCCCGTAAAATATACACGAAGTGATAATTATTGGTTGTTGAAAGTATTGTCTCCCCAAAATATGCTCGTAGAAATCCTTATTTCTTATTCTTTTTAGGCATGATTTATTCAAGTCTTGGAATAATATTTTCATTAATTATTTTTCCCTCAAACGCGAGCATAACAAGTGTTTTCTTAACTACAATAGGGTGCATTCCTTTATTCTTCTCTCTTCTTCGTTCAGAGGAGAAGTTTGAAATACGTTTTTTAGAAGACACTTTTTTTCTTGCAAGAGAACATATTCACGTGCTTGGTGTTTTCTTCTTCTTATTCATGGGTTTTACAATAAGTTATTCTTTATGGTTTAGTTTTCTTCCGGATTGGGCGATGGATAGTGTTTTTAACGACCAGTTATTAACGCTTGTGAATATTTCAAACATTACAGGAGGTTTTTTTAGTGATGCATTGTTCAATATTATTCTCAGAAACAATCTCAGAGTATTATTCTTCTGCTTTTTTTTCAGTTTTGTTTATGGAACTGGAGCAATATTTATTCTGTCATGGAATGCCAGTGTTCTTGGAGCAGCAGTGGGTAGTTTTATCAGAAAAGAATTGGAGAAGGTTGCTTCATCAACTCATTTAATGAATCTCGCGATTTATTTTCAGCATCTTCCTGTAAGTCTCGGGAGTTATATGGTGCATGGAGTTTTTGAAATCTTGGCTTACTTCATAGCTTGTTTTGCAGGGAGTATTATTAGTTTTGTTTTCATTACAGAAGATTATAAGAATACTAGTAAGTTTTTTAAAGTTCTCAAAAATACCATAATCTTATTAGCAACAGCGGTTTTATTATTGGTTTTTGCCGCTTTTTTGGAAACAGGTGTGTAAAAATATTGAATGAGGATATTGATGAAGAAGTAATCGAATTTAATTTTGATGAAGTCTTGGATGCTTTATCTAAATACAGTAATCCTTTGACTATTGCTGGAATAATAATAAGTGTTATAACCTGCTGGTATGTTAGGACTCAGAATATAATCAACTTGAAAAATAAGTACTTATTAGCTCTTGACCCTTACATTTTTCTGCGTTATGCGAGAACAATTGTTGAGAAAGGATTCCTTCCTGCGATTGATAATATGAGGCATTATCCTATATTTTTTGATACATCAAGAGAGCTCTTACTTCCCACCCATTTCATAGTGTTCATATACAGGATTCTTCATTTTTTTAATTCAAGTGTTACAGTTAATTATGCTGCAATCATTTATCCTCCTATTGTTACTTGTATTGGTATAATATTTTTTTATCTGCTTGTTAAGGACTTGTTTAATAATTCAACAGCTTTTATTGCTACAATGCTCTTGGCAACTATTCAGGGATTCTTGTTCCGTACCAGTGCGGGTTTTGCTGAAAAAGAGCCTGTCGCAATATTTTTCATATTCCCTTTTGTTTTCTTTTACTTAAGAAGTTTGAGAAATAAGAATTTGAAGAAGAAAATAATATATGGTGTGCTGGCGAATATTTTCTTAATAGGAACAGTATTATCTTGGGGTGGAACAAGTTTTAATCTTATCAGCATAGGATTCTTAATACTTGCTTCAATTCTTTTGAATAAGACTTCCAGAGAGGACAGTATTATTATTTTTTTAAGTTGTTTATCAATTTTTACTGTTACATTTATTACAGGCAGATTTGGTTCAGGACTTAATATTTTCAAATATTATGCTTTTTTATGGTATCCTCTTGTTTTATTCCTTAACTTATTCAAGTTTGAAGTTTATCCGAGGATGAAGAATATTTTCAAGGATTATAAGCCGAAGTTTCTTTCAGAAAATTTTTATTCAATAATTTTAGGAATCGGATTTTTGTTAATAATTACTTTAATATTTCCCGGCCCTTCATATTATAATACCATGATGAATTTCGTTTTTGATAAATTAAACCATCCTATGGGTTCAAATCCTTTCTCTATGAGTGTAAGCGAGAACCAGCCTCCTTATTTTATTGACCCAATCCAGCACGTTGACTGGTGGAGTCCTCTTAATTATGCTTTCTTCACTATGCTTTTCGGCAGTTTGTTATTGTTTTATCACATGCTTAAGCATTTTAAGAAATCAAGATGGGTTCTTACAATAACTTATTCTCTTACAATATTATTATTCATCTTCTCAAGATACTCTTCAGAGAATACTCCTGTAGCCCAGTTTATTAATAGTCTGTTCAGTTTTAGTTTTTTAGGACTTGAACTTCATCATTATATATTGTTTGCTTTTTTAGGGTATTTGGCTTTTTTTTATTTTGTTCATAATAAGCAATTATCCAAACTTAAGAATATTAATATTGATTACTTGTTCGTTTTCATATGGTTTCTTATCACAGTTATTGCAGCAAGGGGAGGAGTTAGAATAATATTCACTGTTATTCCTCCTGCAATGATACTTTCTGCTTTTTTTTTCACAAAATCATACGAATGGCTTTCAAAGTTTTTGGATTCAAAATCTCTTGCAAGCATTGTGTACGTGATGGCAGGAATTATAATAATATTTAATTTTATAGGTTCAGCATCTGCTAATGCTAATTTTTATTCTAGTTTTACACCAGAATGGGATGAATCAATGACATGGGTTCAGAATAATACTCCTGAAGACAGTGTTTTCATACATTGGTGGGATTATGGTTACTGGGTTCAGACTATGGGCAGGCGTACAACAATTCTTGACGGAGGTAATTATTATGTGGGATGGAATCATCTTACAGGCAGGTATATTTTCGCATCCAGAGTTTATAACCCTGTTAATGATACTTATAATATGACTGAACCAGCGACTGTGCTGGCAGAGAATTTTGAAAAGCCAGATTATTTCTTAGTCATTGATGATGATGTTTTCAAATACGTTCAGATGGGAAGAATAGGTAAGAGACCAACTTATTACAGCGCTGCTGCTTTTGAACAAAAAATAGATAATAATGAAAAAATAGGTAATACTACTATTTTTCCAGAAATAGCGGTTTACAGACCCTTAAGTGGTGGGATAAGGATGCATGAAGAATTCTTTTATGATGATTTCATATTCTCACCCGATAAGACTTATATTATTAATATACTGGTTCCTTATAATTCGGATTCAGGTGCGGCTTCTGCACAAATGTATGCAGCAGTTTATAATCCTGTCTATAATCCTAATAATTATGTTGTGCTTCCTTACAACTGCAGGTGTGTTCATGAAGAGGGATGCAAATTCATCCGTAATGATGGTATACCTGCGTGTGCTATAAGCATGCCTGATGGCATTGTTCATATTCCTAAGAATGCGAGCAATAACTTGTTCACTCAATTATATCTTGTGAAAGATGATGTTCCTGGTTTCGAGCTTGCTTATGATAATCCGCGTCCTCTTAATCTCAGGGGCATGTATAGTCAATCAATTACTGATTTAAAGATTTACAGGATTAATTATTCTGAAATGAATGAATACATTCTTGATGAGCCTCTTCCAAGTTATTGGAAGGAAGAAGGACTGGTGTACTGGTGATAAGGTTTTGCTGGTTTCTTTAATAACTTTATTTGCTGGTTTTTTCACAACTTATTTTATTACTCCCACATTTATTAGTTTTTTAAAAAATATAGGTGTTTTAAGTACTGATGTGCATAAGTCTAAAAAGCCTTTAATTCCTATCAGCGGAGGATTATGCGTTGTTACAGGATTACTCGCAGGATTGTTTGTTTATATTGGTATTAATACTTTTGTTTATAACCGAACTGCTGAACTTACAGACTTGTTTGCTGCATTAACAAGTATTCTAATCATTACCTTCACTGGTTTTTTAGATGATTTGAACTGTAAGCTTGAGGAGCATGAAGGATTTAAGTATAAGAAAGGTTTAAAACAGTGGCAGAAGCCTCTTCTTACACTGCCTGCTGCTATTCCTTTAATGGCGATTAGTGCAGGAACAACAACTATGAGTATTCCTTTTCTGGGACCGGTTAATTTCGGAATATTATATCCTCTATTTATTGTCCCGGCAGCTATTGTGGGAGCAGCGAATATGGTTAATCTTCTCGGAGGATTCAATGGGATCGAGGCGGGCATGGGCATTATCTATACTTTCAGCCTCGGAATGTATTCATTATATATTAATGAGTCCATTTCAGCAATACTTTTCCTTACATCAAGTGTTTGTCTTGCAGCTTTCTTCATGTTCAACATGGTTCCTGCAAAAATATTAAGCGGAGACAGCCTTACTTATTTATTGGGTGGCGTTGTTGCTGTAGGAACAATCATAGGTAATATTGAGAAATTCGCTCTTTTCACAATGGTATTATTCATTTTTGAAGGAATTCTTAAATTCAAATCATATTTTGAAATGGGTAAGTTCGCAACCAGTCTGGGTGAGCTGGGTAAGAAAGGGTTGTTGAAACCAAAATATGATAAAGTTTACAGCCTAACTCACTTAGCTATGAGTGAGGATGGAAGCACTGAAAAAGAAGTTGTGATAAAACTCGTACTCGCACAAGTAGTTGTCAGCATTATTCCATGGATTCTTTTCGTATTCTAATTTTGTTTAGTGCTCTCCACTCTTTTCCATATTTCCCCGAATTTCTTGCCTGAAAATTTGTCATAATATGTGAGTATCCATAAATATAGTCTTGCAGGAAACAATACTAGACTCCACACTAATTGTCTTATAGTTTTTGCATAACTTAGCACTCTTTTAGGGCCTCTCAGGATTTCAGTCCATACTGTTCTCATTCTCGGATTTTTTGGAAAATATTTTTTTAACTGGTGGTATCCTCCCGCGCTTCTTCTTTTCTGCTTAATCCAGTCATTAAAGTTTGTTGGATACTTAACATATACTTTTGCTTTAGGCTCGTAATTTATATCATAACCCATTTTCCATATTTTGTGGCTGATATAAGCATCCTCACTTAATAAATCCTCAGGTATTTTTTTAAATAATTTTTTAAAACCATACAAGTATCCTGTGCAGATTAGGAAATCATTATTCTTATCTCTCCTCAGTCTTTCCTTATGAGCAGCACTTGTTAATAAGTGGCTCCAGTAATCCATCATATTTTTTTTCTTATTCGTGCTTATTACTCTGCCACTAACTGCACCTACTTGTTTTTTCTCCAAATGTTTTAACAAGTTATCAATACTATTCTTTCCTAAATAAACATCACCATCAGTTAATATTATTAAATCTCCCTTACTTTTTTTTAATCCAATATTAAGGGCTGCTGGTTTTCCTTTTCCTTTATCCTTGAATGTTATTACTTTTTTACTTGCTTTTTTTGCAGCATTTCTTGTTTCTTTGTCAGGAGCTATAACTATTATTTCATAATTTTTTTTAATATCCTGACTAGTTATGCTTTTAACGCATTTCTTTATTGTTTCCGCTTCTTTGTAAGCAGTGATTATTATGCTTAGCATAAGAGTTTAAATAATAGTATAATCTTTATATTTCTTATGAAAATTGATTTCAGAATTTTTTCAATCATAGGAGTATTAATATTTTTATACATTTTAATAACATCTGACGTTTCTCATATTCTTTCCCTTCTTTCAAGTATTAATCTTTTATTGCTTATTTTTGCTTTTTTTCTCAGTTTTGTTTCAGCTTTCATTAAATCTGAAAAGTGGCGTTTACTGCTTAATATTGCAGGCAAAAAATACGGCACGCTCCGTGCTTTTATTGTATGGATGATTAGTTATGGTTTTGGTTTCATAACTCCTGCGCGTGCAGGAGATTTTGTAAGAGTTTTTTATCTTGATAAAGATATTGGTTTAAGCAAGGGCAGGGGTTTCATTATTTGTTTTCTTGACAGGCTTCTTGACCTTTTTGGTTTAATGATTACAGGACTTTTTTTCTACACTATTGTTTTTAACTTCCCCCAGTTTATTTTCATTCTCTGTTTTTCATTCCTTATCTTTTTTTATATATTATTAATGCTAACTGACAGGTATATTCATTTATTCCCTGCAAAGATTAAGGATTTTTATAAAAAAGCGAAGAGTTTTGTTAAGAGTGTTTCAAAATATTATTCTTTTAATTCTCTTATTATTCCTTTTTTAATGAGTATATTTGCATGGCTTTTTAGTTTTTTACAGATGTACGTTATTATTATTGCTCTTAATAAAACACTCTCTTATTTCCTTGTTGGTGCAGGATTATCTGTTAGTTTGTTAATATCTCTTCTTCCAGTAAGTATAGGTGGGCTTGGAACAACCGAGTTATCCTTGTTCACTATTTTCAGAACTTTCACTATGGAAGAAGTTGTTGCTTTAACATTTGTTTTCAACCTGGTTTCTTTATGGATTCCCGCACTTATTGGTTTCGTGCTTAACAGTTTTTATGGGGTTGAGATGGATTTATGATTAGTATTATTATACCAACGTATAAAGAAGAAGAGAGCATTCCATTATTGCTTAATAAGATAAAAAAAATTCTTTCTGATTTTGAAGTAATTATTGTTGATGACAGTCCTGATAATAAGACTTTTATGATAAGTAAACAAGTCTGTGAATCACTGAGTATTCCTCATAAAATAAAGCATCGGAAAAAAAAAGGCAAAGGAGGAGCAGTTTATGAAGGGATTAATATGAGTTCGGGAAACATTATTGTTGTTATTGATGCTGACTTAGAGTATAATCCAGAATATATTTCTGAAATGATTGGATTATTGGATGATTATGATGTTGTTACTGCTGTTCGGATACGCAGAGACCCTTTCTATCGACAGGTTCTTTCAAGATTCTTCCACCTCTTTGTATTTATTCTTTTCGGAATATCTTTCGAAACCCAGTCAGGACTGAAAGTTTTTAAGAAGAAAAAAATAGATGATATTGTTATTAATACTGAGGGATGGGTTTGGGATGTTGAATTCTTATACAAGTGTTTAAGGAAAGGCTTGAAAGTAACTACGTATAAAATAGAATATATTTCAAGAAATATGGGCAAGTCAAAAATAAATTTATTGACTCCTTTCAAAATGTTTTATGAATTAATCCGTCTTCGTTTCAAGATATAATTCGCGTCCTTCACTGATTTTCTTAATCTGAGTTAAGTAGTATTGATTATTGTATATTACTGCCTTCATTATTCCGTAAAATAATTCTCTGAGTAAGAATATCATTAATTGTAAAGGATTTTTATAGATGTGTTTGAAGAAGAAATAACTTGTATTCCTATAATACCAGTACGCCCATTCCTTCTTCTTTGAAGGATCAATATTTCCTCCTTTACTGGAGGGTTTGTGTATTACTCTGGCTCTCGGCTCGAACATAATATTATGTCCTTCTTTGTAAACT
This sequence comes from Candidatus Woesearchaeota archaeon, assembly GCA_964457955.1. Lineage (GTDB taxonomy): Archaea > Nanobdellota > Nanobdellia > Tiddalikarchaeales > Tiddalikarchaeaceae > CAYWEY01. Next base: position 62,993 of record CAYWEY010000004.1, read on the forward strand.
CTGTATACGTATTCTGTTTCATCTCTGTAATGTCCTTTCATCTTCTCATCCATTAATCCTATCTTATCTATTATTTTTTTCCTGATACTGAAGTTGCTTCCATGCAAGTGTTTGACTTTCATACTTTTCTTAATATTAGGGGAGAAGTTGCTTATTATGTCCCCACTCCATGTCACATCTCCTGTCTTCTTTATTTTGAATAATATTTTATGCAGGAAAGATTGTTTATTCTTTATCTCGCTTCCGCCGACTGCTCCTGTACGCTTATTATCATAATGCTTCATTAAGTAAGTGAAGTATTTCTTCTTCACTATGACATCGTCATCAAAGAAAACTATTATATCTCCTTTTGATTTTCTTATTCCCTTATTCCTTGCTTTTACAGAACCTAATACTTTTTTTGTCTTTATTTCTTTAATATTTAATTTCTTGTATTTATTACATACTTTGCTTGTATTCTCATAATCTTCTTTTTTTTCATTATTATTTATGACTATAATCTCAAAAGGTTTAATACTATTATAATCTTTTTTCTTCAAATTATTTAATGATTCCAGGCACTTGTTCAATACTTCCGGACGTCCGTAACTTGGTATTATAATGCTTGTTTTCATAATAATTCTTCATATACTTTTTTATATTTTTTATAAATTTTATCCCACCCGTATTTTTTAACTCTTCTTAGTCCTTTCTTTATTTTTCTTTCTCTTAATTCTTTATTCATATACATCTTCTTAATATTATAAACAAGTTCTTCCCCATCTCCTTGTTTGAAGTAAACACATGCATCTCCTCCTGTTTCTTTAAGAACATCCTGTTCACTAGCGAGTACTGGAGTGCCGCACGCCATACTTTCCAATAGTACGAGTCCGAATCCTTCTTTCATGAAAGTAGGGTATATCATTAAGTCTGCTTTGTTTATCATATCAACTATTCTTTCTTCTTTTTCTATATTCGTTATTATTTCCACATCATTTGAGACATTTTTTTTTAATTCATCATAGTATTCTTCATCACTAACGTATCCCGCTATTTTCAATTCTGTATTTTTTCTTATTCTTTCAGGAAGTTTTTTATAACTATTTAATGCGAATAATTGTCCTTTTTCACGGCTTATTCTTGAAAGTATTATTATAGTGAACTTATTATTTTTTTTCACTTTCTTTTTCCTGAAAGTATTGAGGTTTATTCCGTCAGGAATAACTATTATTTTTTCATCACTCACTCCTATTTTTTTTAAGTCTTTTTTTGTCTCCTCGCTCACTGTTATTACTTTATCCGCTTTCCCTGCCTGCATTTTTATCATCCTTCTCCATAACTTATTCATTATTCCTTTCTCCATGAAGTGGCTTACGTGGTGAATGCTTAGTACGAAAGGCTTTTTGCTTAATCTCACGCATTCTATATTATTAGCGTGTATTAAGTCAGGATTATTCTTTAAAGCTCTTAAGCTCATGTTTAATCCATTATATAAATAATTCATTATTTTAGGTATTTCATAATATTTCCATACTGAACTTTTTTTGGGGAATACTTTTTTCTTTTTCTTATAACTGCTTATTATTCTAACATCATAATCTTTAATAGCCTGCCTGTATATTTCATAGAATACTTTCTCGCATCCTCCGGGACTATCGGGATAATAAAATCTTGATACAAAATTCAGTTTTTTCATAATAATATTTAATATTCTTGTTTTTTAAGAAAATTTGCCTATTATTATTGCTTTAATGAATAAGTAACAATTCTTGATAAAGTTTAGTTTTGATTCTCCTTCTCTTTTCTCAACTTTTATAGGTGATTCACCATACTTTAACCCTTTACTTATCACTCTTGAAGTTATTTCAGCCTCGTACTCCAGATTATGCGCTTTTACTTCTATACTCCCTACTTTTTTATTCATAACTCTTAGACCGCTTGTTAAGTCAGTCACTTTTCTTCTAAGTATTATGCTTGCTAGTGCGGAGCCAGTCATATTAGCTATTGACCGGGTTATGCTTGCATTTTCAGGTATTCCTTCCATGAACCTGCTTCCGACAAGCAGGTCATAATTTTCTTTTTTGAATTCTTCAACAAGCTTTGGAATATCTTCAGGACGGTATGTTCTGTCAGCATCTATTGTTGCAATAATATTTTTTCCAGCATTAATGTAACCTGTTCTTAATGCATGCGCCTTGCCTTTATTCTTTTTATGACTGTATATTCTTATCTTCTTGTTTTTTGACATTTTTTTCATTATTTTCCATGTATTATCATTGCTTCCGTCATCAACAAGAATTATTTCACTTTCAGGATTGTTCTTAACAGTTCTCTTAACAGTTTCTTCCAATCCTTCTTCTTCATTATATGCGGGTATTATTATCGAATAATTTTTCATAAAATTTTAGTTTTCCTCACTATTAAATAATTTAATTAATATTATAAAAAAGCAGAAAGAAGTGGTTGTAAGGCTTAAAAATGCACCTTTTTTGAAAGATTCTGGTTCAAATACGAATCTTATTTTATGATATCCTTCGTTTATTCTTATGCTTCTGAAAACTTTGAAACCACGATATATTTTAGTTCTTTCACCATCAACATATGCTTTCCATCCAGGGTAGAAAACATCTGTTAAAATTAAAAAACCTTTATGGGATGAGTTAGTTTTAATTATTATTTCATTCTCTGAATAATAATCAATTGTTGATTCGTTGTAAATACAATAATTACTTATATCTTCTTTTTCGACAAAACTGTAATTTTTTATGGTTAGATTGCATTCTGAATCATTTGATATTATGAATGAGCGGGGAAAAACTTCTTTGTTTTCGTAAAGGTAATAAGGATTTGAGTAATATAAGAATTTTAAACCACTATTATTCAATTCATAATCTGATACAATGAACTTAACTCCAATTAAATTGATTAAAGGATGTTCAGTGTTATTAAATAAAAGATTTATATCATTCAATAATTTATTATAGTATGATATTTTTATAGGATTTGAGCCCCGGATTTTATAATTTTTTAATAGTATGTTATCATTCCTGTAATCGTATTCTCCAGCATAAACTTCATGATATCTGTAAAGATTAAGATTTTTTTGCAGGAATTTTGTATAATTATTCTGCATTAAAACATCATCATAATCTTTAACCTTAACTGAATTAATATTGTAGAACCATAAATTAAATATTATGAATAATATTACTATTAAACTGAAATAATTAATTTTTTTATTAATTTTTAATTTTATAATGAAAGCACTTATGCTATAAAATACCAAGAAATAGAAAATGTCTGTTAATGAATAACTAATTACTCCCAATATATTGATTTTTTGATTGTTGTAAGAAAATGAGGGAATATTGTTTTGTTTCTGATTTAAATCTATATTAACATTTGGCAAGAATAATTGTTTATATAGTTTAAATCCTATTATGAATGCAGAGGTTGAGATGTATAAAATAATTATTATTGATATTATTTTGAAAAATTTATGATATTTTTTCTTCTCTTTTTTAGAGAAGGATTTATTGCTAATCTTGTTTAAACCCCATCCTGCAAGAATTGCTGATGAAAAATTAAAAAGGAACAAATATCTTGATTTAACTCTTAAAACATTGAATACAGGAAGTTTCCAAAATAAGAAACTTATTATTGTATTCCCAAAAGTTAGGATTATTCCTAATATTGCTAGAATAAAGAAAAAATTAATGCTTTTATTTCTTTTAGTTAAAAAAACAGATATTGCTGCAAGAAAAAGAGTCATTATTCCCACATAAGGAGACATAGCATTATAACTCCCTCCTTTCCACCAATAGAAATGTTCTCTGTCTCCAAAAAATTTGGGGAAGAATATTGTAACATAATCTTCGTACTCCATTGAATAAATATTTGAGTATTCAAAACTAACTCCTCCCCCTCTCACAGAATAATCGCCTGTTTCTAATGAAGGAATTAATTGTACTGATGAAATTAATCCACCTATAATTAATGGAATAATTAGTATAATTAAGTATTTTAGTTCGTAATTTTTTCCTTCAATAAGATTAAAAAACCAGTAAATTGATATGCCTACAAAAGTATAAACACTGATTTGTGGAGAACCAATAAGTATTTGTATTCCAAGAATCATTCCTGTTATTATTGCATAAAAAATATTTTTTTTAGAAACTGATTTTTTAAAAAAAAGAAATATTAAAGGAAAATAAGATATGGCGCAGAAAATCGTATCATGCCCTTTTTGGTTGATGAAAAAATTACTGAACATGAATATTATTCCAGCAAGTAAAGAACTTTCTCTGTTTAATCCTTCATCTCTTGCAAATAAGTATGTGAATAATCCTGCAAGAAAGTTATGGATTATTAGAATGATTCCAAAAGAGAAATTAAGTGGAAGAATATTGATTAAAATAAGGTTTAAAGGATAAAAAATAGATGTCTGAATATTTCCTATAAATGTTTCTCCACAAAAATTATACGGATTCCATAAAGGTATTTTTCCCTGAATTAATTTATTAATAGTGTGATTATAATAAGTATAACTTAATTGAACAGTGTCTCCGTAACCAGGCATTTTATCAGGATTTAATAGTACTTTGTTGAAGAATAAACAACTAAGTGAAAATAGTAGAATAATTATTAAGAAGTCCTTCTTATTCATAAAAATTAATTAATTAATAGATTTATAAAAGTTTTTTTAATAATTTAAGTAATTCTCGCGAGTCTTTTTTCTTGAAGAAGTATCCTTTTTTGTAATTTTTAATTTGTTCTGTTACTCCTCCACTCTTGGTTGTGATTATAATCTTATTCATTGATTTTGCTTCAGCAATAACTCTTCCAAAAGGCTCATCCCATACTACCGGGTATACAATTATTTTTGCAGTTTTATAATAATCATATACTTTTTCTGAAGGAACTCTTCCTACAAAAATTATTTTTTTGTTTTTTGATATTTTTTTTAATTTTTTTTCTTCAGGACCCGAACCAACAATTAACAGTTTAACTTTTTTTTTATTGATTTTGTTGAAAGCTTTTATTAAAATATTAACTCCTTTTTCTTCAGATAATCTTCCAACATATAAAACAATCTCATCATCTTTGTATTTTTTTATTTTTTTTGCTTTTTTTGTTTGTTCATTATTAACAGGATTATATTTTACAACAGATTTTATACCATATTTTTTTAATTCTTTTTTGATGAAATGGCTTATCGCAATTACTTTAACTGTTTTTAATAAATTTCTGGTGATGATTGTTGAAAAATATTTATGTATTTCCCATGGCCACCTGATTATTGAATAATTCTTAAGTTCATCAATTAATGAACCATTACAGTAATATCCATCATGGTATTTTGTTGATTTATTGCAGCAGAACCAGAAATCTCTTATAGTTACTTTTACAGAAGTTCTTGTAATTTTTCCGCTTATTATTGCAGGCAAAGCAGTTAATCTGTCATGGGAATGTATTTCTTTAATCCTGTATCTTAATATATAATATATTAAATAAATAGATGTTACTAAAGTATGTATGAAAGGAAAATATCTTAGTTTTGGGAATTTCAAATAAGTTATTTTTTTTTCTTTACCTTTATACTGTGAATTAGCATAATAAATATTGTTTTCAACAGATTCTTTTTTAGCAATTAAGTAAGTGCTTATTTCAGCACCTCCTAATTGTTCGTGCTTTTCAAAATAAGTTATGAATAATTTGTTCATATTATTTAAATACGCTTATGATATTAATATTTTTTATGGGTTTAAAGAAAAAAGGAAGTTTGGCTTTATTTTTGAGTGTGATGGCAGGATTCCTTACTTTTGTTAATTCAATATTAGTTGCAAGATTATTATCTTTAGAAGATTATGGTGTTTTTTCACTTGCTGTTACAATAATCTATTTTTTTATTAAGTTCAGTGACATGGGTTTGAATGATATAATTTTTAAGAAGTTGCCTGTTTTGAAGAAGAAAAAGAGTTTTATTAAGAGTGTTGTTTTACTGAATAGTTTTTTTGGAATAATTTTTGGGACAGTTCTTCTTGTTTTAGCAAAACCTATAAGTATAATTTATGATTCTCCAAGATTATTTAATATTTTATTATTGGGAGGATTTTTAGTTTTTATAGGAACTGTTTTAACTTTGTTAAAGAGAATTTTAATAAGTTTAAAAAGATTGGATTTGAATACTTTCATTAAGTTTATTGAAGCCATTATTCGATTAGTATTTAACATAATCCTCTTTTATTTAATTGGTTTAAACTCTTTTCTTGCAGTTTTTGCAATTGTTATTTCGCAGTTGATTATGGTTCTCATAATCGTATTTTTTAGTTTGAAATATTTTAGGAAATTTTCTTTTAGAAATAAATCTTTTTATAAAAAAATAATTATAGCTGCTTTACCTTTTTCAATAATTCCAATAGTCACGTATATTGCGGGCGTTGTTAACAGTTTTTTAATTGGTTTTTTTGTTGGTGTTGCTGATGTAGGTATTTATGCAGTTGCTAATTTTCCTTTTAAAGTTTTTTCTTTCATAACACCTATTTTTGGCAATTTATTAATGCCTTATTTTGTTCAGAAGAAAAAGGGTGATTATCTTTTTAAGAAGGGATTATTATTTTTTTACCTTCTTAGTATTCCTATTAGTTTTATTTTTGTTTTTAAAAGCAGTAGTTTAATTTCTTTATTTTATGGTGATAAGTATTTAGGAGCGGATGTATTGTTTAAAATTATTGGAGCAAGTGTTTTCCAGTTAGGAGTTAGTAATATTCTTTTTAGTTATTATTTTGCTAATAAAACTCCTAAAAAAATAATGAAGTATAATATTGTAATAACTATTTTGCAAGTTTTATTAAGCTTAATTCTTATATATTTTTTAGGAAGCATAGGTGCTGTATTAACTGATTTATTTATTAAAACTTTGTCAATAATAATTTTGTTTTCAATTATTAAGAAACCATTGCATTTTTTAAGATTGTTTAAAATAATCATCTTGTGCGCTATACCTGCTTTTTTATTAACAATAAGTTTTGTTGATATTAGTTTATTAAACCTTTTTATTGGAGTTGGTTTGTATTCTTCAGCAGTGCTTATGTTTTACTACTTTTCAAAAGAATTTAATGTCTTAGAATTTATTAAGGGAGTGCTTCCA
>CAYWEY010000005.1:0-68509 GCA_964457955.1 Candidatus Woesearchaeota archaeon
GTTGCGGTGACGGCACGTGCCAGGATTGGGAGACTGAAACTTCGTGCAGTATTGATTGTGCAGCTTGTGAGGAGAGTGTTTGTGACAATCCTTACACCATGTTTTCTGGAACTATTACTTCTGATGATTTAACTATTTGTCCTTGCTGCGGTGATGATAACAGTACAGACATTTTCTACAATAATAGTCATATGTGTTCTTATGGTGGAGTAATTTTTGATGAAGACAATCTTTATGTTGAGGACGAGTATGCTGATCGTGTTGGTTACGCGAGCGGTAAAGGAGTATGTGAGTTGAATGATTATGTCTGGTTCGGCAGTATGGGTATGGATAATTGGTTGGGCAATATAACTGTAGGATCTGTTCTGTATGATATTAATAGTATAAAAATTGCTGATTTTGATAATGATGATTGGATAGATTTTGTAGTTGGAGACGAATCAGATAATGTTATTAAAGTTTTCAGGAATGACGGCACCCCTTTTGATAGTGAATGGGAGAGGAATAGTTTAGTAAGTTCAGGAACCAATGTTCGCAGTGTTGGTGTCGCTGATTTTGATAATGATGGTTTTGTTGATGTTGTGAGTGGGCATACTAATGGTTCAATCAATGTTTGGCGTAATGATGGTTCTCCTTTTAGTGGTGAGTGGAGTAGTAATAATATAGGACGTCTTGGTTCGGATTGTTATGATATTGCTCTAGCTGATTTTGATAATGATGGTTTTGTTGATATATTGACTAAGGATTATTATGGGGGTTTAGTAGTCTGGCGTAATGATGGTTCTCCTTTTAGTGGTGAGTGGAGTAATAATTCTGTTGCTTCATGTGATAGTGGTTATAGTGTCGCTGATTTTGATAATGATGGTTTTGTTGATATATTTTTAGGAGATAATGGTGGAGAGTCTGTAGTTTTGCGTAATGACGGCACTCCTTTCTCAGGTTCTTGGAGTATTAATAGTGTGGGCCGTAATGTGGAAAGCACTTCTGTTGGTGATTTTAATCGTAATGGTCTTATTGATTTAGTGGCAAATGATGGTTCTAATCTTTATGTTTTCAGGAATGACGGCACTCCTTTCTCAGGTTCTTGGTTTGAGAATAATGTTGGTCAGACGAATTCGAGTGTTGTTGACTTGTCTTTAGGTGATGTTGATAATGATGGTTTTTTAGATTTTTTAAGTTTAGTTAGTAGTGGTGAAATAGATATTTTCAGGAATGATGGTTCTCCTTTTAGTGGTGAGTGGAGCAATATTTCAATATATAATAATTTTTCATTCAATTCAGTTTCTATTGAAGCAGGAGACTTTGATAATGATGGTGATTTGGATGTTTTGGCAGGAAGCCTTGTTTTAGGCACTAATTCACTGATTAAAATCTTTAAGAATCATGGGATTAATGGAGGGAATGGTCCTTGCTGTGGTGATGATAGTAGTGTTGAGGATTTCTGGAACAGTTCTCTATATTGTTATCAGGGAAGTATTTTTTCTGATTTAGATTCTTCCACTGGTTTATGTAATAGTAAAGGGAGTATTTACTTCAGCGGAAGCCTTTCAGGAAGCAATGGTCCTTGCTGTGGTGATGATGGCAGTAGTGATGTCTTTTATAATTCAAGCTATTTATGTAGTTATGGTGGATTAGTTTTTGATGAGGATGCTTTATACACTGAAGATAAGTATGGTGATAATATTAATTATTCTAGTGGTAAAGGTGTGTGTGAATTGAAAGGAAATACTTGGATGGAGGGAAATATTTCTTTACGTGATGCTGCACAATATTTTGCTGGTGATGATCCTATTGATATAGCTCTCGGTGATTTAAATAATGATGAAATATTAGATATTGTTGCAACAAACGAAGGGATAGATAATGTTAGTATATTATTAGGTGTTGGTGACGGCACTTTCGGCAGTAATACAACTCTTGCTACTGGTGAAACTCCTCTTAGTGTTGCTCTAGGTGATTTAAATAATGATGGAGATTTAGATATTATTACAGCAAATAAATATTCTCATGATGTTAGTGTATTCTTAGGGAATGGTGACGGAACTTTTGCCAGTAATGTTAGTTATTTCTTATATAAAAACGGTTTTGATAGTGTCCAACCAACAGATGTGACTCTCGGAGATGTTGATAATGATGGAGATTTAGATATAGTGGTTGCTTCAGGAGAATTTAATTATGATTTTGGAGTATTATTAGGTGTTGGTGACGGCACTTTCGGCAATGTCACTTACTACGGTGCGGGTAATTGGCCTAAAAAGATTAGTTTAGGTGATGTTGATAATGATGGAAACTTGGATGCACTAATCCAGCATGGTTGGTCTAACAAAATAGGATTAATATTTGGTTATGGTAATGGAGAGTTTGGGGAATTCAGAACAATTCATGACGAAAAAAAATTCTTTGATTCAACTCTCGGTGATTTGAATAATGATGGAAACTTGGACATAATATATTACTCTTACGATGACGAAATCGATGCATTTTTAGGATATGGCAACGGTTCATTCTATGATTCAAATAATCCTTTTATCAAAAACTATATTAATTACTTAAAGGTTGGTGATATGGACAATGATGGAAACATAGATGTGGTTTTAACAAGTAATTATAATGATGAAGTTAGTATATTATTAGGAGGGGGGGATGGGAGTTTTGTAAATATTATTTCTTTTCCAGCAGATACTCCTGGTGAGATTGCTTTAGGAGATCTTGAAAACGATGGTGATATTGATATTGTGGTCTCTAATGGTTCCCACCCCACATATTATTTTAATTCATTGTTAAATGAATTAATTTCAGGAAATAACGGTCCATGCTGTGGTGATGACGGTGCGGATGATGATTTCTGGAATAGTTCTCATTATTGCGTTGATGGGAGTATAGAAGATAGTTGTGGAGATGGAACCTGTCAGTCATGGGAATCCAGCAGCACCTGCTCTGATGATTGTAATGCTTGGCAGTTATTGAGGTATGATTCCAATAATACAGGTTATAGTTATGAAGTTACTTTCCCGGAACAATCAGGAATTTTTGAAGTTAAGAACTTTACTGATGTTGATTATTCCGGATATAGTGGAAGGTCATCATCTCCCAGAGTAGCTGAATTATCAGGAGATGATTATCCGGACATTGTTCTTTTCAGTGGGCATACAGGACTCAAATCATATTATGGGAACAATGATTCTTTGTATTGGGAGAATGATTCAATTTCATCTTCTGCAATAGATAATACAATTTTTTCGGAAGCACCTATTGCTTTAGGAGATATTGATAATGATGGTTTGAATGAAGTAGTTGTTTACGGCAATGTTGGAGTTTATGTTTTTAATAATGATGGTTCGTACAAATGGTTCACCAGTTTTGATGGAAATAGTTCAACAAACAATCTTCAAATAAGAGATTTGGATAATAATAATATTAATGATATCCTTATTGGTTTCACTTATTCTTCAGGAGATTATACTTCTCTTACAGCACTAAAAGGAAGTGATGGGTCTATAATATGGGAGTATCATCCCAACGACGGCGAACATAATTATGAAATGTACTCAACCCCTGCAGTTGCTGACATCGATAATGATGGACAAGTTGAAGTAATTTTTGGCTCAGATTATAATAAAATTCATTGTTTATCAGGCAATAATGGTGATGAAGAATGGGTGTTTAACACAAATGATGTTGTTCGTTCCTCTCCAGGAATTAATGATTTGAATGATGACGGTTATCCGGATGTTATTTTCGGATGTAATGATTCTAAAGTTTATGCAGTCAGTGGCAGTGATCATTCTGAAATATGGAATTATCCTGTTTCAGAAGGAGTTCCTGAAAGGAATATTGCTTTAGGAGATGTTGATAATGATGACAGTATGGATGTTGTTTTTGTATCAAGCGATGATAAAGTGAGAGCAATAAATGATTTAGGAAATTTATTATGGGATCACCAATTATCAAATGTGAGAACAGGAATCAATCAATGCTCCTCTCCTTCAATAGGTGATGTTGATGGTGATGGAGTTAATGAAATCATTGTATCATTTGTTGAAGAATCATCGGAGGATATTCGTGTCGTAATACTGGACGGAGAAACTGGTTTGGAGGAGGACAATATATTGTACCAGCATTCAGGAGCAGGAATTTCAGGAATTTATCAACCAGGAGATTCTATAAACCTTGCAGATGTTGATGGTGATGGAGTGGTTGAAATAATATTCTCAGCAAGCAATCTAGTATAAAAAAAAATATTGGGAAGCAGGATAAGACTTTTTGAATTCTAACTAAGAAGATGGAAATATATAATAAGCACAACTTTTTTAAACTCTATTATTATTTCATTAATAATTATGGGCAGAGTAAGAAATACGTGGGTAAGAAGAAATGTGGAGAAAATAATGGATAGGTTCGGAGACGAGTTCACAAAAGATTTTGAGAAAAATAAGGAAATACTTAAAGAGAAGACAAAAACTTATTCAAAAAAAGTCAGGAATCGAATGGCAGGATACATTACTAAGATAAAGAAAGAAGGAATAATACTTAAAAAAGTAGAATAAGACTATTCAATAAAAATACCTGGCTTGTTGGGAAGAGCATTTTTCGACTTCTTATTACTTGAATCTTCAGATTTAATAATACTTATTTCGCAATTGAACTTTTTCCTGAAGAACTCATTCATATTCCTTAAAGCACTGAGTTCTTTATTCTGGGAATAAATCTTGTCAGGAATCTTGCCTACATCTTTAACAACGATTTCAACAATACCGACAGTACTCTTGCCATGCTTCTTGAACTCGTCTTTTTTCATCACTTCTTTGAGAATTTTGTTGAACTCTTTCTCTTTCTTCATAATATTCTTCAATTCTTTGAACAAAGAATGCTTCCACTTCTCGCTTACAAAAATCTTTATTTTCTCAGGCTCTTTACCAACGAGTTTGATAATATTATTCGTGTCGCGCACAACATTATTATATAATTCAACAAAGAACTCGCTCTCCTCATCCACCCTATTCTCATCATATTCTGGGAAGCTTAGTTCATGAACAAGACGATCCTCACCAAGAACTGCATTAATCTCTTCACAAGTGTGGGGTATGAAAGGAACATTAATCCTTGAGAAAACACTGTAAGCATAATTAATAGTTTCTTTATTAGGAACTTTTTTATGACTCAAGTAAACATTAATATTTTTTAATAAGCCGTGAAAACTATGCTTCAAAGCACTCCTGTTAAGCATATTCTTCAAAAGACTATTAGTCTTCTTAATCCTCTTCTGAATACGGGAATACAACCACTTGTCAAAAACGTCTTTTTCACCTTCAACACTCTCTAAGTCCTTAACTCTCTCAATTAAAGCTTCTAATTTCCTTTTGAAATTCTCAGCAGACTTGGTCTGAAAATCAGCATCATCAATACCTTCAGCAGTGTCAAAAAAAGCAAGACGAGTCGCGTCACACCCGTACTTATTAATAGCTTCGCGCAATGAAACAAAATTACCCTTACTCTTACTCATCTTCATACCATCAAGAGTAACCCAACCATTTGCACCAATAGCTCGCGGCCAGAATTCTTCATCCCAGAACGCAACATGATTATAAATGAAGAAAACAAGATGATTAGTCAATAAGTCCTTCCCACTATTCCTCAAATCAACAGGATAAAAATACAATAATTCATCACGAACCTTTTTCAGCAAGTCAGCACTAACTTTTGTCTTCTCACTGACTTCCTTAACACTACCTTCTCCGAGCAGCACATAGTTAAAGAATTCAGGACTCATATTCTCACTGCTTATATCACCATGATTAACGTACTTGCTGATAATATAATAACTCATATAAATAGTACTATCACTCAAGCATTCAATAGTGTACTCAGGAGCCCACGGTAATGGTGTCCCAAGCCCGCTCTTGCGAGCGCAAGCCTTATCCTTCAAATTATTAATCATGTTACGCATAACATTAACAGCTTCACCAGGATAAACAGTCATATCTTCAAGACACTTAAGTGCTTTCTTCTTCCAATCCTCATCACTATAAGCAATGAACCACTGGTCCTTAATTATTTTAACAACAGCAGGAGTCAAACACCTGCAAATAACAGGCTCACTCATCTCATAAAGAAGACTCGCTTCACCTTTCTCCACCATCTCTTCCTTGACATCATCCTTAACATCCCTGACTTTCTTGCCAGCATACTCTCCGCAATTATTATTCATAACTCCTTTATGAAAACCAATTTTGTAAACATGCTTAGTGGCTTTTTCAAGCTTGTTCTTGTCAAGAGTACTTATTCCCCTCTCTTCACAAACCTTAACACCCGCCTTATCACCAAGTTCAGGTGTCTTAATAATAGGAATGACTTCAATACTCCTCACTTCATCATAATCCAGTCCGTACTTCTCGCAAGCCTCCTTGCTCTCCTGCAATATTTTGAGACTAATCCAGTCAAAAGGAGCGTCACTCGGAACACTAGTCACAATCCCTGTTCCAACACCTGCTTCGCAGTGAAAACTCGGAAGAATAATAATTTCTTTACCAATCATAGGTGCCTTACAATACTTACTTATTAAATCCTCACCCTTAACTTTCCCAATTATTTCAACATCATCCTTCTGCCAACCTAGTTTTTCAGCACACTCTTCAGAAATTATCCAGACTTCGTCATCAACCTCGGCGCGCACATACATAATATCAGGATGAACCCACAAATTAGTCTGTCCATAAACAGTTTCAGGACGCAGTGTAGCAGCAACTAAGAATTCATCCCCGAACTCAAACTTCAACAAGACGTATTCTTCAATAGTAGCATTCTCACCTTCTTTCCGGTCATGACTCCCGCTCGGACTCTCGCACTCAGGGCAGAAAATAACGGGATGAGTTCCTTTCTTAACCAAACCCATCTCTCTAAGTTTAAGAAACTGCCATGTAACGAACTTATTATACTCAGGATTAAGCTTGGTTGTGTGAAAACTCCTCCTCCAGTCAATACTTAATCCAAAATCTTTCAAATCCTTCTTCCATTCATTAATAAAATACTTGATAATATACTCAGGATTCTTGAACTTCTTAACAGCCTCTTCCTTAATCCCTATCTTCTTAAGACTATTAATCTGTGACTCATCACCTTTCTTAACGCGTTTAGCAGCACCAACAATAGGTTCGCCAGTAGCATGAAAACCCATGGGGAAAAGACTGTTATAACCCAGCATCATGTAAAAACGACTCATCATATCCGTTCTTAAAATACTGTAAGCATGCCCTACATGAGGACTCAAGTTAATGTAGGGATAAGGAAAAGTGACAAAATACTTATCTTTATCTTTTTCAACCTCTGCTTCAAAAACCTTACTATCCTCCCATTCTCTCTGCCACTTCTTCTCAACTTCATGAATATTAGTCATTGTTTAAGAATCAAATAATTAATAGTTTTTTATTAATTTTTTTATTTCTAGAAAAAAAAGTCAGGAGTGTAAAGAATCAATCTCCCATTAATAATCCTATTCTCCTCCCTGCACTCCCCGCAAGTTAATAATTCCAAATCACCTTCTTCAGTAGTGTACAAGTGATGTATTCCTAAATCATGAGTTCCATGCTCTTTTATGAACTCATTCCTCTCTTTCTGAGATTTTTTATTACAATCACTGCAGACAATAGAATGATACTCTCCCACTGATGTAGGAGTTGTTTCAAAATATACTTCATGCTTTTCATGACTCTTTATGAAATCATTAATAATTTTTTTACCAAATCTTTCATAAAAACTCTTTATTTTATTGCTTGTTTCAAGGACTTTAATATTCTCTTTCCCACCAATATAATAAAACACTCTTTCGCCACCATTATCCAGATAAGTTCTTATATAAGTGAATCCGCCTATTAATGTTTCAGGAGGATGCCCGATTTCTTCAACAGTCTTTTTATAAAAATCACTAATAATACTGTCCAAATCCTGCCTGAATTCTTTCTTCAAAAAATCTCTGAAACTCATAATAATATTATGTTCCTTATTGTTTCAAAAACTTTTTTAAACACGAAAAAGGAGTAAATATAATTAAGGGGCTGTAGTCTAATCTGGAAGGGCAGCTGGCTCCAGCATAAATTGGTGGAGCGCTGAGGCGTTACACATGCCTGTGAAGAAACCAGCTAATCGGGGTTCAAATCCTCGCAGCCCCATTTCTATATTAATCCAATTTGCTATCTTGACATAATACTCATGTGATTTCAGGAATACTGGTTTCTGTCACTTCAGCACTTTTTTTTTTATATCAATATTATTAGGGCTTCCCGGAGAATCCGTTATTAAACTCACAAGTCTTGCAAACATGTTAGTTGATTCTTATGTTATTAAGAAGACTAATGAAAAACTAAGATGGTTCTGAAATCCCAAAAAGTTTTAAAACAATTCCGTAATAAAATTTTTGTATGAGAGTTTCACACTTAATCAAGCCGAGAACAATATTCTTAATCACCAGCCACGCAGAAGGCGAGGACAACGTGGCAACTTTCAGTTTTGTAATGCCTGTAAGTTTCAGCCCGAAAATAGTGTGCTTCAGCATAGCACCTTCAAGACACACTTATTCTCTTTTGAAAAAGAACAAGGAATGCGTTCTTAATATTGTAACTCCTGAAATGGAAGATATTATGTGGTACTGCGGAACACACACTGGCAGAGAAGAAGATAAGTTCAAAGAAAAAAATATAGATACGGAAAAGAGTGATGAAGTTAAGCCGTTGAGAATAAAGAAGAGTCCGGTACAAATAGGATGCAGGATAAAGGAATTCTTAAAATCAGGAGACCACACACTAGTATTATGCAAAGTTGTTGAAGAACATGTTAAGAAACAAGAGTATGAGACAATGATGCATATTAGTGGGAAGGAGACTATAATAGTATGAGCTCAATATTTTACAAACACTCTTTATTGTACAATACTTTCTTAAGAATGATACACGGAAAAAAACTAAAAGAAAGGTACAAAAAAGTTTCAGAACTGGTTGGAAAAAACAAGAGAGTTCTTGACCTGGCATGCGGCACTTCTAAAATAATTGAATACTTGGATGATTCATGCAGTTATGAAGGATGGGATTTGAACAAATCATTCATTAACTATTCAAAAAAGAAAGGATTAAGCGTTAAATTAAAAAATGTTCTTGATTTTCAGGATTATCCTGAAAATGATGTAATATTAATAATTGACTTCTTACACCACATATGTCCTGACCACGACGAATTAGTTGATAAAGTAATTGAAAAAACCAGGAAACTAATAATTGTTGAACCATACACTGCTTTAAACCCCTTGTACAAATCCAAATTTTTTAAAAAACTCATAATTCCTATTAATATCTTATTTGGCGATTATGATGGCATAAATTCTCCGGAAAAACTTAATAAATGGAGTTATGAAGAAAAAAGTTTAAAAAAATTTTTCAGAAAAAAAGGAGCTGAAAAAATAATTAATTCAGGAATGGATTTGATTGCAGTGATAAACAATGAGTGAATGGATGAGTGCTGTGAAAAAAAAATTCTTGGAACTAGTATTGAAATACTTGGATTATAATAAGTATTTGAAGAATTTGGAGAAACTATGCCTGCAGGTTATTAATGAAATGGGGGGGGATTTAAAATATCAGGATGGAAGCTTAGGACAAAAGTTCAGAAAACTTTATAATAAACAAAGAATAATAGTTTGGTTATGAATCGTGGTGAATGTCCCACACGCTTGTAAAAACTTTTTCTATTTAATAAAATTTAAAACTAACAAGGAGGTAATAGTTTTATGAAAATACTAACCTTGCATTCAGATTATATCAAGTTCACTCCAACCAAGAAAGCATTAAAGAGTGCTGAAAAGATTAAGAAAGTCCAGAAAGAACTTAAGGACTGCTTAGTTGTTTTCACAGCAGTTGAGAAAAAAGATGAAAAAAATATAGATGGAATAGTCAACCAATTATTGAAGGAAGTAAAGAATATTACAGAACAAGTTAAGGCTGACAAAATAGTATTATATCCTTACGCTCATCTTAGCAGTAGTTTAGCAAGTGCTGATAAAGCAATGGAAGTGTTGGATAAGGCAGAGAAAGAATTAAAGAAAGAATACAAAGAAGTGCTCCGCGCACCTTTCGGCTGGTACAAACAGTTTGAAGTGAAGTGCAAAGGACACCCATTATCAGAGTTTAGCAGAGAGTTCGGTCCTGAAAGAAAAATAGAGAAAGAAAGAAAAGAAGAAAGTGAATTCCATCGTTTTATATTATTAGATAAAGATGGGAAAGAGTATGAGATAAGCCCGGAAGACTGGAGAGAAGCAAAAATATGGAAGTCAAAGAAGCAGAGGATAAAAATGCTGAAACATTTCGTGAGAAACGAACTTGAAGGCAATCCTGAGAAAGAAGCTCCCAAGCACGTTGATATAATGAGAAAACTCGAACTTTATGATTATGTTCCTGAAAGCGATGTAGGGAACTTAAGAGCATACCCTAATGGTTCACTTATATTTGATTTATTGAAAGATTTTGTTCTGAAAGAATGTGCTTTAAAACTCGGATGTATGAAACTAAATAATCCAATCATGTATGATCCTCAGGATGAAGTCATACACAAACTTGTTAAGGATTTTCATGAAAGAGATTATACATTATTAAGTGAGAAGAAAGAATTCAAACTCAGACACTCAAGTGACGTACTGAATTTTCCGATGTTTAAGAAGATGAATATAACTTACAAGCAGATGCCTTATGGAATATACGAGTTAGCACCAAGCTTCAGGCTCGAGAAGAGAGGTGAATGTGTGGGGTTGAAAAGATTAAGAGGATTTGTCATGCCTGACGTGCACTTTTTCACAAGAACTGAAGAAGAAGGCAGGGATAAGATAAGAGAATTATGCTATAATTTCCAAGAAATGCTTGAAGAAGTGATAGGAACTAAATGGGTTCTTGGATGGGAGATGGTTGAGGACTATTGGGAAAAACATAAAGATTATTTCAAAAAAATTGTTAAAGAAATGAAGACTCCTTCATTCATTAAATTAATGCCTGAAATGAGTCATTATTATGCATTCAAGAACGAGTACCAGGCAGTAGGGCTTGACGGAGCGAACGTTCAGGTAAGCACTCTACAACTTGATGTCAAGGATGGCGAGAGGTTTGACATAAAATACTTGGACAAAGATGGTGAGAGAAAACCATGCTACATAATACATACTGCACCAATAGGCAGTCTTGAGAGATGCATGTACTTAGTGCTCGAGAACGCAGTATATATGGAGGATGAGAATAAAGCACCAATGCTCCCATTATGGCTCAGTCCCGAGCAAGTTAGAATACTGCCAATAGCTGACAGGCATTTAGAGAAGTGCGATGAATTATGCGAAGAATTAAGAAAGAATAATGTGCGTGCAGGAATAGATGATAGGAATGAGTCGTTAGGCAAGAAAGTTTTTGATGCGAAAACAAAATGGGTGCCATACATTATAGTGATAGGTGATAAAGAGATGGAGAAAGAAGAATATCCAGTTACTGTAAGAGAGAAGAGTAAAGTAAAAAAAGACTATAAAGAAAACATGAGTCTGAAAGAATTAATAAAAGAAATACATAGTAAGACAGAAGGACTCCCGTATCGCCCAATGTATGTGAATAAGTACGTGAGCAAGAGGCTTGTTTTTGTTGCATGGAGTCAGTGAATAGTAATATTTATAAATAAGTTTTTTTCACTAAATACCTACTTTAAAAAATAAAAATAAGGGGTGTTTAATGTGATGAAAAAAATATTGTTAATAAGTATGATTTTCTTATTATTCAGCATTGCTTTCGCAAACCCTGAATATGAAGTCAATGCCGGCTTACTGCCAAACACTGGTTTAGGTGCAGGAGATACTTTGCATATTTATGGGGATATAGACCATAGTGGAAAAGGCGCAGTAAATGTTGATGATTTTAAAATAAAAATTTACAAATCAACCGATCCAGATTCTTATGAATGGGTTGAGGAGATAGACTATCAGTCGGATTATTCTAATTCTGGAGACTTATTATTGGATGGTGTTTTCCATGCAGAGGCAGAGTTAGAAGGAATGACAAAAGCAACGTATAATGTGCAGATAATAATTGATGATGAAGTGAGAAGGATTATTAGTTTTGAATACAACAAGTTCGAGAGAAACGTGACATTATCAATTAATGAGTGGTATAGGACTACGGGCGGAATAAACGTTAATTATGTTATAGAGAATAAAGGAGAAAATAATGACACTTATACATTAGTGTTTGAATCTCCAAGAAGTGAAGCGCAGGAAACTGTAAGTATAGGTGAAGTTGAGAACGGAACAGAACAAGTAGGTTCTTATGTAATAAGAGACAGCGGAGACTTCTTAGCATACGAGTCAAACATATTCGTTGCAAGAGTGACAGGCACGAGCGGAGACGAGTCACTGCCTTACGTTAGTATTGAAACATCAAACCTTGATGAATTAGAAATTGATGCTAGTGTTAGTTTTCTTGACGATTGTAGTGCAAAAGAAAGAGAAACAACAACATGCAGTTTCAAAGTTGAGAATAACGGGGATTATCCGTTAGATTTTGATGTGATTGCTGACAGTTCTCTAAATACAGAAATAGATTATGATTCTTCATCACTAAACCATAGTGATGCGAGAACAGGAATAGTCAGCATAACAGCAGAAGAAGGAGACAAAGGCAATGAACCCCTTACTCTGAAATTAATGAATGAAGACAGTGTTGTAGATACGGATTCACAGGATATTAATGTCTTGGAAGGAGATCCTGTTACTAATGTTACAATAACAAATATGGATATAACTCCATCAAGAGATATAATGGAAGGAGATGAAGTAAAGATTAGTTTTGACATAGAGAATAGTGGAGACAATCCTGAATACGTGGATATGAGATACGGAATAGGAGACAGAGGAGAAGAAGTAAGAAATATGGGATTATTGGACAGCAGTGAAAAAGAATCCAAAAATATAGAGTTTACAGCAACAGAATCAGTGACAGTTGAAATAAAATTAGAGGATAGTTCAGGAAGATTGTTTGACACATTCTCCCAGACAATATATGTGGAACCATACAAGTATGAACCATACATTAGATGGCATTCTTCACATAAGTACTTAATTCAGGGAGAGAATAAGACAAACACTTTAACAATGAGAAACAACGGGAACGTTGAGGATTATTATAAAATAATAATTAATTCTCCATACGCAGCACTAAGCAAGAGAGTGAGATTAAGTGCTGGAAATGAAAAAGAAATAACAATACCAGTAATAACTCAGGAATCAACAAAAACTGGTGAACACTCAATAAATGCGACAGTATGCAGTCTGGCAGGCAATAACTGCGAGTCTGATGTTTTCAAACTCCATGTACTGGAGTTAATAATAGAGAACAGCAGCGTAAGCATAGATGAATCAGTACAAGTTCTTGACGAACTTGAAGGAGCAGTCTATGAAATAAGTGTTGAAAACAATGAAGGAGAAACACACACTTATAAAGCAGTGATTGGAGATGTTGAAGGAGAAGTGGAAATATCACCAAAACAATTAACACTTCTTGATAAAGAGGAAGGAACATTCTTTGTATACATAAAACCTGAAACAAGAAAAGACATGAATGTTTCATACAACGTGATTAAAGAAGATGAAATAATTAAGGAAGGAAACCTGACAATAACAACATCAGCGAATCGTCAGGGAGTCACGGGACTCATAACACTCAATAATCTGAGAAATGCAGGATTCCTAGTAATAGGAACAGTAATCATAATAGGATTACTAATAACTGGCTCCAGATTATTAAACCAATCAACATCAGAACTGAAGTATTGGAAATAAAAAGGAGGAAAGATTTTTTTTTATGAAAAAATTCCTCACACTATTTTTTTTATTTTTTATAATTAATGCAGTTTTTTCTCAAGAAATATGTACGACAAGCACAGACACTGACACTATAATAATAACAAATCATCATACTAAATCAGCCCGTTACGAAATAAGTATGGATGGAAGCCTGGCAAAATTCACTGAATTAAGCCATGAATCATTCTTTCTTGAACCAGGAGAATCAAAAGTAATAACACTTGAATTCAGTTTTCCTTTCCAAAAAAATTATGAACTAAATCTTAACGTGATTAAGAATGGAGCAGAAATTGTTTATGAAAAAGAATATGAATATACTGCTGAGGAATGTCATGAATTAGATGCAGAAATAATACAAGAAAACGAGTTCTGCACACTGGATGAGAATAATTATTCAATTAAAGTAATGAACGGAGACGAGTATGAAGAAACATTCAACTTAACAGTGAATAATCATACACGAAAAGTCACTCTTGATAAGAATGAGTCAAGAATAATTAATTACACATATTTTGCAGAAGACGTTGATGAAGATGAAATAGTAGTGAATATGGAGAACTTATACATAAATAAGAATCTTGTTTTCAACCTTAACATAACAAATTGTGATAACTACTTATTAGAAGGAGTGAATAATCATTATGTTTGTGAAGGAATAAGTTATGAAAAAAATTTTACTATAAAGAATACTGGAAAACATAAGGATACGTATTATTTTTCAACAAAGTATGAAAACATAGAATTAAAGGATGATGCTGTGAGTCTTGAGCCAAACCAGACAATGAATATATATTATAACATAAACTCTGGATGCGGTGAATTAGGAATGCACTTAGAAGGAATAAGAATAAGTTCAGATAATACAGATGATGAGAAATTCTTCAAAATCAATTATGACAACAGTAATTGTTTTGATATGAGTGTAGAACTCCAGCCACTGAATGATTTCTGCGAAAGAGACAATAAGAGTTTTATAATAATAGTGAAGAATAATGGCACAGTCAATAATGATTATTACGCAATGATTGAAGCAGGAGATGAATCATTGAATAAGACATTCATGTTAGTTCCTGGTGAAGAAAAAGAGTTAAGAATAATACTGTACAATATTAGTAAAGAAGAAATAAAACTGAATATTTCAGCAAATGATTACTCACCCTGCCCGAATAAGTTTAGTCAAGAAAAGAGTATAAGTGTTCAGAGTTTTGAAAAATGTTATAGTGCTTACTGGGATTCTCCGGAAATATTTTATGATAATAAATTATTAATGAAAGTAAAGAATAATGGAACAAGACTGAACAATTACACATTAAGCATATTATATTACAATGAAATAGATAATAATACTTTTTCTCTAAAACCTGATGAGACAAAGAATTTCAGAATAAAATACTTATACAATATGAGCAGAGAATACAATATAACATCATTCCGTATGAGATTAACAGGACACGGAGTTAATAAGACCAGAATAATAGAATACTCATCACAAAGAATAACAGGACTAGTTATTCAAACACTGAAGAGAGCATCATATTTTACAGGAGTATTACTATTATTGTTAATAATATACTTCTTTATTAAAAAATAATTTAAAGAAAACATTAATAATATTATTCTATGAATAAAGCAATGCTTGTAAAGAATATAGTGACAGTTCTTGATGAAAAACTAAGCAACACACTATATAATAAAGGAAGATACGGTGAATTAAAGAATAATAAGCTTGAATTATCACTTGTTGAAGCATTATACTTGTATGAGAAGTCAAAAATAAAAATATATGATTACAGAAATAAAGAGATGGATTATAAAAAATTCTTAAGACGCGCAGTGAAGCAAAACCCGCGTTTTCATACAACATACACTGTTTATAAAAACTTAAGGAATAAAGGATACTTGCCTAAAACAGCTCTCAAATACGGACTTGATTTTAGACTATACGCTAAAGGAGAGAAGCCTGAAAAAGCACACGCGAAATGGCTGGTTCATTCAGTTCATGAAAACAATAATTTTTCATGGAAAAATTTTGCAGGCATAATGAGAACAGTTCATAGTGTGAGGAAGAAATTATTAATAGGAATTGTTGATAATGAAGGCGACGTCACTTATTACGAAGTAGGATGGAAGAAAAATTAAATCCTGTTGCTGTCAAAACCTTCTGCTCTCAATAAATGAATGAATTCATCAGAACAACCGTGATGAGCATAAACTTTGGAAGGACTGCATTCCTTAATAGTCCTTAATAATTCAGAAAAATCACAATGATCACTTAATACAAAACTTTTATCAGCACCAACAGAAAAAGTATAACCATTATTAACTGCCCAACCACTGAAAGCAACAGTAACAGTATTCTTATCCTTCCTGAACTTCTTAATTATCTTATTCCTTAAAGCAGCTTTTGGAGAAACAACAATATTCTGCCCTTCATTCATCTCATCAATAATTTTTCTCTCAGCCAGTTCAATTCCGTGATTTCTGTAAATATTATTCATTTTTTTAACAGCACTATGAACATAAACAGGATGATTAAAAGTCTCAGTTATTTTACAAATATGCTGCGCTTTACCAAGAGAATAACCTAAAAGCAATAAGTTCTTACCTTTACTTAGACAATCTTCTGAAAAATCCTTAAATTCATTGATTACACTCTTGTAATCAGGGAAAACGTATTTTGGAGAGCAGAAAGTTGTTTCAATAATAAGATTGTCACACTTGACTGGTCGGAATCCTTTCAGAAAACTCCTGTCACGAGTGCAGAAATCACCTGTATAAACAGTCTTCTTGCCATCATCTATTATTAATGATTTGCTGCCCAGAACATGCCCGGAATCAACCATTCTGATATGCGTATCATTCACACTAAAATCCTTATTTACATAATCACTTATTTTTTTCCTTCTCAAACCAGCAAAATCCTTTGTCTCATCAGAGCAAATAATTTTCTTACTCGTATTAAATAAGTGGTCAGAATGAGCATGCGACATGAAGCAATAATCAGCACTATTATTATAATTATCAAGGGATATAGTAAGATTTTTATTCGAAAAAATTATTCCCTTCTTATTAAGAATCATTATTTAAGGAAATAATTAAGGACTAATTAAAAAATTATTCCTTTTTTTTGTAAGATGATGAGTGATAGGCGGTCTGAAAATGGTGATGAGACTGAGGTGATCTCTGATTACAAAAAAAATAAAAAAACTAATATGTTTAATACTATTATGAAGAGAGTGTTATTGTTTTTTTTAACCTTGTGCGCTTTAAGCAGTGTTTTCAGCGTTGGTACAAGAGTAATAGGTGTTAGGAAGACATCAACTGGTTTTCAAGGAACAGTAGCGTTTTTAAGAGTTAATGTAACTTCCGGTTCTGGACACGTTTATGTTGATACACGCCCACTTACAGAAGTTGATACTCAGGCAAGCGCGAGGCTTGCGAGCGAAGTTGCCTGCAAAGAACTAGATATGAACTGCTCAAATCATGATTTTTTTTACGTAATCAGGGGACAATTCCCTATGATTGGGGGTCCGAGCGCGGGTGCAGCAATGACAGCAATGAGTATGTGCGAATTATTGAATATTACGCCTTACTCAAACGTTGTACTCACAGGAACAATTAATCCTGACGGAAGCATAGGGCCTGTTGGAGGAGTTTTTGAAAAAGCAATTACTGCGGACAGTGATGGTGTTGACTTATTTTTAATACCTGTGGGTCAAGCTTATGAAGAAGACACTAATCTCACGAATTACAGTTTTCCCAATAATATGAAAGTTATTGAAGTTTCAACAATTGAAGACGCTTTCTACTATATTACTGGATACAAAATTGTTGAAGAGAACACAACAATTAATTATGAATTGTATGACAGGATAATGAAGAATATGGCTGATGAATTAATAAATTATAATTCCGAAGTTAGTGAAGAATTCTCATCAAATTTGTTAAAAACCAACTTAAGTAAGGAGAATAAGACATTGCTTGATAATATTAAGAATTCAACCATTGAGAGGGAGGAAAGAATGAATGAATTATATGATGAAGGAGATTATTATAGTGCAGCAAGTTATGCTGTAGGAAACAGTCTGAATAATTTATACGCATCATACCTTATTAATTATTTTTCATCAAATAATAAAACAAATTACTTATTCTCTCTTTTTGAAGAGAATGAGGAATATTTAGAAGAAGTTGAAAAAAAATTATACAAGAATCACAATGTTGATAATGTTAATGATTTGGAAAGCATAAACATTGCTATTGACAGGTATAATGAAGCCCATGACTTATATATTTCTGCCAATAATACTTATTACAACAATAATACTCCAGGAACACTCTACAATCTTGCTTTCACAAAAGTCAGGACTAAAACAGCAGATACTTGGATTACACTGATTGATGAATTATCAGGAAACCTTAACATCACATTCAATGTTGATGAGTTTGAATCTCTTGCTCTTGAAAGAATGGAATCAGCAAGCAATATGATTACTTATGCAGAAACTATGGGCCCGAATTATTACTTAAACACTGCAAAAGAGCATTTTAATAAAGCAGAGGAAGCTTTTATTTCAGGAAAATACGTTTACAGTATTTTTGAAAGCCTCCGCTCGCTTTCAGCGTCAAATCTTGCGATGCAGTTAAGGGGTTTGACTCCTGAACAAATAAATTACAGACTTAATCTTTCAGAAAAACTTGCAAGAGAAGGAATAAGAGAAGCGCAGAAAGAGGGACTGCTTCCAATACTGGCACTAAGTTATTTGGAGTACAGCCATACTTTCAGAGAAACAGACTCTGCTCAATCACTAATATTCCTTGAATATTCGAAACAATTCTCCAAACTATCATTAAGTATGGGTGAGAGAGCAGGAAATTATTATGAAAGTGATGAAGTTAGTATAAGGGAAGGAAGAATATTCCAGCAGAACAATTATAACAATATCACGAATTTATTACTGGGATTTGCTATAGGGCTTGTTTTCAGCGCTCTTTTTATAGAACAAGTGTATAAGAAAATATTATGAGAAAACATTATCATATAACAAGAAGTTCAGGAATTCCATTAATAGGAACAAATAATTTTGGTATTATTGACAGGGGAACAAACCTTCTTCAGATTCGTCCCGTAAGCGGATGCGTTCTTGACTGCATATTCTGCAGTGTGGATGAAGGAAAATCCTCAAAAAAGAACGCAACATATAGTGTTGAACCTGATTACTTATTGGATTATGCTGAAAGAATAGTTGATTATAAGGAAACAAATGATATTGAATACCATATAGATGGTATGGGAGAACCATTAATATATGAGGATATTGTGCCGCTTATTAAAGGATTAAGAAATATTAATGGAGTGAGAAATGTTAGTATGCAGACGCACGGCACTATACTTACATCAGAACTTATTAAGGACTTGGAGAAAGCAGGACTTTCACAACTCAATTTATCAATAAACTCAATGAATATTAAGTTATGCAGAGAATTATCTAACACTCAGTCATACGATTTAGAGCATGTTAAGAGAATGGCAGAACTTGTTTCAGAATCAAAAATTAATCTTATGATAACTCCATTAATAGTTCCTTCATATAATGCTGAAGAAATACCTGAAATAATAATGTTTGCGAAAAAAATAGGAGCAAGTCTTGGAATCCAGAAATACATGCATGAAAAACTCGGAAGAAAAGTAAGAGTAAAGGAGTGGAGCTGGAAAAAATTCACAAGACAAATGAAAAAGTATGAAAAAAAATACGGTGTTAAACTATTATTGAAAAAAAAAGATTTCAACATACACAAGTGCAAGTCAATACCAATAAAGTTCAAAAAAGGTGAGAAAATCAAGGGAAGAATAGTTATGGAAGGATGGTTGAAGAATGAAAGAATCATAACCTGCAGGGACAGGTGCATCACAGTATTTAATACTTACAATAAGATAAATGAAACTATACATGCAAAAATTGTTAGAACCAAACACGGAATTTACTTGGCAAAAAAAATATAATCAAAAATCTTAAAACTTTAGAGGTTTATATTATTCTTTTATGCCTGTAAGGACTTTTTTGTTAAAAGTATTATTAAGCACTGGTATCGGCATGCTTATTGGTGTTGAACGTGAAAGAGCGCATCATGGTTATCCTGCAGGAGTCAGGACTTTCTCATTATTATCCCTTACTGGAATGCTGACTAGTTTTATAGCAGCAGAATTCAATATTGACTGGGTTATTCCATTAGCAATAGTGTCCGTATTCTTGCTAATTACTTTGGGTTACTCAATGAGTATGTACGTTCACAGAAGTTTTGGACTGACAACAACAGTTGTTTTATTACTCACTTACTTAATGGGTATAGTAAGTTATTATGAGGATTACCAGTACTTGGCTATAAGTATTTCAATAATAACAACACTACTATTGACTGAGAAGAAAATGCTTCACGGTTTTGCAAGAAAAATAAAGAAAAAAGAATTACTTGACGGATTAAAATTCGGCATAGTCGCATTCATAATACTTCCTCTGCTCCCGAATAAGACAATAGATCCTTTAGGAGTCATTAATCCATACAATTTATGGATGCTTGTAATATTCATACTATCAATAAGTTATGTTGCTTACATAAGTATGAAATTATTGGGAGGGAAAAAAGGAATGCTCTTATCAGGTTTTTTCGGTGGAATGATTTCAAGCACTGCAACAACAATATCATTAAGTGAGAAAGTCAATAAATCAAAATCATTAGTTGGTCCAGGCCATATTGCAATACTTGTTTCCTGCACAACTCTCTTTGTGAGAGTATTGTTCGAAGTATTAGTTGTGAATAAAGAATTAGGAATCAGAATACTTCCAATGATGATTGCTCCTGCAATAGTGGGTTATTCGCTGAGTTTCTTATTCTCTGGAAAAACAAAAAATATTAAAGACAAGGACATAATAGAAGAAAGCCCTTTTAATTTTATTCCAGCCATTAAGTTCACACTTCTTTTTGCAATCATACTTTTCATGTCAAAAATAGGAAAAATGTATTTCGGGGATTATGGTATTTACATAACAAGTTTTTTTGTAGGATTAGCAGATGTTGATGCTTTAGCTCTTTCAATGGCGAGCAGTTCTCCAGGAACAATATCATACAATACAGCAGTGATTTCAATAATTATTGTTACAATAACAAATACGTTAACAAAACTAGTGCTTTCAGGAATAATCGGAACTAAAGAATTGTTTAAAAAATTATTCTTCAAAAAATTATTATTAATAATCAGTGTTTTGGCTGCTCTTCTTGTTTTTTCTTAACAGCTTTAATGTGTTTGCAGTCAGTCATTTTAATACTATACCACTTGCAGTCGCAAGTCCAACTATCCTTGTCGCCTTTATAAATAACGCTGTGAACACTGCTTTTATCCTGATTAATTACTGTGAATGCTTTATTCTTGTTTGTTTCATAATCTCTTCTCACAATAAGAACCATAAGTATTATAGAATAATGGTTAACATTTAAAAACTTATATTTATTAATTATATATTTATGATTTGTAAGAACTGCGGTTACGGATTAAGAGAAGAATGGAAGTATTGTCCTAGATGCGGTAACAGAATATTAAGGATAAGAGGCATATTCGATGAATTCTTTAAAATGCTTAGAATACCCTCAAGTTTCGGAGGAATTAAAAAAAGTGGGAAAGGCAGGAGAATAAAAGTAAAAATAACTTCACGTTCACCCGGCAGGAAGAAAAGGATGAAGGAAAAAGAAAAAAAAATTGTTACACAAAAAAACTTAAAAGTTGTGGAACCAGCGACTAGTGTAACAAAAGATGATTCTTACACTAAAATAGAGATAAATATGCCGGGAGTAGAAAACCTTGAAGATATTGATTTTTTAAGAAGAGAAGATAGTGTGGAAATAGATGCTTACACAAAAGACATAAGATATTTTAAAATAATCAGTCTCGAGAATAAGGATTTAATAGACAAAGATTTTAAGGACGAAAAACTAATCCTCAGACTGAAATAAATTTATTGATATTGAGGAGGATTAGCTAATGTTATAGTCTTTGCAGTCAATATCATTATCAGCATCACCATTAAGTGGACAACAACTGTCTCTTTCTTCATTATTTGGGGATGAATCGCAAGTGACTTCAGAAACACTACACACACCTAGTTTTACACTATTTTCATAACATTTCTCATTATTGCATGACACGCCTTCCCCAAACATTTCTTCACAATCACTGTCACTGCTGCATGAATAAAAAGCGCATGGAGTGATTAAGTCATGATGATAACAGTCATACTTATTATAACATATAGGTGTGCAGTAACTATTTATGCATGCCTGAGTAACAGGACAATCACTGCCTGAATCACAACTCTTATAACCGCACGCCCCGCTTACACAAATATCATTCTCAGGAACACCATCTTTTCCGAACCATGCCATACATTCAAGACTGTCACTGCATGAGTGATGATGCTCGCATTTTCCTTCCTCGCATAAATAACCGCTTCCAAAACTGTTTATGCATTCAAGACTGTTCCTACATTCACAGTCAATATCTTTACTGACATCACTTCCTGCAGGACAACAACCATCACTCTCACCCCAGCTAGGATTAGTTATTAATTCACCACTACAATAATTCTTTAAAGGATTACTGAAAGTTGTGCAACCAATATTTTTATAACAACCATTATTCTCACTCTCGCACTGGCCGTCACTAAAACACCATGGTATCATACAAGTATTGTATTCAGAACAATATTTTCCTGAAGAACAATCATTATCACTATCACATTTCTTTACACACTTATTCTTGTATAATACTTCATCATCCCCGCAATTCCTGAACCAGATATTAACATCATCAACTAAGAAAGTGCTTTCTGAAGAACCATTATAGAATCCAGGACTATTCATACAGTCTGCTTCACCTGAAATAACGTATTCATGCCAGAAAGGACTTCTTGCAATCGTATTACTGCTTAAAATCATTTTTGCACCACCATTAATTACTTGAATATTTGCACTCATACTATAATTAATAGGAAGACATGCAGCATGAGGAATTTCAAAACCATTAATTATTGAACAACTGCTCCCATCATACTCCACAAATCCATCCTCTGCTATTAATCTCCCGCAATCTGATTTAGTGAATTCATCCAAAGAATCCATATCATTAGAATAGTGAACGCATTCTATCGGAGAATAACTAGTATATTCACAATCTGCATCACAAGTTCCTCCATTCTTGCAACTCACACTTATATCGCAAAAACCCATAGAGCAGTCCCCAGGAGTCATGCATTCAGGAGTAAAACAGGACTGTTCGCATATTATCTGCCCCGAACCACATCCAGTGCAGTCAGGATCATTCTCAAAATTACCCTCCTCAGGGCAGCAACCATCATCCAAACCAATAACTGTTATTTCTTCATAAACACAATTCTTATCACAACCAGTTCCTTCACAGACACCGAATATGCATGGGTTGTCACTGACACAGTCAGTGTCATAACTGCATTCAGGTTCAAAACAATAACCATCACAACAATACTTGTTCATATAACAATCATTGTCACTCCTGCACGGTCTCATGCATTCACCATCAATTTTTTCATAACCAGTTTCGCAACTCTTCACGCACTCAGCATCACATGTTCCGGGATAAACACAATAATAATAAGCATTCTCATCACTGCCCCTGCAGTCCCTGTTTGAATCACATTCAGGAGTAGTGCAATAATTATTGCATATTATTTCGTTAGGTGAGCAATATTCATGAATGCATCTTGCATTAACAGTTCCTGGATTAATACATCTATGAGCATAACTCTTTCTTCCATCATCACAATCACTGTTATCAGTGCATGCAGGATTTATGCATGTTTCTGATATATAATCATAAACTTTTCCTTCAGGACATCCTGCTTCTTTATAAGGAATGCTTTCGCAGTAAGAATCGCACGGGTCATTATTAGTGTGGCATATATCTGCAGTTGTAGGATCCCCATCTTCACAGTCATTGTTAGAATAGCATGGAGTACTGCAGTAACCATTACATAAAATCTGGTTTTCAGGACAATTAGTGCAGTCATTATCATTCGTCCTGTCGCAATCACTTGGACAGTAACCATCAAAATAAACACAACCAACTTCAGAATGACTGCAGTAAGCATTACATGTTCCAGGATGAATACATTCATCAACAGTGTATTCTTTATTATCACTGCAGTCGATGCTCGATTCGCATACTTCAATACATGCACCATTACAGCATAATCTTTCATCACCACAATCTTCATGGACCATGCATGCTGAAGGAACATTCAATAATTCATTTTTTTCAATAATGTTTCCATAAGAAAGCATTTTAGTAGTGACGCTCCACTTCCCGCTTTTGTTGAGAGAAACATTCCTCCCAACCCATCTTCCCTGTTCTTCTTCAAATCCATCAACAACAAAATTTTCACCATCAGGACCAGTAAAGTCAAAAACCACGTTCTGTGCTTCAGTGCCTGAAAGAAATAAAATACTGAATTCTTCACCAGCAACTAGTTCTTCTTCAATTATTAATTCGTTTTTTGGAACTACTGGAACAGAAAGTATGAGTATTATACTAATTAAGCATACAAACCCTAATAATCCTATAACTATTTTTTTCTTCTCCCTTAATAACTTATTCAATCCAGTTATTTTATCCTCTAATTTTTTAACATTATAACCAAGAAATTTCATCTTCTTTTTCTTATTATAACCGCACTTTGAACAACTCCTGCTTTTATGAACTAGTTTTCCGCATTCAGGACAGTGCCATAAGTGGGGATAATGAAGTTCATTAGGATAATTACATTTCGGACAACTCCTGCTTTTATGAACTAGTTTTCCGCATTCAGGACAACTCCATAAATTAGGGTAGTGAAGAGAGTATTCGAATCCACAGTGAGCACATTTTTTAGAATCCTTAACTATTTTATGACAACTAGGACACTTCCAGTTTTCAGGATAACTCATAAAAAAAAATAGGAAAAGGGTTTATAAAAAATTAATTATTCACACGCAGAGCTTATTGTTCCCGGATTAAAACAAGTTTCGCCTTCATCACAATCCTCATCAGAGCAGCAAGTGTATGAGCAGATGCATGCAGAGCTGCATTGTCCAGGATTATCACAATACTCGCCGCTCAGACAGTCATCATCACCATCACATTCAACAAGGCACTCTCCACAGCTCGCACTGCATGTTCCTGGATTGTAACAAACACACTTGTCAACATCAACACTTGAACAAGCATTTGTGAAATAACAATCGCTGTCTTCATCACACACTACTTCACAGCATTCTGCTTCGCACGTGTCAGGATTAACACATGATTGCCCTGGAGGACAATTAATATCATCATAACATTCTATATCGCAGTAAGTGTGAGTGCAGGAATAATTGCATGGTCCGAATCTTGTGCATTCATCAATTGTTTTAGGATTATTATCATCACATTCCTCATCGTTCGCGCAGTCAAGTTCTTGGCAGAAACCATCACAACAACCATATCCTGGACTGCAATCAGCTGATGAAGTGCAATTCTCTCCTGAATACTCACAATACGCATCACAACTCCCTCTGTTTATACAGAAATCTTCAGTTTCTTCAATCCCATCATCACAGTCAGAATTACGAATGCATTCAGGAGTGCAGCATTCAGATTCTATTGTTCCAGGATTATCACATATTTCTCCCTCACCACAATCCTCATCATTAAAACATATTATTTCTTCACTAACACATTCTGCTTCACAAGTTCCTGGATTAATACATGTATATTTAAAATGTTCACTATATCCTTCACAATCACTATTATACTGGCATTCAGGAACAATGCATTGACCATTACATAATATTTGTTCTCCAGGACAATTAGTGCAGTCAACATCACTAATTCTGTTGCATTTTTCAGGACATATTCCGTCGCTGGTTTGATTATTACATTCTACTAATGTGTGATTGCATCTTGCCTGGCAGGAGCCGGGATTAAGGCATTCATCAATAGTGCCTTCATGACTATCATCACAGTCATTATTATCAGAACAAACAGGAATTATACAACTGCAGTTGCAGCATATCTTATTAACACAGTCATTATCGGACAAACAGCTGCATTGAACATTTATGACAGAACTATATATTATTTCATCACCTGATTTAACATTAACACTCCACTCACCAGTCTCATTAAGAGTTGTGTTAGGAATTATTATTCCATCACTTCCGCTTATCTCTCCCCTTTCTGTTATTGCTCTTCCTGAAGGACTTATGAATTCAAAAACCACATTCTTTTTATCTGTTTTAAAAATAGGTGTGAATTCTTCACCAGCATTCACTGTTCCAACAATTAATTCCTGTTTTGGTCCTGAAAAGAGAGTTAATAATAATATTATTAATATTATAGTAAGGATTAGTCCACCACCACCATAAATTAAGTATTTTTTATTCTCCATCAAAACGTTTTTAATATTCTCAACAGGCGAGTGTGGTTTAATATCAAGAAGTTCTTCTTCCTTCTCCTCTTTTTTCTTAGGTGAAGGGCTTGGTTTTTCTTGCTCTGATGATGATAAGTCAGGGAGTTCTGGTTTTCCTGTCGGCACTGGTTGTTCTGGTGGGGGAGTTTTTTCTTCTGAAGCCTCTTTTTTTTCACTGATTGGTTCGGGTTCAGGAGTTGGTTTTTCTGGTGCAGGTTTGCTTGATTCACTAATTGGTGTAGTTTTTTCAATGGGACTTACTGGTTGTTCTGGTATTACGGGTGAAGGCCTGCTTTTTTCCTGAGTTGGTGAGGGGCTTGGTTCTATCTCTTTTTCTGGCATTTCATGATTTATAGGTAAAGGTTTTCCGGGTGAAGGGCTTGGTTTTTCTTGCTCTGATGATGATAAGTCAGGGAGTTCTGGTTTTCCTGTCGGCACTGGTTGTTCTGGTGGGGGAGTTTTTTCTTCTGAAGCCTCTTTTTTTTCACTGATTGGTTCGGGTTCAGGAGTTAATGGTTTTTCTTTTTCAGTAGTTTCAGGAGGAGGAGGTGGTATTTCTTCTTTTTCAAGCCCCAACTCTTTTCTTAATTCTTTTTCAAAATCGTTTTCAGAATCCTCAGCCATCTAGAAAATAATAAAAAAAGGATATAATAAAAATTTAATTATTCCTCAGTTTTAAGAGCATCTTCAAGTATTTTTTTTTTTTTTTTTTCTTAGTCTCAGGCTCTTCACTTATTAAACTAATCTTTCTTGTTCTTTCTGCTCCGCAGTAAGGGCAGGAAGTGTTGCCTTCAACGATTGAAAAACAATTCGGGCACTGCCATCTTTCAGGATAATTCAGATTATTAGGATACTTGCAGTTAAGGCATTCATCAACGTTTTCATTAACTTTATTGCATGCAGGACAATCATCAAAGAAACAAAAACCATATTTTTCGCACTCTTCATTATTCTCAATAGTGTTTTTGCATGCAGGACAAGTCCAATTATCATGATAAGCAATGATTTTAATTAATTATTTATTAGAATAAAAAACTTATTTAAGTAATCAATCTTAAAAATAAGATATATGGATATTTATGCTTATTCAGTTATTGAAGAGAGTTTTTCTAAGACAATAAATTTTTTGAGAAAAAACACTAAAAAATTGTTCAGACTTTCATTATTTAATCTTATTTTAGGAACTATGGATGGTTTTTTCGGTTTAGTTATTGTTTATTTTTTACTTAAACAAACACATTATGAAGTGCTTGCAGCAGGGATTAATTCTTTCATTAACAATTTTTTCCTAAGTTTTTATAATAATCAATTATTAATACTTAGTTTAGTTTCCTTACTTGTTTTAATCTATTTAAGGGTTTTATTAACTCTGTTAATACTGAACCTTCTTGATAAAAATAAAAAATTATTACCTAATTTTAATATTTATAAGAAAATAAGCATTGATTTTGCGATTGTTAAAACATTCTTAATAATTCTTCTCATAACAATTATTTATTATTCATTCTATAATCCTTTCAACAGGTTGATGAACCTGATTCTTTATCTTTACATTTTTTTATATGCTTATACTAGTTTAGTGCTTGACAATATTTTTCTTCCAAAAATATATTTAAAGAACAAGAGTTTTTTCAACGTGGTAACAAAAAAATTTGATTATAAAAATGTTCAGATTGTTTCTTTCTTAACAGTAAGGATATTGTTGAAAGGATTTTTATTACTTATTCAGGCAGTAATTTCAATACCTCTAGGTTTATTATTTTTTGAAATTTTAAAAATCAGTATTAATATTATGCCAATTTATAACAATATAACTATTTTCCTGTCTTTATTATTATTCTTATTCTGTTTATCAGTCTCTTTTTTAACTCTGCCGTTAACAATTTATAATTATAATCATTTATTATTATTTTATAAAAAAGCTGGAAAAAAATGATTAAGCAAATTCGTGAAATAAAGAACTGGATTAAGAATAATTACAGCATAGTATTATTCTGCAGTTGTGAAGTAGAGTATTCCGGAAGAGCAGAGAGTTTTCTTCCTGAAGGAGAAAGAATTTTAATAATCAAGAATGATAATACTGTTCTTGTTCATCAGCCTAATGGAAGAAACCCTATTAATTGGATGCCTGAGAAATCAAACATAAGATTAGAAGAGGAGGACGGGACCATAGTTATAAATTGTTTTAGTGTTAATACTCATGAAAGAATGAGAATTGTTGTTTACAAAATTTATGAAACAACAAATGCTCCCCTAGTTGATGCTGAACAGTTAAGGATTGTAGGAACAGAAGATGATATGTCCCAAATGATATATGATAATCCTGAAATAATAAGCAAAGAATTCACCCCCTTCAGCAGGGAGGAACAGACAGAGTATGGTTTTATAGACGTATTCGGGCATGATAAAAATGGTTCATTAATAATTGTTGAATGCAAAAGATATACTGCAGGACTTAGCAGTATTCAGCAGTTAAGACGATATGTTGAGAAAATAATGAAGTCTAAAGGCACTGAAAACATAACAGGATATATTGCAGCACCCGATATTACTAAGAATGCGTTAAGAATGCTTAATGACTGGGGGTTTGAGTACGCGCGAGTGGAACCTCCTAACCGGTTGAAAGAATACAGGAGAAAACAGGAAAAATTAACAAAATTTTTGGAATAGTAAGAGTTTTATTTAACCAGTATGTTAATAATTAATTATGAACATGTTTTTTTATTTTTTGTCAGGACTCTCTTTCATACTCGGAGGTTTCATAATATACTTCAGAGAGATGAGCAAGACAATACTCTATTTTTCTCTTGGTTTTGTTTTATTAGGTATTTATTTAATGTTTTATGGAATAATTTTTCCTAACGAATTAATACGCTTTGTTTTTAACCTTCCTTTATTGTTTGCTTCAATTCTTTTTTTATCAGGCATAATGTATTATTACAGTAAAAAAAGTGATGAGAAATGATATTTGATTTCCTTAATGTTATGGTTGAATACACTGTCTCTTTCTTATTACTTGTCGTGCTCGTCTCGCTTACTTTTATTCTTGCAAAAGAGAGAAGAAAATTGTACAGGTGTTTCTGGGGAGCATTCATATTAGTTTTTTTCTTATTATTCATCCAATCATTAATAAACATGTTTACTTTTTTCTTGACTTCTGACGTAAAAGACAGTGTTAACGCAGTTACTAAAATGGGAGATTTTTTATTAGTTACTGCTAGCATAGTATTATTGTTTTTTAGTTTGACATGTCATCGTTTAAAGAAGTATTTTTAAAAAAGAAATAAGTCCAGATACAAGGATAAATCAGTAAAAATAGGGAATAAGGAATAAGACTGAAACAGAGTATTAAAGAAACTAATACTATTAGTCTTGACCAGACATTATTAATTATTATGGTTTTATAAACTCCTGGTTCAATATTTTTTGTTTTCGCATCCTTAATCCATTCACTTACAGAATAATACTTTCCTTTTCCTACACCCGGACAATTGTCTGAAAGAATAACACTTTTTTTATTAACTTTAATAACAGGATAAAGATTACAATATAATGGTTTATTATCGTAAATAATGCATTCATGATTCTTGTTTAGGAAAACACAGTTTTTTTTATTCTTATCATAATATATATTATTCTTATCTGCCCAGCACTTCACATAATATTTTATGAATAAATCTGTGCAGCACTTTTTGCATTCTTTTCCCAAACATTTGAACCTGAATCCGCTTTTTCTGGGAATAAGCATAAATTTTTATAAATAACCCTGTATTTATAAAACAATGTTATGTTAAGATTTATTTTTCCAAAAGTTGAAAGAGCGGTTGGTTTTTTTCTCATTATTTTCGGACTGTTCTGCAGTATAACAATAATAGGAACATTTATAGGAATACCTTTAATAATTGCAGGATCAGTTATGCTGGGAAAATCAGCGCTTAAAATAGAATCAGGCAAAATAACTGGTTTTTTCAAGAAAAAATAGAACTATTTAAAAAGAATAAGGATTTAATTTTTTTTAATGAATAAGATAGAAAGAACTATTCATTCACTGCATGAGTATGAGAGGAAAGTGCTTTCAGAATTAAAAGAATCACTGACAGTAAGTGAATTATCTGAACGAACTGGATTGAAAAAAGTTGAAGTAATGAGGGGTGTTCAGTGGTTAAAGAATAAGAAGATAATTATAATTAAAAAAGAAAAATACAAGGATATAATTCTGACCAGGATGGGAAGAAAAACATTAAAGAAAGGGCTTCCCGAAATTCGTTTTCTTAAAGTTTTAAAAAAAGAAGGAATAACTGGTTTTAAAACGATTAAGAAAAAAGCAGGGCTTAATAATCAGGAATTCAATAAGAGCATGGGATTATGCCGTAAGAATGATTTAGTAAAAATATTGGCTGATAAGTGCGAGATAACAAAAGAAGGAGTCAATTATTTGAAGAAAGAAAAAGAGAAAGAAAAGATTCTGAGAAAACTTTCAGAACAGGAGACAATAACTGAAAAATATTTAAATAAGAATGAAAAAATATTCAAAAAACTTGACAAGAGAGGACTGATAAGTATTGATGAGAAAACATCAAGAACTGTTTCAACAACAAAGTTCGGACTTAAAATCTTAAAAAAAGGAATCGATTCAGACATGGAATACATTGAGCAAGTTACTCCTAAAATGATTGAAAAAGAGTCCTGGAAGAATAAGATTTTCAGAATGTATACTCTTAGTCAGGACGTTCCACCTAATTATTATGGAAAGAAACAGCCTTACAGATTATTTATTGAAAAAATGAAGAATAAACTAGTTAGTCTAGGTTTTAAAGAAATGACTGGTCCAGTAGTTGAAACAAGCTTTTACAACTGTGATATTCTTTACATGCCACAGGATCATCCTGCAAGAGGAGTTCATGATATATTCTACATAAAAGAACCCCAGTACGCTGATTTAGATAAGAAAATAGTTAAAAAGGTTAAGAAGACGCATGAAGACGGCGGAAAGACTGGAAGCACTGGATGGAGGATTCCTTTCAGTAAGAAAGCATCCGGGAGGAGAATACTCCGCTCTCAGACAACAGCAGTAAGCGCGCACATGCTAATGAATGAAGAACTCGAGATTCCGGGCAGATACTTTACAATAGACAGAAATTATCGTCCGGATGTTATTGACAGAACGCATCTGCCTGAATTCAATCAACTGGAAGGTATTGTTGTAGGAGAAGGACTGAATCTTAAGAGTCTTTTCGGACTATTAAGATTATTTGCTGAAGAAATAGCAGGAGTTAAGGAGTACAAAATAGTTCCAGGATACTTCCCTTTCACTGAACCAAGTGCTGAAATACATATTAAGACAGAGCACGGATGGGTTGAGATGGGGGGTTCAGGCATATTCCGTCCCGAAGTCACTAAACCATTAGGTATTGATGTGCCAGTAATAGCATGGGGGTTAGGTTTTGACAGAATGTTCATGAGCAGTCATAATATTAAGGATATAAGAAAATTATTCAGTCATGATATTAACTGGATGAGAAAGGAGAAGGTGATATAATATGCCTACTATAGAAGTAAGGTATGATGATTTGAAAAAACTTGTCGGAAAAAAACTTCCGAAAAAGTTTGAAGAATTATGGGACATAGTTCAGTACTGCAAGACAGAAATAGATGGAATGAAAGACGGAGTGTTAAAACTTGATGTGGGCGACACTAACCGGCCTGACTTGTGGTGTGCTGAAGGGATAGGAAGGGAATTAAGAGGAGCGTTGAACATAGAGAAGGGTGTTCCGAATTATAGTGCAAAAAAATCTGATAAAGAAGTAATAGTTGACAAGAGTGTTGAGAAGATAAGGCCTTTTATTGCAACAGCAATAGTTAAGAATATTGATTTTGATAAATACTTAATAAAACAGATAGTTCAGTTTCAGGAAAAACTTAACACTACTTACGGCAGGAACAGGAAGAAAAGTGCTATAGGAATATATGATTATGATAAGATAGTGTTCCCTGTTCATTACAGGACAATAAGTCCTAACGGAATAAAGTTCATACCACTGGATTATAATAAAGAAATGACTCCAGAGCAGATTCTTGAAGAGCATCCTAAAGGAAAAGAGTTTTCGAAAATATTTGAGGATTTCAAGAATTACCCATTACTTATTGATGCTCATGATACAGTATTATCCCTCCCACCCATAATTAATTCTGTGTGTGTGGGAAGAATTACTCCAAGCACAAAAAATGTTTTCATAGATGTTACTGGAACCCATCATGATACTGTAGTGAACACACTTAATATTGTTACTGCAAGCCTGATTGACAGGGGGGGAAGAGTTGAGGAAGTAATAATAAAATATGACAAGAAAAATGAAACAACTCCTGATTATTCAAGCACGGAATGGAAGATACATTACTCAAATATTAAAGAATTATTAGGACTGGACTTGTCAAAAACAGAAGTAAAACAATTGCTCAGGAAAGCAAGATATACTCCTAAAAAATCCACAAAAAATACACTAAGAGTCAAGGTTCCTTTCTACCGCACTGATATTATGCACGAGTTTGACATAATCGAGGATATTGGAATAATGTATGGTTATAATAATATAGAGTCAGAACTTATTAAGAAGAGGACTATAGGAGGATTAAGTGATAATACAAAATACGTTGACTTACTCAGGGAACAAGTGCTTGGGATTGGTTTTCAGGAAATAATGACTTATACAAGGGTTGATAAAGAAGTATTGTTCAACAAAGACTGTATTGAGATAGCGAATCCAATAAGTAATAGGATGAATATGCTGCGCAACGAATTGCTTCCCGTATGTATTGATTTCTTGTCAAAAAACACTCATAATGATTATCCTCAGAAAATATTCGAGCAGGGAAGAGTATTCATTAAAGAAAAGAAGAAAGTTATTGAGGATGAGAGAATATGCCTTGTCTCCTGCCACTCGAAAGCTAATTTTACGGAAATAAATCAGTGCCTTAACTGGCTCTCCCAATGCTTTGATTTCAATTACTCATTGAAAGATTATGAAAACAATGCATTCATTAAAGGCAGGAGTGCAACAGTGAAGATCGGCAGGAAGAATGCTGGAGTCATGGGAGAAGTTCATCCGAGAGTTCTGAAACAGAGAGGAATCAAGAATCCTATTGCATTCATAGAATTAAGCATAAATAAGATGAAATAAATTTTTTTTACTGCATTCCTGGCGGAGGAGGAGGCGTCGGGCTTTTTCTTCTAGTGCTGGTTGTTGACATTCCTCCAGTGCTTTCAGCATACCATGTCCCCATTATCTTGCTTTGTGCTAAAAGACTTAGTCCTGTACCAACAACAGGAACAGCTCCTAATAAAGAATAAACAAAATTAAATAATAACAACATTATATAATTTTTTAAATCTTTTTTAATCATTCTAAAAGCTTTACCAAAACTAAACAATGCGCTTAAATTTCTTTCAACAGCATAATTAATCACTAAAGGAGGTAAAACTATCATATAAACTATTATGCCAATAAAACCAAGTATTCCTGAAAAGAAAGATAATAATCCACGTATTAATGGAAAAAATGATATTAAGTTAAGGAGTATGACTGGAAGCATAAGGATTATCATAAAAACAACCATTTTCAATCCCTCAATTATTTTGCCACCTAAATTATTGAACATACTAGGCATTTCTTCTTGCCCTTCAGCACTGTTTTTAATTAAGTTCAAATAATGTCCTGCTACTGCAAAATTTACTACAGGAATTATTCCTGCGATAAGAATTAAAACCGATTCTTTTATTGAATTTCCAAAATCTCTTGAGATATATTCCCATCCTGTTTTGAAATCAACCATGCTAAATAATAGAGTTATTAATATTTTATAAATCTTTATTTTGTCTCAGCATACCATGTTCCGATTATTTTATTGCGTACGAGAATACTGATTCCTGTGAAGAACATGACTGAAACCAGTCCTATTATTGTTGAGGAAATAATCGTCATACAAATACTGATCCCCCACCCATAAACTATTATTATGATGATTGCAAAAATATAATCCCAGAAGTTTTTAGTCATGATTTTCCACGCTTTCTTATAATTAAAAAAAGCACTGAACTCTCTTTTTTCAACATAACGGCATTTAAGAATTGGAATAATTAAGTTCATTAAGACTATTAGAATAAATATTAGTGGAATAAAAATGAATAATGACAAAAATATTAAATCACTATTATAAAAAACTCCGATGAAAGGAAAGAATAAGATTACAACAAATAATAGTAATATAATAAGCAGGAAAAGAAAATACTTGACTCCTTCGCTGAAGTATTTGCCGAATTCTTCAAAAATTCCGGGAATCTTTTTCTTCTTCTTAATAGCGTATTCAAGAATTTCAAGCTCCCATCCGAGAATAGCGAGCCAACCAATAATTGGGATTAATAATGAGACGAAAGCAAGAAATGACTGCTTAAGAGTGTTCTTGAAGTCTCTAGTAATATAATTCCACGGTGTTTCGAACTTAACCATTAAACTAATAAAAAAGAGACGATTTTATTTAAACATTATGGGAAGATATTACAAAGGAGCTTGTTATGAAAGAGAATTAGTCAAACTTCTTGTAAGCAAAGGATTCGCTGCAGTACGTGTTGCTGGAAGCGGAAGAGCACGGATGGAGCAGCCGGATATTATAGCCAGCAACTGCAAAAATCTTTATGGAATAGAATCCAAATTCTCATCCACAAATTATAAGACAATAAAAAAGAAAGAAGTGAATAGTCTTTACAAATTCTGCAAAAATTTCGGGTGCAGAGCATTCCTCGCATTCAGGTTCAGAAGAACACCATGGAAATTTATGGAAATAAAAGAAGAAGTAAGTGATAATGTAAGTGTGAAAAAAGATGATGATTTATTAACTATCCGCGGAATAATTTAATCTTCTTCAATATTTGTTTTTCATAAGATTCTCTTCCTTCTCCAAGAATGTTTCTTAAATCAAAACTATCCTTATTAGTTCTCATCAAACCATGCTTTTTCATATATTGATGAACTGCTTGAGCAAAACTCCATCTGAGTTCAGAATCAATATTAATTTTTCTTATACCCTTCTTTATCGCTATCCTGATTTCATTATCAGGGAGTCCGCTCGCGCCGTGAAGAACAAGAGGAATATCAACAACATTGTTTATTTTCTCCAACCTCTCAAAATCAATAACTGGTTCTCCTTTGTAAAAACCATGACCTGTTCCAATACTCACAGCTAAACTATGGCATCCCGTTCTTTCAACGAATTCTTCCGCTTTCTCAGGTTTTGTCATACTCTTCTCTCTCTCACTTACATTAATTTCGTCCTCAGTTCCTACCAATCGTCCAAGTTCTGCTTCAACACTAATATTTTTCTTATAAGCCATTTTCACGATTTTTTTAGTGTTCTTAACATTCTTTTCAAAAGGGAGTTTGGAGCCGTCATACATTACGCTTGTGAAACCCTCTTTCTTAATGCATTTCTTGGCATACTCCATGTTGCCGTGGTCGAGATGGAGTATTATTCTTGCTTTTTTTGGAATACTTCTGCTTAAGTTAATAATATTATCAAGACCCATATATTTTATAGTA
The DNA here is from genome assembly GCA_964457955.1 of Candidatus Woesearchaeota archaeon. GTDB lineage: Archaea > Nanobdellota > Nanobdellia > Tiddalikarchaeales > Tiddalikarchaeaceae > CAYWEY01. The sequence goes on from CAYWEY010000005.1 coordinate 35,970, forward strand.
GTCATGCTGCATCCCATGAAGACGTATTCTCTTTTCTTGATACTGGCATTAATGAGTGCCTGGAAAGTCTCCAAATTCATAATATTAAAATGTCCTATAGCATACTTGTTTTTTTCAGCACTCTCATAAGGTTCAGAACTATTAATTAACATATTTAATATAGTAAGCGAATAGTTATTAAAAAATTTTATAATAATCCATCAATTAATTATTAATTTGTGAAACCATTAATAGTCATAAATTTTAAGAATTACGAGCAAGGGTATGGGATAAAGGGATATAAGATTGGAGAAATCGTGGAAACATATGATAATATAATAGTATGCGTACCTGATTCTATGATAAGCGTGATGGAAGGTCCTGTTGTTTACGCCCAGCACGTCGACCCTGTTAGTCCTGGAGCACATACAGGAAGCACGACTGCTGAAGAGATTAAAGAAGTTGGTGCAGAAGGAAGTCTCGTGAATCACAGTGAGAAAAGAATCCCTTTCAAAGATATTAAGACAGTTGTGGAAAAACTAAAAAAACATAATCTTAAAAGTATTGTGTGCTGCCAGGACAAGGATGAAGCATCAAGAATTAAGAGATTAGAACCAGATTATATTGCTTACGAACCTCCAAAACTTATAGGTGGAAAGATTAGTGTTTCTGAAGCAAAACCTGAAATGATTAAGGAAATAGTAAATATAGTAAAGCCTGTTAAATTATTAGTTGGGGCAGGTGTGAAGACAAGGAAAGATGTTAAGAAAAGCATGGAATTAGGCGCAGTAGGAGTATTAATTGCTAGTGGAGTATTGAAATCGGATAATCCTAAAGAAAAAATAAAGGAGTTGGCTGAATGGTGAATATTGTTAAAGTAAATGTTGAGAATAAGAATATAAATGAAGAAGATTCTGATAGGTTCGGAACACTTGATTATAGTATAAGTCATCATATGGAGGAAGAAACGTATGAGAAAGATGTCTTCAGCCCGGAGAATAGTGTATGCATAAGCAGCGGGCCTCTTGCAGGCTCAAGAATTCCCGGAATGTACAGATTAATAATAAGTGGAAGGAGTCCTCTAACACATACTTTCTTTTTCACAACTCTTGGCGGAGGAAGCATGGAGTTTTATCCAACATCAATTGATACTCTTGTAATAAAAGGGAAGTCAAAAAAACCATTAATATTATTAGTAAAGTATGAGGACGATGAGTTAAAAATAGAGTTCAAGAATATAAGCAGGAAAGAATTGTTCAAACTGTATGAAAAGAAAGGAGTTTATTCATTGCAGAAATACTTGATTAAGAATTACTCAAAATTCTATAAAGAATTAAGATATCGTGCAATAGTTGTTGGTCCTGCAGCATTTAATACAAATATGGGGGCAATAAATAGTGTTGTCATAAGGAATAATAAGATTGATCATGGAAGCGAAGGATGGGGAGGAAGAGGAGGATTCGGTTCATTACTGGCACAAGCTCATAATGTTTGTGCAGTAATGTTCGGAGGAGATTATGATGATAGAGAATTCGAAGAAAACATTAGGGATTTGAAAGTAAGGAATGGCTTGTTCAAAGACTTGACAGGAAAAGAGATGACTCCTAGAATAGTTGAGAAAACCAAAAAATATAGGGAGAAGGGAACTTTTGGAGGAAATAATGAAACTCTTGTTGATGATATTCCAATGTTTAACTGGCAGAATATATATTTAGATAAAGAGGAGAGAGTAAGTATTCATAAAAAATTTGTAAAAGAGCATTATCTTAAGCAGTTCAAAAAAGAAATACTTGAACATAAGAGGTTCAAGACTTGCGGAGAGAATTGTCCTGCAGTATGCAAGAAAGTTTATAATAATAGGAATAAGGATTATGAAACATATAATAGTTGCGGACCGAACAGCGGAGTATTTGACCAGAGAGCAGCCGAATTACTGGCGGGAACAGTTGATGATATGGGATTTGATAGCATAGAATTCGGAAACATAATAAGCACTGTTTTTGAAGGAATACAGAAAGGAGTTCTGAAACCAAAAACTTTCAAGATAGAGAAAGAACCGAGATTTGATATTGAAAGTTTTAAATTAAAGGATTCAATGCATAATGCAAAAATTGGTGCAGAGATTATTAAAAAAACTGCTTTCGGAAAAATACCATTTCTTAATAAAGGAATAAGGAATTTCAGTAAAAAGAAGAACTTGGATTTTGCAGCATATTTTAGTTTCGGAGAAGAAGGATGCATCAGCCCAAACCAGTACTGGCTTCCAGGATTCCTAGTCCCTCTTCCTATTCAGGGAAAATTCTGCACTTATTACCAGAAACCATTCCATGCTCCTGAAGAAATGGGAGAGTTAAGCACTGAAAGACTTATCAAAGAATTATATAATGAGAATACAGGAATATGCCGTTTTCACCGCAAATGGTGCGAGGAAATACTGAATGAATTAATTAAAGAATTATTAGGAGAAGATATTGACTATTACGAACATATTAAGAATCTTGTTAAGAAAATAAAAGAATATAATGAATTAGCTAATAATTCTCCTGTTTACTGGGAGACTAAGAGGACAAAAGATATTGTTCACACACACTTACTGGCAAGCATTGAGGATGTAGGGGAGAGCAACCTAGCAGTTAAGTGGAAAGAAAAATATGAAAAAAGTTTTGAAAAAGCAAGCAGGGAGTACTGGAGTAAATTATTAAAAGGTGTGGAGAACATATTATAATCAATTGTTTCCAATTTTTTTCTCAATCAACTAGAGATATAATATAACACGCTGATAAAATATAAATCTTGTTTTTTTTCATTACTACTAGAAGGGTTTAACAAATCTTTTTTATAAATAAATAAAATCTATTAAATTATGGTGGATGGGGTTTACGAGATAAATACTAATTCTGATTATAAAGCAAGACTCATTATGTTAACTGAAGCATATATTGGAAAGATTTTTTCAGGAGAAAAATATTTGAATGCTCTTTTTTCATATGCTAATGAAGTAAATGCTGATGCAATAATCTTTATGGGTGGAATGTTATATATGGATATGAAAAAGCATAGTTCTAAGAAGAACTTAAGAGCATTAACATCTGAAGAATATATCAGTAAAGATATTTTAGAGAAAAGCCTGCCTGATGTTGTTAAAAGAGATGACTGGTCTGAACTTGAAGAATTATTGAATGATGAAGAAGGTGTTGAAGGATTAAGTGATGACATGTATGAAATAAAGAATATTTTGACATCTTATGCTTCTTCTGATGAGAAGAAAGATTCTCTTGTTAAAAAAGTTAAGAACGCTTTTAAGAAAAATAATGAATATGGAGTACCTGTTCGTGCGCTTTTCGGAGCAAATGAAGAAAATTTTGTTGAATCATCAGGAAATGATGAATTAAGAGAAGATACTAAAGAAGATCAAGGTAAATTAAGTAATAAAGTTAAAAAATTAGAATATGTTTTAAAAATTGCTTACAAAAGACTAGATTATGAGAAGGATGAGGAGAACAGGGACAGGGTTGAAGGAATTAGCAATTGGATTAAGCGTTTGGAAAGAGGTTTGGAGAAATTAAAAAGGAAGAAGAGCAAAGTCATAATGACTAATGCTTTGGATTCCCGGAGAAAAAAATATATCATTAAAGCAGAAAAAAGATTTAAAGAAGATATTAAAAACGCGATTCCTAATTTTGAATGGCTTCCAAAGAATGGTATGTTCAGAGTGAATAATACTCTTGTTAAAGCATCTTACAGTACTTATAAAATATCAAATAATCCCCTGCTTTCCGCTACAAAAATATTAAGAACTAATATTGGGAGGAGAGTATATGAAGGAAGAACAGATAATATACGAATGTTTGTTCAGGGAGGACTTCAGGGAGTTTTTTCATCATTAATTATGCTTGATACTTCAGGATATAATATTGATGAATTGCCTATAGGAATTCATACATCCGAGAATCATGATAGAAATATTTTTGCAGTCCAGCTTCCTCCTTTCATGAATAAAGATTGTTTAAGAAAAGTTCTTGAAGAAGAAGTTCTTATTCCTGCAGGAGAAAAACCTCAGAAAATGATTCACAAAATCCCTAATGTTGCTACAGGCGCAGTAGTCACTGATTTCTTAAATTCAGACGGTGCATTCGTAAGGTATAAGTATTTAACAACTGAATTTTTAGAAGATTACCAGAATAACAAAATAGTGGCAGAACCCCCTAATTTTAGTTTTATTTCAAGAGGAGATGATCATCTTGGTTCAGCAACAACTAAACTAATTTATTTATCAGATGAAGATAAAAGAAGAGCAGAAGAGTTTCTTAAGTTTAATTTAGGGAATAACTTGTTCAGAGTTAATCGTGCTGAAACCGCTGTTTATAACTTATTCCCGCATCACAGTATTTTTTATAACGGGGATAATGTCCAGGCAATGAATTATGATTTATATCTTGAAAAATATTATGACAAGAACATGTTTGAGTTCTCTGAAGGATTGAAAGAAAGTGTTGATAAAGCTTTTTATTCACTGCGAGACAAGTTCAGAAAGAATGCTGCAAACGTGCAGGACCAATTTGATGATTTCATTGGCTTAATGGTTGATTTGCCTAAGAGACAGAATAAGGAGATGATAAATAATGCAAGAAAATTAGGGATAAAAGGACCTTTAATTACTTTTGTTGCAGGGAATCATTCCAAGCATTCTGATACTTCAGGACTTAATATTAATAAGCAATTTGCTGATATTGCGAGAAGAACGTATGATGTAAGTGAGGAAGAAATAGTTCATGGGAGTATTGGAAGCGGGACGGGTTATCTTCCTTTCAGATGGGGTTTAGAAAATAATTTATATGATTTTGTTCAGAAACATAAGTGGAGTAGCACTCATAAAGGACAATTAAAAAATGTTTTAGGAAGAGCAGCGGTTATTGAGCAGAGGCGCACCAATTTTCGGCTTGGAGGACATACCCATACTCCTGCTTCAGGATTTAATGGTCAGGAATACGTATTTATTAATGGTTCAGCACAGGATAATAATGAATGGAAAGAAATGCTTAATCTCCCTCCCAGCACTACAGCATCATGGTGGGTTAATACTCCTGCAGAAAGTAAAGGACCTGTAAGCATGGTTCCTTTGACTCTTGAGTTAATAATGAGAGCATTGACTAATCCGGAAGAGATTAAGAGAATTATTGATGAGAATTTCAGGTTTTATTCAGGATGAAGAAAGATGTTGAAGAATTATTTAAAAAAAAATATGCTTTGAATACTTCTTTTAATTATGATGAAGACATAAACAATATATTGGAGAATTATAAGACTGAAGAAGATGTTAGTATTAACAACTTACTCTATGATTTCCTGATTACCGTCCTTGATGACAGGAAAGAATTATCTCTAGAAGAATTATTGAATATAGGGCTTAATCCTTTTGATGTCAAATTCTTAGTGAATGATTGCATGCTTAAAGGATATTCTTTATCTATGAAAGAATGTTATTCAGTTATTTCAGTTATCAGGTGGGAGGAGATAGGTGACAGTATGAGCAAAGCTATCAAGGAAGCAGTTAATACTCCTGAAGAGAAAGAGAGGAGGAGGAAACAAGCACTGGAGTTATGGAAGAATCAGGAGTACAGGGAAAAAGTTGTAAGCGCCAGAAAGAGATTATGGAATAGTCCTGAATACAGGAAGAAGGTTATTAAGGGTTTGAAAGAGTATGCAAACACTCCTGAAGAGAAAGAGAGGAGGAGGAAACAAGCACTGGAGTTATGGGATAGTCCTGAATACAGGAAGAGGATGGAGAAAGCTTCAAAAAAGAGGTGGGAGAATCCTGAATACAGGGAAAAAGTTGTTGAGGGTTTGAAAGAGTATGCAAAGACTCCTGAAGGAAAGAAGAATTTAAGCAGGGCGGCATATAAGTCATGGAGTGTTATGACTTCTGAGGAGAAGAAGGACAGAATTGAGAGAAGAGATAAGGGTTTTAAGAAGTGGAGGAAGAAGAAGAGTAATGAAGAATATGGTGTTAATGATTATAAGGATTATGTTGTGAGAGTTGCTGAAAGCAGTGAATGGAAGAATTATGAAGGAAAAAGAACAAAAATAAATCTTTTTAAATTATTCTTGAAGAGAATAAAAAAAGAGAACAGTATTGAAGATTTCTTAAGAATTCTTGCACCTGAAAGAAAACATTCAGAGCGTTTCAACGAACTCATGAGTTATGTGAAAGGAAATGCTTTCAAATTAATGAGTATTTTCAGAAATATTGGAAAAAATAAGGAATTAATCAATACATGCGAGTATTTAGAAAATAATAATATTAAGATGAGTATTGATACTGTCTTCACAAAAAAAGATTATGATGCTTTAAAAAAATATTTTGATTATAATCGAGGAAGACATAAGACTAAGATGAGGAATTTTTTCGCATCATATTATATTTATTTCGCTGCATGCAGTCTTTATAATGAATTCAGGGATTTTGATGAAGAATTTCTCCCGATTATTATGGACTCCTCTGTTGATGCATTAATAAATACTCTTGGATGGAGAAATCATTCTGAAAATTATACCAAGAATTTCAGGAAGTATTATGCACGATTCTTAAGAATTTATAAGCAATTAGAGGAAGATGGATTATTATGAGTTTCTTTGAACAAGAATACAGAGTTAAGCGTGATGTGGATTTGGGGGGAGGAATCTCGAATATTCTGGGCAAGTATAAGAATATCACTCTTGATTTTAATAATTTAGTGTATGACAATTATGATTTATTATTTGATGAAGAAGTTTATACTCTTGAAGAATTGTTTGAGTTTTATAATCCCTGGGATGTCCGATTTTTGGTGAAAGAAGGTTTTCTTGACGGAGAATTATTAACTAATAAAGAATGCAGGAGTATTCATACTTCTCATTTTCTTAACACTAATGAAGGGATAATAGAGAAGAGGAATAAGACTTTAAGAACAAAAGAGTATCGTGAACTGGCAAGCCAATACTCTTTAGAGAGGTGGCATGGTAGTGATGAAAAATATGGTGAAGGCAGAATAAACACTCTTGAAGGATTATTCTCATGGATGGAGGATTCCGAACTTAATGAACAGCGTATAAGGAATATTAAGAAGACAAAGAATACTCAGGAGTTTAAATGCACTACTATGAAAAGACTTGGAGTCAGTGATTACCGCAAGTATTTGGTGAATTTTTATAAAAAAGTTGATAAAAATATGAGTTATTCCCAACTCTTCCATTATTTTCTCAGAAGAGTGAGAGATGATAAGAAAGAATGGGGTTTTATTGCACCAAAAAGTTCAAGAGAAGAAGATGATAAGTGTTTAAGGAAGAGGATTAAGGACAATTTCTTCTTATTCAATCATTTATTAAAAACTTTTGACAATAATCCTGTTCTTAAAAAAGCATCAAAGCATATTAAGGAGAATAATATTGATGTAAGTCTTAATCCCGAAAATTATGAGGGTTATAAAGAACTTGTCAAAATTTTTGGAATAAAACGCTCCAAAAAGAATTATTACTATTACAGCGAATTCCACCGCGATTATTACCCTAAATTATTAGTTTGCAGTCTTGTTGAAGAAGAATATGATAAGAAAGAATTATATGAAGTATTAGTTGATGAAGCGCATGAATTATTGTTTATCAGACTATCTAATACTTCAGAACCTACCAAGTTTTACAGAAGATTCTACCGTTCAATAAAGAAACTGAAAAAGAAAGGATGGATTTCCTGCTAGAACCATTCAGGATAATCTTTTTTTAATTTATTCACTTTTTTATGAAGTGGTTCAGGCCTGCTGAAATTATTCTTAATAACCTCATCTGCAAGACTGAAAGTCTTATTAAGATTAAACATTTCATACTGCCTCTTCTCATGTTTTTTAAATTCTTCAAGTGTTTTAGGGAATCCTGGTCTTCCTCTTTGTCTTAATCTTTTGAATCTTATTTCAGGATCAGCATCAACTTTTAACAAGATATAATCATCCCCGAATTCTTCTCTGAATATTTTACTATCACTAGGGAGTCTTATCCCGTCAATAATAGCTCTTTTTACATCTTCTTCTTTTATTTTCTCAACAATTCTTTTCACAAAATAATCCTGACCATGCTTTTCTCTGAGTTCTTCGCTCACTCTATCAGTATTATCACGAGTTATGTTCAGTCCTTTTTTTCTTGTTTCTTCCCTAACTATATCGCCAACAGTGAACTGAGTATAACCATACTCTTCTTTCAAGTATTTCCCTACTTCTCCTTTCCCAGCACCGATTGTTCCGCATAAACCAATTATCTTAACCATTAATGAATAGGAATAATACAATGAATTAAAAATTTTTTTAACTCATTTATCAGTTTATAATTATGATGATTTTATTAATAATATTCTTAATATTTTTAGGAAACCTGACAGGTGTATTAATTGGTTTGTTAAAAAAAAAAAACCAACCAAGGGCTTAACTAGTTTCAATATAGGATTATCAGCAAGTATCATGATTTTTTTTATCATTCATTGAATTAATTCCTGAAAGTTTGAAATACTTGGATATTATTGTAACATCAATATTCTTTTTTATCGACGTATTAATAATATGGACTGCTGATAATCTTCTTCCAATCATTGAACCAAACCTGGGAAAGAGGAAGAATGTTTTAAAAAAAATCAGTTATCCTAATCATTTTTGGAATAATTATTCATAATATTCCTGAAGGATTTGCAGTAAGCAGTTCTTACTTACTGACAGAATTAACCGGACTGAGATTAATGATTGGACTCGCATTCCATAATGTTCCGGAAACTCTTGCACTTTCATTAATAGTTTATTCGTTCACAAAGAACAGGGGTAAGGCTTTCATTATTTCCATAATAACAATATTTGTTGAATTACTGAGTTTCTTAATTGGTTATTTCTTTTTTAGTTTCAAATCATCAGTCATTATTGCATTAATGACGTGCCTGACTGCAGGAATAATGACTTATATTAGTATTGATGAAATGCTTCCTCTAGCAAGTTTTAAAAAACATAGAACTAGGACAATAACAGGATTAGTGCTTGGAGGATTATTAATTGTTTTAATAAAAACTTTTATCAATAATTGATGATTATTAGTTTTTTTTTATGAAAAAGAAGTCAAAAAAACAAGTTATGACTTTCTCTTTCGCAAGTTTTTTTAATGATATAGGGAGCGACATGGTTGCTCCAGTATGGCCTTTGTTCGTGACTTCAGTATTAGGTGCAGGAACTACTGCTCTCGGATTTCTTGACGGGCTTGGAATCGCACTTGTTTCATTAAGCAGTATGTTCAGCGGTTATTTCTCAGACAAGTTAAGGAAGCGCAAGTTATTCATCTGGACAGGTTATTTAATGTCAGGATTCTCACGACTAGGTTATTCTATTTCCAGAGCCTGGCAGCACTTGGTTCCTTTCAAAATGTTTGACAGGATAGGTAAGATGAGGGATCCTCCAAGGGATGCGTTAGTTTCAGAAATAGTTCCAAAAAAAGAGAGGGGTGAGAGTTTCGGATTCCTACGCAGCATGGACACTCTTGGTGCAGTTGTGGGTACAATAATCAGTTATATACTCATAAGCCTGATTCCAATTAAGGACATATTATTAATTGCTGCAATACCAAGCATAATAAGCGCCTTACTAGTCCTAAAATTTGTTAAAGAAAAAAAGAATAAGAAAAAAATATTTAAAGGATTCAAACCATTCAAACTAAATAATAATAATACTAAATTATTCTTCACTATAAGCGTCTTATTCTCGCTGACAACATTCACTTACTCGTTCATAATCTTGTTCGCTAAAGAGATAGGATTCACAGATAAATCAATACCATTACTTTACCTAGTTTTTACAATGATTTATGCATTATTCTCTTATTATTTCGGAAAATTGTCAGATAAGATTAGGAGGAAGCCAGTTATTATTATTTCTTACATGATTTTTGCCTTAATGTGCGCAATGATAATCTTCACTCAAAACACTATTTATACTATTATTATCTTCGTTCTTTACGGACTGTTTAATGCAGCAGTAGATCCTGTTCAGAGAAGTTTCGTAGCAGACCTCTCAAAAAAAGAAGTGAGGGGGAGTGTTATGGGAATGTTCAAAATGCTTAATGGGTTAGCAGCAGTGCCCGCAGGATTACTTGCAGGATTCTTATATAATATTCATTACACACTCCCGTTTCTTTTAGGACTAACGAGTTCATTATTCTCAGCAGGATTAATGGTTTTTGTTAAGGAATAAACTTTTTATATCATCATAATTTATTTTGTGTTATGCGTAAGTGTGTTACTCCAATTATTGCAATTGTATTATTATCTTTGATGACTGTTGGTGCTGTTGGTGTCGCGTTCTTCTGGGTTAGTAATGTTCAGTCTTCTATTTCTGAGCAAGCAGGTAGTAGTGTTGGCAGTAGTCCGGGGAGTGATTGTAGTCGTCTTAATATTGTATCTGTTAGGGGTAACAAAGTTAGTGTTAGTAATGTGGGTTGTGATACTGTTGAGAATGTATCTGTTGTTGTTGATGGTGTTTTGACTGAGTATGAGGTTAGTCTTGGTCCTGGTCAGGCGACCACGATTAATTTGGTTGAGTCCATGAGTAGTGGTGAAGAGCATTGCGTGACTGTTACTTTACCGAGTGGTGTTAGGAGCACTCAGTGTGTGAGTAGTTCTCAAGCGACTGAAGAAGCAGGTTTTGGAGAAGAAGAGGAAGAAGGTGTGTGGTATTCGGGTTGTAGTATGGGAGAAACAGTTGTTGACTGGGATGATAAAACAACATTCTCACTTAGTGATACTTTGAGTTGTGGTTGTAACAGTACTAGTGGTATTAATTATTTGACTAATCCTGGTTTTGAAGATGACTTTACAGACTGGACTGTGGAGGATAATGGTGAGACAGTGATTATTAATAATACTATTGTTCATAATGGAAGCAAATCTGTTTATATGAAGAGCACTAATCCTGATATTGGTGTCCAGCCGAATGTATATCAATTTGTTGATGAAGCAGGATATATAATATTAAGTGTTAACAGCAGTGTTAATGATAGTGCTGGTGCTGACGCATTCACTGATGTGGTTGTTTCAGTTGGTGAAGATAGTCCTGAATATCGCATATATTATGGTTTGTTCTGGACTCCAGGAGGAACTATTGATTCATTCTGCAATGATTTTATTCCCATGGGAGAGAATATGTATGCTGTATGCCCGAGCGAGTCATTGAATGATTATGAATGGAACACTGTTTTTTTCCATCCTAAAGAGGATTTTAAGGAAATATTCGGTATTGATATTGATGATTATTCTGTTAAAGTAATCACTCTGTTAGTCGGCGGAACTACTGAAGCATACTTTGATGATTTATATACTGGTCCTTCAAGCGAAGGAATGTACTGCGACAGCAGTAATGATGATGGTGTTGCTGATGGTGTTTGTTATAATAATAGTTGCGTTGACACTTATATTCGGGATTGGAGCAGTCCTAATGAATTCTTTACAAGTGAAGATGTTTTTGTCAATGTCAGTCTTGTTAGTTTTGCTTCAAGTCCTAGTTGCAACCTGAATATTGATAATTCTGATTATAGTATGGATTTAACGAGTTATTCAGCATCTGATACAACAAGTCCTTTATCAAGAGGAAGGTATGAAGCAAATGTTACTTGCACAGGAGATAATAGTGAAATGTCCTTAGCCAGGAATATATCATCAAATATTATTAAACATAATTGGACAAACACTTACTCAATTTCAGGTTTAGGATATAAGCATATGGCTGTTGCAGAGTTTGATGGTTCCAGTCCGGGTAAAGAAATATTTATTCCATCATATAAGAATGAAACATTATTACTTTCTTCATCAGGCAATATTCTCAAGAATTTCAGCATATATAATGATTATATTGATATGGATTCTGAATACGGTGCTCATCCTTCTCCTGTAAGAATAGTTGATTTAAATAATGATGGATATAATGAATTAATCTTTAAAACATGGAGCAATCTTTATGTTTATGATAAGAATTATGATTTGTTAGTGAATATTTCAGATTACTTTAATGATGATGTTGCTTTATCCATTGCCGACGTTAATGATTCTTCTTCAGGTTTAGAAATTGTTGACACTGATTCAGGGAATATAAGAATATATAATAGTACTGGAGGAGAATTAGTTGATAAAGATTATTATAGTTGTACTTCTAGAGGAGGCACTGCCATAAAAGGAGCTGTAGTGGATGATATTAATCCTAATAATCCTGGTCCTGAAGTGATTATTGGAGAACCAAGATGTTATTGGAAAGGAATCAGAATGTTCATGACTAATGGGAGTTATTTATATAATTATTCTTTGCATACTTCTGACAGTATGTCTAAGTGGGCTACTCCTGCAGTAGCAGATGTTGATTCATCCAGTCCTGGTAAAGAAATTGCTTACCCATTGCATGATGATAGTGGCAATAATTATCTTTACTTGTTTAACAGTTCTTTAAGTCCTTTATGGAATTATTCTTATTCAGGAAGTGATTATTATCCTCATTCTCCAATAATAGGTGATGTTGACGGTGACGCTGATTTGGAAATAATATTTTATACAGAAGATAATTCTGGAAGTTCAAACCATAAATTATGGGTTTTTGATAAAGATGGTAATGTAATTTTAGAATATGATGGTTTTTCAGGAGATATTCGTCCATTACTCTCAGAAATTGACTCAGGCAATCCTGGTCTTGAAATAATGAGTGGGGGTAGTGAGGGATTGAAAGTATTGAATTCAACAGGATATGATTTGTACACTAGTACTATGAGTGTGGGCCCAAATATTGTTACAACAGATATTGATAATGATGGGTATATTGAGATAATAGCTGCGTCTGGTGGTTCGGTGAATTGTTTTGAAACATTATCAACAGAGACGAGTAAGATTTGGCCCACTTTTCATCAGAATAATAACAATACAGGATATTTGTCCTGAACATAAAGGTTTAAAAACTAAAAAACATTTTTTTTACTTTATTGGCTGGGGTAGTTTAATCTGGTTTAGAATAACAGGTTGTGGCCCTGTTGATCCGGGTTCAAATCCCGGCCCTGGCCCATCAACCAAATTCTAATTAATTGTTGTATTTAATTGACAACAATATTTTTTATTGGTCTTTTTTCCATTTAATATTCTAAAAAAAAATGGAGGTGAAGTAAAAAATGAATTTGGAAAATAGGCTGGATGCTGGAGAAATAATAGAAAAAGCAAATAAGAGAATAATGAACATATTCAAAATAAGATATAATAATATTGAAGGAAACAACAATGACGGACCAAGACTGGTAAAGAATCTTTACAAAAGATTTGAAAAAAGAGTGAACAGGATACAAAAAATGAGAGAAAAATATGACATGACCCAAGAAATAAGAATAAAAAAAGATTTAGAGATAAGGAATGATAAGATGAATAAAAGATTGGAAAAAGCAATACAAATAGTTTAATAAGTTTGGTGAAAAAAAAACCAAACTTTTATAATTCTTTTATTTTCTTCTCTTTCTGCTTACCACTCTTCAAATACTTGACAGTTACAACTCCTTTTTTCTTCAAATCCTTCTCACCAACAATTATGACTGTCTCATAATTCTTGCTGTCAGCATACTCTAATTGACTGCTTAAACTCCTGCTCGTCAAGTTTAAGTCAACACTTTCATCTTTGTTTCTTAATATTTCAGCAATCTCAAAAGCTTCGTCCATGACTTCACCTACTGTTGCAATAAAGGTGATTTCTTTAGGAAAACTAGGCACTAATCCTTTAGCTCGCATAATCTCCAATAATACCATATCACCTATAGCAAAACCGACTGCAGGAGTTTTCTTCCCGCCAAAATCACTTATTAAATCATCATACTCTCCTCCACCAAATATTGCGCGGAACTCTCTTTTCTTGTCATACGCTTCAAAAACAACACCAGTATAATAAGCGAGTCCTCTAACAATACTGATATCAAAAGATAAGTATTTCTTATCAACATTATTGAACAATCTCTCAATCTTATTTACATCAATGTCGTGTTTTTTTAATTCATTAACAAGTTCTTCATTCTTTAATTTAATAAGTTTAATTAATTCTTCAGACTTTTCACTAATACTATCTAATTCTTTTTTAAACTCTTCTTCACTTATCTTATACTTCTTATCAAGAAGAGTGTAGAAAGACTGCGGGTCATTAATCTTGAAAATAGGAACCAGACTATCAACTATTTTACGACTATTCACGCATATCTCAAAATCCATGTGAGTGAGTCCCACACTCTTCAATAAACTAATACCAAGATTAATAATCTCAATAAGTGATGCTTCCGAATCACTTCCAACAATATCAGCATTGTACTGGAAGAACTCTCTTCCCCGTCCTTTCTGAGGACGTTCATAACGGAATATTCTTGGAATACTAAACCACTTCAATGGCTTCTTCAAACCCTTACCATAATTAACAACATACCTTGCGAGTTGAGGAGTTAATTCAGCACGCAGACAGACATCCCTGTCTCCTTTATCCTTGAACCAGAATAACTGCTCCTTAATCTCATCTCCGCTCTTCTCAGTGAATAATTCAACAGGACACAAAACAGGCGCTTCATACTCTTCAAAACCATACTTCTCACTTATTTTACGAAAATTGTTGAAAATGAACTGCAGAATCCTCCAGTCAGTTGGAAGAAAATCCCTTGTTCCTTTATAAGAATTAATCATAAATACTTAAATAATGCTTAATGTTTTTTTAACTTTATGATTATCAAAAAATTATTAGATGAAGCAAAAAAGAAGGCAACATGCACCAAGCACTCCATCAGTGCAGTTATAGAAAGTATTAATCCTCAAATATCAGTAAAAGATTATGCTGTTGGATGGAATGGACCTGACGAAGTTCATGAATGCGTTAGGAAAAATCTAATTCAGGAGAATACAATGATTCTCTGTGCAGAACAATACATGCAGAAATAAGAGTATTATGGAATGCTGAAGAACAAGGATTCGTACTCGAGAAAGGAACAATATACTTATCTGAGTGGTTCCCATGCGTTGACTGCGCCGACCAAATAATCAAGTCAGGAGTATTAAGATTAGTGACTTCTGACAAAATATATGAAGACAGAAAAAATCAATTATTGGTTGAAGAGTTAAAGAATAAATCTTATAATTTTGAACTTGCAGAAGAAAAACTCAGGAAAGCAGACGTGGAAATAGTTGAAGAATACTCATACAGATAAGAATCTTGCATTAACAGCAACAATAACAGTGCTCAAACTCATGAGCACAGCACCCATTGCAGGACTCAACAAGAAACCCATATTATATAATACTCCTGCAGCAAGAGGAACAGCAACAATATTATAACCCGTAGCCCATAAAAGGTTCTGAACCATCTTATCATAAGTTGCTCTGCTGAGTTTAATGATTGAAACAACATCTTCAGGATTATTCTTAACAAGTATTATGTCAGCACTCTCTACAGCAACATCAGTACCAGCACCTATAGCAATACCAACATCAGACTGGACTAGAGCAGGAGCATCATTCACTCCATCACCCACCATTGCAGTAACAACACCACCTGACTGGATTTTCTTAACCATCTCTGCCTTATCATCCGGTAATACTTCACTATAATAATCATCCAAACCTAATTCACTGCCAACCCATTCAGCAACTTTTTCATTATCACCAGTAATCATCACACAACTAATACCCATATTCTTTAATTCTTTAACAGCTTCTTTTGACTCGTCACGAATAATATCAGAAAGATCGACAGCACCAATAATTTTTTTCTTCTCCAGAACATAAACTATAGTCCTTCCCTTCTCTCCCAACCTATTAATCTCATTATTATCAATTTTAATATCATTCTCTTTCAAGTAATTATTCCCCACAGCTCTAACTATTTTATTATTAATCATTCCCTCAACACCCCTACCCGGAATATTCCTGAAATCCTTAACTTCCAAAAGTTTTATGCCTTTTTCCTCACCTTTCCTAACAATACCCTGAGCTATAGGATGCTCAGAATTAGATTCAAGACTAACAGCATATTTTAGAACTTTATCACCACCAATAACTTCACTAACTCCAAACTCTCCTTTTGTAAGTGTTCCTGTCTTATCAAAAACAATTTTTTCAATCTTTCTCGCTTTTTCAAAAGCAGTCCTGTCCCTAACTAACAAACCATTCTTTGCAGAAATAGAAGTGGATACAGCAACAACTAAAGGGATAGCAAGTCCTAACGCGTGAGGACAAGTAGTGACTACAACAGTAACCATCCTCTCAAGAGCAAAAACGAAAGACTCACCAAAATAAATCCACACACCAAGAGTTAATCCACCTATAGATATAGCAATTATTGTAAGCCACTTAGCAGCAGAATCAGCAAAACTCTGAGTCTTTGATTTTGATTCTCTTGCTTTCTCCACCATCTTTATAACTTGATTAACATAAGATTCTTCACCAAGCTTAGTGATTTTCACTCTCAACACTCCCTCACCATTAATGCTTCCCCCAATAACTTCATCACCTTCTTCTTTAACAACAGGTTTTGACTCCCCAGTCACTAAAGACTCATTCACACTGCTCTTACCTTTCTTTATTACTCCATCAACAGGAATCTTCTCACCAGGCTTGACTAATACAACATTACCTTTTTTTAACTCAGATAATTCAACATCAACTATTCCATCATCCTTAACCAAGTGGGCTTTAGAAGGCAATAATTTGGTTAAAGACTCAAGTGCTTTGCCGGCACCAATAACTGAACGCATCTCAATCCAATGCCCTAACAGCATCACAACAATAAGAGTGGATAATTCCCAGAAAAAAAACTTGCCACTAAGTCCGAAAACAACAGCACTGCTGTAAAAGTAGGAAACAATAATAGCAAAAGCAACCAAAGTCATCATGCCCGGACTCTTACTTTTTAATTCTTTATAACTACCCTTCAAGAAAGGTATGCCTCCGTAGAAGAATACGATGCTTGAAAGAAGGAATAATAAGTAATCTTTCCCCGTGAAACTGAACTGAAAATTAAAAAATTCCTGAATAAGAGGAGAAAGTAATAGAATAGGAATCGTAATTATTAATGAAACAAAGAACCGTTTGCGAAAATCTTTCAACATCTTCTTATGATGATTATCATCCATTATGAAAATCTATTAATTGTTTTATTTAATATTTTATTCTTTCTTAAAAATCCTTAAATTATAAGAAATATATTAACATTTATTGATGAAAAAAAATAAGCGCTTCTGGGAAATGGATGCACTAAGAGGCACAGCAATAATAATGATGCTATTATCCAACCTGATGACAGACCTCAACTATTTCAATATAATAAATAGTTCTGTAAAAGATTTTTGGTGGTGGTTCGCACGCATAACAGCATCAATTTTTTTATTCATAGTCGGAATCTCACTCACATTAAGTTATAGTAAGAAGAAAGAATTCACCAAATTCTTCAAAAGAGGAATAAAAATATTTTTTTACGGACTAATAATAACAATAGTTACTTACTTATTCATACCAAAAGATTATGTTATATTCGGAATACTACACTTAATCGGAGCCTCAAGCATAATAACTTATCCATTGATTAATAAACCATTTATTTCTCTTGTTCTTGGAATAATTATTTTATTAACAGGATTATTCACTGAAAATCTTACAATTAATTCAATAAAATTATTATGGCTAGGAATCACACCACAATATTATAGTACAGTTGATTACTTTCCAATAATACCATGGCTTGGAATAATATTAATAGGAATCTATATAGGGAATAAATTATATAAGGATTATGAACGCTCTTTTAAGATACCTAGAAATAATAATATATTAATCAAGATAATGACTTTCATAGGCAGGAATTCACTAATAATATACTTAATCCACCAACCCATTATTCTCACAATACTATACTTATTAGGTTTTACAACAATTTAGCCACATACTGCACAGTAAACCTTTACCAAACTTTAAAGCACTCCCAAGTCATTTAGCAGTTATTATTCTCCCATCAACAGTTAATTCCCTGCCCAGTGTACTTCTTTGATTTCTTTTCAATATTCTCTTTTTCTGAAATCCGAGCTGTTGCTTCTTTATTTTTAAGCAACCATGAATTAGCAATTATTGAAGGAGCAGTGCCTAACCATTTTTAATCAGTCCTGTTATACAACCAGATGAATACGTAGCCTGCAAAGAAACCAAAAACTGCTGCCTCAATCATACCAGTAATTATTCCAATACCACTCAAATCAAAGAACATATGCCACTGCTTCATAGCATTAACCGCACCAGTATACACTCCCATATTTCCTGCAACACCTAAAAAGAACATCACAATTGCTGAAAATATTGCTGTTGTCTTACCAACCCTGATTCCACTAATTTTTTTAGCCAACAACCAGCACCTCCTTCCCGCATTCAGGACACTTATTATTCTTCGTAAGATTATTTTTAGCAAGATTCATACCAGTTCTTTCCAGAACCAGTTCTCCGCATTCAGGACAATAAGTATTATTAGCATCTCCTCCAGGAACATTACCCATATAAACATATTTCAATCCAAGACTTTCTGCTTTATTTTTCATCTTCTCAATAGTATCAATTGGAGTGGGCATTACATTATTCATCTTATAAGTTGGGAAGAAGCGGATGATATGAACAGGAGTATCCTCACCACACGTATTCATTATTAAGTTACACCAATCAGTGAATTCATCCATACTATCATTATATCCTGGAACAATAAGATTAGAAACTTCAAGATGAATATTCTGCTCAGCATAATACTCTAAACTATTAATAACCCATTCAAGTTTTGCATTAACAATATTAGAATAAAAACTATCGCTGAATCCTTTGAAATCAATCACAGCAGCATCCAAATATTTGAAATCCTCAACAGGTTCTTCACTAATAACTCCACATGTTACAAAAACATTGTATAATCCTTTTTTGCGTGCAATTTTGGCAGTATCATAAGCGTACTCATGAAAAATAGTCGGCTCATTATAAGTGTAAGCAATTCCGTCACACCCATTACTTATCGCGTTCTCAACAACCCTTTCAGGAGGCATATCTAATGATCTTTCCTTAATAAAACCAGATTGGGACATATCCCAATTGCAGCAAAAATCACACCTCATTATGCATCCAAAAGTACCTATACTATAAGCCTTTGTTCCCGGCTTGAAATGAAAAAAAGGCTTCTTCTCAACAGGGTCAACATGACTAGCAGCAGGACGACCATAAACAAGAGAATATAATACTCCATCAATATTCTTCCTCACTCTGCAGAAACCAATCTTGTCAGGAAGTATAGTGCAATTCCTCGGGCATAAATAACACTTTACAACATTATTCTTTTTCTTCCAATAACGAGCCTCATGCATATTCTTTCTCCAAATCACTTACAACTTTTTTATAAACATTATGAATCATTTCTCTGTCAAACTTCCAGAAATTATTTGTCATCTCATCCTGCTCATCCTCACTAAAATAATTCATGCAAGGAATAAAGAAATCATTATCCTCCTTACTAATATGCTGGGGGTATAATTCAATCAAGTCATTCATCTTCTCAACCACTTTCTCAACATCATCATCTTCTTTTGCTTTCAGTAACTCCTTAACTCTTTTTCTCCCGAATTCATGCTCATCCAATAATTCGTCCATTATTTTCTCATGCTCTTCTGAAATATTTCTTTTTGAAAGTTCTGCAAAAAGAATATTCTCTTCTTTGCCATGATGGCATTTGTCAGCATAAGTTTTTAAGAAATCCGCGAACTTATTAATAAAATCAGGATTAATCTTTTTCTCTTTCTTAATCTTGTCTTTTTCTTTCCCAGCAACAGTTATCATTCTTTCAATAACTCTGTGCTCACTCATTAAAGGACCATAAGGCTTTATCATAGATTGTTATTAATCAGTGTAGAGTTTTAAATATTATGTGATATTTTTTTACCATATGGTAAATAAATAAGAACTTTTTCTTCATTAAAAAAAATGGCAAAATTTATAATGCTGAAATAATTTTTTGTGAAAATATATGAAAAAAACATTTTTATTAATAACATTGTTATTATTGTTCACTCCTGTTTTCAGCCAGAACTGTGTTCACATGGTTTTTTTCTACAGCAACGGATGCTCGCACTGCGCAGAGGCGGAGGAGTACTTGGATAGTTTGGAGGAAGAATATCCTTATATTGTTATTGACAGGAGGAGTATTCAGGAATCAGGTAATGCACAATTATTCATGGCTTATTTGGAAAATTATGATGTATCAGAAGATTTATGGGGTTATGTGCCAGGATTATTCATTCATAACCAGGCATATATTGGGGCGGACAGTATAATAGAGAATGTTGAACAAGACATTATTTACTGCACAGAGAATGATTGTTTATGTTCTTTTAATCAGGAACTTGCAGAACAATTTGATGCCCGTCCTTTTCCTGAAGAGAATAGTTCATCAGTTATTACGGGAGGAATGGTTCATCCTAAATCTCCGATAAAGCTGACGCTTGCAGCTATTACAATCAGTGCTTTAGTTGACAGCATTAATCCATGCGCTTTTGCAGTCATAATCTTTTTATTAACTTACTTAATCACTCTCGGCGCGCGTAAGAGAATCTTCAAAATAGGATTAACTTATACTTTAACAGTTTTTTTGACTTATTTCTTGTCAGGACTCGGATTATTCGTTGCTGTACAATCAACAGGTATGACGCGTATAGTCTATTTCGGAGCAGCAATAATTGCATTAATTGCAGGAGTAATCAATGTGAAGGATTACTTCTGGTATGGAAAAGGAATAACACTGAGAATCCCGAAAAAAGCAAAACCAAGTATTAAGAAATGGGTTCATAAATCAAGCCTTCCTGCAGCAGTAATACTCGGATTCTTAGTCTCACTTTTTGAACTTCCCTGCACTGGAGGAGTTTATTTAGCAATACTCGGATTATTATCTAATAATATGACACAATTGCAGGCAATACCTTCACTCTTGTGGTATAATTTCATATTCGTCCTACCTTTATTGATTATTGTCTTAATTGTTGGTTTCGGAGTATCAACTGACAAGCTTGAAAAATGGAGGAAGAATAAAAGAAAACATATGAAACTATTCTCAGGATTATTAATGATAGGATTAGGTGTTCTGATGCTGGGAGGATGGGTATGATTAGAAGGATGATTAAAGATTTAGTAAGCCCGAACACTCTGTATTATCCAGGATGCTTAACAAAATATGTATTGAAGGATTTAATGAATAATTATGAAAAACTCCTTAATAAAATAGGGGTGAATTTTATCAAACTAGAAAATATTGAGCATTGCTGCGGCAGTCCTGCAAAGAATGCAGGATACAAAAAAGATTATGAAGAATTGGTGGAGCATAACAGGAATGTTTTCAAAGAGCACGGGATTAAAAGAATCATCACAAATTGTCCTTCCTGCCACAAGATTCTCAGCAACTCTTATCCAGACTTTGAGATAAAACATGTTCTTGAACTAATTTATGAAAAAAGAAAAAAACTAAAAAATAAGTTAGATGAAAAAGTATCTTATCATAAACCATGTCATTTAATTCTTGAGAAAGAACCCTTAAAATTATTAGAAGCGTGCGGTTACGAAGTAATAAATATGAATAATATGTGTTGCGGAGCAGGAGGAGGATTAAAAACGAATAATCCAAAACTCGCGAATAAGATAGCGAAAATGAAGTTGAAGAGTGCGGAGGATAAGATAATCACTTCATGCCCTTTATGTTATGCCCACTTGAAAGAAAACACTAGTAAAGAAGTTTTGGAAATCTCCGAGGTGCTGCTTGAATGCCTTTAACAAAGATTAAAGAAATTGTTGGAGAAGAAAACTTCAGTATTGAAAGAGTTGATAAAATGATTTATTCTTATGATGCTTCAAGAATTATAGGAAACCCTATAGTGATTGTATGGCCGGAGACTGAAGAACAAGTAAAAAGAGTTGTTAAAACTGCATATGAACACTTGATTAGTGTAGTGCCGAGAGGCGGGGGAACAGGACTTGCAGGAGGAGCAGTTCCTAAAAACAGTATAGTCCTTAACTTAAGTAAGTTAGATAAAATAATTGGTTTTGAGAAAAATATTATTACTGCTCAGGCAGGAGCAGTAGTTAATGATTTAAACAATTATTTATGCAGGAAGAATAAGTTTTTTCCAGTAATACCCAGCAGTTATAAAATATGCACTATTGGCGGAGTAATAAGTTGCAACAGTGCGGGAAGAAGAAGCATGCGTTACGGTAAAGCAATAAACTGGATTAATAAATTAGAACTTGTTGACGGCAGAGGCAGATGCAGAAAAATTAATAATGTAAGAAAATTCTGCGGAAGTGAAGGAATACTTGGAGTAATATTAAGAGCAGAATTAAAAACAACCAATAAGATAAATAATACTAGCATGAATATACATTATTTTGACAGTGTTTTAGGACTCATGAATACTGTTGAAGAATTAAAAAAAGATAATAAAATACTTGAGATGGAATTATTAGATAAGAATGTTAGCAAAGAATTAGGGTTCAAAAAAAGGTATACGCTGTTTGTCGAGTATGAAGGCAATTATGGAGATTTAAAAGATGAAACAGAGATTAAGAAGATGAAAGAATTGCGGGATAAGGCTTATCCAATATTAGCCAGCAAAGGATACTCTGTTATAGAAGATCCTCAATTCAATAATGATAATATGAAATATATGATAAGATGGCTTGAGAATAATAAAATACCTTTTTTCGGGCATGCGGGAATAGGCATAATACATCCTTGCTTCAAAAATGATGATAAATTATCACTTTTTTATGAAAAAGTCAAGAAATTGAAAGGAGACATAACTGGAGAGCACGGCATAGGATTATTAAAGAAGGATTATATTAGTGAAAAAAAGAAGGACTTACTTAAGATGTATAAGAAGAGTTATGACCCAAAGAACATACTTAACAGGGGTAAAGTATTATGAAAAAAAAGATAAGTGAATGCATTCATTGCGGAATCTGCAATTCAAGATGTCCAACCCTAAGAGCAACAAGTAACGAGCATTACGGTCCGAGAGGAAGAGCATTAATGGTTAATAACAAGATAGTTGACAAAACATTTTATGAATGCACATTATGCGGAGCATGTGAGGAAGAATGCCCAATTAATATAAAGATTGATTTAAGAAGAATAAGAGAATTGCTTGTTAAGGAAGGAATAGAAACTGAAGCGAATAGAGAGATGATAAAGAATATAAGAGAATACGGCAACCCGTTCGGAGAATTAAAAGAAGACGAGGTTCCTGACAAACTATACTGCTGCTGAAATAAATCAATATTGTTTTAAAAAACCATTATTCTATTTATTATTAAAATGAAAACAAGAATTATTAAGAGCAGTTCTTACAATGAAGAATTAATAAGAAAAAAAATAACTAAGAATATTTTCAATATTATTGAAGAAGGTGATAAAGTATTATTAAAACCCAACTTGTTGGCTTTGAAGAGTCCTGAAGAAATAGTGACCACAAACCCAAATATTGTTAAAATAGTTGCTGAAAGAGTTAGAGAAAGAGGGGGAAAACCAATAATTTTTGATGCTCCTGGAGGACTGATTAATAACTTGTTGAACAAGAAAGTATTGAAGAAATTGTACAGAATAACGGGCATGAAAAAAGTAAGTGAAGAAACAGGAGCAGAATTATATTATGATACTGGTTCAAAATATTATCATTATCCTAAGGGAAAGTTAACAAAAGGTTTTGAATTAATAACTATTATAGACAAAGTTGATAAAATAATCAATCTTCCTAAAATAAAAACCCATACTTTCATGGGACTCACTTGCGCAGTTAAGAATTGGTATGGGCTCTTGCCTCCAAGAAAAAAACTAGGTTATCATTCTAAAATGGCTGAGCCTGAAGTATTTGGAAAAATGTTATTAGATCTTGCAGGATTCATCAATCCTGATATTACTATTGTTGACGGCATTATTGGAATGGAAGGTAACGGGCCTAGTGGGGGGAATCCTAAAAAAATAGGTGTAATAATAACAGGCAGTGATGAAGTAGAAATAGATAGTACAGTTGCAAAGATTATAGGAATGCCTTTAAGCATTATTCCATACTTGAATAAAGATGTTAAAGTTGGTGATGAATACTTGGTAAAGGATTTCAAACAGCCGCATACTTCTTTTTTAAGAAAATTTGCTGGATTTGCTCCAAAATTCTTGCGCAACATAATTAATAATTTTTTTGTAGTCAAGCCAATAATAAATAAAGAATGTGTTGGTTGCGGAGTGTGCAGGGATAATTGTCCTGTAAGTGCAATAAAGATGAAAGAAGGCAAGGCAGTTATTAATCAGAACAAGTGCATCAGGTGTTATTGCTGCCATGAATTATGTCCTCATAAAGCAGTGAGTCTGAAAAACAGTTTGTTATAAGTGAGAAGTATTATTAAATTCTTTAATAATATTTTTATCATTAATCTTTACTATAGTTATGCTGCAGTTATCATAGTTTTTATCAACTTTCATATCAAATAAGTTTTTCATAATGAGTCTTATGACTGCTTCATGAGTGACTACTAATACATTGCTTTCATAATTCTTCTTAAGATGTTTTAGGAAGTTATTCACTCTTTTCCCAATATCTTCATAACTCTCGCCATCAGGGATTCTGAAACTATAACGAGATTCCTGCCTCTTATGATATATTTCAGGATATCTCTTCTTGACTTCTTCTTTATTCATTCCTTTCCATATTCCGAAATCAACCTCACTAATCCTTTCATCCTTTATTATCTCAAGATTGTGATTTTTATTTATTATTCTTGCAGTATGAAAATTACGTCTTAAAGGGCTTGAGAATATTATGCTTAATTCATAGTTTTTAAGTGCTTTTCCAGCATTCTCAGCCTGAACAACTCCTTTCCTGGTTAATTCATCCAGTTTCCCGTTCGAATAAGTGCTCGGCTCTAAATTACATTTTGCTTGACCGTGTCGTACAATAATTAATTTCATAATGATTTAATATTTAATAAATTTTAAAAAATGAATCGTTATTATTGTATGATAGTAACATTTATATTTGTATTTTTCTCTTTTTATCTTCTCATGACACTTAGTAATCAGTATTTCTTTAATTTAAGTAAAAAATATTTGCAGTCAAGAGAAGGAGTTAAGTACATAAGAAAAAAGTGGAATGAAAAAGCAGATAAAGAATTTTTTAAAAATAATTTTTACTGCATTCACTGGGGGCAGAAAGAAAGTATTAAAAATTTTTTAAAATATTCCAATCCAGAGGTTGAAGTATGCGCTCAGGCTTACATGAATAATAATTTCAACTGCAGATGGGTTGGGGGAATAGGAGTAATGATTGAAGGAGATATAACTCTTGCCGGAAATGATGATTTGCAGACAAACCAGTGGAGTAGTATTACAAAAGAAGATGGTAAAAAATATACTTGGGCTGTTGAACGCCTTATTTTTGATGAAAAATCAACAGGCACGGGAGAGGAATCAATGTATGAATTCATTCTTGGAAAATGGGAATCTAAAAAAATAGTTTTTGATTTTGATAAAATAAGCATTAAAAATCCTGATAAACTGGAAAAACTAGTCCATAATTTTTCACGATTTAATCTCCCTTTAATTGATTCCAAAGGCAGAGAACTTGATGCCGAAAACATGGATGAATATTTCTACATTAAGAATTATTCCCATATTGATGAAGAATCTGAAGGAGAAGATTATGGTTATATTAAGGAGAGTGAAAGTTGGGGCAAGAAAGGTGCAGGAATACTTGTGTATAATTCTTCTACAATGGAAATTTTATTATTGAAGCGTTCTCCAAAAGTTAGTTTTGAACCTAAAACTTGGGGTGTTCCTGGAGGAGCGGTGAAGAAAGGAGTGAAGGATTCTTTAATAACTGCTGTTGCAGAATCAAAAGAAGAGATGAAAAATCTTCCGGAAGGAAGAATCAGAAAGTTTCCTTATGTTTACAAAAAAGAAGGAACTGATTTTACTTACGATACATACATTCTTGAAACGAGTGAAGATTTTAGGCCCGAACTGAACTGGGAGAACACTAATTTTATGTGGACAAGAATAGACCAGATTCCTAAAAATATTGAATTACATCCAGGAGTTAAGGAATTATTGGATAAATATAAATTTTGATAAAACTTTTATATATTCTCTAATTTCTTGTTTTTATGCGTAAATCAATCACTCCCATTATTGGTATTGTTATTCTAAGTCTTATGACTATTGTTGCTGTGAGTGTTGCTTTCTTCTGGACAACTGGTGTACAATCAGTTCTTACTGAAGAAGCAGGAACTTCAGTTGGTGCTGCATCAGTTTCTGATTGTTCCCGCCTAAGCATTGTCAGCGTGCGTGGTAACAGTATTACTGTAAGTAATACTGGTTGCGATACAGTTTCTAACATGTCTTTGGTTGTTGATGGTGTTCTTACTAATTATGGTTTGAATGAGTCCTTATCTCCTGGTGAAGCAACCACTGTTTCTTTTGTTGAACCAATGAGGGCGGGAGAGGAGCATTGCATAACTGTTACTTTACCTAGTGGTGTTAAGAGTACTGAATGCTCGAGTGCTGAGAGCAACACTGAATCAGCAGGTTATGCTCCGCAGTGCGAGACGAGCATTGACTGTTTTGATAATAATCCATGCACTAATGATAGTTGTGCTGATGGAGCTTGTTTTTATACAGATTTAGAAGGACAAACCACTAATTGCAGTGTTATAAGTGATTGTGGGGGTTTTGTATGCGCCTGCATGAGTGGTGTGTGCAGTGATAGTTGTGGTGATGGAACATGCCAATCATGGGAATCATATTCTTCCTGCACTAATGATTGTGGTTTTTGCCAGGAAGTTGAGAATGATTGTTCTGAAACATGGTTTACTGGCAGTGTTACAACAACGGATTATGATAACTGCTCTTGCTGCAGTACTGGTGACTATTTTTATAACGGAAGTGTTGGAGCAGATGCTCTTTACTGCTGGAATGGTTTAATAGAATATGATGTTGATAATACTCAGGAATCTTGGTGTGAAGATAACAGTTCTTTTGTTTGGTTTACTGGCAGTATTAATGGTTCTAACAGTCCCTGTTGTGGTGATGATGTGAAATTAGATGTTTTTTATAATAGTAGTCTTTACTGTTATGAAGGAATATCAACTATTGAAGGTGATTTGGATAATAGTGTTTGTTACTGGAAAAATGAGAACTATACATGGTTTAATGATTTAAGTAAGTGCTGTGGTGATGACGGAATTGAGGATGACTTCTATAATGGCAGTATTAGTAATACAACATTTTTCTGTCAGGATGGATTATTTACAAAACAACTAATAGACAATAATGAGACTTTGTGCGATTCATGGGGTTATGAATGGTTCAATGGAAGTATAGAATATGGTGGCACATATTCTTTCAAGAATGATGATTTTGGGAGCAATCCTGAAGGATGGAGTACTATGGAGAGTGGGGGAACAGTTTATGTTATGGATGAATATAATGGGCATAAAAAAATAGTTAAAATATATGATAGTGTGCAGTCATGTAATTCAGGTGGAAGAGTTTATTTCACTAACACTTTCTCAAGTCAAACAAATGGTTCAATAGAGTTCTGGTGGGCTAATGAGGATATGGAGGCTAGTTCAGGACCTTATGGATATGGTGGATGGTTCAGCATAGATGGAGCAAGTTCAGGCACTGATGTTATAAGATTGTCCGCGAGCAATATTAATACTTTTGACTGGTATTGTGGAGGAAGCAGGGAGGACAGGATTTCTTTAGAAATAGGAGAATGGTATCATGTAAGAGTAGATTTTGATTGTTCTACAGATGTTTATAGTGTATGGCTTAATGGAGAGTTGCTTGATGATGATTGTGCTTTTGAAACCAGTGTTTCCTCAATTGACAAGTTCTGGTTCCACACTCCTGGTTGTGAGAAAAACATGATAGGTTATGTTGATTCAGTGAGTTATTCATGGGATGAATATTATGAAATAAGTGATAATCTTGCACCAAGATGTTGTGGTGATGATAACAGCACAGACATTTTTTATAATGGAACAATAAATTCAACAAATAATTTCTGCCATGAAGGAATTTTTATTAAAAATACTATTGATGAAGATGAATTATTATGCTCTTATTATAATTACACATGGTTAAGTAATATTAGTTCAGGCAATAATAGTGCATGCTGTGGAGATGATTCTGAAATCGATAATTTTAACAATGAAACAAGCGGTTTCGGAAGCGTTTGTTATCAGGGAGATTATTATAATGCTTCTTTTGACCAATCGAAAATAAATTGTGAAAGTAATGGATTCACATGGTTTAATGGAAGTATTGATTATCCAGCAACTTATAGTTTTACTTCAGAAAGTCAGGGCACTTCAGGAACAAGCATTGACTTTATTGATGGTTGGAGTGATTATGCGGGAGTAAGAGAGTTGGAAGTCATGGATGAATACTTGGGTCATCATAAAGTGATTCGTGCTGAAGATATGACTGATTGGAATGGTATGCGTGCAGATCATAACCTGGATGCTCCCCAGTCTCAGGGAACGATTGAGTGGTGGATGTTAATGACTGATAAGTACATCAGTGATCAGAGAGTACTGACTTATGTTATTGATTCAGGAAGCAATCTGGGTTGGAGGATTATGATGGAAAGAGGTAATTTCAGGGATAGTGAGGGCAACGAACCAATGGCTTATGAAAATAATAAGTGGTATCATATCAGGGTTGATTTTGACTGCAATGCAGGAGAAAATGGATTATATGACTGGTATGTTAATGGTGAATTAATGGGTAAAGATATTTATTTTGAAACAAATATTAGTGAAGTCACTACACTGGTTGCAGTAAGAGGGCATACAGGAACTTATTCAGAAGCTTATTTTGATGGTTTTGGTTTCAGCTGGGATTCTAATTATACTTCAGGAAATAATGCTGTTGCTCCATGCTGTGGTGATGATAATAGTCTTGATAATTTCAGCAACACAACTAATTCATGCATTAATGGTGTGTTGTCATGAAGAAAAGGATGGGCTTGCCCGGATTTGAACCGGGGTCACAAGCTCCCTAAGCTCGGATCCTAGGCCAAACTAGACTACAAGCCCTTAGATTATAATGAAGGATTAATTTGTTTAAAAAATTTATTTTTTTCTTATTCCAATAAAGACAGGTCCTTTAATATCTATTCTTTTCTTTTTTGATGTTATGTATTTTCTGGCGACAGGGTTTATTTTAATATTCACATCACTCGTTGAGTTAACCATTGTTACTCTGATATCAAAACTTTTTTTTTGCTCATACTTATGTCCTGCGAGGTTCGCAACTGCTTCAAGAATAGTGATATTAGTGTCTGCTCCCTGTTTTTTCAGGACTCCAAGAACATTACTTTCTTTCACAACTATTTTGTTTAGTGCGGCAGGACCTAATAAATTAACTCCCTTGTCAGGCTCGTATATTTCAACACTCTCATTAACTTTTATAGTTAGGGGTGCTTTCTTTTCTCTGTTCTTTTTTGCTTTTTTTATTATGTCCTTAACTAATTTTTTTCCTTCCTTAGTATTTGGTTTCTTATCTATTTTTATCATATCTGCAAGTTCTTCATCACTTAATTCTAGTTCTTCATAAAATTCAGGATAATGGACTTTTCTGATATCATCTATTTTTTCTTTTATCATTATTATTCTGCCGAGTCCTGGTCCTGAATTAAAAACATTCATATTAATACCATATTTTTTTAATGCTTTCTTGTCATACATTCCTATCTCGCTCACTTCTATTAACTTATTATTGTATTTCACGAATACTTCGTAATTAGTCCCGTTTTCGTAATAAGCGGGCTGGTTTGGTTTCTTCTTGAAAATAATTCTTTCAAAACCCATTTTTTTAAAAAATTTTTTAGTAATTTTCATCCCGTCATGTATAGTGATTAATGGGTTCATAATAACCATGCTCAAATTATAATGCGATTTTAAATGAGTAGCATCCTCTCTCTGCTCTCTTCTATGCCTCCATGGGAAAGAGAATAAGCATATTGGTGTTTTCTTCTTATTAACAACTTTCTGAAGCGTGGGAAACCAGGCAGTTGTGGCATGGGATATTAATGCATGATTGGTTGGTTCAGGCTTTATGTTCTTGAGTTCATAAAATACTTCGTTAATTAGGAAGAATGCTTGTTTTGAAGTAATACCTAATTTAGTTACTAATTCTTCTGTGAAGTCCTCACCATGACTTATCTTGTTCCTCTTATAATCCTTCAATACTTTTTTTAATTTCTTGAATTTGTTAAAACCTTTAATCTTTTTCTTAATCTTATCCTTCTTATTTTTAGATAATCCAATATCAGGCCGCGGAAGAGTTGCTATATAAAATAGTCTGTCAAGTATTGCGGGAGCTTCAGGCCCGTACTGTTTCTTAACATGCTTGTCGGGAAGAATTGGTTTAAGATAGACTTCTTCAAAACCCATCTTCATCAATATTTTCCTTGCTTTGTCAGAATACTTAGTTAATAAGTGTTTTTTCTTGTTTTGTTCTGGAAGTTTAAAACTCATTCTTATTCCACTCTCAAACCATTTTTTTCTGCTATACTTATGAATACTTCTGCAGCATAATCTAATTCTTTTTCAGTGAGTCCGTAACTATTGATTTTAAAAGATTTTGTGCGTCCAGGAATTATTCCTGTTATCCCCTTGTCTCTTAACTCGCTTATTAAGAAATAACCTTTTTTCTTGTGTTTTCTTGCAATTTTGTCAAAACTGTTCCTAGTGTCAAGTCTTGTAAGAGTATGCTTTCTAGGCATATTACTAACAACTCTTGTCCCATCTATTCTTAATAATTCTTTAATAAAATAATTGGTTTTGTCTAATTCTTTCTTCCAGTTCTTAATTCTTTTCTTGACTTTCGGGAATGAAGCCATTAATGATATTAATGGAGCACCCATCACTGTACATCCAAGGAGTTCTGACTCCTTATTTTTGAAAGATTCTGAAGTTCTTAAAACCTTATCCTCATATTTCTTGTTCACTCCAAGAACTCCAGTAGGAGCGCAAGCACTCATTGATTTATGTCCTGAGCCTACAATAAAATCAGCACCTATTTTTTCTCCATCAACAGGCATTATTCCTACAGTGTAAGCACCATTATATAGGAAAGGAATACTATGTTTTTTGCATATTTTACCTATTTTTTCAGCCTCATGCATGTTGCCGTAAATATAATCAATATGGGAGATTGCAACAAGACTAGGATTATTTTTTTTAATCTCTTTTTCAACATTCTCTGCAGTAATAATATGATTATTATTTCCCGGAACCTTAATCCATTCTCCTCCCGCTATTTCAATACTCAAGCATAATGAGTAATGAGCGTACTCGCTGACTAATATTTTATCACCCTCATTGAGTAATGAATTAGTCACTATTCTGAAACCGTCTCTTGCTCCCCTAACTACTCTTACAGTATTCATATTCACGAATTCGGCGAGTCTTTCATAAAAACCACTTATAGGTGGTTTTTTTATCTTGTCCAGTCTGCCTTTCATACAGTAATCGCATACACTGTACCCGTCTCCGTACGAGATAAGGGCTTTTCTGGCTTCTTTAGTCAATCTTCCTCCTGCCTGAATGGGTGACAAGTTTATGTAGTCTTCTTCAACATTTCTCAAACATATATTTTTCATTTCATATCCTTTTTTATTTTTTTAATATTATTTTCAAGTTTCTCAAGTATTTTCACTCCTTTATTGTATTGTTCTTTATTGAATTCATGCTCTGGTTTCGTCTCTCTTAATAATTCTCTGAAATCCTCTAACAAGAAGAGTGATTTCATAACTTCTTGAGTAATTTTTTTCATAATAGGCGGGAGAGGGAGTCGAACCCTCCTAAACTGGTCTGCAGCCAGTCGCATAACCCATCTGCCATCCCGCCAAAAACGTATTAATAATTAATTAAATATTTTTAATCTTTTATTAATTTTTAGAACTATCGGCAAAAACATTCATTTATATGATAATATTCCTTAATCATATAATTATATTAATAACAAAAAAAGTTTTAAAAACTTTTACATTATCATCTAATATTATGCTTAAGAGACTTGAAAGTGAGATGGAGGAGAATGAAAGGGCTTTTTATGCAACATTGTGTGTTTTTTGCGTATTAATCATAGAACTTGTTTATTATAATGTTTATGAACAATCACCCTCAGCAATAGTACTATTTTTCCCTGTTCTTTTTTGGATAACATATCATGGCAACAGGCATGAGCCAGCAACAATTAAAGGATATTGGATATGGGTCCTAATGCTCATAACAGTAACTATATTAGTATTACTTAATCCATTGTTTTAAAAAAAAATTAAAAAATTAAAAAAAATAAGAATCTTTTTTTTTTATTCCTCTTTATTTTCAGGAAGTTCACTGAATTTTTCTTTTAATTTTTCAAAAGATTCTTTAAAGAAATCAGCCATTTCCTCACTTG
>CAYWEY010000006.1:0-60124 GCA_964457955.1 Candidatus Woesearchaeota archaeon
TGCTTCAAGGATGGAAAGAGTGAACATAAAATTCGAATCGGTTTTAACAATCAAATTAAGCAAGGTTAAGAACTTAGATGAAATATTAGTGATTGCTAGAAAAATAGAACAGGATAAAAATAAATTACTTTATGGTTCACCTGTAGAATCTGATAAAATATTGAGACAGAAAATAAATTTGTTTTTAGAACTTAAAAAATTGGTAGAAGATGAAATCTAATAAAATAATGCTGAAGAAATATGCGATTAGTGCAGTAAATTATGTACTGAATAATCTTGATAATAAACTGTTTGATAATATTAATCAAGTGATTATTTTTGGCAGTGTTGCAAGAGGAAACGCTGATAAAGAAAGTGATGTGGATGTTTTTTTTGATGCTCCAAAAAAATATGAAAAAAAAATAAAGGATTTAATAAATGATTTTTATACAAGCAGGAAAGGGCTTTTGTTCAAAGCAGAAAACATATCTAATGATATTCATTCAATAATTGGTAAATTAGAGGACTGGAAGGATTTGCATAAAAGCATAGCGAGCGAAGGAATAGTTGTTTACGGTCCTTATATGGGGAAGGCGCCGGGAGATTTAAAAAATAGTTTTATCATATCATGGGAGAACTTGGATATTAAGAACAGAGGAGCATTTTTGAATAAAGTATATGGATATAGTGTTGGGGAAAAAAAATATGAAGGACTAATCAATAAATGGAATGCAAAAAAAATCGGTAAGAGTGCAATACTGCTCCCTGCACAATACAAAAAAAAATTTATGAAAATATTGGACAAATACAAAGTAGATTATAGGATAATAAGCGTGTATGTGTGATTAGGTCTTTTGTTCTAGAAATGCTTTTTAAAATATATTTACCATATTGTAAATAATTAAAACAAGGGTTCAACACAGGAAAAAAATTATTTAACTCTCTAAAGAAAAAAAATATTTTAATACTAAATATTTGATAATAATTTCATGTTCTCGCTTGACCGAATAATAGAACAGGATAAAAGATTAATAAAAAGTATAGAGAATAGTGGAGTTGTTGAAGAAGTTAGGAAAGTTCCTGCTCATGAAAGACTCAGCGCTTTTTTTTTTAGAAAGAACAAATATTGGCTTATTATTTCCGCGCACTGCTTATATTCGTTATTACTTTAATGAAAGAGTTGGCGGTGGATTATGAAGCATACTGTGTTGACGGCCGGGAGGCATGAACAATTTGTGAAGGAAGATTTAAAATAACTTGTGCATGGCATAAAACCAATTATTATGGGGGCGAATTAAGTAATAAAATGATAAGAGATGAACTCACGTCTTACTTGGATTCCTGGATAAATAAAATAGCAAAACAGTATAGTATTAGTTGTATAAATCAGTATTTAAAGAAGCACTTAAGAGAAGATGAAAAAGGAACTCATGAATGGATGGTATTGAGAATATATCAAAAAGTTGATGGTGTTAGTGATGAGTCAGAACTTATTGAAAAATATGAAAAGTTGCTTGATGATTATGGTATTGGTGTTAAAGAAATGTTTTCCCGACTATTGAATTATTTTGATAAGGCAACAAAATATGACTGAATAGTTATTACAAAATTTTAATAATTCTCTTTTTCTAAACATATTTTATGATTTTAGAGATTTCTTCAAAAGCAGTAGAATCTTTTAAGAGAAAAGATGATTTAGGAAAAATATTGGACAATATAGTTCTTGAGCCTGCAGGAGAAGAAGCTTGCAATAATTTCATTAAGTATGCAGCGCTTCTTGACATAGTTTATGATTTTGGAGGAGTTAAATTAGTGCAGTATGGTGGTAAAAGATTTGAGTTCATGGATAAGAATGAGGATGATGATAAAATAGTTTATAATATTTCATCATAACTATTAATATACTTAATTTCACAACCCATTTTTTTAATACTATTTATTATTTCAGATGGCAGTTCTGATTCCATGAATGGTTTATAAATTATTAATTCTAAGGGTTGTTTTCTTCCCGCATTAATACTTTGATGTAATTTTCTCATCTTCTTATTATTTCCTTTGAATAATTTGTAAATATAGAATCCATAACTTAATTCTCCTATCGTACCTAGAGAATTTCCGAGCATGAGTATTACGTCACCGAATAAGCAGTGCAGGATGTCCTGTTTGTACCAATTATGCGTGTCTATTATTTCATCAGTAAACTTGAGATAAGTTTTTAGATGATTTATTCCAATATTCTCGTCCTGTTTTGGGACAGTGCCGTAAACTTTATTCTCACTCTTTTCTTTGAATCTTTTAACAAGTTCAAGACAAACTCCTTTGTCGGGTAAGAAAGTAAGTTCAATATTTTCTTTACTTAATGATTCAGCCAGTCCATTAATATGGTTATTAAGTTCTTCTTTTTTCATACCAATACTTTTTGTATCTCCAGGTCCTATAAGACAGATATTAATCATAATTAATTTAAGGAATAGTCATGTATTATAATATTTATGAAATCGTATAATATTCATAATCGGAAAATATTTGATGCTCATAGCCATATGGGCAGGTTCGGAGAATGGAAGATGAAAGATAATATGATAGAGCCTTTCAAAGGCAGAGAAATTACGAATATAGAAGAACAAAAAAAGTATATGGAAAATTTAGGAATTAATAAAGCAATTATTGTTCCGCACTACACTCCGGATTCTTCAATCTCTTTCGAAAAATATAATCCTTTAGTGATTAAAGTAGTTAGAGAGTTAGATAATGTGTTGGGTGGTTTATGGGTTTCACCCCTGCCCCAGGATAGGAAGATGACTCTAAAAGTATTGGATAGTCTTCCTAATAAAGGGATTGTTGCTTTAAAGATGAGTCCTGACGCCTGGCCCAGGGGAGAGTACACTCCAGACCCGGAGACATGGAATGAAGAATTTGAAGAAATAATGGTTGAAATCATTAATGCTGCGAAAAAACATGATTTAGTCATTCATTTTCATACAGGAAGCAATAATTCAAATCCATTAAATTATGAGAATTTTGTAAAAGAATACGGAGAAGGTTTGAAAATCCAGTTCGTTCATATGGGGGGTCATGCAGGAGGACACTTTGCTTTCATACCAAGATTCATAGAATGGATTAAGAAAGGTTATGATTTTTACTGCGACACCAGTTTCAATAAAGGATTTGGTCCAGCATGGATGGTGAGAGAACTGGTTGAAAAAAATCCTGAAGGAATTAAGAGAGTTTTGTTCGCAAGCGATAATCCATGGGGATTGTTCGAAAGCGAGTTCTGGCGTGTTGAAGGAATAAGTTGCAGTGATGAAATAAAAGATGACATCTTCTTCAATAATGCTGAAAAATTATACTCATGAAGTTCAAGAAATTAATTGTGAATGGTGAAGAAGTTAGTTATGATTCTCTTCCTGCGGAAGTGAAAGAACAATTAAGAATTTTGTCAGGAAAGGGAGAAAAAGTACTTGATGATGGTACGAGAATAAAGTGGGATTTTACAAAAAAATTTAAGAGTAGGAGTGTTAAGGAATTATTTGGGAATAAGTTCTGGCTGATAATATTTGCCATAATTGTTTTAGTAATTCTTATAAACTTAATAATGTAATTTTTTTATTCATGAGTTTTGAGGAATTTGTTAAAAAAGCAGGAAAAAAAGACTTAACACATATCCGTATAAGTAAAGGAATCTTTGGTTATTGTGATGAAGAAAGAGTAATTTATGGAGTAAATAATGCTAAGTATATTAAGTTAAGAGCAAGTAAGAAAACATATTATTTGGTTCACTGGCCTGAGAATAAGATATCTGATGAAGAGTTGGAAAATGTTTATGATGATTTGATATATAGAATGCTGGATGAAGGATTCTTTGTTTTTGAATGGCTTCCTGAAAGTTTTTATTCAAATTGAATTCTTTATTCTATCCGCGTTTTTTTCAAAATGAAGTCCTTGTATTGCAAGTTCTACTGCTGTAGGAAACGCTTTTATTTTAGTGAATAAGGTTCTTAATATGAGCTTCCAGTATAATAATCTTGATTTTGATTTGATTCCTATTTCCCAAATACTTTTCAAAAATGCTTTAATGTTTTGCATGGATAACTTGCTTCTTACTTTAGGCTCATAATCCTGAATGAATTTTGTAATTCTTTTATAATAATTTTTTGGTGAATAAATAGTTGAAACAATTTTTTTATAACCTTCTAATAATTCTTCCTTGCCCATTTTAGGAATAAAATTCAAGTCAGTGTTTTCTCCACTAGTTTCTTTTATTATTCTGTCTTCTTTTTTCAGACGCTTCCATAATCTGGTTTCAGGCAGTGCAGTAAGTATTCCAACCATTGCAGTTACTACTCCAGATTTTTGTATAAATTTGATTTGTCTCTCAAAAATATTTTCCTTGTCATTATCAAAACCAACAATGAAACCTCCCATGACTTGCATGCCTTTTCTGTGAATTTTTCTAACAGTATATAATAAGTTTCTTTTAGTATTCTGGATTTTCCCGCATTCCTTAAGACATTCTTTGTCAGGAGTTTCTATGCCAAGGAATACTTTATTAAAATTAGCATCAATCATTAAATCCATTAACTCCTCATCATCAGCAAGATTAGTGCTGGCTTCTGTTAACAAACTGAAAGGATAATTATGTTTCTTCTGCCACTTAATAATTTTGGGAAGCATTTCTTTAACACTTACTTTGTTTCCAATAAAATTATCATCAACAATAAAAACTCCTCCTCTCCATCCAGCATCATATAATGCTTGGAATTCTTTTATTATTTGTTTTGGAGTTTTTGTTCTTGGAATCCTTCCATTCATTATTATAATATCGCAGAATTCACAATTGAAAGGACATCCTCTTGAGTACTGGACGGGCATAGTAGAATAATCATCCAGATTGATAAGGTTCCATGAAGGAATAGGAGTTTTTTTAATATCCGGTCTCTCCATTGAACTATAAACATTTTTAAGTTTTCTTCCTTTTTCTAAATCATTAAGAAACATTGGCAGAGTAACTTCTGCTTCATTAAGAACAAAATGATTAACTCCTTTAAATTTTTCATGACTGGTTGTGAATGCTGGTCCGCCAGCAACTACTTTCTTATTCATCTTATTGCATTTGCTAATTATTCTTTGAGCACTTTCTTTCTGCACTAGCATAGCGCTTATAAAAACCATGTCCGCCCAAAATAAGTGTTCATCATTTAATTCTTTAACATTACAATCAACTAATCTCTTATCCCATTCTTCAGGG
Source organism: Candidatus Woesearchaeota archaeon (assembly GCA_964457955.1). Taxonomy (GTDB): domain Archaea; phylum Nanobdellota; class Nanobdellia; order Tiddalikarchaeales; family Tiddalikarchaeaceae; genus CAYWEY01. The sequence goes on from CAYWEY010000006.1 coordinate 5,228, forward strand.
AGAAGTGAAGCAACAGTTAATAATCCAAGAGGAGGATAAGTTGATTTTTTCTTAACAAATTTTAAAACAGTTTTAAAACTCCAGAAAGTATCTGGACATTCTGGATAAACTAATAATATATTCATATTAAGTTAATATTTAATATTAAGAGTTTTTAAAATCTTTTATTTTGACTTTCTGAATAAGATTTTTATATTTTTTTTGTAAGCATAAACTGCTCCTGCAAGTGCATCACGCTCATGACTATTATTAAAATTAGTATCATAATACTCAATTAATTCATTCTTGCTTTTTCTCCTTAAATTATGTTCAGGACTAACTAAGGCAGAATTCTTGAATTTACTGCTTATTTTTTTTTTTGACAAAAATCGGGATTTTAAGAGGATTGCCATGCTTAATAATGTCTCTAATTGTTCTTGAAACACCATGCTTTTTAGAACTATTAACAAATACTAAATCTTCTTTTAAATCAATCACTCTTAAACCTGTTGTTGTTCCAGAATCAATACCAACTATATTATTCACTAATAATAAAAATCATTATTTATTCTTAAAAATTTTTTCTTTACATCAGTTTTATTAACTATTAATATTTTTAATAATAATTGTGAACATTAAGTATTATTTATCCTCCCGTAAGTCCAAGCCGAACAGGATTATGAAAGAAAAAATAGTTCCTTATCTAAAAAAAGAGAATGTCATAAGAGTTCTTGATTATGGATGCGGTAAGTTCTTAAGAGACTCATTATACTTGACAACTAAGGGTTTCATTGTTGACAGTGTTGATATTCCTAGTCAGATAAAGAGAATGAGTTTGGAGAAAATACTAAAAATAAATGAAGTTTCACCAAATATTCCTGAAAAAGATTATGACGCTGCTCTTCTGAATTATGTTCTGCAAGTAATAGAAACTCCTGAAAAAAGGAAAAAGGTTCTGAAAAAAGTTCTTAGTTCAGTGAAAGAAAAAGGATGCTTGGTACTCTCTTTAAGAAACAGGAAGAGTGTTAAGAATCTTAAGAATCCAATAAGATACAATGATGGTTACATTACTCAGGATAAAACTTTTGTAAGAGGATATACTCAGAAAGAAGCAGAAAAAATATTGTCCGAAAAAAACAAAATCATTAATACTTACACTACTTATACTGCAAACATATTCCTTGTCAAGAAGTTTTAGACAAAGAATTTCTTAATTAATTCAATGCCATAAAGTATTATGGTCAGGAATACTCCTGCCAATAACATTTTTAAAATGTTGGGAACCACTTTCTCTTTACTTACTTCACTTATCATGACTCCAAGAAAAGTTATGATAATCACTGAAATAGAGAAACTAATAAGATAGGATATTTTGGTGTTTATTATTCCCGAAAAAAAGAAAGGAATAATCATAATAATCACTGCAACTAGTGGAGAGATTCCATCGAACAAGGCGACAACTAAAGAAGATTCTTTGCTCCACTCATCAAGTCTTGTTCCTCCCAAATTCTTCAATAAATGTTTTTCTATTCTCTTAACATGAAGTTTTCTCTCAGCACTCTCTGTTGCATAAGCCCCCCATATTCCTGAAACACCTATCGCAATACCTGAACCTAGGCATGAAGCGATAATAATATTGGTATCCATTATTCTGGCAAAAAATAATGCAACAAGAATACCAAGAACTGTTATTATGCCGTCAAAAGTGTTTTTTACAAAAACTCTGCGCACAATATCGTCTTTAAAGTATTTCTTGAAAGACTTTACTATATTCATTTTTTTAAATTAACCATGTCAATACTATGAATAACTGAGGACTCTTTCTCAATAATTTTCTCAATCTCTTCATATTTCAAGTCCTCTCCCTCAATTATTATTCTCACACTCTCTGTTTTTTTATCAACAGCATAAACTTTAATTTCAACATCACTAACTAATTTATGCTTGCATAATATTTTTCCTAATTCAATTATTGAAGGCTCATGCGGTTTTAACACGTCAACTGCAATAGTTTTTATCTTAACCATGATAGAATATTTATGTTTGAGGGTTTTAATAAAAATTTCTATCATCTTTTTATTTACTATATGGTAAATAAATAGCTCTTTCTGTCTTAAAAACACTCCAAAAACCAAACCTTTCTTTATAATTAGTAAACTTTTTAAATATATCAATAGTTTTTTCATTGTATTATGAAAAGAACAGGACCAACTAGTTATGAAACAAAGGGATTAATAATGAGTTTGGAGAAAGCATATAAAAAGAATAAGAAGCCTTTGTATAGGAGATTAATAATTGAATTAGAGCGTCCTAGAAGAAATAAAAGAGCAATTAATTTATCAAGACTTAACAGACATACTGAAAAGAATAGCAATGCTATTGTTTTGGGAAAATTATTGGGAAGTGGAAGAATTGAGCATAAAGTTAATGTAATAAGTTTTGATTATTCAAAAAAAGCTGTTGAGAAACTCGAGAAAGCGGATTGCAGTATCATGACATTGAAAGAATGGGTTGAGAATCCTAAAATTCCAGAAAAGGTGATATTGATTGGATGAAATAAATATTGATGGAACTGATTTAGTGCTTGGAAGATTATCTGCAAAAGCAGCAAAACTCGCAAGAAAAGGTGTAAGAGTTAATATTGTTAATTCAGAGAATATAATAATAACTGGAAAGAAGAAAAAACTAGTTAGTGAATATTTGAAAAGAGTGAAAAGAGGGAGCGCTGAAAGAGGTCCTTTTTATCCTAAAAGACCTGACAGGCTTGTAAAGAGAACAATTAGGGGAATGCTTAATTACAAAAAACCTTCAGGAAGAAAGGCTTTATCAAGAATAAGAGTTTTTATTGGATTGCCTGAAGATTTAAAGAACAAAATAAATAAGGATTTTAAATGCAAAAATGTTAATGATTTAAAAATGTATAAGTTTATTAAAATAGAAGAATTATGTGAAAAAATAGGTGGTAAATGGTGAGTAAGAACATTATTACAAGTGGTAAGAGAAAAGAGAGTGTGGCTAGAGCAGTTGTTAAAAAAGGAAATGGTGTTATAAGAATTAACAGTATTAATCTTGATGTTTATGCTAATGAATTAGTCAGGATGAAAATAAAAGAACCTTTGATTATTGCGGGAGAAGATATTGTTAATAAAGTTAATGTTAGTGTGAAAGTTAAAGGAGGGGGGTGGAACTCTCAGGCAGAATCTGCTCGTTTAGCTATTGCAAAAGGACTTGTTGAATACACGGGCAGTAAAAAACTGAAGAAAAAGTTTTTAGATTATGACAGGCACTTATTAGTTGCTGATATTAGGAGAACTGAATCTCAGAAGCCTTATCGTTCAGCAGCAAGAGCAAAGCGTCAAAAGAGTAAAAGGTGATTTTTAAAAAATGATTATTCCAATAAGATGTTTTACGTGCGGAAAACCTATAGGTCATTTATGGGAGGATTTCAAGAAAGGAGTTAAGAATAAAAAGAATAGGAAAGAATTATTAGATGAATTAGGTTTGGAGAGATATTGCTGCAGGTCTGTATTCCTTGGTCATGTTGATTTAATTGATATTGTGGGGAAATATAAGAAAGTGTGAAATTATGAAATCGAAAAAAACTGGTTCAACAGGAAGGTATGGGAGCAAGTACGGGCTTGGTGTGAGAAGGAGGGTTTTTGAAATTGAGAGAAAACAGAAAAGTAAGCATCAGTGTCCTGAATGCGGTAAGTATACAGTAAAGAGAGTTAGTGCTGGAATTTTTTTATGTAAGAATTGTGGTATGAAAATAGCTGGGAAAGCATACACTCCTGAATAAGATAGAGAGGTGTTAATTATGAATTATTATTGTTTAAAATGCAGGAAAGAAGTTGAGGATGAAAAAGTAAGAAAAAGAATTAGGTGTCCTCATTGTGGTTTTAAAATACTTGTTAAAAAGAATGTTTCTGGAGTAAGAAAATTGAAAGCAAGATGATTTATGAGAATTTGTTAAAAATAAAAAGTAATTATTCAGATTTTTTTTATGAATCTATTAAACCAGGTTTAATCAAAAAGAATAGGAGAGCAGTTGTTTCTTTGAAGAATAAAGATGATGAATTATTAATCAGCATTAAATCCAATGATGTTGTTTCTTTAAGAGCAGGTATTAATGATTTTTTAAGAAAAATACAAGTACTAAGCAATACTATGGAGGTGGTGAATTAAAATGGCTATGAAAGTTCCTGAAGAATCAAGAGCTGATGTATTAAAATTCCAACAGTTTCAACAGCAATTACAAATGCTTAATATTCAAAAACAAAATATTCAGTCAAGATTTATGGAGTTGGAGAATGCAATAAAAGAACTTGATAAGTTAACAAAAGAAGAGGTTTATGAAATTGTAGGAAATGTTATGATTAAGAGAGATAAGGATTTATTGAAAGAAAAGCTTGTTGAAAAGAAAGAAACTCTGAGTCTGCGCCAGAACAGTATTGACAAGCAATTGGATAAGATAAACAAGAAAGTTACTGAACTTCAGAAAAAAATAATGAAAAAAGTTAAAAAATAATTTTTTAAGATTTATGACTGACAAAAAATTATCTCCCAAGTTAAAGGAAGCTTTAGAATTATTGGAAGAGTTATGTGAAGATGAAAGTCTTCCTAAAAACATAAGGAGTGTTTGTGCTGAGAGTAAAAAAGTTTTAGGTTCTGATGAAGAAATAGGTTTAAGAATTGATTCAGCAGTGCATATATTGAATTCTCTTGCAGAGAATAGTAATATTTCTGTATATGCAAGAACCCAGTTATGGAATATTATTTCGCTTTTGGAATCAGCATAAATTATATAAATCATAACAATTTATTTTTAAAATGAGGTGTTAGTTTTTTGGTTTTTGAAAAATTGAAAGATTTTGCGGAGAAAATGACTAAAACAACAAGAGTCAAGTACTCAGAGGATTATTCTGAACCAGATTCCGGAGACTATATTGAAGTTGAGCCGGGAAATAAAGAGAAGAGTCCAAAAATTTTTGTAAAATATTTTGTTTTAAAAGATTATGCTGATACTAAACAATTACTGAATCATATTAGGGAAGGCTATTCTATAATATTTGCTAAGATTAAGCAGTTAAGAACAAAAGATGTTACTGAACTTAAAAGAGTAATAAGAAAGATTAAGAAGACTTGTGAAGCAGTTAATGGCGATATTATGGGTGTTGATGAAGACTATATTGTTATTGTGCCTTCTTTTGTGAAAGTATCTAAAGAAGATATTGAATAATTCTAATGAAGATAGATAATGCTTTTTATGATTTAGAAGAATCTGACGTTTGTTTTGCAGGTATTCCTTATATTAAGTCAAAAACACCTGTTCCTCTAAGTAAGAAAGGTCCAGACTTATTGAGGAAAGGATTGAATAATAAAGATGATTATGACGTGAAATCCAATAAATGCGTTTTTGATGAGTTAAGAATATGCGATTATGGGAATATAGAAATAAATAGAATAAACAATTTATTCAGCAAAGGTTTAGGAAAAACTTTTTTTTTCTTGGGCGGAGAACATTCAATAACTTATCATATAATTAAATCATTATCTGAGTTTGAGAAAAATTTCAGTCTTATAGTTTTTGACGCGCATCTTGATTTAAGGAAAAATTATGAACCTAATAGTTGTTTTCTTTATAAAATACTTGATTTTTTTCCTTTTAACAAAGTATTTCTTTCTGGACAAAGAGTATATAGTCAGGAAGAATATGATTATTTCAGGAAAAAAAAATTAAAAAGACTCAATAGTTTGAAGAATCAAAAAATTTATATCTCATTTGATATTGATGTTCTTGATTCAATTTATGTGCCTACCGCAAGCACTCCAGAACCAGGAGGAATAAATATTATGGAAGCCGAAGGTTTATTAACTGAACTGGTTAGAAATAATAAATTATTGGGTATTGATTTTGTTGAATTCGCTTCAAAAAAATATGATATTACTTATTCTAATATCAGTTATTTAGTTATGACTGTTTTGAAAACATTATTAAATAATTAAATATTTTTTTTTAAATATGAATATTGATACTGTTGTAATAGGCTTAAATTTTGGTATTTTAGTAGGTATTGTTGTAGGAATTAGTTATTTGTTAAGAATCATTTCTGAACTAAAATCAATGCTGGATAAGTTGGAGAAAATGGAGAAAAAGATTATTAGTATGGAGAATAAGGAATTAAAAGAAATAAGTAAGATTGAAGAAGTCAAGAAGTCTAAGAAGAAATAATTCTTATGCTAGAAAAGTTATGCTGTATCCTAGAAAAGAGCCGAGAGATATTAAGGGCATTGCAGGATAAAACCTGTTCTTTCTTGTTAATAATATTAGTGTTAGAAGCCCAATCATGCTTCCGTATATTATTGAAATACTTGGTAGTGTTCCATAATCCCTGAATACAACACTAGCGAACATTAATGGAAATGCTAAGTCTCCTCCTCCAAGCATTGCGACACGGTCATTAATCTTAACTTTTAATCCTGAGAATATGTTTAGCTCTTCCTGGCTTTTTGCAAGACTTATCATGTGTTTAGAATAAAAAACAGAGAATATATCGTATATGGATATTATTATTAGTAATATGATCATAATTCTTGTGTTAAGGATTGGAAGAAAAGCAACTGCTAATCCGCCGTAAACCAGTAATTCGCTTAAGTTATGAATATAATTATCATCTGAATTATATCTTATTATTAACAGTATTATTGCAAGAATCACTGCATGAATGTTAGGTATGAATGCAGATGTGCTTAAATAAACTGTTGTAATAAAAGCAAGAAAATACCATAATAATAAAATTTTTTTCCATCCCAGTTTTTGAAAAACTAAGAAAAATACTGAAAGAATTATTATTGATAAAGGAATAGATACGAGCACTTCTCTTTCTTGGTCTTCTTCAGGCTGCAGGATTTCTCTGCCGAATGTTTCAATATTTTTGTCAATAATAACTAATCCTATTATTTGTGTAAGAAAAAAAAGAGACAATATGATGAGTGTTGTTCTTAAATCATATTTCAAAATTAATCACTTAATTTTTGTTCGTAAAGACTGGCGCAGAGCATTAATAACATTCTGGGATTCCCTTTTGATTTTTCGAATAATTTTTTTAATTCTTCCTGAGTGAAAGGCTCAATAGATTCTGATTTTTTAGTTCTTTCTTCATTCAGTCTTGATATGACTAAATCCTCTGCATCAGCATATTCTAGTTTAGGTATTTTTTTAACAATCAAATATTTCTTGAATTTATTGTTTAAATCTTTAATTAATGATTTTGTTTTTTTATCAACTGCTATCAGAAAATTTATGCCTAGTTCTGTGAATTCGATTATTAAATTAATTATTTTCTTCTGCAACTCTTTTGGTAAATGATTTATTATATCCATTTTATCTATTATTACCATTTTTTTCTTATCTTTTTTTGTGAATATTTTTCTTAAATCATTAAGCGTGTTCATGTTAAAACTCATTTTTTTAATCTTTGATTTGTCAAATTCTTTGACTAATTTTTTAATAAATAATGTTTTTCCGCTTCCAACATCTCCTTGAAGAAGTATTATCTCACTCTTCTTTGTTTTTAATGATTTTTTAACTGTTGTTTTTAAGTCTTTTAAAAAATCTTTTTTCCCTATTATTTTTTCTTTATCTCTTGGAGTGATGAATAAGAAAGGATTAACTAATTTCATAATAGTAGATTACTCACTAGTTTTTTATAATATTTTCCTTCCTATTAAACACGTGTTTTTATAGTCAGAAATCTTTACTTTAATTTTTTCACCTATCTTTGTATTTTCAACAATTACTGGTTTGTAATTATTTAGTCTGCCTTTATTATTGCTATCAATTAATGCTTCAAATCTTTTTCCAACATATTCTTTGTTATTTTCTTGCATTACTTTTTCGCAAACTTCTACTGTTTTCTTAATTCTTTTTTTAATTGTTTTTTGAGCTAATTGTTTTTTCATACAGCTTGCTCTGCTGTGTCTTCTTTTCCAGAATCTTGAAATATTAATAACATCCGGTCTTGTTTTTTTAATAACATTAATTGTTTCATTGAATTCTTCTCTTGTTTCTGAAGGGAATCCTATTATTATATCAGTTGCAATAGTAATTTTTGGTATTTTTTTTTTGAAATAATTTATTAGTTTAAGAAATTCTTTTTTTTCATAATCTCTGTTCATTAGTTTAAGTATTCTATTATTCCCTGATTGCAAAGGCAGGTGTAAGAAATCAAAAAACATTTTCTTCTTTAATAATTCACTTAATTCTTTTTTTATAGTTATTGCGTGTTTTGGATTCATCATTCCTATCCTTGTCTTGAAATATTCTTTAATATTTGAGATTTTTTTCAATAAATCGATTAAGTTTTTATTATTGTCTTTCCCGTATGCTCCTGTATCCTGGCTTGTAATCCAGAATTCCTTCACTCCTTTTTTTAATCCTTTCCTCATATGGTTTATAATATTTTTTTGAGGGTATGAATATAATTTTCCTCTTGCGAATCTTGTTTCACAATAAGAACAGTCTCCCAGACAACCACTGCTTATTGGTATTATTTCAATAATCTTGTTTTTTTTGATAGGAAACTTGTTTGTTTTATCTATTTTTTTTCTTTTTATTATATTAGTTTTTTTCATTAAACATTTGTTTATGTCATAAATGTTTTCAACACCAATTATATTAAAATTAGGATATCTTTTTTTAAGTATTTCAGGACTGGATTGTGATAAGCATCCTGCTATAATTGTTCTCTTATTATCTTGTTTAAGTTTATTAAGTTTGGCAAGAATCTTGTCCTCAGTAGGTTTTTTCACTGTGCAACTATTAATTATTACTGTTTCTGCATCTTCTTCTTTTTTAACAATTTTGTGTCCTTTATTTTTTAATACGTTCTTCATTAGAATACTGTCTGCTTGATTAAGCGTACACCCGTAAGTTTTAATAAAAACATTCATCCTATTTTGACGTATTTTTTCCTGCTTTTCAAACCACTTATTATATCCACTTTATTTGTATGGAAATATTTTTGTAAAAACAAAATAATTGCTTTATTTGCTTTGTTCCTTTTTGGTTTTTCCTTGACCCATATTTTGTAATCTTTATTATTTAATTTTTTGATTTTATTAATCTTACTGTTTGGTTTAACAATTACGCTTATAATCATGGTTTGTAAAACTTTATTACCAGAATTGTTAATCCTGCAATACTAATATAACTAATTAGTGGATTATACATAAAATAAGTTATCAGGAAAAAACCGTAAAATAAGATTTTCTGGATAATTCTTTTTTTAAAATCTTTTTTTTTTAAGAAGAATAGGTTTCCTTCTATGAAGAAGAGTGTGCTTATTAAAAAACTTATCATCCACTCATTCCCGTAATAACCTAGTGTGGCTCCTAAAAAAGAGTCCTGCAGAAGTTGATAATGTTGTGAGTATTTCTTGTTTATTAAGAAATAAAAAATTAGTAAAGAAACTAAGTAAGTAATACTGAGATTGATGAAGTTGTTTTCAAAATTATTATACAGTATTATTGCAATGAATAATGTAACTGAAATTCTTAGCACTATTTTAAAAATATTTTTTTTGTCTTTAATTTCTTCAAATGAGTATTTTGCTACTATTATTCCAAGTATTGTTCCAATTATGGGTATTAATCCGCTTATAAGACTCATTTATTATTCTGATTCAAGGCAACTTTTTTAATTTATCTATATTTCAGAATAGGTTATGGTTTATTCTCCGCGGGAAGATTCTTATTTATTGCAGAAATGGGTTGAGAAGTATAGTCCGGGAATGAGGGTTGCTGATATAGGTACGGGTTCTGGAGTGCAAGCAATTACTGCTGCAAAGAATAATGCGGTGAAAGTGGTTGGTGTTGATATTGATGAGAAAAGTATTCAGGAAGCTGAAAGTAATGCTCTTAAGAAAGACGTGCTTGTTGATTTCAGGAGAGGATACTTGTTTGATTCTTTTAATAGTGACGAACTTTTTGATTTAATCGTTTTTAATCCTCCTTATCTTCCTAGGGATGAGAGAGTGGGTGATAATCCTGAAGTTTGTGGCGGAATTAAAGGAAATGAATTAACAATGGAGTTTTTGAAAAGAGCAAAAGAGCATCTTGTTTATACTGGCAGGATTCTTCTAATACTCAGTACGGTTAGTAATGTTTTTGAAACACTATCTTATGCTGAAAGTATTAGTTATTCTTATAAAATCCTTGATGAATTAAGTGTTGGTTTTGAAACACTTTATTGTGTTGAATTCGTTAAAAAATAATTATTTGGTTGAGTGTATCTTAATAACATCTCCGTTGTTCAATACAGTGTTTTTTCCTATAGTTCTTCCTGTTCTGCAATTAATTGCTTTAACGAATCCTTCAGCAAGGTCTGTATGAACTTTTTTCGCTAAATCAAATGCAGTTCCATCCTTTTCCAATAATATTGCGTCAGGAAGCACTTTTCCTTTATTATTGCAGTATTTGTTCTCGTTCTCAACAGGATAAACAACTTTCAGTTTTAATAATTCAAAACCTGCATGGTTCAAAGCAGTTTGTACTCCTGTGCTACCGTATTTTTTTAAAACTTTTTCCTTAATCATGCTTAATGCTTTTGTTTCTTTTTTAACTAATTTTTCTTTTTTGATTATTTTGAAATCTGATTCTCCGGGAACATAACTTATTTTATTATTCTTATCAAGTTCTCTTAATACGAGTTCAGAAAGTGCACTGCATGGAATTATGTTGTCAAATTTCTTAATGTTTTCTTCACTATTCTTCATATCTATTTTATTTCCTGCAAGTATCATTGGTTTGCTTGTTTTCCTTAATGTTTTTGCAAGTTCTAAGAAATTATTTATTTCCCAATCCAGCACTTTTTTAATATCAAATCCTGTTTTTTTCAGGCTTTTTTTAATATCTCCTTCACTAATTTTAAGCCCGCTTAATCCTTCAGATATTATTGGGAGTAGTGGTTTTTTTGAATGCCGTATGCTTTTTGCTGTTTTGACAAAGTTTTTTTTTATAATGTTTGTGAACCATAAATCAATCTCTCTTTTGAGAAACTCAACATCTTTTTTTGGGTTATAATTTTTTGTTTTCTCCCCTTTCTCATTTGTTGTTCCTGACAAATCAATTATGTGTATCAGGCAGTCAGCATTCCTTAAATCATCCAGAAACTTGTTTCCTAATCCTTTGCCTTTATGGGCTCCTGGAACAAGTCCTGCCACGTCGAGCATTTTTACTGGAACAAAACGGTTTCCTTCTACACAGTATGAATTATTGGGTTCGCATTTAACTCCTAATTCTTTGCACGGGCAGTCGATTTTCAAATAACCTATTCCTTGATTGGGTTTAATTGTTGTGAAAGGATAGTCGGCTATATCGACTTCTGCAAGAGTGCATGCTTTGAAAAAAGTGCTTTTTCCACTGCTGGGTTTCCCTACGAGTCCGATTATCATAATAATTAATTCATAACCTTAATACTTTTAAATATGTTATGTGATTTATTATTCTGTAATGACTTTAAGAATCGCTGTTGTTGATAAGAAGAAATGCACTGCGGGTGAGGGTTGTGGATATATTTGTAAAAAAGTGTGTCCTGCAGTTAGGAGTGGAGAAGACACTATTAACATGGATAAGCGTAAGGATGGTAAGATTGTTATAGATGAGGGTACGTGTATAGGTTGTGGTATTTGTGTGAATAAATGTCCTTTTGATGCTATAAGTATTATTAATCTTCCTGATGAGCTTGAGTCTCAGGAAGTTCATAAGTATGGTGTTAATGGTTTTGTATTATTTAATCTTGTTATTCCTGCAAGTAACCAGATTATTGGTATGATGGGGGTTAATGGTATTGGTAAAAGTACTTGTCTTAAAATATTGTCTGGACGCTTAAAACCTAATCTTGGAGTTTTGAACAATTTTAGTAAGAGTGAGGTTATAGATTTTTTTAAAGGAACAGAAGCACACCAGTATTTTGAGAAATTATATGATGATGAAATAAGTGTTGCTTACAAACCCCAGTATGTTGAGAAAATTCCTGAAGTTTATCCGGGAAGAATAAGGGATTTGTTGTCAGAAATAAATGATAAGGATATGGAAAGAGTTTGTGAAAAACTTCAAATAAGTCATATTCTTGATAGGAATACAAAAGATATTAGTGGTGGTGAACTCCAGCGTGTTGCGATTGCTGCTTCTCTCCTTAAGAAGAGTGGTTTTCTTTTCGTGGATGAGCCGAGCAGTTATTTGGATATTAAGCAGAGGCTTCGAACAGCAAACTTGTTGAGGAAAGAGAGTTCGGATAAGGAGTGTTCTATAGTTGTAGAGCATGATCTTATATTATTGGATTACTTGGCGGATGCGGGACATATTCTTTACGGAAAACCAGGTGTTTATGGAGTGGTGAGTAATGCATTTAGTATTCGTGAGGGGATTAATTCTTATTTGGAAGGATTCATTAGGGGGGAGAATATGCGTTTCAGGGATGAAGAGATAGAGTTTGAAGTAAAATCTCCGACTAAGTCATTATCTCAAGCAGTTCTTATTAACTGGCCTGAAATGGTTAAAGAATTAGGTGATTTTAAATTAAGTATTAATAAAGGAGAATTGCATGTTAATGAAATTATTGGCTTGCTTGGTGAGAATGGTACTGGTAAGACGACTTTTGCAAGAATACTTGCTGGCGTATTAAAACCTGATAAAGGCAGTATTGATACGAGTATAAAAATTAGTTATAAACCTCAGTATATTCGTTTTGAGAAAGATTCTGTTGTAAGAGTGTTGCTGCGTAAGTGTCCTTCAAGCATTTTGGAAAAACTTAGTATTTCTCATCTTCTTGACCGCAACTTAAGCGAGTTAAGTGGTGGTGAACTCCAGCGTGTTGCGATTGCTGAATGTTTAAGCAGGGAAGCTGATGTGTATTTGCTGGATGAGCCCAGTGCTCACCTGGATGTTGAGCAGAGGCTTAGTGTTGCTAAAATACTTCGCGATATTATTAAGAAAAGAGAGGCGAGTGCGATAGTAATAGACCATGACTTATTATTCATTGATTACTTGAGTGATAAATTACTGGTTTTCACAGGAGAGCCGGGTATTGATGGAAGGACTTACGGTCCTGTTGAGATGAGGAGAGGTATGAATTATTTCCTTAAAGACCTTAATATTACTTTCAGGAGGGATAAGATAACTCATCGTCCGCGTGCGAATAAGCCGGGGAGTCAGAAAGATCAGGAGCAGAAGAGTAAGGGAGAGTATTATTACGAGTAGAAAAAATGTTGGGTTATGTTCATGCTGTAAAACTTTATGCAGTAATAAATGATTGTGTTGATTTGGATGATAATATTGTTAGTTTTGTTAGAAATTATGGTTTTTCTGATAACTTGATTGATTTTTAATGAAGAGAAATTGTTTGTGAATTCAAAATATTATGATATTGCAAGTAGTTGGTGAGGGATGTAATCCGGAAGCATATGAAGATTTTTTTTTTTCCATAAAGAGGAGGAGTATCCTGCATTGAATTATGAAGTTGAAGACCTTGTTATAAGTATTTTTTTTTTATAAAGAAGAGAATAGTTATGAAATAGACTATTCTTTCAAAAAAAGTTCATACTAAAATTATTCTGGTGGAGTTTCTTTCGGAGAAGTTGGTGGGTGGTATAATATTCTTTCTTGGCAGCCGGAAAAACATATATGTTATGGATTTTTATAATAATTATTAATGCAGGAAAATGCTTGTTAGAGTGACTAGTTTGGTTGAAAAATAATATTCAGGTCTTGTTGAAGTACTGTGTGAGAAAGTTTTTTTTTTTTTTTTAGACTCCAAGTATTACTGTCACTAAATTCCTGAGTCCTGGTCCGAGTCCTAATGCGCAGATTATTATTTTCAAATAATTGTTCATCTCGTCCTCTTCTTTATCAAGATAGTAAAGTACTGGAAGAAGAACTATTATTTTTAGTGGTATCATCACGAAACCTGTATTGAATGCTTTTGAGAGCATTCCTCCCACTATATGTATTTCTATGTAGTTGAAGAAGTCAACGTTTACAAAACTGCTGACTCCGTCAACCATATGGGCTAGTATGCAGTAAAGGTTCAGATGGTTATTAAAGATCCACCATTTTTTGAAATAAGCGTAAATGAAAGGAATAATAATCGCAAGATATACTGGAGTAAATATTAAGAGTGCATTCAGGTTTTTAATTTCAAAATAAGGTATGTGGAGGATTATTCCCATTAATGCAATAATATTTATTACTTTTCCTTCTGCTTTTAATTTTTCATCTATAATTAGTAGTGTTATTATGAGTGTGAAGAATATTATCCATATTCCTGGTGTTACTGTCCAGAAGTTTCTTGGATAAATTCCTTTGTCAGAATATACTCTTATTATGCTTCCGAGTAGTATGAATAATACTGTTTTTTCAACTGTTTTATGGTTGAATTTTATTTTATTTTTTAAGAATTTATAACTATAGTATACTATTATTAGTGCAAGTATTATGTATGCAAGAGTATCAAATATTGTGTATTGTTGAGGGGTTTTCCATCCTTCCAGAAAGTTTTTGTACAAAAAATTTGTTAAGTTCATTTCCTAACTTATTTAAATTTTAAATACTATTTAATAATTATGGTTAATTTGTTTGCTAGTGATAAAAAGAATGTGGTTAGTGAATCTGATAGGAAGAAGATAATGAATGAGTATCGTATAGATGATGCTGTTTATACTATTCAAGTTAATACTCCTTATCAGTCAATGGGTAAGTTCTATCATCAAGTTTTGGATATTTTAAGGAAGAGAGGGGGTTTTAAGTTGGAGAAGGTGAGCGAGCATATTTCGGTTAGTCCTACAAGCGCATTGTATGGGGATATTGCTCAGAGAAGACAGTATGCTATCCAGCAGTTTAATAATGCTATGAAGAGTATTAGTTCAATTATGCAGACAGTGATTAAGATTATTTATGATTTAAGAGAGTTTGATATTATTCTTGATAATTTCGATAAATTAAAAGAAGGGGATTCAAAAGAGAAGTTCGCTGCTGAGCAGAACTTGAGAAGAATATATCTTGATGAAGTTGATATTAAGAAAGGCAGGGGAAGTATAAATCAGTTGGCTAGTGCTGGTGGTCAGCAGGGTGGACTGCAAATGGTTGCTCTGCGCGATTCTTTTATGGTAGTAAGAAAACTTAAGGATATTGATGATTTGAAAATTAATGACCGTGTTAAGAGAATTCTTAAGGGCCGTTTCAATGAGTATAAGAAATGGAAGGAGGAGTACGAGAAGGATATAAGGGGGCGTAAGAAGATTGAGATGCAGTTCCTTAATAGTCAGGTTGAGAGTCTGAAGATGCAGCTTGATATTGCTAGGCCTTATTATACTGTTATGAACCAGTTGGATGTTGGTACTGGTGTTAATAGTCCGGACCTTATTGCTGGACTCGATACTAGTATTATTAAAGCAAAAATTAGGGGAGTTCACAAGAAGGGTGCAGCAACCGGTTTTTTGGATGTTAATATTAATATGAAGACAAAACCTCAGCAGGTAAGGACTAAGCAGGGTCAGACTTTTCATCATATTTTCCGTATTGACATAACTTATACTCCTTATGCTATGCCGAATAGTGTTTATGAGAAGATTAAGCATTCTGAAGTTAAGAAGGATGTTATGTTCTTGGAGACGGTTGTGGGTAAGAGTTTGGAAGCTATTAAGGATGATTTGGAGAAGTATTTGAAGGGAGGAGTGATTTATGAGGAGGATGAAGATGAGGATTATGTTCCTTTTGAATTCTTGTTTTATCCTTTTAAACCCTTAATTAGTGGTTTTAAAATGATTATGAATCCAAAACCGTCTCAGACAGGTTATTCCCAGTTCCAGATTAAGCGTGATTTGAAGAAAGTCAGGAGTGAAATGGCTGAAAAATCTAATGATGTTTATGAATTATTTAAGGATGAGAATAGTTATATGACTTGGTCGAGTACTTTGGTTCAGTAAATACTTTATTGTCGTAATAATTATAAACTAAAAAACCGTATTAATATTTTATGACTATTGCGGATGATTATTTCAGTACTATGGATGAGGAATACTTCACTACTTTAGATACGTCTCTTTATTCTAAACCTAGTCTTTATCAGGATTTAATGCTTGGTGAGAGCACTCATCCTGGTGTTCATCCTATTCAGGCAGTTGATACTGCTATTAATAGGGGTCTTCCTTCTACAATGATTAATATTTTTCCTCCGGAGAGAAGCAGGGGGGATAAAGGTAATAAGGCTGCTATGGATAAGATTAGTGATGTTCAGAGGGATGCGATTGCTGAACGTTTGTATGTTAATAAGATGACTTTCCAGACTCATGCACCTGTTATTGATATTATGGGTCTTAAGGGTTCTCAGACTGGAAGGGGTGGTGTTGAGTTGAGTGAGGGTGCGAGAAGGGAGAATGAGAATCTTATTAAGAATAGTATTGACTTTACTGATAAGATTGCTGATAAGATTGGGCAGGAGAATCCTATTATTACTATTCATACTACTAATAGTGTTGGGAGTATTAAGAAGTTTGATTCTGGTTATAAGAAGAATGATGGTTCTCCTGTTATGGGTGTGGAGAATATGATGATTGATTTAGAAACTGGTAAGCCTATGGATGCTAAGTCTAAGTTTAAGTGGATGCCTATTAGTAAGAAGAATAGTCTTGAAAGACAGGGTTATAATTTTGTTGAAGGCACAAAGCAGGGTGATAAGGGTTTGTTTGAGATTCCTCCTGAGACTCATGTGAGGATGGCTAATAGTCAGGCTCTTGAGCAGAAGCGTTCTAAACTTGCTGAAGCATTGGAGAAACAGAAGAGGTATGGGCGTATGCTTAGGGAGGAGGAGTTTGAAGATCGTAAGGACAGGGCGAGAATTCAGACAGCGATTGGTGATTTGAATACTACTATTACTACTATGAGGTCTGATATTTCTCATATAAGGCATATGTTTGAGAAGGGTGAGAAGTTTGAGAAGTTTAAGTTGATTGATGATTTGAGCAGGGAGCGTGTTCCTAAGAGTATTGCTAATCTTGCTATGCATTCTCTTGAGGATACTAAGACTAATCCTGTTATTGCTGTTGAGAATGAGCCTGAGTGGCAGTTGGGTTCTGACCCGGAATTATTAGTTGATTGGGTTGAGAAAGGCAGGGAAGAGTTTGCTAAAAGATTGGTTAATGAGAAGGGTTATGGTTGGGATAAGGCAAGGAGCAAGGCAAGGGATTTGATTGGTATGACTCTTGATACTGGACACATTAATACTTTGAAGAAGCAGCATGGATGGGATGATAAGAAGATTAAGGAATGGACTAAGAAGATGGCTCCAGGGGTTAAGTTTGTTCATATTGCTGATAATATTGGAGAGTATGGTATGGACAGTCATTTATTAATTGGTAGGGGGGACACTCCTGTTAATGAGATGATTGATATTCTTAAAGAGAATGGTTTTAAGGGCCAGACAACTTTTGAAGCGTTCACTACTGAAGGAGGTTATAGTGTTCCTACTTGGGCGAATGTTTCTGGTTTGAATGCATCAATTTATGAGACTCGTGCGCACCCGAGTGTTCCTGAAGTAAGTTTTGATTTATCAACTCCTTATAGTACTCCTAATATGATGTATAAGCATAAGCTTCCTGATTTGCATTTTAGTGAGTGGGGTGGGCCATGGTCTGGTCTGCCTTCAACTTTTGGAGCGAGCAGAGGAGGTAAGAGGGACAGGTTTTCAGGAACTCCTACTGCATAAAAAAAATTTTTTGAGGTGGTTAAGTTTTGGGTAAAAAGACGAAGAAGGATTTGGAGGAGATGTATGGTGAGGATTATAATACTGCCATGGATTTTGCTAACAGGGTTTATTCAGAGTTTTCTTCTGTTATTAAGTCTGTTGTTTTTTTTGGTTCAGCAGCGAAGAAGAAGGAGGCGCCTGGAGATATTGATATTTTAATAATTTTTGATGATGCATCAGTTGTTTCTGATGTTAATTTCAGGAATTATTTCTTGAAAGAAGTTAATGAGATTGTTCTTAAAACTAGTGAAAGGCTTCATGTTAATACTGTTACTCTCACTGTTTTCTGGCAGAACATGATTAATGGAGAACCTATTATTATGAGTGTTTTAAGGAATGGTATTCCCATTATTGATACTGGGCTTTTTGCTCCTCTTAAGAAGTTGTTGTTGGAGGGTAAGATTACTCCTTCTCCTGAAGCGATTATGAATGCTGCTGGCAGGGTTAATGCTCATATGACTCGCAGCAGGATTAATTTGTTGAATTCTATGCAGGAGTTGTATTTGAGTATGGTTGATGCTAGTCATGCTACTCTTATGGCTTATGATTTGAGTCCTCCGAGTCCGGATTATATTCCTGAAATGCTTGAAAAGATTAATTTAGGTAAGAGGTATATTGATTTTTTTAAGGATATGCAGAAAGTTTTTAAGAAGATTGAGCACAGAGAATTAGGAACTATTAGTGGTGAGAATTATGATTCTGCGTTAAGTAAGACTAAGAAGTTTAATAATGTTTTAGAGAAAAAAATGAAAAAAAAGCTTTAACCAAATTTTGCAGTTTCTTTCACTTCTTCTAGTTCTTCTTTTAACTGCATTTCGTTTTCGTATTTTCCTATTTTTCTTAATTTTTTGATTTGTTCTGCTAGTTTAGGATTTTTTTCTTTTAAGTCTTCTTTATAGTATTTTGATAACATGTCTAATATTCCGTATGTTATGTTAATATTCATTATGCTTTTGTCTTGTTTCTCGTATTCTTTATTTACTATTTCTTCAAGTTTTTTTGTTGGCAGAGCTTTCCAGATTTCATTTTTGAATGATGCTTCATATATTGGAGTATATGTTTTTAGTATTTCTGTTGCGTTTTCTAGCATTCCTTTCATATCTTTTTTCTCGTATGCTTCTTTGAATTTTTTTCCGTGTATTGTGTCATGGTTCATGCAGAAATCGTATGCTTTTTTAAGCATTTCAGGTCCTTTATAATTTTCTTTATTATGAATATATATTTGGGTGTATTTGCTTATTTCTTTAATGTATGCTTCAGGTCCTATAATCTTATTTGAGTATAATGTGTTCTGTATTTCTTCAAGCGGCAGTTCTTTCAGGATGTCGCTATTAATGCCTTTCCAGAGTTCGCTTACTTCTCCAATGTGGATTTTTTTTATTTCTTCAGGATTGTTTGAAACTTTTAGAACTAATTCTAATCCTTCTCCTATTGCACTTAATCCTGATTTTGAAACATCAACCATATATTAACCACCACATAGTAGTTAAATACTGTTTTTTTGTTTATAAATATTACTGTCTAAGATATGCTTTAAGAAAATCATTTTCTACCCAGTCATCGTCTCTTATGCCCGTATTTGAGAAGGTTTGTTTAATTTTTTTCTTCTCTTCCTTTACGTATTCATTGTTTAATTCAGTCATCCATTCTTTTCTTGAATTATTTTCAGTATTTGCGGTTCTAATCAATCCCAGAACTACACTAATCGCTTCTTTGTCCCCTTCCTTAATTTTTTGAGTGTATGCATCAACAAGATCTTCACCAATAAGTTTTTTCTTTCCCCTCAGCATTTTTTTAATATTAAATTTCTTCATTTCGTTAAATGCATTGTCTTTTATTTTTTCAAAGAAAACTTTTCTTCTTTTTTTATTTGTTATCTCTTTTAAATAATATTTTGGTGTAAGGAATCCCATAATCGCGCTTTTTTTGTCTGCTTTTTCTAAATCTTCTGATGAGCAAATATGTTTTATTTTTTTAGAAATAGTGTATCTTAAATTAGTTAAATAATTATTCTCAACACTTTGCCCCATCTTCAAGTATTGCAATAATTGTTCTTTATTCTCTAATTCGAACCATCTCATCACATTATCAGGATTAACTTGTTGGTTTCTTATTTTTGTGGAAAGACCAATATAAGAATCATGTCCGTGCTCTTTTATTTTGCTAATTCCTTCATCATACATTTTGATATTTGTGTTATTATTATCTAGTAAATTTGAGATATTTGCGATATCTTCCAATGTTTTATAAAAACAACCTAACGAATCCATGATTTTATCACTTGATAGTAGTTTTTACTAAATTTTTTGGTTTATAAAGTTTTTTCTTCTTAATTTATTAATAACTCGTTCTGGACAGTATTAATGACTTTTTTTCTTTCTTTAACGTTTTCAGTGAAAAGGTTTATGATTTTTCTTAATTCATAAGGTTCTTCATAATAATATTTTATAAATTTAGTGAGGTTGAAATCTTTTCTTTTTTTATTGATTTTATTAATCAATTCTTTTAACTTTTTTAAATTAAAACTTCCTTTATGAAGTTCTTTTATTTTTTCCTCCATCTTGCTTTTAATCTCTTCTTTCGCGAAATAAGAGTAAAGTCCCCGCAGTTCTAATTCTGTTTTTATCTCTTCATTATCATCAATTTCGCTCAATATCTTGTTCAATGAGTTGTTAACTTCTTCACTGATTCTTGAAGGCAGTAATTCTTCTCCTTTAATATTGTCTGTATCTCCTTCAGCTATTCTTATGAATGGCTGCATTTTTTCAACTAATTCTTTATTAATTCTTTCTTTTTTGTAATATTTTTCTATAATTTCATATTCATTCTTAATATTCTCCTCTAATTCTTTTTTTCGGTTGTTGTATTCTTTTATTTTTGGATGGATTAGTCTAGGGTCTGATTTTTTTTTCTTTCCATGTTTTTCAACTATTTTGCTTAAAGGAGTTTTTCTTTTTGGTTTTTCTGATATTGTTGGAGTTTCTTTTTCTTTCTTAACTGGCTTTTTTTGAGTTTTTTCTGGTTTTTTTTCTTCATAATCTTTATTCATTTTTTTTGTAAAATATTCTATGTCTTTGCTTGAGGGCATTTCTATATTTTCATCTAATCCTTTCTGTATTAAATATGTGCCTTTACTAATGTTTGTGTTTTTTTTGTTTATTTTTTTCAGCGATTCAGAGAGTATTTCTTTAATCTCTTTTTTATTGAATTTTTCTTCAACATTTGATAATATTTTTTCTGATTCTTTTTTTGATTTAGAATCTATTAGGGCCATACTGTATTCTATGGTGTTATTCCCTAATTGTTCTATATAATTATTTGATTCTTTTTTATCAAATAAGGATGATTCTTTTTTTGGAATTTTTTTTACAACTTCTGTTTTTCTGTTTTTCTGTTTTTCTGAATCAAGATTATTTAAATTATCTAGGCCCTCGAGAAGCGAGCCGTATTCTTCATGTTCTGTAAATTCTATTTTTGACATTATGTGCTCGAATAATTTTTCAAAATCTTTATTCTTAATATTGAAATCTTCTTTTTCATCAACTTTCTTAATAATGTAATCATTGTCAACAATTATTTTGTTTTCATCTGTGAAGGTGTCAAAAAAATCAATGCCTTTATCATTTATTAAGAAATCCTCTAAATCTTTTATTTCAAAATCTCCACTGACTTTTATTACTTTTTCTTCCTCTGTCAAGTATTTAATAACTTTTGAGTAATCATTTTTTCTTATTTCAACAGTATCTGTAAGATTGCGTGGAGGTTTTCTGTTTGTTATTTTTCCTTCAGAATCAGCAACTGCTTTCTGTATTAAGAATTCTCCTGCAATAACTTGTTCTTCATCAACTCCTTTCTCGTATTTTATATTTTTTTCTTCAAGAATTTTTGTTAATCCACTAATTATTTCATTATCTCTGGGGTTTTTTGGGTTGTATATTCTTATTATTTTTTTATCAGAATAGTCTTTTTTATCAAATTTATCTAATCCTTTAAGTATTTCTTCCATCTCCTTTTTAAGTTCATCTTTTTCATCGTCTTCAACCATTTTTTCTAACTCTTCTCTCTCAATTCTGTTCTCGAACTCATTAACGTACTTAAGTATTTCTTTATCATCTGTTTTTTCTTTAACATTCTTAATCAGTTTTTTAGTATTTTCATCATTAATATCTGCATCTTCTAGTCTGATTTTGTAAATTTCAGGAATAGAAATTTTTGTAAGATTTGCAAGACTTTTTGCTGAACGATGATTTTTAAATATTTTAATCATTCTAAGATGGTCTTCTTTTATTGAAGGATTACTATCTTCTCTTAATATTTCTTCCAATCCTTGTAAGTATTTTCTTTTTTGTTTTGGATTAGCCATTCTTACTGATTCAATAATATAGTTTTTCAGTCCCTGAGCACTTACTTCTTTATTTTCTATTTTATCGTACTTTTTTTTAACAATGAATCTTAAATTATTTAGCATTAGTTGAATAATATTTGGTATTTGTCCTTTTGATCTCCTGTTGCATTCTCTTAAATAAATATTATTCTCATCTTTTAATTCTGTCAGGTTTTTCTTTGTTTCTTCATCCAAGTTCTGAGTTAGTGATTCCATTGCTTCTATTAATTCTTTTTTGATTTCAGTTTCTAGAGTGCTTCCTTTTATTAGTTCTTCATAAGTGGCTTCTTCTGTATTCATGAGAGTGTATCCTTTATTGTAACAAATACCATATTCTTTTCTTGTTTGTCCGCCTCTGACTTTGAATATGTCTGTTTCATTTTCGTCATAATTTTTCAGGAATGATTCTAAAAACTGGCTTTGAAGAAATTCAAGGTTTTCGTTAAAATTAATTATTTTTTTTGTAGCTTTGTAGAAAGCAATTAGTGATGAGTGATCTAGAAGAGAGAAATGTATTTTTTCAGTATATTGTATTTTGCGGTCTTCTTCTTTTGTTGTGTATCCTTTTTTAATTACTTTTTCAATTATTTCTTTATTCTTATTGCTTATTTCTCTGAATATTTTATTATAACTTACAAGCAGTCTATCTAAAGAGTTTTTATAAACAACTCCTTTTTCAATATTTAATGGGTGTGTGTTTTCAAAAAATTTTTTTATCTGCTCTTTACTTAGATTATTTATTATTTTTATGCTTTCTTCCTCAATTTTTTTTATTTCTTCTTTATTCTTGTATATTTTTTCATCTATTTTATTATACACTTTTTGTAAATATTCGTCTTTAGTATAAATTTCGTCTGATTCTTTATTCAATTTTGAATGCAGGAAGTATTTGAGGGTTCTTTTTAATTCTGTTGCGTATTCAAATACGTGGGTGTTTTTGCCTGCTTTTTTCAGCATTTGTTCGCATGCCTTGTTTAGTTTTGCTTTTCTGTATAATGTGAATATTTCTTCTCCTTCTCTTTTGCTTATTTCTATGTAATTCTTAATATCGTCTTTTATTAGTTTGGCTTTATTTTTTCTTTTTTCTTTATCTGGAATTATGTCTTCCAGTAATTTTTCTATATTGTATTCTCTTTGTATCTGATTAAGAGGCGCCATTTTTCCTGAATAATCTTTGGCAAACTTGTTAACAAAAGGCGCTATTTGTTTGATCTTTGTTGGTCCAGAAAAAGCAGAACCTTTTTCGCTAAGAATATGGTATAGTTGGTTTCTTATAAAATAAATATTTGTATCTAAAGAAGTTATGTAAGGTATTCCTCCTTCTTTATAGGTTATTATGTCAACAAGTTCATTATTTGAAAGTAGTTTGTATTCTTCTGCCATTGTTAATGTTTTATGTAAAAAAATAATTTTAAATATCTTGTTTACTACTATTTAATAGTTACTAATATTTTTAACTTTGTTAGTTTTGGTGAATAGTTTATGATTAAAGGATTTTTTGGTAAAGCGGATATAATGTTTTTTGATGATCCTTTCAGTCCTTTAGGTGTTAGTGAAGAACCGGAGAATAGGAATAGGAAGTATTCTGATCAAGTTCTTAGAAGAACTTTTAATTTTGATGATCCTAATAATAAGATAAAAAAGATTGTTTCAGAAGTTAGTTATGACAATAATAAGTTTTATTTTGTTTATTATAAGAGAAGGACTATTTCAAAAAGGGGTTTTCAGAAAGATAAGAAGAGGTGGCTGGAGAGTTTTCCTGATTATGATGATAAAGGAGTTTCTTCTTTTGAACTCCAATTATTATCAGATAAGGTTGACGTAGAGTATCTTGATTCTGTTCTTAATTATTATTATGATAATGATTTATTGGTTGATAGTTTGTATAATAGTCTTAGAAATAAAATGACATCTCTTGATAAGGAATCAAAGAGCACTTCAGATATTTTTAAAAAGATAAGAATGTATTCCAAGAATACAAATAAACCTGAATTAGAGAAAAGAGAACTTGATGTAGTTGTAGGAGAGTTAATAAGAGATGTTAAGGAAAAGGTTGGGATTAATCATGATTTTAATCTTCCTTCTTATATTCCTTATGCATTCATAGATTATGAGGAATCTGAAAAAGGTGGTGATAGGATTATTAATGATATTATGATAAATAAGAAAGGAGTTTTTGTTAATACTCCTGAGGTTAATCCTTTTAATTTTCTTGAATGGTTTCTTGAAGCAGTTATTAGCGTGCCTTACTATTATGCTTTAAGTCTTGATAATAAATCTAATATTGAGGTTAAACCATTATTTGCTGTTTTTAATACTCTTGGTAAGGATTATTTGCTTGAAATTAGTGATGAATTTAAATATTGTTTAGTAAGTGATATGGATTATCATGTTGATATTAATTATTTTAATGGAATATCTGGTATTGAGAGTTTTAATTCAGCGACAAAAAAATTAAACTCTTTGTTAAGAGAAAATAGTGATGATAAAGCCAAGAGATTATATGATGCTTTTTATGGAGGTAAATAAAGAATGTTTGAAGTTCATAACAGGTTTCCTTTGATGCGTCTTAATGAAAGAGTGAGCAGAGAATTTTATGATTTGTTGAGAAGTCAAAAGGATTGTGATAAAATGGACTTGCTTGGTAAAGCACAAGTGATAGAAGAACTTCATTATGCTTTTGATATGGTTTATCCTTATGATAAGGATGCTTATATGAATTTAAGAAAAAATTTTGATTATGCGGTTAATGAAACTGGATTAGATTCTGGAACTTTATTATTATCTCTTTCAGGTTTCATAATACAGGAGAATATTGGTTATAAAGGATTTTCTCTTTTTGTTGATGATTTTTTTGGAAAAAACATACCTCCCACTGATTTTATTCGGAAATATCTTAATGACCTTAAAAGTGAAAAACCTGTTTTTAAAGTGAATAAAAACATTTGTATTTGGGGAGACAGGGAAGGCAGTCTTTTGGAGTCTTTTTTATCAGATTGTATTAATTATAAGCGTATGGGTATGGGTATTAAAAGATTTTCAGATGATAATTTCATGTTCGCTAAGAATGTTGTTTATGAATTCAGTAAGCCTGGTTCTGGACAGGGAAGTTCTATTTTTGATGGTTATTTATATTCTGATGCTGATGATAAGAAGAATGCTGAAAGTCTGAAAAATGGAGAACTTATTGAGGATACAATTAAAGAAAATTCTGATCCTTATCTTAATAAACAGGCTTTTTATTCCTTAAGGGATATAGTTCTTTATACGAGTATTTATTCACTGAATGATATGGCCAGCGAGTTTGCATTGAAAGAAAGTTCTTTTGGCAGAGATATTTTATTCCTGAGAGTTAATAAAGGTGATGATGCTTCTAGAGTGCTTCATAGTGTTGAGAAGTTTTATGATATTAATGATTTTGAAAAACATTTTGGTACAAAAAAATTGAAAACTCAGGTCCCTATTATTTATTTAATATTTCCTGATAATTCTTATAAACGTGTTGCTAGGGAAGTTGTTGATTCTGAACTTTTTGTTGAAAAGAAGAAAAATAATATTATGATGAATCGTCTTTTCTTTGCAGAGCCGGTTTATTCAGAAGACTTGAAAGAGTTTAATAATTTTAAGCAGGAGTATGAGAGAATAATTGTTTCTTCAGAACATGTTAGTTCAACTCAGGACTTGTTTAAAAACGCTTTTGGAGGAATACTTTATTCAGGAGTTCTTGATTCTGATGAGCAGAAAGTTCTGATTAAAATACAGATGGGTGATGATTATTATGCTGAATCATGGGTTTCTGAAGAATAACTTATCAGTAGTTACACAAATTTTTAAGTATGGTTTTTTGAAGAATTTATTAAAAAATGAGGTGGAATTAAAAAAATGGTTTATCAAGGATCACCTTTTATGGTGAGGTTAATTGGGCCCCAATCTGTGGGTAAGACTAATCTAGGACTTACTAATGATAATAATTTAGAAAAAGCGAGAACATGGGAGACTGATCCAACAATGTATACTCAGAAACCTTTTTCATCAAAAACAGAGCCAAGTATAGAACTATTATTAAACAATATTTCTGATGAGCATTTAGAACATTATAATAATTATATGGAGAAGAGGAAGATTTCTGGAATCAAGAAATACAGTCATAATGGGAAAGAAGGCTATTTGTTTGAAGAGTATGACTTGACTTTGATTGATCAGCCAGGACATGATTATGATAAGAGTAAGAAGAGTGAGAAGTATCCTGAAGGACTTCCTATATATAAAGCACAGGTAGGTATTCAGCAGGCGAAGACAGCAGTTTTAATGTATGATATTAATAACTTAAGTTTCGACAAAGTTGCTTTAACTAAGCATCTTGGAAGATTTTTAGATACGAAGAAGAACGATGCTAAGGGGACGGGAGTAACTCCAAAAACAGCATTATTAGTATATTTCAATAAGAGTGATTTGGTTGATGAGGAAGACTGGGGGGATAGAATAACTGATGTTGGGAACGTGCTTGATCAAGTTCTTGCTTATATAGATGCAGAGCAGGGAGTTAAAGTCGGGCTTGTGGAGCCAATAATAGGGAGTTTGTTGACATGGGAGTATCATGGATGGTCAGAAATTAATCCTAGTTCAAATTCTAAACTTGATAAGTATAAAATATTAGGTTCTGTTGGTATTAAGAATGCTTTGGAAATTCCGCAGCACGTTATGAATGCAGGATGGCTTATTAGTGCTTTGCCCGATGATTCATAAAAATCCTAATTTTTTTATACTTAAACTTTCTTATTTTTTTTTAAATTGAAGCCGTTTGTTCAGCATTTTGTTAGTGAAGTATTATCATATTGTGCTAATATTATTAGCATAGTATTGATTGGGAGCAACAAGGATGATGAAGTGAGTGAAGACAGTGATTATGATGTTGTTGTTTTGATAAATGATTTAAGAATGAATAATGTTGGTTCTTTCTGCAGAGAAATCAAGAAATTAGGTGAAATGATTAATTCAAGACTGCATGTCCAGACGTATTTATTATCTGATTTCTGGAATCATGTTCAGAGAGGAACTCCTTTCACGTTATCAATTCTTAATGACTCAAAAATTGTTTATGATATTGGTTTTTTCACTATTATTAAGAACTTGTATGATTCAAAGATTATAACTTCAAAAAATGATGAGATCGAACGCCAGAAGAGTATAGCCAAGCAGAAGATGAATATGACTTATTATAATGTTAAGAAGGGGCTTCCAAGAGATTTAGAGGAAGTGGTAGTGAGGTATTCACAGAGTGTTTTGATGAAGATGGGGGTGGATCCTCCGAAACCTAACAAGATTCCTGATTATATTCATGAACATCTTGTTAAGAAAAACTTGCTGGAGAAAGAATACTATATTATAGCTAAAAAAATAATAAATACTTATAAAAAAATAGAGCATGGAGATAAGAGAACTCTTCCTGGGAGAACGCTTCAGAAAATGTATAATGATGCTCATAAATTCGCGACAAGAATGGAATCTTTATTGAACAAGCTTAAAAAATAAAAAAATTTTTAAAACACTCTTATTTTTAGTAATTATTCATGAAAGCAAAAATAGTGAGTTATAGAAGAGGAAGACACACTCAGTACAATAATCAGATGATAATAGAAACTGAGAAAACAGACAAGATTGATGACTTGATAGGTAAAAAAGTAGTTTATAAAACAAAGAATGGAATTATTGAGGGAAAAATTACTGGAAAACACGGAAACAAAAACAGGTTAAGAGTCTTATTTGAGAAAGGCATGCCTGGACAAAGTTTAGGTAAAGAAGTTGAAATAAAGTAATTATTCTATTAGTATTCCCTGAATATGTGGTTGTTGTCCGGGACGATTAGTTATCTTAACTTTTCCTTTATCTGTTTCAATTATTGCTCCTTTAGTTAAGACATTCATACGGACAAAGTGCCTGTTTGCAGGATTCTTTAGAACACGAACTATTTTAGCATTAATATTTTTTTTATTCTTTGTTATTATTACCTCATTTGAAGAAAGTAATTTCTTTTTCACTTCCCCACCTAATTTTTTTACTTTTTTACTTTTTTTATCATCAATTCTTGTCAGTGTAGGAGGATTGCTTAATTCTTTTTTTCTTTTCTTCCTGTCCTTTTTGTATTTTGAACCATGAATAGTTCTTCTGCTTCTTCTGCTGCTTTTGCTCATACTCTTTAGAAAATAATAACGTATTTTTAAAACTTTTCCTTCCTTTAATAAAAAACTTTATAAATAGTAATAATTTCAGTTAATAATTATGACATTGAAAAGACCTCTAGATGCGTTGAATATTGCTAAAGGAGAAAGAATACTTGTTGAATTAAAGAATAACACTCAGTATATGGGAACACTTCAAGCATTTGATATTCATCTGAATCTTGTTTTGGATGATGCTCAGGAAGTGTTAGAAGGTGAAGTTAAAAGGAATCTTGGAAGAATATTCTTACGCGGAGATACAGTAATTCTTCTTTCACCGCAAAAAAAAGGATAAAAGTTTTGATTTTTTATGACTAAAGGAACACCATCTCAAGGAAAGCACAATTCTAAAAGAACTCATATAAGATGCAGGAGATGTGGAAAACATTCATACCATGTTTCGAAAAAGTATTGTTCTCATTGTGGTTTTGGAAAGAGTTCGAAACTTAAGAATCCTTCATACGTTGCTAAGAAAGTGAATCTTAAAAGAAAGAAATAAAAATTTCTGAAAACATTTAAAATACACAGAAGTTATTCTAAATCTATCGGGTCCGTAGCTCAGCCTGGTCAGAGCATCTGGCTCTTAACCAGAGGGTCGGGGGTTCGAATCCCCTCGGACCCACAATATATTTTTTTAAATCTCTGACTTTTTGTTTTTCATATGGATAAAACTACTAATATTATAATTGAAGGTTACAGCACTAAAGAAGCTAAAAAATTAAAAAAAGCAGGATTTAAAGAAATTAAATTAGTTTCAGTAGGTAAAGTAATGAAAGAAGGAAAGTTTTCTTTTATTGATAATTTCAAAGAAGATTTTATTTTTTTTTTTCCATATGCAAAAATAATTAGATATTAATCCATTGCTTTTTTATGTTCTTGGACAATATTATTTAATGAAAGCAACGAATCAAGTGTGTAAGAGAGAAATCCTGCTTGGACTCACATTTTATAAATTTTTGAAAATTGAAAGAATTATTTATCATTTTTCAAAAAAACAAATATTAAAAAATTCCAAAAAAGAGAATAATGATTCATTCAATATTACTTGTCCTTGCTTTCCGACTGTTTCTGATAATTTTTTAAATCATTTTTTAGAAATTTTGTTTCTTATATTTTCAATTTTATTTTTATTAATTTCAGATAGTTCTAATTTGCAAAAATTTACAAACTTTTTTATATCAGTTAAATTAACAGCTTCTGGTTTTTCAAGATAATATTGGGTGTTAAGTCTATTTTCTTTTAAATTTTTCATAAATTTTTTCCAATGCTTTAAATAATTAAAATATTGCATTAATGCAATTGAACAATCATGGATTTCACATTTTAAGCCGTATTTAATTAAAACAGAATACAAAGCATTATAACAAGCATAATAAGAAACTATAACTTTCCAAATATTATTCTGATTTTTAATATTTTGCAAATCACTCTCTGCACGAAAAATATAACTATTAGAAATATTTTTATTAGGTTGAACCAATTTTATTCCTTTTTTTTGTTTTAAACACCAAATTATTTTATCCAAAAATAATCACCTTATTAAAAGAATAAGAATCACAAAAAAGAATATGATTTTTAACAATTTCATTAGCTAAATGATTTTTATCTTTAATTGATTTTAAAAAATATTCATAAGAAGAATACTGAACATGAATGTTAACACCATATTTTGAAATTAATTCTTTTATAAATTTTTTATTTTTAGAAAAAACAAGAACGTCCACATCTGATTCTTTTTCATTTCTTTTTTTTGCAAAACTTCCAAAAATTAAAAAATCACATAATTTATTTAATTCTAACAAAAAAGGTTTCAAAACCTTGTTTTGGTTTAAAAAATTAAATGTTTTATAATGCTCGCATGCAACAATAAAATTCAATGTTTCCAATGTTTTTTTTAAAAAATAAATTTTTAAATTTCCTTTTCTCTCATAATCCAAAATATTGTTTGAAACTAACTCTTTCAATGAATTATATAATATTTTAATATCAATTGATGTTCTGCGCTCCAATTCTCTTATATGAATCCGTTCATCATAATTTCCAGCAAACTCAGACATCAATCGTAAATTGTTGTTATAATTCATCATATGATGAAAATATTCATCAATATTTTATAAATATTTTCATTAACTAAAAAATTATCCAAGCACGAAAGCAAGCCAGTAAGAGAAGGTCGGGGGGGTTCGAATCCCCTCGGACCCAAATTAAATTAATAACTTCTTTTAATTGAGAATTAAGTATGAAGTAATTATTAGTAGAACTATTTCTATAATTAAGTTATGGATTCTTGAATAATAATTTCTGTAAACATGTTTTATTATCCTAATAGGAAGGAATACTTTCTTGCTTACTCTTTTTTTTTCTTTATCTATCATTAATCCGAATAATTCTTTATTCCATGGTGTTAGTCTTATTCCATAAGTCAGGTCAAGAATAAAATGAGATATTACTGCAACAGCGTACTGCGGCCATAATAAAACCCATATGAATGTTAAAGGTGTATGCCACCATGATGTTTTCCTATGATTCTTGTGTAATGGCCAAGTAATATCAGGAAGTATGCTTAATCCGAGGAAGATCCATAAATTAGCATCCAGATTAAATAATTCGTATAAGATGTACGCAAACATTAAGTGGCTTGTTATGAACATTATTGATTAATATTTTAAACTAGTAATTATATAATTTTTTGTTATGATACTCGGTGCCCATGAATCTATATCAGGTGGTTATCATAAATCATTCATTCGTGCAAGAAAGGATGGTTGTAATAGTCTGCAAGTTTTTGTTAAGAGTCCTCGAATGTGGAAAGCAAAACCCATCAGTGAGGGGGATGCAGAACTTTTTAAGAAAGCTCAGGAAAAAACAGGTATTAATCCAGTTGTTGCTCATGCTTCATATATTATTAACTTAGTTAATTCTGATGTTAAAAAAAGAGATTTTGCTTTAAAACATTTCATTATTGAAATAAAAAGGTGTGAAAAACTTGGAATACCTTATTATATTTTTCATCCTGGCAGTAGCAATTCTCATGATAGTGCACAAATATTAATCAACCAGTTGGACAAAGCGGTTGAAGAAACAAGTAATGTTCAATTGCTTGTTGAGAATATGTCAGGTCAGGGCAGTTTCATATGCTCTGATTTTAGTGAGATTGGAAAAGTTCTGGATGGTGTTGAGGATAAGGAAAGGATTGGTGTTTGTTTTGATACTTGTCATGCTTTTAGTTCAGGTTATGATATTAGTAATTTTTATGAGAAAGTGTTCAAAGAATTTGATGATATTATTGGTTTAAGTAATTTAAGAGTTTTTCATCTTAATGACAGTAAAAAAGGATTGGGTTCAAATATTGATAGGCATGAGTGTATAGGGAGGGGAGAGATTGGTGACAATTTCTTCAAAAAATTAGTTAATGATAAGCGTTTTAAGAATATTCCTGGAATTCTTGAAACACCAGTATTGAATGAGGATTCTTACAGGATTAATCTTAAGCGTTTAAGAAGTTTCATCTGTTAATTCTTCTCTTTTTGCTTCTAATAACTTGTTTTCTTCACCAATATAATCTCCTGCAGTTATTATTTTCTTATCATTTTCTCTTGCATATTTTGTAAGGGGTTTAATCCTTTCTTTATAGTTCAAGTCTCTGACTAAGTGATGGTCGTAAACTATTTTTTCAGCTCTTATATTGTCAATAATTTTTTTCATATTCTCTATTGATTTGTTCAAATTCTTCTCGCTTAATCTGTAATGCAGCATGTAAGTTATTGGGCCATCAAGAATAGTGGTTGAAGGATTATGTTCTATAATAAAATTGACTCCGTTCGGGTCTAAAGGACCTTCAGCATCACTGCCATAAACGAAAGATTCTTTTCCTCTCTTGACTGACACCATCAATACATAACCTAGTTTTGTCTTTACTTCTCCATGAAAAACTGGATGGCTTAGACTTATTGTTGTATTTCCTATTTCGAATTCTTTGTCATCACCATAATAGTATTTATCAGTGATTTTTTTAACACTATTCTCGAATTCTCTTCCCCTGTCTCTCTGTGAATAGTTTATGAATTTATGAATATTTTTTGAATAAACTTTCTTGTTTTTGAATATTTCCTGAATTATTTCATCCTCTTCAGGCCGCGGAATATGATCATAATGGTAATGAGTTATTATGATAATATCACAATCCCTGCTTTTCTCAAGTATTTTCTTCTTAGCATTCTCCAGTGTTTCTCTTTCTAGTTCTGTAGGGGGGAGCCCGTATCTTCTCGGACCCAGTGCTGCTCCAGGATCAATCATTATCTTGCAGTCCTTAGTCACTATTTTAGTGCATTGGCTTCTGACGCAGAAACTATCATAACATACTGGAATAATTTTCATAAATAATTAAAAAATGAATTGGTTTAATAAAAAATCTTTGTTTAAAAAAAACTTTTAAAAACAATAAAACATCTTAATAATATTTTATTAAGGGCCGGTGGTCTAATGGTAAGACATCACCTTGGCGTGGTGAGGATTCCGGGTTCAATTCCCGGCCGGTCCAAAAAATTTATTAATTTTTTTTTTAATCTTAATTTTAAATATTATGTTTCTTGAAACTTTTACTGAACAAAAAAAATATTGATGATGTTCTTGATAAGATGAGAAGAAATGGAGAGGATTCTTGGAGAATAACAAGAAGTATTCGTCAAACAACGAACACTTTAATTTATAAATGATTAATGAATATACTTTGGTATGGCTGACAAATCAATTATTGACATGGTTGCCCTTATTTTAGTGATTATTGGAGCACTAAATTGGGGTTTAGTGGGATTACTTAACCTGAATCTTGTTTCAATGATTTTTGGAATAATTCCAATACTGGCAACACTAGTTTACGTACTGGTTGCTCTTTCAGGATTATGGGTTTTGTACGCAGAATTCATTAAGAAATAAACAACTTTTTTTTCTTTTTTTTTACAAAGAAAAACTTAAAAATAAATCACAATAATTATTATTTACGTGCCGGTGTAGCTCAGCCTGGTGGAGCGCTACGCTCATAAATTTTTTTTTTGTGAGCTCTGATGCTCGAGATGATGAGAAAAGCTCTATTTGGGTAACGTAGAGGTCGAGGGCTCAAATCCCTCCACCGGCATTTTCTTATTTTTCAAAAATTGTTTAAACAATAATTTTTTAGTGGTTTTTCCATGAATAAATTATAAGTGTTGGGATGAGCTTGACAAGAAAAGCAGAGTTTTAAAAAATTAATTTCAAATATGATGAATTGAGTGATGAGCAGGTTGCTGTACTGAATTATTTGCGTAAAACTGTTAATGGAATGAATTCGATTTCTTAGTAAGTAAAAATAATAAAAAAACAAATTTTTATAATAACTCAGAATATATTATTAGTTATGGCTAAAAAACCAAAAGTTTCCATTATTGGTGTTGGTTCAACACCTTTTGGAAGCGTTTTAAAACATAAAGAATTGAAAGACAAGACTTTTCAGGAACTAATAACAGAAGCTTGCCATGAAGCAATAAATGATGCGGGAGTGAATCCTAAGAAAGATATTGATGCATTATTTATGGGCAACATGCTGAGTCATTCAATCCATCAGTACAGTGTAAACACACAGACTTGTGACTGGATTGGTATGCAGGGAAAACCAGCATTCCATTTCGCTACAGCCTGTTCAACAACTAATGTTGGAGTAGGACTAGCAGCTAATCACATAATGTCAGGAAAATACAAGTGCGTATTAGTAACCGCGGGAGAAATCCTTACAGCAGAACCAAAAGAACAGCCGGATAATCCTACAAGCAGTCCATTGGATAGGAAGGAACTGGGTTTTGGAAAAATGTTTTACTGGACAATGTATGGTAATGACCAGATATACAACGCTTACATGAATGCACCAGGACTTGCTTATTATGGTCCGATGCAGATGGTAGCGTATGCTAAGAAGTATGGATTAGATATAGAAACAATGGATAAAGTTGAGTTCAAGACAAGAGTGCATGACAGAATACATGCATCAAAGAATCCTAAAGCTTTAATGAAGAAGACTTTAAAAGAGGAAGCTAAAGAAGCAGGATATGATGATGCTTTTGAGTACTGGAAGAATGAGAATCCTATTTCAACCTGGCCGATGAGAGCGAAGAGTTTTTTAACTCCAGCAGACGGTGCATCAGCTTATATTGTATGCGATTCAAAGATTGCTAAGAAACTTACGAAGAAAGAACCTGTTGATGTAATGGGGTGGGGTTGGAGTGGAACAAATCATCCGTTCTTTAAAGACCCGCTTGAATGGACATCAATAAAGAAAGCGTTTAACAGAGCATATAAGATGGCTAAGATAAAAGGAAAAGATATTGATTACTTGTCCACGCATAGTTGTAGTGCGACAATGGCGTCAATACATACAGCAGAACTTGCAGGATATTTCAAACCAGGGAAAGCATGGAAAGCAGTATTGGATGGGAGAACACTCTATAAAGGAGACAAGCCTATGAACACTACTGGAAGCAGGCACGCTTACGGGCATGCTTGGACAGGGAGTGCGGGTGCAGAAGTTTATGAAATAGTGAAGCAGATGCGCGGAGAAGCAGGTAAGAGACAGGTTAAGAAGAAACCTAAGATTGCAGTTTTAGAGAATGAAGGTGCTACTATTCAGGCAGCTGTTACAGTATTCAAGAAGAGGGGTGGTAAAAAATGAAACCAATAGTTAAGAAATTTTATGACGCGCTTAAGAAGAAGAAACTAATGGGTTTTAAGTGTCCGAAGTGCGGAACTTATTCATTCCCTCCGAAACCAACATGCAATAATTGCGGGAATATTGACCTTAAATGGGTTGAGATAAGTGGCAAAGGAAAACTAAAACACTATAATGTGGAGAATTTTCCTGGAGGAGAATTCCAGGATATAGCACCATATGCTGTGGGATTAGTTCATTTAAAAGAGGACGTGCCTTATTTTGCAATGATAGAAGGTGTGGACCTTGAAGATCCTTGGGAAGGAAATCAGGAACTACCTGTAGATGTTGAAGCTAAGATTAAGAAAGTCGGCACTAAGACAATAGTCGCTTTTAAAGTGGTGAAATAAGATGACTGAGTCAAGAGAATCTGTTATGGAAGAGTTTAAGAAAATAATTGCAGACGTCTTTAACACTAGTATTGATGAATTAGAACCTTCCACAGAGTTTGTGAAGGATTTGAACGCTAGTTCTATGAGTACTATAGCAATGATTGCTGCTACTGAGAAAAAGTTCGGAATAAAGACCCAGCCTGCAGAAGTTAATAAGAACAAAACAATTAAGCAAGCTGTTGATTACATTCTGGAAAAACTGAAAAGCAAAGAATAAAAAATTTTTTTTCTTTTTTTTTATTAATAAATAACTTTTATAATATCTAGGAACATAATATTATTCATGGCTAAAAAAGCTAAACCGATTGGTTCAATCGTTGGTGTTGGATGCACAAAGTTTGGGAACGTTATGAAAACACCTGAAATAAAGGATATGACCTTTCATGAACTGATTGCAGAAGCAGCTTTTGAAGCAATGGATGACGCAGGAATGGGAGGAAAAGATATTGACGCCTTCTTTATCGGCAGCATGTTGTCCCATGGTTCTCACATGTACAGTCACCACACTCAATTATGTGATTGGCTGGGTATGCAGTTGAAACCAGGACTTCATTTTGCTACAGCGTGTTCAACACTGAACACGGGATTAGGAATGGCGTCAATGGCAGTGAAGAGTGGTAAGTTTGATTCAGTACTCGTAGTTGGTGCAGAGACACTATCATCATACCCTGATGATAATCCTGTTAAGAGAGAAGCAATAGATCCGGCGGATTTGTGGTACTGGACTGATTTCGGAGTTGACCAGATTTACGCATACCATCATTGTTATGATATAGCAACAGCGTATGGTGCTATTCCAACAATGGGTTATGCAAGAAAGTACGGGTTGTCACCAAGTGAGATGGATGAAGTAATGTACAATGTGCATAAAGCATCGAGGCATTATTCATCACTGAATCCTAAATCTTTTGTTACAGAATCTTTGAAGAAAGCAGCGAAAAATAAAGGATTCAAAGACCCGTTAAAGTATTGGAAGAGTGAGAATAATCCGTTCTTTGCTTACCCAACAAGATTATTAAGTGCTTTGAACACTGTTGACGGTGCAGCAGCTTATATAGTGACTAAGCCGAAGAAAGCGGAGAACTATCATGACCAGCCTGTGGATATTTTAGGATTTGACTGGAGTTCAAGCAATTATCCATGGTATGGGAAAGACCCTACTGATTGGGGTATAGATAAGACAGCTTTTGAAGGAGCGTATAAGATGGCTGGTGTAAGCGGGAAAGACTTGGATTACTTGTACGTACATGACTGCATGCAGATTTATCAGTTAATTCTGTCAGAAACAGCAGGGTATTTCAAGAAAGGAGAAGCACATAAAGCATTCAAGGAAGGCAGGACTATGAAAGATGGTGATAAACCAATGAATGCGAGTGGTGGAAGACATGGTAAAGGACATGCTTTTGCAGCAAGTCCTGGAGCAGAAACTTATGAAATAGTGAAGCAGATGCGCGGAGAAGCAAAGAAGAGGCAGATTGATAAAGATATAAAACTAGCAGCACAGCACAACCATGGATATGGTATGCACGCAGCTGTTACGGTGATGGAGAAAAGGTGATAATTATGGTAGAAAAAATTGCCAAAAAGTTTTATGAATCTCTTGCTGATGATAAAATTTATGGAGTGAAGTGCAAGAAGTGCAAGAAGTGGAGTTTTCCTCCAATAAGTGCTTGCAGAGAATGCGGAAGCAGAGAAGTAGAGTGGAAAGAAATAAGTGGTGATGGAGAAGTTCATTATTATTCAACAAGTATTCTCCCGCCTAAAAAATTCAAGAAGTACTCACCGTACGCTTATGGTGATGTAATCTTGAAGGAAGGTCCTTCTTTTTTTACTATGATTGAAGGATTAGATGCTTCAACTCCTGAAAAAATCAAGGAAGGGAATAAAGAATTACCATTGCCTGTTAAAGCAAAAGTTGCTAAAAAAGCTGGAATGAATGTTGTAATCTTTAAAGTAGTGAAAAAATAAAGAACATGAAAGGTAAAGAATAAAAATTTTTTTTTTCTTTTTTTTTTAAAATCCTAATTTATAAAAATAATCAAATAATCTATTATTATTTATGAATAGGGTGGAGAGGTTTAAGAAATTCTTAGGAGAGTATAAAGTTTTAGGTCTTAGTGTTGCTTTCGTGATGGGTGGGGCAGTCAGGTCTCTTGTTGAAGCTTTTGTTAATGGGATTATTATGCCTTTTTTCACTCCTTTTATTCTAACAGGTAAGTGGGAGGAAGCAACTCTTAATGTTGGTCCTGTTATTCTTAGATGGGGTTTGGTTTTTTCTGCTTTATTGAATTTTTTAATACTTGCTTGGATTATGTTCTTTATTGTTGACTTATTCACTAAGCAAGAGAAGAAATGATAATACACTTATTTTAGGCATATTGTTTCTGGTTAAAAGCAGTGATTATTTTGTTGAAGCCAGTTCAAGAATTGCTGAAAAATATGGTGTTTCAGAATTCATTATTGGATTAATGCTCGTGTCAATAAGTTGGCAGGTACAGTAAGTTGTGGGATTACGTGCTTGAAAAAGTGAATCTTAATCCTTGATGAATGCGTTTTTATAATAAGAATTTGGTTGAAGCAAGAAATAAGGTATTTAGAAAGTTCGGAGTCAGGATATGAGTGCGAATCCAATAGCATAATCTTCATCATATGATAGGCTTATTAATATTTTCTTATCTCTTAATTTATTATGTAATCTTACTATTGGCTGTCCGTTCTTTTTTCTTATTATCTCCACATCTTTCAGGTTTGTTATTCCAGTGCCTAGTGCTTTAAGAACTGCTTCTTTTCCTGCAAAAGTAGTGGCTATATGATTTAACTTGTCAGATTTATTGTTGAAGTATTTTTTCTCTTTTTCTGTGAATGTTTTGTTAATGAATGCTTCTCCATGTGTTGATTCAATAATTTTTTTTAACTTTTTAATACTCACTATGTCTGTTCCCACACTATTTATCTTCATTTGAGTTTTCCTTTTATTACACTAACTGCTTGTTTAGCAATCATTAATTCTTCATTTGTAGGGATGATTAAGACTTTGATTTTTGAATCTTTTGTGCTTATTATTCCTTGTTTACCATTTATTGTCTTATTATTCTTTTTTTTGTCAAGTTTTACTCCAATAATCTTAAGATAATCACATATTTCTTTTCTTACGTATTCAGCGTTCATTCCTATTCCTGCAGTGAATACGATTGCATCAACTTTTTTGAGTGCTGCAGCATAAGCACCAATATATTTAGCAACTCGATAAGAGAACATTTCTAATGCTAGTTTGCACTTCTCATCACCTTTTTCTGCTTTTCCATGAATTACTCTGACATCCTTGCTTGTTCTTGATATTCCTAGTAATCCGCTTTTATGATTCATTATATCATATACTTCGTCAAATTCAAAATCATATTTTTTAACCAAGTATTGAATTACTGTAGGGTCAATATCTCCTGTTCGTGTAGCCATCATTAATCCTTCAAGAGGAGATAATCCCATACTAGTATCTATTGATTCTCCTTTCCTGACTGCTGTTATGCTTGAGCCCGCGCCTAAATGGCATGTTATGACATTAATATTTTTTTCACCAAGTATTTCTTCTGCTTTCTGTGAAACGTATTTGTGACTCATTCCATGAAATCCATATTTTCTTATCGCGTATTTGTCAAAAAATTGGTAAGGTAATGCGTACATGTATGCTTTCCTCGGCATTGTCTGATGGAATTCGGTGTCAAAAACCATTACTTGAGGAACGTTCGGCATCTTTTTCTTAGTCTCTTTTATTCCAATAATATTATTAGGATTATGGAGTGGTGCTAGCATTTCGAAATCCTTGAAATAATTAAGCGCAACACCACTGACTGCTGCTGACTTAGCCATCTGCCCTCCGTGAACAACACGATGTCCTACAACACTTATTTCATCAATTCTCTTGATTCCTCCAACTTTTTCATCATGAAGTATATTTATCATTAATTTTATTCCCTGCCGGTGATTCTTCACATCCACTTTTTTCTTAACCTTTTCTTCTTTTTTTTCATGAATGAGTCTTGTTTTTCCTTCACCAATTCTTTCAATTAATCCGTGCAGTATAGTATTATATTCTTTATCGAATAAGCGGTATTTTATACTACTGCTTCCGCAGTTTAAGACAAGTACTTTTTTAACCAATTATTTCCACCTCGTAGCCCAGTAACTAACTATGCATAAAGCGCCGTAAATTTCTTCAGCATCAGCACCTCTTGACAAGTCGCTTACTGGTTTTTTGAATCCCTGCAGGATGGGTCCGTAAGCTTTTGCTTTTGCAACTATTTTTGTTAATTTATAACTAATATTTCCTGCATCCAGGTCGGGAAAGATGAGAATGTTTGCTCTTCCCGCCACTTCACCAATATCCTCTTTTATTTTTCTCTCTGCAGTACTCTTGATTAATGCAGTGTCTGCCTGGAACTCTCCGTCAATCAATAAGTCTTCTGCTTTCTTCTTCGCTATTTTTGTTGCTTCAACAACTTTATTCACATCATTGTGTTCCGCACTTCCCTGCGTGCTGAATGAGAGCATTGCAATCCTAGGCTTCCAGTCTAATAAACTCTTAACTGTTCTCCCACTTGTTACTGCAATGTCAGCAAGTTCTTCACTAGTAGGGTTTGGATTAACACTCGCATCAGAATATACAAGGCAACCGTTTTCTCCTCCTTTATAATCAGGAATACTCATGATGAATATGCTTGATGGCACGCTTATATTCTTTTTTAGACCAACTATTTCTTTGCATACTGTTATGAATTCTCCTGAAGTATAAACAGTTCCGCCTATCATCCCATCAGCATCATCATCTATTAATGCGAGGGCTGCAAAAAATAATGGCTTATTCACTATTAGTTTGGAAGTATTTAATGATGTTCCTGTCTTCTTCTTATAAATTTTAGCATATTCATTTATTTTATCACTCTTTTCAGGATTAATTATATCAATATTTTCTAGTGATATATTATTCTCTTCTGCTTTTTTCTTAATTACTTCTTCATCCCCCACTAGTATTGGTTTTGCAGTTTTATTCTTTACACTTAATCTTGCTGCTTTAATAACTCGTTCGTCTTCTCCTTCAGGGAATATAATCTTTTTTTCAGAACCTTCTGCGTTTTTCTTGATTTTTTCCATTACGCTCATTAGATATTATTTAGCACAGGGTTTAATATAAATATTATTGTTTTTTTAAATTAATATCATATGCTTCTGAAGCAATACTTATTTTTTTAGACTTCTCTACAAATTTCAGTATATTCTTGCTTATTTTATTTTTTAATTCGCTTTTTCCTCTTGATGGTGAAGGAAAACGCATTCTTAAACTTATCCAATTGCTTGTTAATTCAATGAATATTCTTGGCTCTAATACTTTGTTTGATATATAGAATCTTTTAGTTAAGTAATACTTTCGTCTGAGGGAGGATAATTCTTTTTCAGCTTCTTTAATTATTTCTTTTGTTTCTTTTTTAATGATTTTTAAGAATTCGTCTAAAGCAGTTTTTAAGTTGCTTTCATAAGTGATTGGGATTATTATTTCATCCCACATGTATTTGTAATCCTTAGTATAATTTATGACCAGGCTTCTTAATACGTTGCTGTTTGGAACAATAGTTAGTCTTCCTGTTGCTTGTTCGCTTTCGATTCTCTTATCAATCTCCATTAATGTAGTGAACAATAATCCTATGTCAATAACGTCTCCTTTTCTATTTTCCTGCTCTTGTTTTGATGCGAATTCTATCCTATCTCCAACAGTATATATTCCTCCAACAACTATTAGTATTCCACTAATGAAATCTTTCACTATGTCCTGTAAAGCTATTGCTATTCCTGCTCCAAGAACAGCATATGATATTGTTAATACTTGAAGATCTGCTATCCATATAGTAATTATAGCAATTATTGAAACAAATAAGAGTATTATTGACAATACCTTCTTTACAGTATATTTTGTTCTGTAATTATTGATTCTTTTTAAACTAATTGTTTCAATAATTTTGAAAAAAGTATATATTAAAGTTATTGTTAGAAAAGTGTAAAATCCTTTAAGCAAGTAATTATTGGGATAAGTCTGGTAAATTATCCATAAACTCCCTGTAATTATTGTAAGAATAACAAGATTCACTATTCTATTCATTAAAAAAATATAATAGGGGGTTGTTTAATAAATATTATGAAAAGAAAATATTTAAAAATCTTTGATTTTCTTTCAAAAAAATATGAAGAAAAAAATTGAGTATGCTTTAATATTTGTTTTTTGTTTCGCAATATTTGAATTATTCACT
Organism: Candidatus Woesearchaeota archaeon; assembly: GCA_964457955.1. Classification (GTDB taxonomy): domain Archaea; phylum Nanobdellota; class Nanobdellia; order Tiddalikarchaeales; family Tiddalikarchaeaceae; genus CAYWEY01. The sequence goes on from CAYWEY010000006.1 coordinate 47,030, forward strand.
GCAGGCTTATCCTGGTTTTTGTTTAATTATTTTGATTATTCCACTTTGGATGCTTTTAATAGTTCCAAAATGATATTGTTGGAGATTGGTTTATGCTTGGCAATAGTTTTTGTTTTCAGTGAAAAAAGAGGTTTCTAAAATAGTGATTATTGTATTAGGAATATTTGATATTATTGTAAGCTTGTTCAGTCTCGGAGCAGTATATTATGGAATGTATGAAGAGATTGCGGGATTACTCCTAATTCTCTTGGGTCTTAAGGGTTTGTGGACTGTTTTCACCAGTATTAAATAATTGATTCAAGAATATTCAGTACTTTTTGTTTATCACTTATTTTTGTACACTTACTCCCATTACTGTATTTTTCAACTTCATCTCTTATTTTTTGAAAAAAATATCTGTCTTCATTAATTATTCCTTTTTCTAGAATACTTTTAGGAAAACTATGATATTTTTCTATAACTCTTCCATCTTGGTATATCTTAATGTTCTCATTAATAAGTCTTTTATCATCATTCTCATAAAGTATTGTAATACCATGAGGAGCTAACAAATTAATATACCAGCAGTCATCCATCTTTGAATTTAGATAAATAATTTTTTCAGTATTTTTCTTCACGCTTTCAATATTACTGTTTAATAAGTTCATAAAATTATTTTCGGGCAAATTATAACTTGCCCTATCTGTCAGGGTCATAATCATCTAAAGATTTGCTTGTATATTTTAATATTTTAGTTTCACAAAACAATAGTAGTTCGTCAATCGTCTAAATTATTGTTCAGAAAAACTTTAAAAAAACAAATTATCCTTATATTATTTAATTGCTCCGGTAGCTCAGTGGTAGAGCGATTGCCTTGTAAGCAATAGGCTGTGGGTTCAACTCCCACCCGGAGCTGTCTTACAATTTTTTCTGTAAGTCCCTGCTTTCTTTATAAATAATTTCGGGAGCAATGATTAATTATGGGTGAGAGTTGTAAAATCCATAACTATGATGACAGATTAAGATGGAATGTTGAAGGCATTAAGAATTATGAGCGATGCAACTAACTATTTGCGGTTGCGGAGAAATAAACACGCCAGTAAATAATTACTGCAATAATTGTGGGAAGCTGTTGAAGATGAGTGATGAGAAAATAATAGATGATTTCTTGGAGAAAGCGGGAAAAAATTTTGCAAAAATTAATGGAAGTTTTTTCATACAGCACTGTTTCCTGCATAACTTTTTTTTTAGGTTTTGGAATAATAGTTTGTTATTTAGTGAATAAAAAAATGAAGTAAGAGTTAAGAAGGATTTTTTAACGCCTCTCATAACCTCTTACTTCCTCATTGCTGATCAACCTACCAAGGAAAAGAATAACCCGGAATCGAACCGAGAGAAACCAGTAATGATTCTTTATGTTATGAGTATTAAACTAATACAACAAAAGTATATTTATAAATCTTGCCTCTAGCAAAAATATAAGAAAAAGAAGAAAAAAAAAATATTGATTATCTCCTAATTAGTGGAGATGCAGTATATATAAGGAGATTTTTTTTTGAGAATGAAAGAAATGTGTTGGGAGTTTAAGCAGATCATTTTTTTTAATGAGTTGTTTAAGTCTTTTTTTTTAGTCAGGATTAATACAAATAATCTGGATAATTTGATTAAAATGCTGAATCAATTTTTTTTTCCTTATATATACCTTTATGACCAATGATTATTATGGAAGATGATGAATTTGATGAAAAAATTAATAAGTTGCTTGAGAAGTATGGTGGTTTGAATGCAGGTTTATTGGGGGGTTTTTTGCTGGGAAGAGTTGGTTGGGGGTGTAAGCAAGCCTCGTGTATTGAAGTATTTAAACTATTTGTGCAGGATTAGTGGAGTGATGAATAAGGATTTCACTATTGTGGGTGAGGAGGATGTTGTGAGATTCTTGTCTTGGCTGGAGCGGAGTGATTATAGTAAGTGGGTGAAGAGGGATTATAAGATTGCTTTGAAGAGGTTTTTTAAGTGGATGAATGAGGGTGTTGAGCCTTCATTCACTAAGCGATTAAGTGTACTGTAAAAAGAAGTAAGTGCATAACTAGTGAGGACGTGCTTTCAAAGGAAGATGTGTTAGGAATGGTTGATAAAGCAAGTAATGTTAGGGACAAGGCTTTTATCAGCACTCTTTACGAGAGTGGTTCACGCATTAGTGAGATGATGGGGTTGAGAGTCAGGGATGTCAAGTTTAAAGAGAGTAATGCAGTGTTGAGTATAAGTGGAAGGACGGGGCTGCGTAAGATTCCAATAAAAATTAGTTCAAGATTTCTTGAATCCTGGTTGGATGAGCATCCGGATAAGAGTGATGGGCATAGTTATTTATGGACTCATCTGGACAGTCCCAGATTATTGTCCAGGAAGTATTGCAGTAAGATTTTGAAGAAGGCTGCGGGTAAGGCTGGAGTCAGTAAGAATGTTACTCCTACTTTGTTCAGGCACTCTCGGATTATGCACTTGATTGAGGAGTTGAGTGCGGTGCAGTTGAAGTATTTTTTTGGAGTGAGTCCTTTTTCCAGAGAACTTGACAAGTATTCGTACAGTATTAACTTGGATGATGCAATTCTAAGAATGTACGGGATTAAGAAGAAAAGAGAATAAGTTGGAGAAGCAGTGAAAGGATTCTCAAGTCCTTTTCATGCTTACTCTAATTTTTTTTTATTCTTATATTGTGAGAAACTTAAAACCTCTTATACTCGTTTTTAAGCACTATTTTTTTTGTATTTTCTTGTCTTGTGAGAAAAGAATTATTATCTATCTTACCTTGAAACAATTAGACTTGAAGTTAATGATAAATGAAAATATATAATATTAGAAGATAATGTTGAAACTAAAATGATTTTTCCACAAGAACTTAAAACACTAATAGAATTGAACAGTAAATTTGAATTCTTAGGATTCTTTCAAAGAAACAAAGTTAAAAAATTAAAAAAAGCAAATATGGAAAATGGACAAAGTTTAAGATACTGCTGCCTAAAATAAATAAAAGTTTTATAATATTTTGTATTTGTTTAAATTAGCAAAAATATATAATTTAAAAGTTAATTAAAAAGATATGGGTTCGAACAGTTTATTTAAAGCAGGTTTATTGTTCTTATCTGCTTCTTTTTTAACAAATATTTTAAATTATTTATATCATGTATTCATGGCCAGAATGCTTGGGCCTGCTGAGTATGGTGTGCTTGGCAGTTTATTTGCAATAATGTATATAATACAATTTTCTTCTCCAGCTATAAACAAAACAATATCTATGTATACTTCAAAATTCGCTGGGAAAAAAAGGAAAAAAGAAATAACCCATCTTATCTCCAAGGCATTATTTAAAATTTTATTATTCGGATTTGCATTCTTAATAATTTATACACTAATCACTCCTTTAATTGCTTCTTTCTTGAATTTAGATTCAATAATTGGATTAATAATTATTGGTTTTATTGGATTGTTAACAATGCTGAATAGTGTAATTATTGGAGGAGTTAATGGTTTGCAAAAGTTTGGATGGCAGAACTTTATTACAATAATTAATACCTTTCTTAAACTTGGCTTAGCAATATTTTTAGTATATTATGGTTTTGGGGTAGAAGGAGCTGTAACTGGTTTACTATTTGCTGCCTTAATCTGTTTACTTCTTGGTTTTATATCTTTAAAAAATTTTATAAAGATTAAAACTATTAAAAAGTTCAAATCTAAAAAAATATATAATTATTTATTTTTTGCATTCTTAGCATCCACTATACCTTCTCTTATTATTACTGTTGATCAATTATTAGTAAAACATTTATTTCCTTCAACAGAATCTGGTTACTATGCTGCTGCCAGTATGATTGGAAGAATCATCTGGTTTGGGTCTGGATTCCTTGTAAATATATTATTTCCTAAAGTTTCTACATTAAAAGCAAAGAAAAAGAGCGTAAAAAAATTATTAACAAAATGCTTGAAATATACTGGTTTTATGGCATTAATAGGTTGTTTAACATTGCTATTCGCTCCTAATTTAATAGTAAATTCTTTATATGGGCAAGAATATGCAAGTATTTCATCTTCAGTATTATTTTTTGGATTAAGCATGGGATTATTTTCTTTATCACAAATACTTATTTCATACAATTTGGCTCTAAGAAAATTCAAATTTTTATGGATAATAAGTTTATTACTAATTTTAGAAATAATTTCAATATTCGTATTTGGAACTAATATTAAACAAATAATTAAAATAGTATTATTTATTAATTCATTAATGTTTATTGGACTATTGGTTTTTAACAGAAAAGACATAATCAATCAAAAAAATTAAAAAAAACAATTAATATATATCTTATATTCATGGGGAAGATAAGTGTAATAGTTCCTGTATACAGAGCTGAAAAATTTATTAAAAAAAATCTACGTTTTATGAAAAAAGAATTCAGCAAATTAGAATTGGATTTTGAGATAATAGCTGTTATTGATGGTTATGTTGATAATAGTCTTAGAGAAGCTAAAAAAGTAAAGGGAATAAAAGTAGTTGGTTACAAAAAAAATAAGGGAAAAGGGGGAGCTTTAAAGTATGGTTTCAAATACGTTACTGGTGATTATGTAACTTTCATAGACTGTGACATGGACATTAATCCAAAACAACTAACAAATTTTCTGCCTTATATGGCTACTGCTGACATAGTTATTGGTTCTAAAAGACATCCTTTTTCTAAACTTAATTATCCTTTAATTAGGAAATTTTTAAGTAAGGGATTTCAATTATACACATGGTTATTGCTTGGTTTGAATTTAACTGATACTCAAACGGGTTTGAAGTTAATTAAAAGGGATGTTTTGGAGGTTATTATGCCCTTATTATTAGTTAAAAATTATGCTTTTGATGTTGAAATGTGTTTCTTAGCAATTAAACATGGTTTTAGAGTAGTTGAATCACCAATTAATATTGAATACAAATTTAACGGAACAGGCATTAACTTTCAAGCAATACTTGGTATGGCTTTAGATGTTCTTGCAATAAGGTATCGTTATAGCATATTAAAGTATTATCAACATAAGTATCATGAGGCGCATTTTAAGAAATGAAATTCTCAATCATAATTCCAGTAAAAGAATTGAATGATTACCTTCTTGAATCAGTGCCTAAAATTTTGTCAATGAATTATTCTGATTATGAAATAATAATATTGCCCAATGAAAAATCAAAAAAGATTCCTAAAAAGTTTAAGAATAAAAAAGTTAGGATTATTCCTTCTGGAAGAGTTAGCCCAGCTCTTAAAAGAGATTTAGGAGCGAAGAAAGCAAAAGGAGAATATTTGGCTTTCTTGGATGATGATGCTTATCCTAAAAAAGATTGGTTAAAGATTGCTGAAAAAAGTCTAAAAAAAGAAGTATGTGTTGTTGGTCCTGCTATTACTCCAAAAAAAGATTCAGTATTTCAGAAAGTTAGCGGTTTATTTTTTGAAACAATTGCTGGTGGAGGAATGAGTTACAGATATATTTCAGCTTCAAAATCTTTCTATGTGGATGATTATCCTACTGTTAATTTCATAATCTCTAAAAAAGTTTTCTGGGAAGTTGGTGGTTTTGATAATAATTACTGGCCTGGAGAAGATACAAAAATTTGTTTAGATTTAATTAATAAAGGACATAAAATTTTATACAACCCTAACTTAATAGTCTATCATCATAGACGTCCTATTTTCCTGCCTCACTTAAAGCAGGTTGGTTCTTATGGTAAACACAGAGGTTACTTTGCCAAAAAGTTTCCTAAAACATCTTTCAGGATTACCTATTTTATTCCTTCAACTTTTTTCATAATTAATATTTTCCTGTTCTTATCTTCTTTTTTTAATCCCTTATTTTTCCAAACTTGGATTATAATGACAATAATTTATTTTTTATTTTTTACTATTATTATTTTGAAAAAGACTCTTAATCCATTTCTTATATTGTTAACAATAATAACATCTTATTTAACTCATTTAATATATGGAGCAATGTTTATTAAAGGATTATTAACAAAGAATTTTAGGAGTAAATTAAGATGAAAGTATTTATTAGCTATCCCCCCATAAAAAATGATAAAGGTACTGCTCAGATTGGTCAAAACAGGCAATTTCAATGGTTTAAGAAACATAGTGTGATTTATCCTATGGTTCCTGCTTATGCTGCAACTCTTCTTAAACAAGAAGGTTATGAAGTCTTTTGGGATGATGCAATTGCAAAGAATGAGACATTTAGGGATTGGGTTGATAGGATTAAGAATGAAAAACCAGAATTAATTGCTATTGAAACTAAAACACCTGTTGTGAAAATGCATTGGGAAATTATTAATAATATTAAAAAAGTGTCTCCTAAAACAAATGTTGTTCTCATGGGCGATCATGTAACTGGTTTGCCTGAAGAAAGTTTAAACAATTCAAAAGTTGATTATGTGATTACTGGAGGAGATTATGATTTCTTATTATTGAATTTATGCAATCACTTAAGCAAAGGTGAAAAGTTAGAAAGTGGAATCTGGTACCGAAAAGGAAGGAAAATAGTATCCACTGGGTCTTTTGTTCTGAATCATGATTTGAACTCTTTGCCTTTTATTGACAGAGAATTAACAAGATGGGATTTGTATGTTGAGAACGGGAATTATAAGTATTTGCCTGGCACTTATACTATGGTTGGAAGGGATTGTTGGTGGGGGAAGTGCACTTTCTGCTCCTGGCCAACATTTTACCCTAAGTTCCGTGTAAGAAAGCCTGAATTATTGTTTGAAGAAATTAAAACACTTGTTGAAACTTATGGTGTTAAGGAAGTAATGGATGATACTGGTACTTTCCCAGTAGGTAATTGGTTAAATAAGTTCTGCAAGTTAATGATAGAAAGTGGTTTGAATAAGAAAGTTCGTATTAGCTGTAATATGCGTTTTGGTGTGTTGAAGCAGGAGGATTATGAGTTGATGAGGAATGCTGGTTTTAGGTTCTTACTTTTTGGATTAGAATCAGCGAATCAGGAAACACTTGACAGAATTAATAAAGGAATTAAAGTTAGTGATATAATTAATGGTTGTAAATGGGCTAAAAAAGCTGGTTTGAATCCTCACCTTACTTGCATGATTGGTTATCCTTGGGAGGATTTTGAAATGGCGAGTAATACTATTAATTTAGCTAAGAGTTTGTTCAATAAAGGTTATGCTGACACTTTGCAAGCTACTATTGTTATGCCTTATCCTCATACTCCTTTATATAAAGAATGTGATAAGAAAAATCTGTTAAATATTAAATCAAGTGATTGGGAAAAGTTTGACATGCGAGATATAGTAATGAAATCATCTCTTAGTGAGAATCAACTCAAGGAATTAACATCTTCACTGTATAAATTGTTTTTCAGTCCAAAATATATATTAAAACAATTAACAAGCATCCGCAATCTTTACGACCTCCTGTACATTTGGAGGGGATTCTGGAATGTAACAAAAAAGCATTTGAAAGATTTTGCTGGAGGAGAAAGATGAAACCTTTAGTTTCAATAACTGTTACAACAAAGAATGAGGAAAAAAATATAGATAATTGTTTAAAAAGCATAAAAGAACAAACTTATAAGAATATTGAGATTATTGTAATAGATAATAATTCTAAGGATAAGACAAAAGAGATTGCAAAAAAATATACTGAATTGGTTTTTGATAAAGGTCCTGAACGTAGTGCACAAAGGAATTTTGGGATGATTAAAAAATCAAAAGGTAAATTTGTAATGTTTCTTGATGCTGATATGATATTGCCTCCTTTTCTAGTTGAGAATTGTGTTAAATTTATACAAAAAAATAAATGTATAGCTCTTTATATTCCTGAAATAGTTCTTGGCAAAAATTATTTCAGTAGAGTTAGAAGGTTTGAAAGAAGTTTCTATAATGGCACTGTTATTGATGTTGCAAGATTCTTTTTAAGAAAAGAATTTGTTAACATTAATGGTTTTGACGAATCAATGTCCGGACCTGAAGATTGGGATTTAGATAAAAGGATTAAAGAAAAAGGAAAAGTCTGCTTGTTAAACAATAATAAAAAAAAGATTGGTAAATGGGTTTTAAAAGAATTCATTAAAGAAAAGGGTGTTAATCCTGAAAAAAAATGTAATGTTATATATCATAATGAATCTGAATTTAATCTACATAATTATCTTGATAAAAAAAATTATTATTCAAAGGATTTCAGCAAGTATGTGAATAAGTGGGGAAAAGAAGATTTTGATATTAAAAAACAATTAGGTTTAAATTATCGTTTATTTGGGGTATTCTTTGAAAAAGGAAAATGGAAAAAATTATTTTTTCATCCTTTCTTAACTTTAGGAATGTATTATTTAAGATTCAGAATTGGATTAAATTATTTAATGAGGAGAGAAAAATGAATGACTTAAAGTTCAGTATTTTAATCCCAACTTATAACGGAGCTAATGTAATCAAAGAAACTTTGAAAACAATATTGTCACAGAGTTTTAAGAATTTTGAAGTTCTAATAAATGATGATGCTTCTAAAGATAATATCAAACAAGTTATAAATTCATTTAAAGACAAAAGAATCAAATTCTCTAAAAACAGAAAGAATATAGGATATTCTAGAAATCTGGAAAAATTAAGAAAAAAAGCAAAAGGAAACATTATTTATTTAATGGGACAAGATGATCTTTTAGCTAAAGGAGCTTTAATGGAGACATATAAAGCTTTTAAGATATCTGAAGATATTGGCGCTGTTACTCGTCCTTATTTCTGGTTTGATAATGATGTTAAAGTTCCTGTCCGTGCAAAATCTCAATTAAATCCTAAAAAAGATGAAATTGTTAGAATTACTGATTCTCCTAAAAGGGTTATTGCTGTTTTTAAGACTCTTGATCAGTTGTCTGGTCTTGCTTTTAGGAGGAAGTTTATGGATTTGCCTTTTCATGAAGATATTTTTCCTTGTCATGTTTACCCTTTTGCTTCAATAATGAAAAAATATCCTGTTGTTTTCTTGAAGGATTATAATATTGCTGTAAGAATATCAACTAGTCAGACAAGAAGCGTTTCCTCGATTTATAATAAGTCTCCTATTAAGAGTTGGGTTGATATGATAGATTCTGTTTTTAGTGAAGTTAAATTTAAGAATATAAAGAGATTATTAATTGATGATTTTGTTGCTAGGAATTATGTTGGTCTTGTTCAGATAAGAAATTATGCAAAGTATGAATACTTACTGCGTGAAATTTTTTATTTAATTAAATATAGGTGGGAGAACTTGTTCAGCATTCCTTTTTGGTTTTTCAGTCTTGGATGTATAATTATGCCTGCATCAATTTTAATACCTTTTGTTGACTATTACAAAAATAAGATTAATTCAAAATTTATTAAAAAAATTAATTTTGAATATAATATGGGTGATAAATAATGGGTTTTATTTCAAAATTATATAATAATAAAATATTAGCTAGTTTAGTTCATACGCTTCCTTACGAGTTATGTAAGGTACTTAGTGATTGTGATTCTGTTCTTGATCTTGGTTGTGGGCCTTCATCACCTTTACAGCATTGTAAAAACATAAAGTCTAGTGTTGGTGTGGAGGTGTTTAAACCTTACTTAAATGAGTCAAGAAAAAGAAAAATTCATTCTAAATATTTAAATAAACAAATTCAAGAATTAAATTTTAAGAAAAATAGTTTTGACGCTGTTATTTTAATTGAAGTTTTAGAGCACTTGTCTAAAAAAGATGGTTTGAAAATATTAAAAAAAGCTGAAGAGTGGGCTAAGAAAAAAGTTATTGTTACAACTCCGAATGGTTTCATAAATCAGAGAGAAGTTGATAAAAACCCTTATCAGACGCATTTATCTGGTTGGGATTATAAAGAAATGACAAATTTTGGGTATAAGGTTAGAGGATTAGCTGGGTTAAAATTTTTAAGAAAAGAAGTTGAGAATGATAAAATGGGTGATGACTTAACAACATCTATTCGATTTTGGCCAAAACCTTTTTGGTTTATCATAGCTGCGTTAAGCCAAATAATCACTTATTATTTTCCTATGTTCTCATTTGAACTTTTCAATGTAAAAAAGGTGGATTATGAAAAATAAGTTTCAAGTAGATTTTATTGGGGTTGGAGCTGCTAAATGTGGCACTGGTTGGGTAGCTCAATGTTTGCGTGAACATCCAGAAGTAAGTTTATCTAGAATTAAGGAAGTTACTTTTTTTAACAAACAAAAAGGGATTTATAGTGATAATAAAGAATGGAATTACACAAAAGGTTTTCAATGGTATAGAAGTCATTTTCCGAATGAAAAAGGAAAAATTAAAGGAGAGATATCGGTAGATTATCTTTATGATAAGGAAACTCCAAAGTTAATTAAAGAGAATTTCCCAAGGGTTAAAATTATTATTTGTTTAAGAAATCCTGTTGATAGAACTTATTCTCATTACATTTGGTTAAAAGACAATTTTAAAAAAGAAAAAGCGAATAGTTTTGAAGAAGCATTGGAAACTCAACCCGAGTATATAAAAAGAAGCTTATATTATGATCAATTAAAAAGGTATTATAATATTTTTCCAGATGAAAATATTCTTGTGATATTAACAGATAATATGAAAAAAGAACCTAGGGCAACAGCAAAAAAATTATTTAAATTTTTAGGTATTAATTATGAATTTATTCCCCCTTCTTTGAATAAAAATATTAATTCTGCAAGGAAGGTTAGATTTGAATCACTTACTGTGATTTTTTCAATTATTGAAAAATTAAGAAAAAAAGGAATGGGGCCTTTTTTTAAAATTTTAAAGAATATTGGTGTTTATCAATTTTTTCAGACTATTTATACAAGAATAAACACTAAAGAATTCAAATATCCTAAAATGAAATCCTCAACTAGAAAGAAACTGGAAAAAATATTTAGAAAAGACTTATTAAAAGTTGAAAAATTGATTGGAATGAATTTAGGAAGTTGGAGGGGAGAATAGTTTATGAAAAACAAACTTGTGTCAATAATAATTCCTACAAGAAATAAATCAAATAAAACAATAAGATGTATTGAATCAATATTTAAAAATAAGTATAAAAATGTTGAAATAATTGTTGTTGATAATAATTCTGAAGATAACACTGTTGATAATATTAAGAAAAAATATGCAAATAACAAAAAATTAAAATTAATTGAAAAAAAAATTAATTTTGGTGCTAGTGAAGGAAGAAATAAAGGAGCGAGAAAAGCAAAAGGAGAATACTTATTATTTCTTGATAGTGACAATGTAATTCATAACAAAATGATTCAATACTTAGTTGATTTTTTAGAAAAAAGAAGTGATTGTGGAATGGTAGGTCCTTTAATGCTTTTTAAAGAGAATAAAAGAAAGATATGGTTATACTTTGCAGATTTGAATCACTTCACAAGTCAAGCTTTCTACAAAGGAACAAATGAAATTGACAAAAAACAATATGATGAAGTAATTAGAGTTGGTCATTTGCCTAATTGTTTTATGGTTTATAAAAAAGATTTCAGAAAAGTTAATGGTTTTGATGAAAAATATTTTATTATGTATGAAGAAGCTGATTTCGCAGAAAAAATTAAAAAATTAAACAAGAAAATATACATATATTCAAAGGCAATAACCTATCATGATGTTCCTTTAAATCGAAAGATTAAGTTGGGATTGAAATCTAAAGAAAGGGCGTATTTGACTGCAAGAAACAGAGTTTATTATATGAAAAAGAATGCTTCACTTCCTCAACTTATTTTGTTCTTTTTAATCTTTAATCCGTTAATATTCTTATATTATGAATTAAATCTACTAATTAATGGAGAATTTAAAAAAGCAGAAGCTTATCTTAAAGGAACAATTAGGGGTTTTTTTATATGAATTTTTTTTAATTCCACGATTAAAATCAATGTATGGAGACAAAAATATTATTTCATTATATTCTCATGTTGAAGTAGCGTATTTTGTTTCATGGCTGAAAAGAACAAAGAATGGAAATAAATGGAAAATGTTTTAATCTTTTGTTTGTTTAAATTCGCAAAAATATAATAAAAATAGGCATATATAAAGAGTGTGATAAGAAAAATCTGTTAAATATTAAATCAAGTGATTGGGAAAAGTTTGACATGCGAGATATAGTAATGAAATCATCTCTTAGTGAGAATCAACTCAAGGAATTAACATCTTCACTGTATAAATTGTTTTTCAGTCCAAAATATATATTAAAACAATTAACAAGCATCCGCAACCTTTATGACATCCTGTACATTTGGAGATGATTCTGGAATGTAACAAAAAAGCATTTGAAAGATTTTGCTGGAGGAGAAAATAACTCTTACTAATGATTAATTGTAATAAAAAATTATTAATATTAAAAAACTCTTTAAACATGTATGAAAATTAAGCAATTAAACCTTTTTTTGTTGATAATTTTAATAAGTATAAATGTTGTTCATGCTGAAATAAATATTATATTTTACGAGGATTTTGAAGCAACTGAAAACTTAATGATTAATAGTACTGGTTGGTTGGGTAGTGAAAGTAATGGGTGGTATTATAAAAATTATTGTGGTGGGGAGATAAGTTTTGATAATACTACTTTTCACAGTGGTAATCAATCTTTGAAATTTACAGCAATGGATAATACTAATCAAAATATTGCAAATTTGAAAGGAATTAACAATTCCAGAACTTTTTTAATAGAACCTAATTCTAAATATAAACTCTCTTTATGGTTAAAAATGAGTAATGTAACTTCTGAGAATGGAGGGGTAATAGTTAAAAGTCATGAGTTAACTTCTGATTTTAGTCCTACTTATATTGAAAATTTTATTGTTAATAAATCTGTTGGAACAAGTGATTGGAATTATTATGAGATTTTTTTTATAACAGGACCTAATTCTCAATATATGGACTTATTAATCAAGCAGTATTACATGACTGGAAGTTTCTGGGTTGATGATATCACATTAGAAAATATTCCCCTTCCTGAATTATTTGAAAGTGTAGTCAGGAGTAGTACTGGTTGGTTGGGTAGTGAAAGTAATGGGTGGTATTATTCTCATTATTGTGGTGGGGAGATAAGTTTTGATAATACTACTTTTCACAGTGGTAATCA
>CAYWEY010000007.1:0-53921 GCA_964457955.1 Candidatus Woesearchaeota archaeon
CACATAATACTATATATAAATGGATGAATTAATATAAAAACGTAATGATATTACTGAAAAGTTAGGAAAAGAAAAATTTTTTGTCTGCTTAAAAAAATATATCATAATTTATAAAAGAAAGCAGGGTATAAGAATATTTATGAAGAAAGCGCAGGGAGGAGTTGTGGGAACAGTCATACTCACAACAATAGTCTTGCTCGTCATAAGCACAACTTATTTGTGGGGGCGTCCAATAATACAGAAGAACATAGACCAGGCGAGGATGAGCACAGTGCTTCAGAACATGAAAGACTTAGACAACGCAATCAAGTATACAGCAAGTACAGGAAGCAACACAGTGCTCGAGATTAACCTCGACAACAGCGCATTAATAATAAATGAAGAGGATAATTACGTAATGTATGAAACCAAAACAACAATACCATTAGTTGCAAGTACAGAACAAGTGCCCCTGAATTATTACGAACTAGCAAGAAAAAGAAGAAGCATCACGTACAACACGACATGGACAACAAACACAGACCCGCAACTAACAGGATACGAACAAATCACGCATCACACTAATACAACAATAAATAACACATTCTATAACGTAAGCGTACACGAGAATAGTACGAGCACATATTATGACTTATTATGTATATGGATGAATAATATAGTTAAAGAGAGTGACTGTGCAAAAGAAGGCGGAGCAATATTTAAAGAAAACACTCCACACGACGTAATGAGTATACTTGCGGACGGTACAGCAGCATACGCACTGGGAGAAGAAATAGAGAATAAAGGAGTGCTCGGAAGCGAGCCGAGTGGAATAATAAGCGGAAGAACAATAAGTGCAGGAGAAGAACAGACAGTTGAAATATACCTCACTTATAGAACACTAATAAGCGAGGATAACCAGGAATACAAAACAATACTCACATGCACGGATTGTGCAGCAGGCGGAGGAGACACAATAATAAGAATCACACGCGAGAATATAATAAGAACACCAAATGGTGTTAATACAATAATAAAGATAGGGATGGAATAATAAATGGCAATAATAAAAAAAGTCGGAAAAAAACTAAAGAAAGCAAAAAAGAGAAGAAAAACAGGAAGAGGAAGGGGAGAAACTCTTATCGTGCCTAGATATACAACCATGCCTGTAGGAATGTATGGTCCTCAAATGCCAGGAGGATTTGGAGCACCAACAGTTCCCCGAATGCCAGGAATGCTGGGAAGACAAATATTCGTGCTCGAAAGCGAGGAAGTTAGAGGAGAAGGAAAAAGAAGAAAAAAAGGAGAAAAAGTAACTGAAAAAGAACTCTCATCAGAAGGAAGACTAGAGAAAGCAGCAGAAGAAATGGAGAAGAAGATAAGAGAAAAAATTAAAGAAAGCCCGTTCAAACTCCAGTTCGAAACACTCAACATAGAGGAAGTGAAGAAAAGAAGAAAAGGAAGAAAAATAAGGAAAGAATTCCGGCCCGGAGCAGTAAGAGGAGACCAGAAAAAAAATATAGATTTACTTAAGAAAATAAACAGGGTGATACCACTAATAACAGTTGTTACAGAAAAAGAAAAAAAAGTAATATCCTACGCCCACATAAAATGGAATCCTGAAACACAAAGCCTGCTTTACACTGTTCACGAACCAGAACTTGATGAGGAAGATAAGTCATTAATAACTGAACTCAAAAACTTACTCAGAGAAAAACTAGATGTTGATTTCGAGAAAATACGGGGAAAAAAATCATACAATTATATAATAACAGAATTCAACAAATTAGCAAAGAAGATAGGAATAAAATTCACGCCAGAACAGAGAATAAAATTCAATTACTACGTGTACAGAGACTTAATAGGGTTAGGCAAGATAGAGCCATTAATGAAAGACCCTGATATAGAGGATATAAGTTGTGTGGGATACGGAATACCAATATTCATATACCACAGAGACCCATTATTCAACCAAATCGCGACAGACATAGTTTTTGACACAAAAAAAGAACTTGACAATTTCGTGATGAGATTAGCGCAGAAATCTGGTAAGAACTTAACACTCGCAAAACCATTAATGGAAGGAGCACTGCCTGACGGAAGCCGCGTCCAAGCAACACTCGGAACAGAAGAGATAGCGAGAAGAGGAAGCAACTTCACAATACGTAAATTCACCACAAAACCATTAACACCAACAGATTTAATGGATTATAAAACAGTGAATCCTGACATACTAGCATACTTGTGGTTTGCAATAGAGAATAATATGAGCACAATAGTAGCAGGAGCAACTGCAACAGGAAAAACGAGTTTCCTTAATGCTGCAAGCCTTTTTATCAAACCGGAATTTAAAATAATCAGTATAGAGGATACTCCTGAGCTCAGACTACCACATCCAGATTGGATAGCAGAAGTGGCACGCCCTGGATTCGGGGGAAGAAAATACGGGGAAGTAACAATGTATCAATTACTAAAGTCAGGACTAAGACAAAGACCTGACTACATAATTGTGGGAGAAGTGAGAGGAGAAGAAGCATCAGTCATGTTTCAAGGAATGGCAACAGGGCACCCCGGACTCGGAACAATACACGCGGATAACATGCCAGCAGTTGTTGACAGACTCACAAACAAGCCGATAGATTTGCCGAAACCAATGCTCGAAAATCTTGATATAATAATATTTCTTGAAAAATTCAAAAGCGGAGGAAGAATGGTGAGAAAAGTGAAAGAAATCGTGGAAATAGTAGGATACGATTATAATAATAAAGAATTAGTCACTAACAGCGCGTTCAAATATAATCCGAGAAAAAATGACTGGGACAGTTTCGAATCAGTAATACTGGACAAGATAAGAACACGCGGAGGATACACTCTTGAACAATTAAAAAAAGATATACAGAGAAGAATAAAACTATTAAAATACTTAAGAGCAAAAGAAGTCACTGATTACAGAGTATTCAACACATACATAGTCAGGTATTATAACGACCCGTCATACGTGGATGAGCTTCCTGAAATATAAATCTTAATAAATTACTGGTTTTTCAATAATGATTAATGGCTGATGATAGTTTAGGACTATTCGCGTACAGAATATTCCGTCCAATAGCGAAAAAATACGGGGACAAAATATTCAAGGATGTTAAGAAAGACTTAAGTAAAGGAGGCATGGGATTCACAGTTCAGGAATACTTCGCTCTCTTCCTGCTTGTTGAAATAGTCGTTCTCTCAGTATTCATGATAGCAGGTTTTATAATGATTAACATACTGACTCAGGACATTATTACAAGTATTACAGCAACATTATTATTCTCTTTATTCATAAGTATGGCAATATTCACTTTCTTTCTCTTATACCCTTCAAATCAGGTTCAGGAAAGATCAAAAAAAATAGATAATGCATTGCACTTCGCAACACTATATATGGCAACACTATCAACAACAGGAGCAAACCCATTACTAATATTCAGAGTACTGAGTGGTTTCGAAGAATTCGGAGAAATAAGCAAGATAAGCAGGAGAATAGTTGAAGAAGTTGACGTGTACGGTTATGACATAGCAGAAAGTTTGAAAAAACACGCAGATGAAGTCCCGAATAATAACTTAAGCGAATTATTATGGGGAGTTAGGGCAACAATAGTGAGTGGAGGAGACTTAAACACTTTCTTAAGCGAGAAGTCAGAAACTTTTGTAAGACTGTTCAAGAGAAGACTCGAAGAATTCGTTAAAACAACAAGCCTTTTCATGGAAATGTACATAACAATAGTTATAGTGGGAACAATATTCATGATAGTGCTTACAACAATAATGAGTATAATGGGAGGATTCTTATCGCAACTTCAGACAATACAAATACTATTCGTGGGACTCGGAATACCGTTCACAACAACAGCTTTTGTGATAATGCTAAAAACAATATCACCAACAGAGGTATAAAACATATGGCTATAAAGACAAAACAAATAATACTAATAGGAAGCATAATACTCTCAGTACTACTTGACTTCACAGCTTATGCAACAATACCATTAACGTATCAGAATATAGGATACTTAGCTACAGTGAATATATCGGTCATACTCTTCCCCTACAGTTTCTATATTTACGTAAAAGAAAGAAGAATAAAAGCAATGGAAGAACATTTCCCATCATTCCTTAAAGACTTATCAGACAGTTTAAGAGCAGGATTAACAATGAGCGAAGCAGTGAAGACAGTATCATCAGGAGATTACGGAGCACTAACTCCTGAAATAAATAAGATGGCTAACAAACTATCATGGGGAGTGCCTTTCAAGGCAGTAATGAATGATTTTAAGAAAAAATTCAAGAAATCACCATTCATAGCAAGAGGAGTAAGCATATTATTGCAAGCGTATAAGAGTGGAGGGGATATATCGCCAATAATGCTCAGCGTAGCGAATTCAACAGTCCAACTCCAGAACGTTGAGAAAGACAGGCAGAGCACTATGACAGAGCAGACAGTAGTTATATATATGATACAATTAATATTCGTGATAATACTGATAGTGTTATTCAAAGTCTTAATCCCTATAACAACGAGCGGAGAGTTCGGGACAGGAATACTTGGAGGAGATACTGTTACAACACTAGATCTTGAATACTACAAATTATTATTCTTCGCAACACTCATAATCCAGAGCTTATGCAACGGTGTTGTGGCAGGAGTAACAAGAGAAGGCTCACTCGCAGCAAGCATAAAACACATAGCAATAATGTTCAGCGTATCACTAATACTCTATGTTTCATTCATACTCCCAAAATCACTTACAATCACAGCAAACAAGGAAAAATTCGTAATATATTCTGGTGAAGAAGTGAACGTATTCGGAGAAGTCAAACTCGATAATGAACCCATAAGTCAGAACGAAGTTATTGTTGATGTGAACGGAACAATATTCACAGGAACAACAGACTCGTTCGGAGAATATCAAATAAAAGTGAGTGCTCCCCAACAAACAGGAGAGTATGAAGCAACAGTGAGCGTGAATTATGAAAACAAAAAAGCATCTGAAACAATCAATTTCCCTGTCAGGTAAAAAAACACAAGTAGGAAGTATAGATTCCAGTATTGCATACTTCTTATTCGCAGTATTCATAATATACATAACTCAGACAATCATAACTCTTAACCAGCCGTTCCAGAACCAGGTGAATAATGAAATACTTGAGAAAAAAAACAATATATTGCGAACAAGAATAATGGAGGATGCTTATACGAAAGAGAGTTTTCAAAAAATATGCAATCATGAAATGAAAGAATTAATAGGATTAAGAGCAGAATACGAAATAATAGGAATACCCATACCTGGATGGGATTATAACACACTTTCCTCAGACTTATTGTTCAAAAGAGAAAATAATATCTTAATAATAAATATTTCATCAAAAAACAATGAAGAAAGCTTAGAACTAATAATACCATCAAACACAGAGTTCACAATAAATAAGAATAATACAGAACCCGATGATGAATACTTGATAAACAAGACATGGAACAAGAATAACTTACTCACAATAAACACTAATACATCAATTAATGATTACGACTTGTTCAGAATAAGGATAGACAAGCCTGAAAAAACAATTATTTTCTTAAATAAGCAGACAATACCAAAAAATAAAACAAGTATAGGAACAACACCAATTGTTGATAATTGCGGAATAAACAGGGGATTACTTGAAAAAACGTACTTGACAAAATACTCGTTGGTAAATGATTTTCCGGCAAGAATAGGAGTTGATGCATGGTGGCAGTGAATAAGAAAACATTCCTCAGAAGTATTGAAGCAATAATGACAATAATAATACTCATGAGTTTTTACAACAGTTTTTCACAAAACATAAACAAACCATCCTACACACTCAAAGCAGACCCTTACTATCAGGCAGCCAGTTCATATAGCATACTTGAAAAGCAAGATTTGGTAAAACCATTGCTTGAAGAATACTCGCTTAAAGAATTAGAAAACTATTTGACACTAACCCAGTCACCTAATACTGGAATAAAAATAAGCGCAGAATATTATGAAAGAATAAGAATAAAAAACAATAATAATCAGGAGATAAATAGAGTGATAAGAATACTCCTGAATAGTCCGAAAATAATAAACAAGGATTCAATAATAGTTTATGATAATAAAGAAATACTCCGCACCAACACAATCAATAACTGGTATCAGACAATAATATCAGTAACGAATAATAATACGACACCAATAATTAATGAATCACTCCGCCTGACAAATATTCCGTTAAGAGTGAGTGAAACACAGGACTTGAACGAAACATCAATGCAAGCATACTATGAAAACAAGAAAACACTCATGGAAATAAATAACATAGATTATAACAAACAGTATTATGACGCGAACTCGTCATTCGAAATACTAATACCTCATATGGATGCTTATACCTCAAAAAAAATAATACTACTTTACGCAGGGAATGAAACAGTAACAAAAGAAGATTACACAATATTGAATAATCCTATAATACTGCCGCACTCATCAAGCCTGCCCGAAAAATCAGGAAAAACAGAACTCTTAATAAATACGAGCATGAAACCATATGAGGAGAAAGAACTAACAATAAGTTATGGAATAAACACGAATACAAAGCAAGAATATTACGACTTAACAAAATATGATAATACTGGAATAAGTATTGAAGAACATGATACTTATTATATCGGCACTTATCCAAGAATATTTGAAGAACCGTCAAGCACTAAAAACGTGCAGAAAAACATATTCTTGGATAATAAAGAAGTGAGTATGAATATAAAAACGTGGTATTATGAATAAGAAAAACCAGTTCTTCTTAATTTCAGGAATAATAATTGCATTATCACTAGCTACAATAATGACTTTTCTTTCAGTGCCTGAAACTCTCTCATTATCAGAAACAGAAAGAGAAAAAAACATGTTCAACATATTAACAGAAGCAAAAAAAAGCCTTGATTCTGCTTACTTGGATAATAATGAATACATAAGTGCTTTCACAATAAAGAATCCTAATAACCAGGAATTAAGTTATACAATAATAAGAAAAACTATAAACAGTTCACAAAACCCTGTTAATACAAGACTATATGATTCGAATAAAAAAGAAATAAGACACAAATCAATCCTTCTCGGAACAAACACTTTACTAATAAGTTTTGAAGAAAAACTAGAATCAGATTCAGAAAAGTACACACTCACTTACTCCAACACGACAAGGAACAAAAAATTAGAAAACACGGAAACAATAATCAGGGAAGAATCAGACAATATTTATTACAAATCAAACAATTATGGAATAAGAATAAACAAGAATACGGGAATAATACAAGAATTATACATAGAAGGACACACAAAAAACTTTGTTCAAAATATTAATTCACGAATTAAGAACAGTACGGATGATTACTCTCAGACAAGTTCAGATACTGAAGTCATAAAATACGCTGATGATGTCTTAACAGTCAGGATAACAGGGGATTATAATAATCACGCAGGTTACGAACAATACTGGTATTTTCTTCCCCAAAAAATATACGTAGATTATAAGATAATACTCTCACAAGCATACGATTATACTCCATACTTTGTTTTCAGAACAACCAACCTACCTAATCTTGCTTACGAAAACACTGTTGAAACAAACCTGAATCAGGCGTCAGAAACAGTTTTTAACACTAACAAATGGTACTCAGTATTCAACACTACAGAAGGAATAGGAATAAGTTATTACAATAATTATGTCTCAACAAAACAAACAACACCAGGAATAGATACGAGAATATATTATGATTCAAACATCACGAGTTCAGGAAATTATTCAATATTTTTTGAAATAACACCCCACAATTATGATTATACAAGAATACGAGAAGCTTCAAGAATAAATAATTACAATAAAGAAGCAGGAACAACAATGCTTAAAGAAACAAAATATCAGGAAAGTATGAAATCATTAAAGAACCAGTTAGTAGAATATAATTACTTAATATCCTCAACATACGAGAATAAAAAATTCATAGAAAAAATAACTGCTCAGACGAACTGGTTAAATCCTGAATATGATTACAGAAAAATAATAACTTATTACTCAGGCAAAAACAGTATACCCTTCGCTTGCTCAATCAGGCTCCCGAGTGATGCAGATTTTGACAGCATCAAAGACTTATCAACAAAAAATTATAACAATGATTCCATACTAGGAGAACTAATTTTTTACAATCAGGAACCAACAATTTTTAAAACACTCAATACTGATGCACAGGATTACTCAATCACTATAAATTATAATCCTCAGACAATAAATGATGATTTAAGAATAATAGTGAATAATCCTGAAAACCAGAAGATAACAGATCAGACAATTTCAGGAAACAATGGTGTATGGAATAATCAGGAAATAATAATCAATAATAATATGAGCGGAGTTCATACAATAAATATGAGCGGACAAAATGTTTATTATAAAATAAGCACACAAAACCCTTTAATAAACGTGAAGACGCCTTTTCTTCTTAACAATACTAAAGAGACAATGATTTATTACGAAAAAAACACACCATACAATATTACTATAGAATCATCACCCTCAACAAGAGTAATATTAAAAAACGGGTTCAGTACAATAATGAATAGTACTACACCAATTACTCAGGGAATAACACCAACAATTGAGAACAGTCCGTATTATTTAACAACACAAAATGGAGAAATAAATATAACAACACAACCAGTTATGAGCATGGGTTTTGAGAAAAACTATTTTGATGAAGAAAACTTATGGGTGGAAGTAATGGGCAGGGAGAAAATTTATTTCAACAAAACTAATGATAATAGTTTCATTCCTGAAAGAACAAATAGTTTTAATTATTCAGTAACTCAGAAAAAACTGAATAATACGAATTATGAATGGGATTTTGACAATAATATTCTAAGCTATAAGGACTCAAATAACTGGTTTCATACAGGAAACTTCTTCACCTGCAGTCTGGATAATACAACTAACTGTATAACAACAACAAATAATTATGATTATGAAGGAATAATTGAGGACAGAAGCAGCCGTAAAATTACTTATTACACAAGCCAGTTAAATAATAACTTAATAGTTGAGAATTATAAAAACAAAGACTTTGTTAAACTAATAATCACTCCACCAGACAATAATTTCTTATTCGCACCATTAATGAATACGTGTGGAACAATTGATGATTATTATAAAACAACAAATAATGAAGAAGAAACAATTACTGGATTAACAAACCTTACTTATGAAGAAGTATTAAACCATGAATGGAGTTATGCAGGTAAGAGAAGCGATAATGATTATTTAATAATATTTTACAAAAACAATGACTTGCTCCCAACTAATCCTGCAATAAGAATTAGTCAGGATGCTTTATACTTTGCTTTCAAGAACAAGACAATAAACCTTTACTTATTAATGACTAATCAGGGATGGAGTTATGCAGACTACTTAATAAAAGAATTGGAGTCAGCAAGAGAATGCAGGAATAATATAACAATAAATCACGCGAATATTATTGGAAACAATATTCAGTTAATACAGGACTTTACTTAAGAAAATCTTCTTCTTTATCGCTTAATTCAACACCACTAACTTTTTTCCAAATCCTCATATGATGCATGTAATGCTTCTTAACCTTATCAGAAGAGCAGTGCACGTGCCTGCCCAGTTTTTCACTAATACTGTCAAGCAAATACCTCTTACTTTTGGAGCGGAATAACTTATTAATCTTAACAGGATGCTCGTAGCGCGTGAATTTACGATAAACACTTTCTTTGCTGAAACTAACACCAAGAGTCATTAATAACTTAGCATACCATAAGAACCTCCAGTGATTCCTCCTATAAATCCTTCCCAAAAAAACATCACTGTTACTAATATGTTCGTAAGCTTTATGAACTTCACCAGGTTTTTTATACTCATTAATAATATTCTCACCAATCCATAATAATAAAGTATTAAAATTCATATTCCTCAAACGATCAGTGCTTGACAAACTCGTTTCTTCAGCACTTGCTTTAAAAACCATTTTTAATACCTGAAAAATATTCTCCTCCTTCTCACGCTCATACAAACCCTCCAAATCCTCATCACTCTCAATACTGCTCAAATCATTCAAAGCACTCCTAGCATCACCATTACTTAAACTCGCGAGTTTTCTTAAACCAGAAGAACTTAAACTAATACCTTCTTTTATACTAATATTCTTAAGAAGATTATAAACACTCCAGTACTTAATCTTCTTAACCTCAACCATACGCGCCTTCTTCCTCAGAGTGGATAATTTCTTATTATAAACATTATTAGCAACCATGATTATAGGAAAACTAGTTTCCTTAATAATAGAAATAATTTCCTTCACTCCACCCCTGTCAGTCCTTCCGTGAATACCTTCAAGCTCATCAATAAGAATAACTCTTTTCTTGCTGAACAAGCTTGCCTGTTTGCTCGCACTTCCAATAATATTCTTAATATTTTCAGCATTCCTCTTATCACTTGCATTAATCTCTAATAATTCAAAACCCAAATCATTACTAACTGCTCTAACTACGCAAGTCTTTCCCGCACCAGGAGGTCCATGAAGAAGTAATGCTTTCTTCTTAACATTAGGAAAATCTTTCAAGAATTTCTTAATAATACTAATCTCCTTTTCCCTCCCCACAACTTCTTCACAAGTTTCCGGAGAGTATTTAATAACTAAATTCATTTTATTTTGTAAAACTGGGCTAGAAGCGACTCTAACTGTATGAATTCGTCGCTTCCTTCAGTTATTCTGAACTCGTAATCACCTATCTTCTTAATCATCCTTATCTTAGATTCAGTGCTTAAGTTATCAATCTTAAGCACTTCCTTACTTATCTGCTTAACAACATCAATGCCGGATAATCCGTGTTCAGTAATAGTGTCGAATAATAAACTTCTTGCTTTCTTAAAATCACCATTAATACTCATTTTTAAGCATTCTCTTATTTCTTTAGGGCGAGCCATACTGCTCACTTCATAAACTATTTGTTCAGTAATCTTAGTACCTAAAACACTGCTTGACTGGAGAATATTGATTGCTTTACGCAAATCACCATTACTTATATCATAAATTTGTTCAACAACCATGTCAGTATAATCTAAATCCTCTTTATCAGCAATAAATTTGAGTCTCTTAACAACCGCTTCTCTTGGAAGACTAGTATATCTGAAAAGCATACATCTTGATTGTATTGGGTCAATAATCTTACTAGGATAATTGCAGTCAAGAATAAAACGGCAAGTTTTAGTATACTTCTCCATAGTCCGTCTTAAAGCCTGCTGGGCTTCTCTTGTAAGAGCATCACTCTCACCTAAAAAAATGATTTTGAAAGGAACATCACCAATTGCTTTACTTCTCGCAAAATTCTTCACCTTAACACGAATAGTGTCAATACCCCGCTCATTACTCGCATTAAGTTCTAAAAAATTCCTCTTACAGTTATCACCGAATAATTCATTAACTAAAGCAAGAGTTGAAGCTGTTTTTCCAACACCTGCAGGACCAGCCATTAATAAATGAGGCATACTCTTGTTATTAACAAAAGCTTTAAGACGCTTAATAATGTGCTTCTGACCCACAATATTATCTAATTTTTTCGGTCTGTACTTTTCAGTCCATACTTCCATAATAATATACTACGAACACAAATATTATTTAAAAACATTACCCAACTAATCTTTTTTTATTAGTCCGAATTTTTTCAAACGCTCAATAATAGTCTTAACATCATTCTCAATATCTTTTAGTTTAGCAGTTTTTGCTTTAGGATGACTGCTTTTCTTAACTTCATTCAGTAACATTTTAGAAATATCCTTTATTGTGTGACTCCCATCGCACTGATCCCATATGAATAATGCAATCTCATTCAGTTTGAAAAATTTTTTCTCATCCTCTTTTAATAAACCAACTTTCGGATTCCCCCCTTCTTTTTCAGAGGGAATACCTGCGCGCACAAATCCTTCAGCCTTCATAGGTTTTGCCATAAGAATAAAGAAATAATTCACGGATTTTTAAATGCTTTGCTGCAGGTTATGGATTATTATATTAGTCAAAGGATTCTCAAGCCTGCTTAATTCCTCCTTAACAAAATAATCACTTTCTTCACTCATAGCATCTTTTAATACGCATCCAAAAGTCCCGGAATTATATACTCTGATAATAACTGAAATATTCTCACCAATAACACCATAATTCTTCAAATCATTAAGAATGATGGGGTCAGGATGATGAAATTCTCCAATAATCTTTTCCGCTTCTTCTTTATTATTCTCCGCATAATTAATAATTTTCCCGGCCAGACATTCATGATTAATATTTATTTTGTAAACATTATGGCCAAACCAATTATTCCCATCCTTCAAAATTAGTTTGTTTTTCAAAAAACTCTCATACTCCTTATTAAGATGCGACCTAATCGCGGAATTGTATAAACTAATATAATTATTAACATCTTTGTATTTCTGGGGAAGAGAACCAATCTTCTCATAAAAGAATTCAAGCGCTTCTGAACATGACATTCTCATACCATACTTTTCAGGAAACAAAGCCTTCTTAAGCTCTATTGGAATTTCTTTCATAAACTAGTTTAAGAAAAAAAAATTCTTGTTTATAAATTTTTATAAATCATCAAATATATTAATTATTCTAAAAATGAAGATTGATTTAGTTAAGGCAGAGGCAGAAATAATAAGTTTCTGGGAAGAGAAAAATATTTACGAAAAAGCAAAAAACAAAGTTAAGGAAAATAAGCCATTCTATTTTCTTGACGGCCCGCCTTACACAACTGGAAGAATACATGTGGGTCACGCATGGGGCAAGTCACTGAAGGACTTAACTCTCAGATATTTAAGAATGAATGGTTATAACGTGCATGACAAACCAGGATATGATGTTCACGGACTACCTATTGAAGTGAAGGTTGAAGAAAAAATAGGGCTTAAGAATAAAAAAGAAATTAAGGATTATGGAGTCCAGAAATTTGTTGAAAAATGTATAAGTTTTGCTAAAGAAATGGCAGAGAAGATGAATGAGGACTTCTCCAGACTAGGAATATGGATGGATTGGGATAATCCTTACTATCCATTGAAAAATACTTATATTCAGGGAGCATGGACTGCTTTAAAAAAAGCATATGAGAATAATTATTTATATCGCGGTAAGAAAGTAATGACTTGGTGCGCTAGGTGCGCGACAGCTCTTGCAAAACATGAACTCGAGTACGAGGACGTAACTGATAAGAGCATATTCGTGAAGTTCAGAACAAAAAAAGATGAGAACACTTACTTACTTATTTGGACAACAACACCATGGACAATACCATGTAATATGGGTGTGATGGTTCATCCTGATTTTGTTTACGCTAAAGTTAAGGTGAATGATGAATACTGGATAGTTGCTGAAGAACTTGTTGAAAAAATCATGAAAATACTGAAAATAAAAGATTATGAAATAGTTAAGAGAATAAAAGGTTCAGAACTTGAGGAAAAGAAATACGAACATGTTTTTAGTGAAGAAATGCCTGTCCATAAAGAACTTAAACACATTATTGTCCTCAGCAAAGAATACGTTGATTTAGATAGTGGGACAGGACTCGTCCACTGCGCTCCAGGATGCGGTCCTGAAGATTATGAAGTGGGAATAAAATACAAATTAAGTATTATGAACCCTGTTAATGAGAATGGAGTATTCTCAGGAGAAGAAAGCGGAAGATTCAAAGGATGGAATGCAAAGAAGGATGATAAGAAGTGGATAAAATTATTAAAAAAGAAAGGTTTATTGGCAGGAGTCCAAAAAATCACTCACGAGTATCCAACATGCTGGAGGTGTCATGAACCAGTTATTTTCAGAGCAACAAAACAATGGTTCCTTAAAACAAGCAGTTTAAGAAATGCGATGAGAGAAAAGAATAAGAAAATCTTCTGGCAGCCGGATTGGGCGGGGAATAAATGGTTTGATTCATGGCTTTCATCACTGCAGGACTGGTGTATAAGCAGACAAAGATACTGGGGAATACCTCTACCAATATGGAAGTGTGAAGAATGCAATAATATTGAATTATTCGCTACATGGACAGAACTTTATGAACGTTCAGGATACAAAGAGAGTGTTGAAGAAGTGGATTTACATAAGCACTTTGTGGATAAAATCACTTTCAAGTGCAAAAAATGCGACAGTATAATGAGAAGAGATCCTGACATACTAGATGTATGGCTGGATAGTGGAGCAGCACCATGGGCTTCAATAGGTAAGAAGAGTCTGAAAAGTGCTGATTTAATAATAGAAGGAAAAGATCAGATAAGAGGATGGTTCAACAGCTTAATGTGCCTCAGCATGGTAGCATTTAAAAAACCAAGTTATAAAAGAGTTTACATGCACGGATTCATAAATGATGCAGAAGGCAAGAAAATGAGCAAAAGCAAGGGAAACGTTGTGAGTCCTGATGAAGTTGTGAAAAAATGGGGTGCTGATACTTTCAGATTCTACACTATTGGAGGAGTATCTCCCGGACTGGACTTGAATTATAACTTTAAAGATATGAAACTAAAAAATTCTTACTTAAGAATACTGTACAACATGGTCAAGTTTGTTAAGAACAATTTCGAACTCGAGGATTATAAAGGAAATAGTCTTGTTAGTGAAGAATTATCCCTTGAGAATCAGTGGATGGTTTCAAGAATAAACAATACACTAAAAAAATACGATGATTACATGTCAGAGTACAAATTATACATGATTCCAAGAATAATCGAGGATTTAATGATTGAAGACTTAAGCAGATGGTATTTTAAGATAATAAAGAACAAGATAAGTGAAGAAGAAGTCCTGAGCGTATTAGGGTATGCTTTTAAGAACTTATTATTAATGTGTGCTCCAGTAATTCCATACTCAAGCGAGTACTTATACCAAGAGCTTAAGGATTATTTATTACTTGATGAGGAGAGCATTCATTTAATGAAGTGGCCGAAAATCAAGAAATCAGGAATTAATGAAGTTCTTGAAGAAGATATGAGTCTAGTTAAGGAAATAACAAGCGCAATACTGAATGCAAGGAGCAAGGCAGGTAAAGGAATACGCTGGCCTTTAAAAAAAGTCATGATATTCTCAAAAGTTGAGGATATTGATATAAGAATAATGGAATTCGCTGACATTGTTAAAGAATTAACTAATGTGAAAGAAATAGAGTTCACTAATGAAATGTTTGAACAAATAAAGTATTCTCTGAAACCCGTTATGAAAAAAATGGGAAAGAAATACGGAGAAGATGTTAAGAAATTATTAAAAATACTTAAAGAAGAGGATGAAGAAAAAATTGTTGAAGAATTATTAAGCAAAAATGTTTATGAATTGAAAGAAGGAAAAAATGTTTTTGTTGTTGAAAAAGAAGACTTTAATATTAAGAAAGAAGCTATGAAAGGTTTTTCACTTGCAAGTTTCTCACAAGGAGAAATACTCCTTGACTTAATAATAGATAAAGATCTTAAGATTGAAGGATACTCCAGGGAGATAACGAGAAGAATACAGTCATTGCGTAAAAAAAGAGGGCTGAGTAAGGATGAAGAAGTAAAACTCTATTATAAAACAAGTTCAAGACTCTTAAAGAATAGTATTAAAGAATACAAAAAAGAGATAGAAATAACAACAAACACTGAATTAAGTGGGAAAAAAAACCTTAAAGGCAAGAGTTTTAGTATAAAAGACAAAGAAATCACACTGAAAATAATTTAAAAGCATTTATAAACGTTTAGTTCTTTTCTTTATAAACATTGGTGATTAAATTTGGCTAAAAAGAATTATAAGATACAAAACGTGGTTGCTAGCGCAACACTTCACGTGGATGTTCCGCTTGAGAAAGTAGCGACAAAATTACCTAATACTGAGTATAATCCTGAACAATTCCCTGGGTTAGTGTTAAGACTTAGTAATATAGGAATAACAGCATTAGTTTTTTCAAGCGGTAAGATAGTAGTAACTGGAGTAAAATCAGAGGAAAAGGTTCCTGACGCGGTTAAATTAATTCAGAAAGAACTTAAGAAAGCAGATATTAATTGCACGAAAAAGCCGGAAATGACTGTTGAGAACATGGTTGCAAGCGGTAATGTAGAACTAAAACTTAATCTCACAAAACTTGCTTTTAGTCTGCCAACAGCAGAATACGAGCCGGAACAATTCCCAGGACTAGTTTATAAAGTGCCTGGAGGACACATAACTTTCTTATTATTTAGTACAGGAAAAATAGTGTGCACTGGTGCTAAAAATGAGAAAGAAATAAAAGATTCTATTAAAGAATTGAAGAAAGAATTACTGAAACTCCAATAAAAAAAAAATTTTTTTCTATTTTTTTTTTGTTACTGTAAACTAGTTAGAAATGTTTTAATAAAAACACTGTAAACAAATTATTATGAGCAGAGTATTAATAACTGGCGCAGCCGGTCAAACAAGCATATCTTTAATAAAACAGTTAATAAGTGAAGGTTATGAACCAATAGCTACAGATATTAAGGAAAAACCAGAATTATTAGAAGAATTAGGAACACCATATATAAGAGCAGATCTTACGAAAACAAAAGAATTGGAAGGAATAATAGAATACGCACCATATGATGGAGTAATTCATACAGCAGCAATAGTTGCACCATTAGTAAGAATAATCCATCATTATGAAGTGAATACAAGAGGTTCTCAGAACTTGTTCACTCTTCTTTCAAAAGAAGGAGTATTGTCAGAAAATGCTAAAGTAATCAATACAGCAACTGCTTCAGAATATAATTCTTTCAGAATAGTAAAAAATTTTTTTGGTTGGAAAAAAGAATATCATCCTGTTCCTGTTGAAGGAGCGGATGAGGATGAGCAGCCAATAGGTTGGATGGGAGGGCCTTTCAAGTCATACTGTGAATCAAAACTTTGGCAGGAATTATTAGGACACGAATTTAATGGTAAAGAAGAGGAAGAGATTAAGCAGATGTTGTCAGACCCAAGATATTATGATAAGTATAAAGAATACGTGGGACCAATAGAAAATAGTGAACTTCCAATAATTACTATAAGACCAGGACTTGTTTACTCACCCCATGTGACAGAACTCACAGGAGACTTACTTAACATGGTTGCATGCGGTTTTGGAAGAAGCCTTAGTTGTTTAATGCCTGACTTCCCTACAGGATTCGTCAGTGCAGATAATGTGGCGAGTATAGAAAAGTTCCTTTTAGAGCAGGATAATGATGAAGTTGTTGGACAAGTATATAATGCTGCAGACGATGCTCCAATAGGTTTCGCGGAATTATCAGAATTAGTGGGTGAAGCATTAGACAAGCCTTACAAATCAGAAATTCCTGACAGTGTGAAGATGCAGGAGTTAATAATGTACAGTAAATTATTCAACAGCAATAAGATGAAATTTATGATAAAAATAGCGATGGATGGACTTCATATTCCAGTATTATTAGTGCTTACGGACATATTAGGAAATCATCATTTTAGTATTAATAAATTAAAAGATTTAGGATGGAAACCTGAAGGAAATGTTGTTGAAGAAATAGGTGATGTAGCAAGAGAAATGTATGAAGAAGGAAGGATTGGAGGATACACACCAGGACAGGAAAGAATTAATGACATGATAGGACAATTCTTAAACCAGTTCGTGACAACCAAGTACATAGATGACAAAGAACTGGCGGTTAAGAATAAGAAAGTAGGTTGCAGAAGGAAATATAAAAAAATACATACAAAATACGTGGCGCAGTTAAATGCTTGGAAAGAACATAAAAAGAGATAATTATTTTTTTTAATATATGTTTTGTATTGAATAAATAAATTTAAGAATAGGTTTTTTTATATAATATTAATAAATGAAAGTAGATGATGTTTCTGAAATTCGCGAACTCTTCCTCGAGTTCATGGATAAGGTGTATAAGAAAGAATTAGGTGAAGCTATAAGTAAAGGAGAAAATTTCTTAATCATTGATTTCCAGAATATGGATAAGTTCAATCAGGAACTTGGTAACTTATTAATTGATTATCCTAACAAGATTATTGAAGTCTTTGAAGACTCTTTGCAGAAAGAGCATGGTTTCAAGAGTTTTTACGTAAGATTCTCAAACCTGCCTGACTCGTGCTTGGTAAGAATAAGCAATATTCGTAAGAAGCATTTAGAAAAATTCTTGTATATTGAGGGAATAGTAAGACAATCAAGCGATGTGCGTCCAATGTGCACATTAATAATATATAAGTGCTTACAATGCGAGCAAAAAATAAGTATTCCCCAGGAGATGAAAATTATTAAGAAACCCAAGAGGTGTCCTCACTGCGGGAAGAGAGGTCCTTTTGAAGAGGAGAAAAAGAAATTAGTTGATACTCAGCGTTTAATAATTGAAGAATGTCCTGAAAACCTGGAAGGGGGGAATCAGCCGAGAAGGATTAATATATTTTTAAGAAATGATTTGGTTGACCCAAGCATAGTTAAGAAATCAAGTCCGGGTTCAAAAGTAAGAATTGTGGGTGTTGTTCACTCATTTGCAAAAAGAATTCCTGCGCAGAGAGCAAAATCAACACTTTTTGACTTATACGTGGAGGCAAACTTTATTAAACCAATACAACAGGATTTTGATGATATTAATATAACAGAAGAAGATATTGAAGAAATAGAATTATTATCCCAAGATCCCCAGATTTTTGACAAATTTGTTAGAAGTGTTGCTCCAACAATAAAAGGAAGAAACTATATCAAGCAGGCTATGATTCTCCAGATGTTCGGGGGTGTGAGGAAGGAGAGGGGGGATGGAACCGCAACCAGGGGAGATATTCATGTACTATTAATAGGAGATCCGGGTACGGGTAAGAGTCAGTTAGTTAAGAGTATGGGGTCTGTATGTCCAAAAGCGCGTTATGTGAGCGGTAAGGGAACAACAGGTGCTGGACTGACAGCAACAGTGGTGAGGGATGATTTCTTAAGAGGATGGGCTTTGGAAGCAGGAGCACTTGTTCTTGCTCATAAAGGATTATTGTGTGTTGACGAGATTGATAAAATGAGTGATGAAGACCGTTCAGCAATGCACGAAGCTATGGAGCAGCAGCAAGTGAGTATAAGTAAAGCTAATGTTCAGGCAGTTTTGAATTGTCAGACTACACTACTTGCAGCAGCAAACCCGGAGTACGGCCGTTTTGACAGTTATAAACCTATTTCTGAACAAATTGATATGCCAGTTACTCTCATAAGCCGTTTCGACCTAATATTCCCAGTTAGGGACATTCCTGACAGGGCCAAGGATACAGAATTAGCTGAGCACATGCTTAAAGGACACAAAGAACCGGATTCTCATCAACCAATGATTCCTTACGAGTTCATAAGAAAATATGTGAGTTATGCTAAGAAAAACATACGTCCAAAACTAACTAATAAAGCCATAAAATATATTAAGGACTTTTTTGTAAACTTAAGGAATAAAGAAATCTTGTCAGCAGATGATTCACGCCCCGTTCCTATAACACCAAGACAGTTGGAAGCAATGGTTCGATTGGCTGAAGCAAACGCGAGGCTTCATTTAAGGAAAAAAGTATTAAAAGAGGATGCTAAGAGAAGTATTAGTTTAATGAAGAACTACCTGCATCGTTTAGGTGTTGATCCTGATACTGGAGAAATAGATATTGACAGAGTAGTAAGTGGAGTAACGAGCAGTCAGAGAAGCAAGATTCATGAAATGTTTGAAATAATTAAAGAACTTGAATCAGCCTTTGGAGGCAATATTCCTATAGAAGAAATTATAAAGGAAGCCGAATCTAGAGGTATTGAGGATATGAAAGCAAAAGAAACTATTGATAAGATGAAAAGAGCTGGAGAAATTTTTGAACCAAGACCAGGCATATTTAGGAGGACGAATTCAAAATGAGCAATGATTATAAAAGACTAACAGCATTTAAATCAAATATTAAGAAAATAACAGATTCAGAAATGATTTCTGAAGAAGACAGTCCTGATTATATAAAAATAAGTGATTTAAGGATTGCAAGAGTACGGATTATTGGAACAATCGTTAGTAAGAGAGTTAATTCTGAAAGAACTTATGCTTACTTAGTTGTTGATGATGGTACAGAAACAATAAGAATAAAAGCATGGAAAGATGATGTGGATAAATTGGAAAAACCTGTTGTTGGAGACATTATAGAATTAGTGGGCAGAGTGAGAGAATGGGATGATGAAAGATACCTTACTTGTGAAATAATAAAGATAATAAATAATCCTAATCACTGGTTATTACATAAGTACGAACTATTATTAAGTGATGAAAAAGTGGAGAGAATAACTGAAAAAGTGAAGACAGGTGATGCCAGAGAAGTTGAGGGAAAAAAATCAGTAGAGGAAGAACTGGAGAACAAAATTATTAAGATTATAAAAAACAGTGATGTGGGTAGAGGAGTGAGTATGAAATTATTAACTGAAGAAACAGGAAAAGATGAGAAAAATATTAGGCCTGTTTTGAAAAATCTTTTAAATGACGGAATAATTTATGAACCCACAAAACACAATTATAAGTTTTTAGAGGTTGAATAAAAAAAATGAAGAGTTATAAAAGTTTATTAAAAAGAGCTGAAGAAATGCTTCCTGAACAAAGCAAGGAAGAAGCAAGATTCAATGTTCCAAGAGTAAAGGGAAGAATTCAGGGAAAAAGTACTAGAATAACTAATTTTAAGAAAATATCTGATTATGTGGCGAGAAATCCCAAACTACTTCTTAAATACTTGTCAAAAGAACTTGCAACAAAAGGATACATGGATGGTAATACAGCAGTTTTTAAAGGAGTTTTTAAATCATACAAGCTTAATGAAAAAATAAAGAGTTTTGTTGATGAGTACGTTAAGTGCAGGGAATGTGGAAAACCAGATACAAGAGTTAAGAAGCAGGATAGGATACAATTCATTAAGTGCATGGCGTGCGGAGCAAAATATCCTGTGAAAATATGATTCTTAAAACTCATAAATCATTAAAAGATTATGTTGTTGCTGCATGTGATAAGAGATTATTAGGCAAGAAAATAATTGATGAAGAAAAAGATATAGAAATAACTATTAATAAGAATTTTTATGGGGGAAGAAAGTGCACGCAGGAAGAATTAGTGGAAGAAATGAAGAAAGCGACAATAGTGAATCTTATTGGAGAAAAAACAGTGAGTACTGCAATAAAATACGAATTCATAAATAAGGATTCAGTTATAAGGATTAATAATGTTCCGCATGCTCAGATTATTAGGATGCTTTGAAAAATCATCATTTTTATATTAGATTCTTTCTTTAAATATTCATAATATTTTTTTTCCCCCTTCTTTCATAATAATTATTTATTACATGCACTTTTATTCTTAACTGAATCTATCCCATAAAGAGTTTTCCTGCACCATTATTTAATTAAATAATCCATATGATTTTTCAAAAAACCAGCTTCTTTATCCTTTTTTTTTCAAGCATTTTAAGAATTGACTTCTTCAATAATTACCATGGTTCTTTCTTAACACCCATCTTATGCCCTATAATGTTTGCTGTGCGGTGAATAATTGGAGTGATTATGATAAGAGTAAAGAACGTAATCCAAGAATAAGGTGTTACTATTCTCGCAAGTATTAGTGCTCCTATCATGAAGTCAATCATGTCAAGAAATCCTGCTTTAGCACCTCTCTTTATTCCTTTCCTTCTCTTAATAAAACTGCCAGCCATATCACCAAGCATTGCTCCCAGACCAATAAGTGAAAAACTCCATAAATGAATATTGTTCTGCACTATTCTTTTTAGCACTACTCCTGTAATAGTGGAGACTAAGACTGCGAAGAATAATCCTTCCCAAGTCTTCCCATCTCCCAGTAATCGTTTGCCGCGCCATTTTTTTCCAAAATCAATAGGGTGCTTTTTTAAACTAATAAGGAAGGGTGGTGCTCCGTTCGCAAAATAAGCAGGTATTCCGATAAGGATTATTTCTGAAAAAAAACTCATTATTTAAAGAATTATTTCTGTATAATTAAAAATGTTTTTAAACAATTCAATAATTATTTTAGAATACATGATACTAAGCAGGATAAGAAAATGGTTCCATAAAGCAGTGGATCCTTTAATAAATTTCTTGGTTTTTTTAAAAATTACTCCAAACATGGTTACAACTTCTGCTTTGCTCTTCTTATTCCCAACACTGTACTTCATAATGAATAAGAATACTTTCTGGGGAGGAATATTTATGGGAATAACATCAGTTATTGATGCTGTTGATGGAGCAGTAGCGGACAAAGTAGGTACGACCCGTTTCGGAGATTTTTATGATGCAGTGATTGACAGATTAGTTGAAGGAACTTTTTTTGTAGCAATCAGTTTAGGATTCCCTGAATACACTTATCTGTGTTTTTTAGCATTTCTTTTCAGTTACATGGTTAGTTATGTTGGTGCACGTGCAGAAGTATGGACTATAGGGATTAAGATGAAATATTTAAGTATAGGCAGCAGGGCGGGAAGACTCACCGTTCTTGTAGGCAGTTTAATACTCGGCTACTTAAGGATTGGATTAATTATTGTCATAATAATAGCATTAATAGCATTGATTGGAAGAAGTTTTGTAACAATGGTAGTGTTAAGGAAGGCGAAGAAGACGAAATGAAATCAATAATAAGAGACTTAGTATTTATTTATATTGGGTATAAGTTATTAACATCATCTTTCATTCTTTATGGAATGATGATTCTCGGATTCACTCTTTACTTCAGGATTGGAAAAATAACTGGTTAATAATACTTTTAAATAATTTCTGCTTTGTAAATAAAGTATGGAGATATTAACAACAACTACTTTCAAAAAAATGATTTTTGAAACAAAAAATATTATGAACAATAAGAAAGATTATTTGAATTATGTTAATGTCTTCCCAGTACGTGATGGTGATACTGGGGATAATTTGTTAAAAACATTTAATAATTCAAGAATAAGCGGGAAGAAATCGCTTAAAGAATTCATGCATGAACTGAAAGAATCATTATTATTAAGCGCAAGAGGGAATAGTGGAGTAATAATCTCCCAGTTTTATAAAGGATTCTGCGATTATTTAATAAAACAAAAATATGTTGGGTGTAACGAGTTTGCTGAAGCAATAAACAATGGTTGCGAGTATGCTTATAATGCAGTGAATAATCCTGTTGAAGGAACAATGCTTACAGTGCTGAAAGGAGCGAGTCAGGGAGCGTTCAAAGTATTAGATAAGACTGAATCAATAATTGATGTGATGATAGGTTCTTTTGATTCAGCCCAGGAATACTTGAAGAAAACAATGAACATGCTTCCAGTTCTGAAAAAATCAGGAGTGGTTGATGCAGGAGGATTAGGTGTTGTTTACATGCTCG
This sequence comes from Candidatus Woesearchaeota archaeon, assembly GCA_964457955.1. Lineage (GTDB taxonomy): Archaea > Nanobdellota > Nanobdellia > Tiddalikarchaeales > Tiddalikarchaeaceae > CAYWEY01. The sequence continues at coordinate 23,416 of CAYWEY010000007.1, forward strand.
GAGCTTGGCTCAGGGCTTTAGGAATAATACCTGAGTACGATCCGAGTATTGAGAATATGATTGTTAAAGAACAAAAGATGACAATTGAGAAAAAGCACTGCATTAATATTTTGTTAGAGAACTGCTCAGAATATGAAGAAGATGTTAGGAATGTTTTGGAAAAAGAAGGAGATTCTATTCAAATAATAACAAGCAGAAAATATTTACGAATCCATATTCATTCTGATAATTGTGAAAAGATTAAGAATATTTGTTCTGCTTTCGGAAAACTAAAAGAATATAAAACAACTAATATGAGAAAACAATATGAAAAAATCAGGAATTAGGATAATTGTTGACAACACAGTTGATTACTTGTCAGGAACAGATAAAAACTTTGTCAGTGAAGTTAAGATTCATTTATTCATGAATAACAAAGAAGTGAATCTGGATAAAAAAAGTTTTTACAAAAAAATAAGAAATAATAGTTTCAGGACAAGTCAGCCAAACCCTGATGATTTCCTGAAAATATATGAAAAGTATAAAGATAAGAAATTAATAGTACTAACACTCACTTCAAAACTAAGCGGCACGCATAATAGTGCATTAATCGCAAAAAAGAAGAGCAAGAACCAGTATATTTCTGTAATTGATTCAAGAACAACAAGCGCGGGATTAGGAATATTGGTTAAGAAAGCAACGAGTATGATTAAAGAAGAATATTCTTATGAAGAAATAATAAAAAAGATTAAAAAAATTGTTCCAAAAATAAGAATTTTTTTAGTGCTTAAAAAACTTAAGTACTTAGTTAGGAGAGGAAGAATTAATAAATCATTAGGTGTATTGGACAATATTGTTCATTTAAAACCAGTAATAGGTTTTTATAACGGAGAATTAAAGAGTGCGGGAAAAATGCTGTTATTTGAAAATATTGAGAAAGGATTCTATAATTATATTCATAAAAGAATTCTTAATGCTCAAAAAATATATCTTCTTCATAATAATATGAAGAGAGAAGCAGATTATTTAAAAAAAAGATTCGGAAGAGAGTATGGTGTTGAAGTAATTGATTACTTGAATCCAGCACTAGGTGTTTATTCAGGACCAGAATGTATTGCAATAGGGTGGATTGAGGAATGATAATTACTATATTATTAAGCTACTTGATAGGCAGTTTTCCAACAGCATACTTGTTTTATAAAAAAATATTTAATAAAGGCACTGGAAACATGGGTGCTTACAATTTTTTAAAAACCACGAACTCGTATCTTAAAACAAGCATAATACTGCTTATTGATGTGTTTAAAGGAGTTCTTATCGTGATTCTTTCGCAAACACTTAGTCCAGGACTAAATAGTCTTATTATTGGAGTAGTTTCAGGAATAATAGGTCATGATTACAGTATATTCGTGAATTTCAAGGGAGGAAAAGGACTTGGTTTAAGTATTGGAGTATTATTATTACTGGAGCCTTTCTTCTTAGTTTACATGATTATGATTCTCGGAGTATTATACTTTATTTTCAGAAATAATGTTAAGGCAGGACTTGCGAGCATACCTTTCCTAATAATTCTTTATTTAATAATGAATCCCGAGAATTATCCTCTTATTCTTGGAGTAATCAGTGCATTACTAATAGTTCACAAAGACGTGATTAAGATTCTTAATTCTTTTTAACACCGCACTTCTTTAACAACTCATCCCATTCATTATCAACATGTTTTTGTATTCTCTTAATAAACTCTTCATTCTCATCCTTAAATAAGTGTTTAAAACGACCCTGAGTCTCTAAATATTTCTTAATAGGAATCCTGTTCTTATTATGATAATTAAGTTTGTACTCTCCATCCTCTATCTCGTATAATGGCCAGAAATTAGTCTTCACAGCAAGTTTGCTTATGTCAATACTCATATCATACTTATGCTTCCATCCTACAGGACAGGGACTGAAAACATTAATGAAAGCAGGTCCTTTTTTACTAAAAGCTTTCTTTGCTTTATTAATTAAGTCATTCCAGTCATGAACTGCTGCTTGAGCAGCGTAAGGAATATTATGGGCTGCAACAATTTCAGTAATATTCTTCCTGTACTCTTTTTTTCCGAAACTCTTCTTTCCCGCAGGACTTGTTGTAGTACTCGCACCGTAAGGAGTTGCACTGCTTCTCTGAATACCCGTATTCATATAAGCTTCATTATCATAACAAACATATAGAAAATTATGTCCTCTCTCAAGTGCTCCGCTCAAGGACTGGAGCCCAATATCATATGTTCCGCCATCTCCTCCGAAAGCAACAAAATTAATCTTCTTCTTAATCTTTCCATTCTTTTTTAACGCACGATAAGCTGTTTCAATACCACTTATTGTGGCACCCGCGTTCTCAAAAGCGCTGTGAATGAAAGGAACATTCCAGCTCGTGTAAGGATAAATAGTTGTAGTAACTTCCATGCAACCAGTTGCAGCACATACAACAACAGGGTCTTCGCTAGCCCTGAGTATATTCCTCATAATTATTGGAAAAGCGCATCCTGCACAACTCCTGTGTCCCGGATTAATTTTTTCAGGCTTTTCACTTAATTCTTTAAGATTCATTTTCTCACCCCAATATATTTTTCAGGCTTCTTATTCTTCAGCATCTTATCAAAAACGTTTTTTACGTCTTTTTCAAATAAGTCTCTTCCTCCGAGTCCGAAAACACAACTATGCACTTCTTTATCCACACTATTCTTTATCTCTGAATAGAGGGGAGGATTAGCACCAAAACTAGTGCTCCTGTCTAATACGCACATATTCTTAACATTCTTTAAAGCTTTACCAACTTCTTCGTATGGGAAAGGACGGAACAAACGAATCTTTAATAATCCTACTTTCTTACCTTCTTTTCTCATATTATCAACAACATGCTTAGTGATTCCTGCAGCAGTACTCATAGTAACAATAACACAATCAGCATCATCCATCCTGTACTCTTCAAAATAAGGATAATTTCTTCCAGTTATTTTTGATAATTCTTCACCAATATTCAAATACTCTTTCTTCGCCTTCTCCATTGCCTGAATACGCTGGAATTGTGTTTCAAAATAATAATCCTGAAGTTCGAGAGGACCCATAGTAACGGGTTTGTCAACATTTAATAAATAATGCTTGGGCTCGTACTCTCCCACGAATTCCTGAACAGTTTTTTCATCAAGTATTTTCATATTCTGAACACAGAAACTGTTGATAAAACCATCCTGCATAATCATAGCAGGAAGCATGACTTTTTCAGCAAGCTTAATACTTAATAAAGTATTGTCATAAACATCCTGAGCATTCTCACTGTACATCTGAATCCATCCAATATCCCTGCAAGCCATACTGTCCGCATGATCACAATGAATATTGATAGGGCTGCTTAAAGCCCTGTTAACTATGTTCATTACAATAGGAAGACGAGTTCCGCTCGCAACACCAAGTATTTCAAACATTAATGCAAGTCCGGCACTGCTTGTTGCAGTCATTGCCCTGGCTCCAGCAGCACTCGCTCCAACACAACCACTCATTGCGCTGTGTTCGCTCTCAACAAGAATCATTTCAGTATCAACCTCGCCGTCAGCAACGAACTGTGTGAAACTCATCATAATATTCGTCTGCGGCGTAATTGGGAAAGCACTCACTACATCAGGATTAATCTGCTTCATCACGTGGGCAGCAGATTCTGCTCCAGTAAAAATGACTTTTTTCTGACTTATCATTTCTCGCCCACCCCGTAATTCTCAACCATTCTGATAGCATTAACCGGGCAGATCTTAGCACATATACCGCATCCTTTACAGTAATCAAGATCAGCATCCTGAATCTGTCCTTTCTTAATTTTTATACAATTCTCAGGGCAGAACATGAAGCATAATAAGCAATTAGTGCAAGTTTCAGGATTCCTAACTGGTTCGGCACTCTTCCAGTCGCCAGTTCTGTACTCAACACTGCTTCCTGGACTAATGATTGTTCCACCTATAGGGATTTCTCCAGCACCCATTTTTTTGTCACAATATTCTGATTTTTTCTTCTTCATTTTATAACAGCCTCTTCAAAAGCTTTCTTAACACCTTTAACATTTTTTTCAGCAATCTTTTTACCAAAATGTTCCTTAATAGCTTTATTAAAATTATCTAAATTTATGATATCTTGATTTGTTGCTTTAATAAAAGCACCAGTAGTAATAAGGTTTGGCTTATTAACATTCATTAAACTAATACTTATTCCTGTAGCATCAACAACACCAACTTTTCCCTTAAAACCAACTTTTTTCCTAATTTTTTCAGGGCTTTTGCGAGTGTTTACAATCAGTAAACCATTACTAGCCAAGTCCTGAATAATCTTTTTGCACAATAGTGTTTCATCAATAACAATTAAAGCATCAGGAGTGGTGATAGGGGAGAAAGTCTTAATAATATTCTTACTTATGCGCGCAAAAGTCCTCATAGGTGCTCCAGCGCGCTCAGGCCCGTATTCAGGAAAAGCCTGTACGTAATCATCCATCATGAAACCAGCTTCAGCAATTAATTGAGCGCCTGTCTTAGCACCCTGTCCTCCTCTTCCATGCATTCTTATCTCATAAAAATCACTCATAAAATGATTAATATAATTGGTTTATAAAAAACTTTTCGAGTTATTCTATTAATAACTCACCTAAGTCATAAAATATTTTCTCTATATTATTTCCTGTCTTGGCAGAAGTAGGATAATAATTGTCAGGAATTATTTCACGGATTTTTTCAGAATTTATTGTCATCCCTGTTTCCTATAAAAAATTCCATGCATTTATTATAATAAACATTGTTCTTGCTTAATTCTCTCCATTCTTCAAGATTATACAATGTTTCTGTTCTTGTTAAGTCAAAGACGTATATCACTATATTTGCTCCCTGGAAAAAACTGTCAAGTATGAATCTGAATCTTTTCTGTCCCCCCAAAATCTCATATAGAATAACTAATATGATTGTTATCAATAATTTATGGATTTTTTTGTATCTTCATCAAACTTTTTAGTCATGAATCTTTTTATAATAGAAGTTTTTCCTCCAGCACCGTCTCCCGCAATAACTGTTTTGAAAGTATACTTATTCATTGAATTTTTTAAAAAATTCAATATCTAAATTTTTTTTATATTAGTAATATTTTTAAACAAGTTATTTTTTTTTGATATTATGGGCAGGAAGAATCATAAACCACCTCATAAAATGCCTCGCAAAGGCAGAAAGAAGCAGAGGAATATAAATTCACAGTCTTTTCAGATTAAGGAATTACCTTCATATAATGATATTGTCAAGTATTTTTTTAATTATGGTGAAATCAAACATTATAAATTAAGCACTCATGCTTATCTTGAAAGTTCTGATTATATTATTAAATCAAAACACTCAATACCTAGTTCAAGTATTGTTTATAGAGTTTTTGACAAGTATCAAAAAGTAGTTCCTGAACAAGTTAAGTTTTCTGTAAGACATTCTTCTTATTATGTTGATACCTTAATATTGAACAAATTAAAAAATAAGGGTTCTTATTATGAATTTGTTGGATTTGCTTACTTTAATAATCATGAATGGAGTCTGAAGCACAGAAAGAACAATATTTTTGTTCCCGGACTTGTTAAGACAGAAAAAAGTTTTAAAAGTCTGGAAGAAACACTTGGTTTTGTTAAACAAAAAATACAATAAATTTTTTATAATATGCGTAAACGCAATTGTATTGTTATCTTTGATGACTGTTGGTGTCGCTTTCTTCTTGGTTAGTAATGTTCAGTCCACTATTACTGAACAATCGGGAAGCGCTGTCGGAAGCACTCCTGGTCCAGAGTGAATGAAACATATGATACTAGTGCAGAAGTATTATATTTCATGCTTACAGTAATTTCGGGCATAATTATTCTTTGAATCATTATAATGTATCCTGCCCAATGACTTCTTCTTTCCCCGATGTGGAATCATGTCCGTATCGATTTTGATTGCTCAACAGACAAGCATGAATTATACTTTAATCAAGAATTAGTTGGAGAAGATTTATCATTTTCATAAGCAGTAATTCACTACCACATTATAATTATATTGATTCAATAGGATTCTGATTATAGTTTAGGAGATTAATACTTACCCAGCATGCTGCGGTGATGATAATTTTTCGAACTCAACAAACTCATGCACTGGTGGAGTATTTACTTAAGCAAATCCTTTGCTTTAAAAACTGTTATTGTATTCGTTGTTTTCTTAATAAAGAATCCTGCAACAAAAACAATTGTTTCATCCTTTTTTATTAAATTATTTTTCACACACATCCTGGTTGTTTTAAATAATTCATCAGTATCATACTCTTCCATTCCTTCATAATATTGAGGCATTACACCATAATTTATCATCAACTGTTTTTCAACAATTTTTTCAGGAGTGATAGCAATAATATTCTTTTTTGGTTTAAAACGGCTCAGCATTCTTGCAGTATGTCCTGAACGAGTCAGGCAGATAATCTGGGCATCAAGTTCGTCAGCAACACCAAAAGCATAATCAGTTATAATATTCTCAACATCGATTTTTTCAAGCTCGTAATGAGGCATTTCAGCCAGACTCTCAGTATTAAGACATATCTTATTCATCTTATTCACAACAATCACCGGATAATCACCAATACTTGTTTCTCCTGAAAGCATAAGACAATCAGCACCATCCAGTATTGCATTAGCAACATCACTCGTCTCCGCTCTTGAAGGATTCTTACTCTTAATCATTGACTCCATCATCTGGGTTGCAACAATAACAGGCTCGCCAATAATATTGCATTTCTTAATAATCTTTTTCTGAATCATCGGAACTTTCTCACTAGGCATCTCAACACCCAAGTCTCCGCGCGCAATCATGACTCCATGAGCTTCTTCCAATATTTCATTGAAATTATCCACTCCTTCCTTGTTCTCAATCTTTGCAATAACTCTGATACCAGTATTTTTTAACTTCTTCTTAACAAGTCTTAAATCATCAGCACTGCTCGTGTAAGAAACTCCTATGAATTCAATATTATTCTTTACAGCAAACTTGATTCCTTTTTCATCCTTTTCAGTAAGAACAGGAAGTTCTATATCAATATTTCTGAAAATAATGCTCTTATTCTTCCTTAACTCACCATTATTCATCATCTTAACACGGACAGAGTCTTTCTTAACATCAATAATTTCTCCATTATTCATTCCGTCATTAAATAATACTTCAACACCTTTGCTTAATTTGTCATAAATATCAACTGATAAAGAGAACTCAATAACATCATCTTCTTCAAAAACAATATCCTCATTAACAGTCCTTACTTCAGGCCCCTGAGTATCAAGAAGTATTGGAATATCGGAAACATTTCTGACATTCTCTATTATTTTTTCATACTGCTCAAAATCACCATGGGATAAGTTAATCCTTGCAGAATTCATGCCATTATTAACCATTTTTTTAATAATATTCTCGTCCATACTGCTGGGTCCCAGAGTACATATGATTTTTGTCTTCTTCATTTTCTCCTCCTCTTAATAATATTCTGTCCAGCAACAGCGCCTTCACTAACTGCTTTACACACTTGAAGTAATCCTCCTGTGCAGTCGCCTGCAGCCCAAACATTATTAGTATTAGTCTCCTGATTATCATCCACTTTTATGAAATAATTCTTAATTTCTATTCCCAATTCTCTTGCAAAATCAATGCTTGAAGCAGAACCAAGGAATACGAAAACACCATCAGTCCTGAATTCTTCACCATCAATGATTAAAGACTCTACTTTTTTATCTCCTTTTATTTCACTCACTTCTTTATCAATGATTTCAATATCATTCTCTTTTAATTCAGTCATCAAATCCTCACTAATATTCATTTCTTTACTGTTTGTTATTAGAGTAATATTCTGAGTAAAATCAATTAATTCCAGTGCTTTATCAGCACCATAATCCTCATTACCGATAACAACAACTTTCTTGTTTTTAAAGAAGAAAGCGTCACACATTGTGCAGTAACTCACTCCTTTACCAACAAATTTTTCCTCATTCTTAATACCACTTTTCTTAATTTCAACACCTGTAGCAATTAACAAAAACTTTGATTCATAATTTTCTTTTTTTGTCTTAACAATAAATAATTCATTTTCTTTCTTAACACTCAATACTTCATCATTAATTATTTCAGCACCACAATCCTCTGCCTGCTCAGTGCCTTTAACCATTAATTTTTTTCCGCTGATATTATTGTTTCCGAAAAAATTCTTGATAATAACTTCATCTTTCCATATATCATTCTCTTTACCTATTATTAGAGTGCTTAATCCTGCAATACTTGTGTATATTCCTGCACTAAGTCCTGCAGGTCCCCGTCCTATTATAATAACTTCATACATATTAAAAAAATATGAAAAGAATTATTAAATTATTTACTCTTTTTATTCTCCAAAACTTTATCTATTGCTATTTTGTTAAAACCAACAATAATCTCTCCATCAATATCAGTTACTGGCACACCCATCTGCCCGCTTTTCTCAATCATTTCATGAGCTTTCTCATCATCCTCACTCACATCGTATTCTGTAAAATCTATATTCTTGGACTTAAGATATTTCTTTACTTTTTTACAATAAGGACACGTTGGTGTTGAATAAACAATAACTTCCATAATAAAAGAATATTTTCCTATCTTTTAATAAGTTTTTTATACTAATAACTTTAATCAATTCTTGATGAAAAAACATTTCATTAAAAGAGAATTAGATAAGAATAATAAGTTCGGCCAGAAAACAATATATTATCACAGCCTGGATGAAATAATACGAATAGGAGAATCATTGCATGGTATTAAGCCTGATAAGAAGTATTTGGATTTCAATGAAAAGTACAAATACACTCCTAAAATGAAGTATTCCCCCCTACAGCCTGAACCTTCCTGCGAGCCGAGCAGGACTTACCCATACCATGATGTATTATTCCATACTTTCGCTATTAAGAAAGATGAAACTATGATAATAACTAGTCCAACAAGTGCTTTAAAAGCAGGATTAATGATAAAGAGTGAAGATGAGATTAAAAAAATATTATACTCTGATGATGAAGAAGGTTTTGAATTGATTAAGAAAAGAGTCAGGGAAGCGGGAGACAAGAACTTGTTCAGTGAAGCTTTTGTTGAAGGACTCTTGTGTTATAATGCAGGAACTTATAAAGTCAGCAGTAAGAGTGAGGAAACACTTGATAAAATTATTATGGAGTTTAATGATGATAAGAGTGACGTGATTATTAAAAAAGAAACCAGTCCTAAACTATATGATTTGGCAGGCAAGCAGCCTTTAAGGAAGATTCCCTTAACCCAGGAATTTTTTATTCCTGAATCGCATGACATATTCGGTAACTGTTATCTTAATAAGATGTCAAAAATAAAATATGAATGGTTAAGAATACAGATTTACTGCCATCACTGGCTTACAGTTCTCTACGCGTTGAAGCACGGGAATGAAAGAATAGGTGTGAAAGGAGCTGATTATGCATCAAACATTATTATTCCTTTTGAAGACATTATTAGTATGAAGAATCCGGAAATTGTCAGGACTGCTCTTGAGATGAATTATTTCAAAAACACTGATTTTCCTAATCCTTCATTTGCAAGAAAAGAAGAATTACTTAATTGTCATGTTGATGCATGGTTGCTTAATTTTCCTGAAGAAATTCATCCTCCCGAAATAAATGATGTTATGAAGAAATACGCCTTAAGTGATTATCAAAGGAAAGAAAAGACTGCAAGAATATGGGGTTTGTACAAGATTCATCCAGAAATAGTTAAGCACTGGAAAAAAGTTATTAATTTAATGAGTCTTAATGACTTGAAACAAGAAGTTCAGGATTTAAGTAAAGAAGAATTACAGGAATATTTTTATAATAAAGCCAGAGATAAAAAATTTCTTAAAAAAACTCAGACAATAAATTCATCAAAATATTACAGTGTTGATGCAGACTCTGTGAAGACACCTTTAAGAATTGCAAGAAAAGATGATGTATTATTTTATGACGGATGGCCTTATAAGAACAGGAAATTAACAACTCCTTGAACATGTTGTTGTTGAAACAGCATAATCACATCCTTCAGGAACAAATTTTTCATTATCATCACAATTATTTAAGTCAGTGCATTCTCTTGTCTGAACACCATTAATGCATTCACTCCAACTTGTACAGCTCCACTGAGGATAACAAGGAGCGCACCGAATAACTGTTTTAGGAGCATCCTCAACCTGGTTGCATTCATTCCTGTCATAACATTCTTTTGTCTGTGTATGATTAATGCAATCACTCCCTTCCGTACATATCCAATCAGGATTACATAATATTCCTGGATTAAGTATTTCATCAATATCCGGGCAGGACTGGTTGATGAAGTATTTTCCACATTTGCTTATTTGATTAGCATAATTATCGTACTCATTTTTTGTTACTCCACTCCAAGGGTCTTCAGGGATTGAGCATAAATACCATTTATAACAATATTTTTCCCTAATTTCTTCACTGCTCCTGTTAATGTAATACTTATTTATTGTTTGTTCAGTATTGAGAAGACAATTATCACACCTAGTCATATACTTGTACTGGGTTTCTCTTTCGCATTCATACACGCAGTTCTCTCTACATTCAATAGTATTGCAGGATTGGTTGCATTTTTCAAAACAAGACCATGGTTCAGAAACATCCACTTCTTCAATCACTGTCTCATTCACTGAAGGCTCTTCCATTAAATCAATTAATGCTTCTGTAGAATTATCATAATTAACAAAATAAGTATTATTTTCATAAAATATTTCAATTATTGTGTAAGTAGTGTTAATCGAATAATTTCCGGATTCTTCATCATAAGTGACTGTTTCATTAGTTCCTAAAGGCATGGTTCTTAAACTCCCGCTCTTATTTGTGATGTAATAATATATCTGGGTTGATTCATTATAGTATATTGCTTCATTCTTTTCTGAAACTTCTTCCAAAACACCACCATCATCAGTAATCACTATCCCACCATCATTATTTGTTAAATCGGGAGTGATTCCTTCACCACTTGTTATGTTCTGATTATTAATATCTTCTTTCTGAAAAATTATGAAAAAAATTATTCCAATAACTATTAATAATACCAGTATTAATGATATTAATAATATTAACAAAGTGTTTCTTTTCATCCCATTCCCCAAGCAAAATTTTTTTTCCTCTTAATCTTCATCACTTCCTGAACAACAGAGAGTTCGTTTTCAGTCATATAATTTCTTAGTTTTTTTTTAATTTTAAGAAACTCTTTCTCAGGAAGACTGGAGTAAAGAATTTCTCCGCCAGTAAAATCTTTTTCATAAACAGCATTCTTTATACTGCAGGCAAGTCTTTCGCCTGCAATTGCACTTTTTTTTGTCACTCCCTGCTCTTCCAGTTTCTTGACTCTTCCAATAATGTCTCCAGCTGAGTTCATGAGTATAGTCCCGCTTGTTATTTTTCCCATAATTACTTCTACACCAACAACAGCAGGATTACTTTTTCTGAAAACAAAGTCTCCAAGCACTCTTATTTTGCATGGCTGCATGATTTTTTTAAGCTCTTCTTTCTTCTTTTTCTCCATTTCAGTATTCTTCCACTTTTTGTATTCTTCAAGAAGTTCGTATATTATTTTTGAATTAATGAATTTTATGCCTTCACTTTTTCCTAATTTTTCAGCATCTTCATGAATATTTACGTTAAAACCCATAATTACTCCAAGATACTGGTTTTGTTCTTTACTCCTCACAGCATTCATGACATTTTTTTTATTAATATTACCTATTTTTGCCTTACTTATTTTGATACCATGATTCTTCATGAAAGCTGTTATTGCTTCAAGGCTTCCCAGACTGTCTGCTTTTAGAACAATACCTTCTTTCTCAGTTTCTATTATTGTTTCGCTCATCTCTTCCTTCATCTCTTCTGCTAATTTTTTAGCTTCACTCATTGAATCAGCACTTCTTACAGGCATGCCTGGAACAGCATTCTCAAGATTAGGTGCATTAATCTTAATCCCTGTTGCAGCAGCAACTTTTTTAATCTGTTTAAACTTGCACTGCTTGTCTCTTATTTCCTGCAATGGAAACGGTTTCAATAATGCTCTTATTCTTGTTATTATTGGTTCAGGAATGCTTCCAACAACCAAGTACTGGTTTTTTTTCATAATGCCGTCATAAATTATAATATCTATTGTTGTACCCATGCCTTTTGTTTTCTTAACTTCAAGAATATTACCTTTTGCTTTCCCTGTTGTTGTTTTAAGTTCTTCACCTAAGTATTTCTGGGACAAACCGCTTATAAGCATTAGTAACTCACTTACTCCTTCACCCGTTTTAGCACTGCAGGGTATGATAGCAACTTTTTCCTTATAATCCTTAATCTTGTTATAAATATCGCAATCAATATTGTAATTTCCTAAACCAACCATTATATCATACATCTTGTTCTGCAAATATTCTTTTATATTTGATGATTGTTCTTTTATTGACTCATGAAAACACAATGTTTTTTTAGCCCTCCAACCAGGAATTAAATCTATCTTATTTGCAGCTATGATGAAAGGAACCTTAAAATGTTTAAGAATTTCAATACTTTCTCTTGTCTGGGTCTGTATTCCCTGAGTAATGTCAATAACTAATACTGCAAGGTCTGCTATGCTTCCTCCTCTCTTCCTTAAATTAGTGAAAGCTTCGTGGCCTGGAGTGTCAATCGCCAATACTCCTGGAATATTCAGCTGGATATCTAATTTTTTTAATAATTCTCCGCATATCTGGTTAATTTTTGGTGAAGGAATTTCTGTAGCACCTATGCACTGGGTTATTCCTCCCGGCTCTTTTTTCTGCACAACACTCTCCCTTATCTTATCCAGTAAACTGCTTTTCCCGTGATCAACATGCCCTACAAACACGATTATTGGGCTTCTGCGGCTCATAATTTATTATAATGATAAGTAACTTTTTAAATTTTACATTTAATAACTAGTGTTAATGAATCCTGTTATAAGCACTACTAATCTGAAAAAAAAGTATAAAGTGAACCGCAGAGAGGCAGGTTTTTTTAATAGTGTTAAGAATTTTTTATTCAGGAAATACGAGATTAAGAAAGCTGTTAAGGGAATCAGCTTTGATATTATGCCTGGTGAAAGAGTTGGTTTTGTCGGTCCAAATGGTGCGGGAAAGAGCACCACTGTTAAAATGTTAACAGGGATTCTTAAACCAACAAAAGGAGTTGTCAGAGTTCTTGGTAATAATCCTTTCAAGAACAGGAACAAGATTGTTAAAAGAATAAGCGTGATTTTCGGACAGAAAGGAAACTTGTGGTGGGATATTCCTGCAATAGATACTTATTACTTGTTTAAGGAAATGTATAATATTCCTGAAAAAGAATTTCATAAAAGACTGAGGATTGTAAGAAATCGTCTTGGTATTAAGAAGTATTTGAATCAACCAGTGCGTAAACTAAGTCTTGGTGAGAGGATGAGATGCGAGCTCGGACTTATTTTTTTACATAATCCTGAAATAATCTTTCTTGATGAACCAACAATTGGTGTTGACGTTGTTGGTAAGAAGAAAATAAGGGACTTCTTTAAAGAAATTAATAAAGAATATAATACAACCATACTCTTAACCAGTCATGACATGGTTGATGTTGAAAAAATATGCGAAAGAGTTATTATAATAAATGAAGGAGAACTATTATATGATGGAAGCATTAATGATTTTAAAAAAAAATATATGACTCACAGAGTTATTGAACTCACTTTCAAGAAAAAAATAGGTTATAAAACTCTTTATGGAAAAAAAGTTATAAAGAGCAAGGGAAGGATTTGCAAGGTTGCTATTCCTAAAAAAGAGAGTATGAGCCTCTTTTTGCGTAAAGTACTGCATCATTATGATATTGAGGATGTTAAGATTCTTGAATCAGATGTCACAGAACTCATTAGAAAAATTTTTGAAAAAGGAGAGAAAAAATGAGTGTTGGTTTTGAACTTCTTAAAATGGGTTTTAAGAAAAGAATGAAGTACAGGCTTGATTTCCTGCTAGACATCTTGCTCATACCTTTCACTTTCTTAATAACTTATTTTGTATGGACAGCACTTTATGAATATAATGCAGTCAGCACTATCAAAGACTTCACACTTAATCAAACCCTTACTTATTATGCAATCAGCACTATCCTGATATGGGTTACGGGAACAAACCTGGTGCAGCAGGTTGGGCATATTATAACAAGAGGAGAGTTCGCAAGATACACAATCTTCCCTATTAGTTTTTTTGAATACAATTTTTTGAAAACAGTTGGTGAAAAAATTCCTGGAACAATAATAAGAATCCCCATATTTTTTGTTTCTTTTGTTTATTTTTTTAAAATAAGTGTTAATACCAATATATTTCAGATAATTCTTTTCATTATTAGCTGTATTCTTAGTTTTGTATTATTATTCACATTCACATACTTGATGTCGCTCCTATCATTCTGGGAGGAGGCTTACTGGAGTCTTAACATGCTTGTATGGGCTTTTTTAGGTTTTTTCAGCGGTTCATTAATACCTCTTGATTTTTATCCTTCTTTTCTTAGTTTTGTTAAATACCTGCCTTTTAAATACATAAATTATTCTCCTGTAATGATTTATATGGGCAGAATGAGTCTGGAGCAGACACTTATGGTTTTTTTTAATCAAATAATATTTATCATCATTTTTTATTATTTGGCAAAAATTGTTTTTAATAAAGGAAGAAGCAAGTTCACTAGTCAGGGGGGATGAAATGGGTTTAATTAAATACATTATTAAGAATGTTACGATGCAGTTAAGTTCAAAAGCAGAGTATCGGGGCAATTTACTGCTCTTCTTCTTTCTTGCAGTTTTGCTTCAGTTCACAACTGTTTTCATAACTTATAGTGTTGTAAACATTACTGATAATGGTTTTCCAGAATGGGATTTTTATGAAATAGTCTTATTAATAGGTGTTTTTTCATTAGGCAAAGGAATCTATGATATGTTCTTTCATCATATTAAACACATATCATGGTATATTCATGAAGGACACTTGGATAATATGCTTGTTAAACCATTTCATCCAATTCTTCAAATGATTGATTTCAATATTTACGAAGTATTCCATATTATAGGTGCATTCATAATGTTCTTTATCTGCATTCCTAATATCGATATTGATTTCAGTATTAATATTTTTTTCAAATTTTTACTCTTATTAATCACTAGTTTTTTCGCTGTATTCAGCACCCATTTAATTGCAGGAACAACTGGTTTCTGGATTGTAAAGAACGGGAGTATTGTATGGGCTTTGGAAAAAATTGTACGCGACTTCAGCAAGTGGCCTATGAACTTGTATGACAAGAAATTGTTATATGTTTTCTCATTCATATTCCCAGTTGCTTTAGTGAATTATTTTCCTACAAGCATACTATTAGGCAAGAATCTGGATTGGTGGGTTTGGTTGACGCCAGTATGGGGAATAATTTATTTTTTATTAAGCATTGTTTTTTTTAATTATGGATTATCCAATTATTCCAGTACTGGGACTTGAAAAGTTTTTTAAACATTTATTTTTTTTCTTAAATAAGAATGAACAATAATATTTTATTAATTAATCCTGCACAAAGTTTTAAAAAAAGTTCTTTTGAGGATGAAAGGAAATGGGTTCCTCCTCTAGGCTTACTTTACCTTAATGAGTACTTGTTGCGTGCTGGTTTTAATTCTATTGTTCTGGATATGGATTCAGGAGAATATTCTCTTAATGAATTATTAAATTTTATTCGGGAAAAAAATATTAGTGTTGTTGGAATAACTGTTTATACAAGAACAAGGAAGATGGCGTATTATTTGTCAAAAAAGATTAAGCAGGAATTCCCAAACATTTATATTATGTTTGGAGGTGCTCACTGCACTATTTTCCCGGAAGATGCAAGAAAGAATTCAGAAGCTGATGTTATAGTCAGGAATGAAGCTGAATTAGAAATAGTTGATATTGTGAAGAATCGTAAAAAAGGAATTATTAACTGCAAATCTCCTTCTGATTTGAACAAAGTTCATTTTCCGCGTAGAAATATTGATTTCTTGTCAGGAAATTATGGGAATGTTCTGGATATTAAGGTTTCAAAAAATCCTGCACCTTTATCATCCAGCAGGGGTTGTCCTTTTAACTGCAGTTTTTGTTCAAGAGTGGATTTACTTAAGTTCAGGAAAAGACGTCCAGAGAATGTGGTTAAAGAGATTAAGCAATTATACGAGCAGGGTTATGACTGCATCATATTCACTGATGATAATTTCAGCACTATTCCCAAACGTGCAATGAAGATAGCTCGTTTAGTTAAGGAGAATAATATTGAAATGGATTTTGTTTTTCAGGGAAGAGTGAATACTGATGAAGATTTCTGGAAAACAATGAGTTCTGCAGGTTTTAATATTGTTTGTATAGGAATAGAGCATATTAAGCCCGAAATTATCAAATATTTTAATAAATACCATGATCCCAGTAAATGGAGAGAAAAAGTTGCAGAAACTTTTGAATTAATAAACAAACATAATGTTCTTGCAGTAGGTTCTTTTATTCTCGGAGCACCCATGGAGACAAGAGAGGATGCTTTTGAATTAATCAATTTTCTGGATGAACAGAATGTTGATTTTAAAAGCGGGAATGAATTATTGTATTCTTATGGAACCAAATTATGGAATGATGCAGTCAAACAAGGATTATTCTCTCCAAATATTATGCATATGCCTGTTTCCAGGATTTATCCTGAGAAGAAGGAGTACTTGAATGAAGTCTTTGATATTGTCTGGAAAAAAAATATTAAGGGAGTTCCAAGAATACTTAAAAAACTTTTTTTTGGAACAAAGAAAGACAAGATTACTCCTATCTTATCTATGTCAAAACTATTTTTGAAAAAGTGGAAAAATATGTTTTTTAATCCTCCAGTAAGAGGTTATGGCAGGAAAGAAGAGTTTGATTTTACTTCTTAATTATTTCTAGTTCAAAACCATTACTCTCAGCCGTTTTTTCTAGTGTTTTGCTGAGTTTTTCCAAGTTTTTTTCATCAATATCAATTATGAAAGACATTTCTGTAGTTATTTCTGATAATGGTTCAGTATTGTATTCCTGTATTTTTTTAGTGATTTCTTTCTCTAATTTTTTCAAATCCTTTTTCTTCTCTCTTTTTGTAAAAACAATCATTACTTCCATAAGATACTAAAATATTTTTTTCTTTTATAAACTTTTAGAAAAGTACAAAAAAATCTTTTGTTTTTCTTCCACTTCCTGTTTTCTGAATTATTGTCCTGAAACTTTTCTTTTCAGCCTCTTGTTTCAATATCTTCTTCTCAATTTTGTTTTCAGGATAGTATTGTATTATTATTTTTCCACCAGGCTTCAGCACTCTTCTAAGTTCTTTAATCAAATCAGGATATTGTTCTGGTTTAAGCCATTGAATACTGCTTATGCTTATTATGCCTGTGAATACGTTTTTCTTAAAGGGAAGTTTAGTGAATCCTCCGACAACGAGTTTTTTAAGACTTTTTTGTTTTGCAAAAGATATCATTTCAAAACTCTTATCCATTCCAACAACATCGTGTCCCTGTTTCTTAACCTCTGTTGTGCTGAAACCCGTTCCACATCCTAAGTCAAGAATCAATCCTTCACTAAAATTAATTATTCTTAAAGCATCCAGTGTTATTCTTTTCTGTATTCTTCTGAAACCACCTGATTGATTGTATTTTTCAGAATATTTTTTAGTATAATATTTTTCGGGTTCTTCCCCGAGAATATCAGTCATTTAGTCCATTTAAGTTTTTTAGAATCCTTTTTAAGACTATTCATGTTCTTTAAGCACTTGCTGGAGCAGAAGTTAAATGTTCTTCCGTCTTTCCTTACAAAAAGTAATCCAGTGCCTTTCTCTATCTCTTTATGACAATAAGAACATTCAGTCATTTTATCTGCCTCTCTTACCACTTAAGGGGGATGCTTCAAGTTCTGTTTCCATAAGCATAATTATGTCTTCTTTTCTTACAGGACCTTTAACATTTCTGCGTATAATTTTTCCCTTATCTCTTCCACTGAGTATTTTACAGAGGATTTGGGTTGCTTCTCCCCTGGCTCCTGTCCTACCTATAAGTTCAATAACTCTTGCAGGAAAACATTCTTCTTTTCTCTCATCCTGCTTTTTCTTAGCCAATTTCACTTACCTCTTATTTTCTTAATTTTTTCCTTAAGCTTTTTTAAATTATTCTTTCCTTCACCAGCATCAATAATGGCTGATGCACTGCATCCAACTTTTATTCCAGATGCGATGCCTACTTTTTCCTGCGTATCAATAAAAGCATAAGGAACACTTTTTTCATCACATAATTCAGGTAAATGCATAACTATTTCCGGAGGATTAACATCCTTTGCAATTATAACTAGTTTAGCATTATTCCTTTCAATAACTTTTGTTGTTTCATTAGTTCCTTTCTTGATTTTTCCTGTGCTTCTTGCAATATCAAAAAGTTCAAGCGCTCTTTTTTGTACGTCATCTGGTGTTTTATAAGTTTCATAAACTACCATCAATAACCACCTCTTTATTTCTATGAAGAATAAATTACTCTTTAAAAAAGTTTTTATTCATAAATCAAGTATTATTCCTTCTCTTCCCGCATTAATGATTTTTGTCCTATTTATCTTGTCATTTTGTCCGAAAGTTTCATGAATATGCCCACAAATCACGTAATCAGGACTATATGTTTCTATAAAACGCCTTAATCCCACACTCCCTGCTTTAGTCCATCCCAGATCATCAAGTTTGGTATTATATGGTGGTTCGTGCGTTATTAATACTTTCTTCTTGTTTTTTGTTTTCTTAAAATGTTTCTTAAGAGTATTGAATAATTCATCTTTATTCGCGTTCGGACCCCATTCTATTCCTCCAAAACCCATTATTGCAACATTATTGAATATCTTATAATAAGTGTGAAGATTGTATATTCCTTTACCGTATTTCTGGCTTAAGAAATCAGTTAATGAAACATCCTCGTGATTTCCATGAACCATTAATACTTCAATATTTTTCTTCTTAAAAGGTCCTATTAATCCTTCAGCATCATCACCAAACATCGTGATATCTCCGCATAATAAGACAAGGTTTGCCTTATTCTTCTCGGCTTTATCCGCAAGTCTTCTGGCTAATTTAATATCCGAATGAATATCGCTTGCAGCAAGAATCTTAACCATATTAACATTTAAGAATAATTTCTTTAAAAAAGTTATGCTTTGTAACTAAATAATAGTAACATTTTTAAGTTTGTTTTTTTCTTTATAAAAAAATTATGCAACTAGTGCCAAAATCAAAATTTGATAAAATAACAAAAAGAATGTATGAAAAACTTCCAGAAAAAATTTATGATTTTTGTAAATATGAATTAAAGTGTTCTGAGAATATTAGTAAGGTTTACACTCTTTATTTTGATGATAATTTAGAAAATCTTTATAAATCTAGTTTGAAGATTGAAGAACTTACTGCAACCCAGCCTTTTATTGATAGTGAAAAATTGGAAAAACTCTTGTGTGTAAATCTTAAAGAGTTTCCACCAATACTTGTCAGAGAGTCAAGAAACAATTTTTATATTGAAGAAGGGCATACTCGAGCAAGATTGTTTTATCAGAATGGTAAAAAAGAGATAGAAGCAGTGGTTTTTAATACAAAAAAAAATAAGCAAATCCTTTCTTTTGATAAAATAAATAATCTTTTTTTGAAAGAAAATGATAAGAAAGTTGAAAAAAAATCTGAAAAAAGTTATGGAATGCTTGATTTATTTTAAAAAAATTTTTAAATAAAGAAATATCTTTTTCGAGAAGTAATGATAGATGAATTGAATCTTAGTGATAAAAGAAAAAAATTGTATAAGAATATAATTAAATCATCATTTTTGGATGAAGAATTAGAATCTGTGGAATTCAATAAGGTTCCAATAAAAAAAATATATCCTACTCAGGAGATTCTTGAATCAAGTGAATTGGAACAAGCATATGAACATCCTGAATCACCAGTTCTTCTTAAAGAAGCGGGTGGCAAGTATTATATTTTTGACGGACATCACAGAGCTTATGTTAATTTTTGGAAAAAAAAGAACAAAATTGATGCTGTTGTACTGCACTGCAGGGAGAGATCATCTTATAATAAGTATGATATTGATTTTCCTACTTTTGCAAGAATAGTGAGAATAAAATAATAATCTTTTATTCTATCTTCACTTTCTGCCCGTCTTCCAATAAATGGACTGTTTCTCCAAGATTATAACCAAGTTCTATACCGAGTTCTGCAGCACTAGCCAGTTTCTGAATAGTTCCGTGAGTTGGTATATAATGCTTCGGCATCACCATTGATATAAGATCTCTGTGGTCTTCACGTGAAGCATGCCCGCTTACGTGAATGTCCTTGAAAATTCTCACACCTTTTTCTTTCAAATTCTTCTCAAGATAAGAACGGTTCGCTTCGCACATCGGGTTAGGAATAACTGTTGAGCAGAAAACAACATGGTCTCCTTTATCAAGCTTCAAATCCAATTCGTCCTGAGCCATTCTTACAAGAACTGAATTAGGTTCTCCTTGATTTCCTGTTGTTACAAGTAAGAATTTTTCTCTCCCTTCTTTGTTAATAGTCCTGAATATTTCTTTAAGTTCATTCCTGTAAGAATATTTTTGATACTTGCTGAAATCAATTAATCCTGCTTTAGTGCTCGCATTCATATAATTCCTCATACTCCTGCCCAACACTATTGGTGTTCTTCCCATCTTCTCAGCCATCTCGAGTATTGTCTTAACACGAGCACAATGACTTGCAAAAGTAGTTGCAATAATTAATTTATCATCGTTCTCCATCCAGTACAAAACATCCTTAAGCATGTTCTTAACAATACTTTCTGAAAAAGTTCTTCCCATATACTCTATTCTAGTGCTGTCACTTATGAGAGCAACAACTTTACCACTTTTTCCGAGTTTTTTAATCCTCTTATAATCAGTTCTTTTGCCAAAACTAGGATATTCATCAAACTTCCAGTCATTAGCATACATTACAGTCCCGTCAGGAGTATGGATAGCAACCATCACAACCTGTAAAGTGCTGTGAGTGGCGTAAATAAATTCAACAGTAATATTCTCACTCACTTTATAAGAACTGCCAGGATTAAGTTTTATTAACTTGTTAGGAATCCTTCCATCCTCACTATTATTCTTGATAACTTCAATAGTGAAAGGAGTTCCAATAATAGGTGCATCACTATAACCCTTGCTGGTTTTAGGGATGGCACCAATATGGTCAAGATGTGAATGTGTACATATGATTGCTTTAACCTGTTTGTTGAATTTTTTATGAAATTCTTTATCATCAGGTAAAGCACCCATACGCATTAGTTTTCTGTGGCTTAATTTCCATGCATCACCATCATAACCAATAATCCTGTCAAGCCATACTCCCATATCGAGAATAACTGCTTCATCATTATAACGGACGCCCGTCATGTTTTTGCCAATCTCTGAATAGCCTCCGATTGCCCAAATTTCTATCATAATTTATTAATCACCTACAATTTTTTTAGAAAGAAAGCTTATTCTATGCTTTTTTCTTCCTGTTTCTTTTTATCTTTAAATAAGTTTTTTTCCATTTCTAAATACCTTTCTTCTTCAATCTTATTAAATGTATTCCAATATTTCTTAAGAACACTCATATACAAGAGATAAGAACTATTTTAATTTAAAAAGTTTTCGAAAAGTTTTTAGAATTCATCAGTTAAAGTATGCTTAGTCATCTCATTAAATATGTGATACATCTGATAAAAAAGATTCTTTTTTCTTTTCTTCTCTTTTAAGAATTCCCTAGTATTATTATAAACATATTCTGCAATATTTGCGAAAATATTCTTGTTTGTAATATCACTTATACTGAACCCGGGATTCATATTAACTTCAAGAACATAAGGTTTATTATCACTTATCATCATATCAACTCCTGCAATTCCTGCACCAACACTTTTAGCAGATTTTACAGCAATTTCTTCATAAATTTTTTCTCCTTTGTAAACAATTCCCTTACCCCCACTATGCAGATTGCTTCTTACATCCCCTTTTTTTGCCTTTCTTTTCATACTTGCAACAACTTCATCACCAACTACGAAGAAACGTATATCTTCATTATTTGCTTTAATGAATTCTTCAATCACTAAATACTTACCTCGTGAAATTTCAAGAGCATCA
This sequence comes from Candidatus Woesearchaeota archaeon, assembly GCA_964457955.1. GTDB lineage: Archaea > Nanobdellota > Nanobdellia > Tiddalikarchaeales > Tiddalikarchaeaceae > CAYWEY01. The sequence continues at coordinate 45,688 of CAYWEY010000007.1, forward strand.
ATAATACTGTTCGCGCTTGCCACATCTTTAGCAAAAACAACTCCTTTACCACCCAGTCCTGTTTTTTTAATAATAATTGGTTTTCCCACATTTTCACATAATTTCTTGCTTATTTTTTGATTAATGCTGGTAACACTGTGGGGAACGGGTATGCAGTTCTTCTGCAAATGCATTAATGTTCTGAATTTATCATTGCAGACAGCATAAGATGAAGGATGATTTGGTATGAATAGTTTGTCACATAAATGTTCAAGTATTAATTCGCCATATTCCGCATAACTAGGACCAAAACGAGGAATTAATGCATCAAATTCTTCACCAATATCTATATTTTTATAATAAACTTTTGTCCCCGAATTGCTTGTTTCAATAGTAACATAATTTATGAATCCATACATTACTTTGTCAAAACGCTCTTCTAATTCCTCTTTGAGACGAAGATAGTATTTCTTGCTTTTACTAATATGGTTATAAGCAAGTAAAAGTGCCTTCATACTTTCACCAAACAATTCTTTAAATCATTGCATCCGATAATCATTTTGTAAGTCATATGCTTTCTGTCAGCAATATTAGCAACAGAAGCCCTCCACTCATCTTTCAGTAAGAACTTTATCTTCACTAATTTTCTTACTTTAGTGCCACCGCTGGCTGAATGAACTTCTTTAGTCTTATTAAGAGGTTTTATTCCCAATTTTTTCACAAGGCTTTTATCAATACTTGTTCTGTCAGCACCAGTATCAATCTTTGCCTCCAACTCCACACTTTTACTATCACTCTTAACAACCACATTTTCGATGCGGTTAAGTTTCATAAAACAAAAAAGAATACAAAATTGTTTAAAAAATTTACTCCTTACCAAAAAATTTAAATAATATACGAATAAGTTTTTTGTGATGAAAAAAACGTTTTAAACAACTCATTATAATAGATACTTACTGGTATTTTATTTACGGACTAGCAGCTCCTTTCCTTACTATTTATTTCAAGAACTTCGGAGGACTTGAAGAAGTTGGTATGAGTGTGGCAATACAATATCTTATTCAGGGAGGACTTTGTTGTTTTGCAGGAAGTCTTCTTGAAAAAGTAAAACTTGAGAAAATGTTATTATTTTCTCAAATAGTGGAGGGATTAAGAATATTATTCTTTATTTTCGCAAAAAATGTTTATCATGTTTATATAATCCAGTTCATGGGAGGAATAACACAATCATTCATAAAACCAGCTTATAATGAATTATATGTTCAAGTGGGGGAAAAAGAGACAGGCAAGAGTTTTGGTGAGCGCTCCTCACTTGTTAATATATCATTAGGATTAAGTGCTCTTATTTCAGGAATATTAATAGAATTTTTTGGATACATTCCAATATTCATTGTCTGGGGAATTACAGAAATCTTTTACGGAATATACATTTATTATAACTTATGAGATAATTTTTTAAACTCAGAATTTTTTTTCTCAATTTTATGATAAAAAATATTATTTTTGATTTAAGTGAAGTATACTTGAATGGTGTATGGAAATTCAGTGATAAATTAGATAAAGATTTTAATTTTTTTAAACATAACAAATATTATTTCACTGAATTAATGAAAGGAAACATAAGTGAGGATTATTTTTGGGTAAAGACAAGACAGGAATTAAAAATTGATGAATCTGTTGAAAGTCTTAAAAAATTATGCCGCGAATGCTTCACTGTTTATGATAAGAATATTCCGGGCATTGTTAAAAAATTGAAAAGTAATTATAAAATTGGTTTATTAAGTGACCATGTTAGAGAGTGGATGGATTATATTGAGAAAGAGCATAAGTTAAGCGAAATATTTGATAATTGTGTATATTCTTATCAAGTAAGTGATATAAAATTAGGGTGCGGAATAATGTTCGAAAAAGTACTTGATGAAATGAATGCAGATGCTTCTGAAACAATATTTATTGATAATTATGACAAGAATGTTGAGAAAGCGGAAAGCATGGGAATAGTTGGAATTGTTTACAAAAATTCAGAGCAATTAATTAATGATTTAAGAATATTAGGTGTTAAAATCTAGAATGTCTCCAAGATTAATATTTTCTTTCATGCTTAAGGGCAATTCAACAATATATCTTGATTTTTTTTTAGGAACATAAACATTGAAAGGATGAGCAGTTCTTTTATCAACAACTTTTTTCTCCTTATCCAGCCAAAGAACCAGTATTTTGTGGAATACGAAGAACATGTCAATAATACTGTTTTCTCCTTTGAACAATAAAGCATCGTGTTTTTTGAAATTCTTAGTGAATCTTAGTCCCCAGAACTTCATGAATCCCTTGCATAAACACGCGTTTTCAGCAATAATTTCTCCATCTTTTTTGATTATCATAAAAAAAGTATAAAAATCCTTTCTTTTTTATAATTATTCAATGAGTTTTGAACAATATAAAAATAATGCGATGAAGGATTATATAGAGCATAAAAGAATAGGAAGAATTGATAAAGATATTCAGAAAGAATTAGACGAGTTTAATAAATTAGAAGATTTTTATACTACAAGCAGTTGCAGCGGAAGAATACTGCTTGTGAATACTCCTGAAGGAGTTACTAAGACTCCTGACGCTTTTTATTATGTAACTCATGAAAAATCCAGTCCTGATGTCATAATAAACAAGATTAAGGAATATGATAAAGAACTTGAATTATGGTTCAAGATGGAGTCATTCATCCTTCACATTGGATGCAGTAATATTGAGAATGCGCGGAAACTCTTAATGCTTTGTAAAAAGAGTGGTATTAAGCGAGCAGGAATAAACAGTTGGAGCAAGAGAATAATAATTGAAATTACAGGCACAATGAATATGGAGACAATAATAATTAAGAATAACAAAGTTTTCGTAAATGATGATTACTTAAGACTGCTTGTTAGTAAGGCCAACACCAAGTTAGGCAGTACTAAGAAAAGAATACACTCTTTTTTCAGAGAAACTCAGAAAAATTTATAAATAAGATTTTTTCTTTTTTTTTTAAGAATGAAGTCAAATAAGGCTTTTTTTGAAGAATATATGGGTGAAAAAATTCATCAAACACCAGTACAGGTTTATGATAAAATAAGGCCATACTTGCTGAATAATGCAAAATTATTGAATATTGGTTATATTCATCCTGAAACACTTAAGGATTATGTTTTATCTAAAGGTGTTGATAAAGTGTATACTATTGAATTGCTTGATGACTTGGTGAATAAAGGACTTAATGATGCAATAGATTTAGGTTTAGATAATAAATTATTCTACACCAAAGGTGATGTGAGAAATTTATCATACAGTGATAATAGTTTTGATCAATCCATATGTTGTTCAGTTCTTAACTTCTTGGGAGAAGATATTCCTCTTGCTCTTAATGAATTAAAAAGAGTTACTGAGAAGAGTTTGTTCTTAACTTTTGACAGAATTGATGCATTTAACCCTGTTGTGGATGAAGATTCTCTTTTTGAATCAGAGCAAATAAACTCAGGTAATGGTGTGAATAGTTATTTGTATTCAAAAAAAGGTGTTAATAAACTGCTTGAAAAATATTTTCCTAGTAATGAATTTAGTGTGGAGAATAGTTTTTTCTTATTCACTTGTCAGGGAGGATTTCATAAAGAAAGTAATTTAAGACCAAAATATGTTGCCAGAATCAGACTAGACTAATAAGTTTATACCATTTATTATGAATTGTATTCCTACAGAGAGCATGAATAATCCTGTGACTTTTGTTGACAAGTAGTCTATTTCTTTATTAACTCCTTTCCCTATTTTTATTCCTTTAGCTACACTCATTAATAAATAGTTTATGAATACTGCTGTAAAAGCAAGCAGTAATGAAACTGTTAGTGAGGATTCAGATGAAATTATAGTGATAGTGCTTATACTCGCAGGTCCTGCAATAAGTGGGGTTCCTATGCTTAAGTACATCAATGTTTTGTCTTTTTTGTATTTTTTCCCGAAATCAGTAAGGGTTTCAGTGAATAAGTAACTAACTCCGAATATTATGAGTGCTACTCCTGCTGCAATCATTAAAGCCTGTTTGGATATTCCGAACAATTCTCTGAATATGAATGGCCCGAATACTGCGAAGAAGCTTATAACCCCTAATCCTACAAGATTGCTGTAATCAATAATCTGCTTAACATCTTTAGGCTTCTTAAACTTCTTCATAATACTGCTTGATACAATAATTTTGCTTAAAGGATTAATAACTATTAATAATGTTATGAAATCAGATAAGAGTCCCATAATTATTTTTAATATCGTATTTTTTTATAAAACTTCTTTTTTGAGCTGATTTATGAATTCTTTTATGAATGAATCGTTTTCTCTTATTATTCTTCCCACTAATGTATTATTCGCCTTGAAAGGGTTTTCTGTGTCATAAAATTTTTTGTCATAATTCTTTCTTATAATTCTCACTAATTTTTTTGCAGAATCTTCATTGGTTTTTATTACTTCAGCCTCTAAATTAGTTAAGAATTTTATCATATAATTATGTCTTTCTAAAGCTTTTTCTTTGATTTCAGGAATAGTAATCTTGTCTTTTATTCTTAACAACTTGGTGAAGAAGTGGTCAATTCCATAATTCCAGTCATTAATCTCTCTTTTTTGTTCTTCTAAATTGTTTGGATTGCAGGGCAGAGGCATCGTAGGATGATATGGTGGTTTTTTATGATTATGAATCATTGTTCTTATTATTCCTACAGCCCCGATTGCATCAATCCTGTCGCATTCCTGCAGTATTCTTGCTTCAATAGTTACAGGACTTAATCCTTTGCTGTACCTATGCACTCTTATACAGTGAACAATTTCTTTTATTTTACTACTGGAATAATTAATATTTTTTAAGTATTCTCTTGCCCATTCAGCACCAATCTCTGCGTGACAGATTCTCTTATCATTGTCTTTCTTCCTATATTTTTTATTATGTTTTTTCTCGTATGCGCGGGCCATGTCATGAAGTAGTGCTGCAGGATACAGTACTTCTTTATCAAATTCCATATTTATTTTCTTAATATTATTGTAAACTCTCAGGACATGATTATAAGGGTGTCCTGGATGATTCATCAGATTCTTGACATAATTTTTTATAATTTCATAACTCATTTTGTCTCAAATATTATGCTTGCGTAATCAACAAAATTAGTATATTCTCCTGTTATTTCTCCACTCGTGTATTGTTTTAATAATCTTCCTTCTATATTCTTGTTCTTCATTTTCTTAAAAATATGCATTAGGACACCTATTGCTCCACTCCCACACACAGTCAGTTTCTTTTCTTCCAATATTTTAAAATATTCTTTAGTATCAATTTTTTTAACAGCATTCATTAGTTTCAAATCCTCCATCTTCACTTTCTCATTAAGTTCTTCCCCTGTCTTATCATAAGGCATATATCCATAACTTGGACCTACATGGCTGAAATCACTTGAAGCAATAAAAATAATTCTCTTTCCCGAATCCCTGTACGCATTTAATAAATCATTTGCAACACTCATTGTTGTTTCAAAATCACTGTAACTTATACTTATTGGAACAATTTCTGGATTATTGCCTTCGTAAATGAAATCAATCATTGGAAGCTGCACTTCTATACTGTGTTCTCTTGTATGGCTTAACTCATCTGAAGATATTGATTCAGAATTTTTTAATAATTTGTTTACAAAACTTTTGTCAATTGTGAAATCATTAAGTGGAGTCATCCATTTTCCTTCAGGAAAAACTCCTGCACCAGAACCTATTCCCTGATGATTAGGTCCGATTAATATTATGGTTTCCGGAATAACCTGCCCGCTTAATTCATAATATGCGTGAGCAGAGCAGTTTCCTGAAAAAGAATATCCTGCATGAGGAACAATGCATCCAATAACATTTCTGTTAGTATTTTTTCTTGAAGGAAGTTTTCCTGGTCCGAACTTTTTATCGAGGAATAAGGATTTTATCTGGGATATTAAGTCTCTTCTGCTGCTGTTATAAAATACTCCTCTTACTATTTCCTTACGATAAATCATTTTTCTTCTTCAGGAGAACTAAAATCATTTATACTATACTCGAATTCTTCGTTTTTTTCAATAATACCCTTGTTTTTTAAGAATTCTCTTGCAAGAATATAAAAAACTAATGGAAGTGATTTTCCGCTTTTATTGTTGCAGGGTATTGCGTAATCAATATTCTCCAGAGAATTATTGCTTCCCACCAGAGAAATTATTGGTATATTAACAACTAAAGCATCTTTCATAGCCTGACGATCAGTCCATGGATCGCATAAGATGATGATGTCTGGTTCGAAAAAATAAGGATAATCTGGATTAGTGAGTGTTCCAGGCAAGTATCTTCCTACAATTACTCTGCACCCAGTTACTTCACCGAATTTTCTTATAGTATAGTGTCCCATCTCTCTTCTACAAACTACAAGAATCTTTTCAGGATTATAGTTTGCCAAGAATTTACCACCTATTCTTAAACGATTATTGATTTGCTGAATATTCATTATTTTCAAACCATTTGGTTTGGTTTTGTAAATAAATTTTTTCATAAATTCATTGCTGAATTTTGTTCCTATGTGAACGCCTGCTTTCAAATACTCGTTTAAGGATACTAGTAAAACATCTTCTTTATTGGTCATAATTTATTTCTCCACAGTTATAGGCAATACATCTTTTTTAAGTTCTTTTCTTGCTAATTTGATTGGATTATACTTTTTTTCAGGACGTTTTATAAGCAGGGGTGCACCCATACTTATCTGCAATGCTCTGGCTGCTATTATCCTGGATTTTTCGAACTTATTGTATTTTTTTGTCATAATTTTTCAATAATTTTTGCTATTTTTTTGCGTATTTTAAAACTTTCTTTCAAACAAAACTTTATTTCGTCAAGAGTGAAGCCTTCAACTCCTCCTTTTTGCAGTGAGTAAATAACATCTTTTTCACTAGAGCCTGTTATTGTAAGCCTCCCGTCAATCACGCTTTCTTCCTTAAAATCTGAGTCAACAATTATGTTATTTCCAATTTTTACAAAAGTTGTTGGTATAGGTTTTTTCTGCATAGGTATTTTTTTCTTACTCCATTCTCCGTGCATAACATTGTTGTCCTCATCCATTTTAGGAATTTTTGCTTTCAGTAAAGCAGCAAGTGCTCCTAATCCTGCTGCATCAATAAGGTTTCCGTCATGGTTCATTATGTAAATGTCTATGAATATGTTCCATACTTTTTCACCTTTTGTGATGCATAATTTTTTTAAGTCAATAGCTCCGGATTCTCTTACTCCTCTGTCAACAACTCTTGCTAATTCAATAGCGTTTTCTCTTGGAGGTCCTGGTTCAAACTCGGGATGAGCTATTGGATTGAATTCTGCAGTGCATATTATGTTCCCTCTTTCAGGACTGTCAGGATAAGGAGTTCCTACATTCATTTTTACACCAATTATTACTTCTGTTTCACCAATGTTTACTTTAGCGCTTCCTTCAGCATTTTCTGATATTCCTGTTTCAATCTTAATATCTCTATACTCTAATAAACCTCTTTCATTTATTCTTAACTTTTTTTCAATTAATTTGATTATATATTTTTTTAAATCATCTTTCAACTTATTTCACCTTTCACAATTTTTTCAGTAATTTCCCTGGATTTTTCATACAATTTTTTTGATATAACTTTTTCTTTATGCATTTTTTCAAAAAGTTTTTCATCTATTATTTTTCTTTCTCCATCTACTTCAATAACATCAATTTCTAAATCAATATATTTTGCTTTTCCAGGATATATCTCTATAGGAGTATTAATATTGTAATATGTTCCTTTCTTTTCATCATTTTTTGAATAATATTCATGCTTTACATAAAAAGCATCTTTTTTAACAGTTGTTAAGGCATAATCGCCTGACTCTTTTTTAATGTTTAGTCCATCATAGTATCCTTTGCCTTTAATGAATCTCTTGATTATGTAAGTATCTTCATCAATTTTTTTAATAATTTTTCCTTTCATGTATATTCTTGCTCCTTCTGATTTTTGATGAATCGTCAGAAATAGTCTTCCTTCACCACTCATTTTTTTAGCAACGAATTCTTCGAATTCTTTATTTATTTTTTTTTCACTTATTTTTGAACTCATCAGTTGTTCTGAGAAGTCAACAATATTGTTCAAACCGTTTGATTTGAAACAGTGGTGTTCTTTAATTGTTGGTTTAATCTTTTTACGAAGTTCGTCCAAAGAATTTTTTGCTTTTTTACC
>CAYWEY010000008.1:0-40059 GCA_964457955.1 Candidatus Woesearchaeota archaeon
ATAAACTTTTGAGAACAATTATCATTAATTTCTTTTAATAATTTGTCAGTGTAATATATTATTTTAATGTTCTCAACATTATCTATGAGTCCTTCAGGCATATATCCTCTGCCCATAAGAAGTCCTATGTGATACAATTTTATGAATGGTTTCCAGAAACTCATTCCATACTTAGTGATTATGTCTTCAGTGTCTTCATCATTGGATGCATGGGTTAGTATTTCTTTAAGTTTTTTTATTTGACTCTTTTCAGGTTCAAAAGTTGCAAAATAAAATTCTCCTTTTTCATGACTGTACTCGTTTTTAGGATTAGGATCATAACTTATTAAACCCTTTTCTGTTATTCTGCCAAGAACAAGCCAGTGGTATCCCCCAATACTTAGTATAACTACGTAGTCTTTACCATTAATTAATTTATTGATAAGTTTTTTTCTTTCTTCAATTAATTCATCTCCAGATGAAGTGATAGTTGCGGGTATGTTTGTTGAAACATATTTTGAGTTAAAACCAAATAATGATAATAGAATAAAAATCCCAGTACTCTCAAGCCAACCATTTGTCCTAACACATTTTTCAAAAACATTATCTCCTGAAAAATAATTTTCTTCTCCTGAATTAGGATCTGCGGATTTAATCCAATCGTATTTTCTTAATCCATTCAGCAACCATAATAATACTTTGGTCTGATTATTTGGTTCACCTGGCAAAGTAACTGTTTCTTTAATTTCTTCAATTTCTTTTTTGTTTTCTTCATATTTTTTTTTAAAGAATTCATCATAATCTTCTTTAACATTTAATTCTTTTTTTATTTTTTCCCAGTAAGTCTTAATTAACATTCTTACTACCGTATGCCCGCAGAAACCAGGTGATTCCCAAAAAAGTTTGTATACTCCTTTCTCATATTTTTTATCAATGAGAAGTTTTCCTATTTCTTCTCTCATGTCACTCATGTTTTAATAAGATAATTATTATAATTTAAAAAGGTTGATTATAGTATCCTCGAAATCTTCAACATTGTTTTTAATAATAACTTCTGATAATTTTCTGCTTTTTTCCAGTGTTGCAGAACCATATTCTTCAAATAATCTGAAAAGTTCTTTATCACTTGTCTTCACGCTTAAAAAAAAATCAAAATGTTCTGGTAGAAGAATCTTAATTAGCGAGCCTATAATATAATGTTGCTGTGTTAGTGTTGAGCGGAATTCAGTTATTTCGCTGAGACTTAATTTCTCGTACACACCATCTTTTGTGTTTTTAAAATAATCATTATATAAACACCAATGGAAAACTTCTTCAAAAACAGTGCCTTTTTTAAAAGATTTTAAATAAATAACTGATTCGAATAATTTTCTCCTCCCATCCATTACTGAACCATATTTAGAAGTAGTTGTTTTCGGAAAGAAAGGAGTATCATATTCTTTCTTAAAAAACCATTTGTATTCTTTTTTGATCAATTCATTAATATTATCTTGTAAATTGTATTCTTTATCTTCTTCAATAATTTTAAGTTGATCCATGATTTTGTAAGAATTAAGTCTGTCCTCAAGAGTCATATCCTCCTTAAATGAATCATAATCTCCCATATATTTTTTTAATCCTGCCTGAGAGTTAAATTTTTTTATTGTCACAACAAAGTAATTTCTAAAAAAAATAGTTTTAAAAAATATCTTTATAATTAGTCAGTGACAACCATAAAATTTTAAAATAAGATAAATCTAATAATGTTTTATGATGCCGGGAATGAATCCGAATATGATGAAAAAGTTGATGAAGAATCTTAATCTTGAAGAGATTAGTGCAGAGAAAGTTATAATCCGCACAAAAGAACATGATGTTGTAATCACTAATCCGAGCGTTAGTCGTATGAATGCTGGCGGGAGAGTAATATTTCAAGTAAGTGGGAAAGAGAAAAAGATGCCGCGTGAGTCAAAAGAGCCGGAAGTATTGAAAGAAGATATTGATGTTGTGGTGGAGAAGACGGGTGTTAGTGAGGAAGAAGCAGAGAAAGCGATTGTCGCGAGTCACGGAGACTTGGCTGAAGCAATAATGAAATTAAAAAAATAATTTTAGCATTCTAAGTACTGATTTTCTACAATGAATTCAAGAGCATGAATATAGTTTTTTTTCTTCTGCTCTTCAGGAATTAGTTCACCATAAGGAAGATAATTAAATTTGAAGCTTTCTTCATAAGCTTTCTGAACTATTCCAAAATTATCTGGAGATACCAAATCTTCCAAATCATTTATTATCTCGTCATAATCAGTCATATAAAATACTTCTTTTTATCCTCGTCTATTTCATCTTTAAAAATATTTATTGAACCATTATTCAAAACATTATATTTCAAATCATCATCTACGAATATTCTTGCCAGATAAAGATTAATCAAACCAGTACTAACTATTCTCAAACTATTGTTTAATCTAACAAAGTCAAGAATTTTATTCTTATCATCCTCTGTTAATTTATCTTCAATATTGTATTTTTTACTGTAAATACTATATAATAATTCATTAGTCTGGCATGCAAGAATGAACAACCATTCAATCTTATGTGGTTTGTATTTCTCGCCAGAGTTTTCATGTTCTTTAATACATTTTTTAATATTGTTTGAAAAGTATTCATCCAATCCATTAATTGTTCTAAGAGTGGGATCACTATTTATAGCAAATTCTTCAGTGACTTCAGCAGTTCTCACTTCATCCAACCATTCATTAATAATATCATTTCTTTTTTCTTCATCATCATAATTTTTAATTAACTTGTATATTCTTGAGAAAGAAAATAAATTAATAATTCTAGCCTCATAATCCTTTTTTTTCTTAACTAATTTCTTTTTCTCACTAACAATTTTTAACAATCTCTTCTCTAAGTTCTCATCAGTTTTATTAAAATTATTATATTCTACACTTAATAATTGTTTAATTCTTTCTGAACTATCCAGGATATAATCATATAATTCTTTATTATAATTCTTATAAGGATTAATCGTTTCCTTCCATTCATTAACAACAATACTCCAGTGAGGAGAAACCTCTTTCATATTATTCAATAATTTATTAACAGCACTACTCCATTCCTGCTTATACAATATAAGAGGATTTCTTCCAGAACAATTATACTTCAAACCTTTATTTTTTAAGCTAAGAACCATTTTATCATCACGCACCCCAAAAAAAATTTTTTTTTTAGAATCTTTAGTAATGAGCGGTTTTTTGAGGCATGACTACCCATAAATTAATTGTCATACCATAATTGTTAAAACCGCACTCACTCATGAATAATAATAATGGTTTTTTATTTTTTTAAACCTTTCTAAAAGATAATTTTTATAAAGCACGTCTATAAATAATTGTTTATGTTTAAGAAATTATTAAATTTTTATTATAAGAATTACAAGAAAATAATGTTTGTTCCATTAATACTTTTAGTGATTAGTTTAATAATTATTGGCAATACTTGGATGAGTGAAGGTTCTATTATTTATATGGATTCAAGCCTTGAGGGAGGAGTGACTTTCACCTTGACTTATGAAAAAGATATTAACACTAATGATTTGGAGAATTATCTTAAGAATAATCTGGACACGAGTGATGTTAAAGTAATGCAACTATATGATAATCTTGGAGCAAAAATAATTGGTTACCAGGTTCAGGCAAGCGAGACTATTACTCGGGAGGAGATAAAGAATAACTTGGAACAATATATTGATATGAGTATTGAAGAAAGTATGATAAGTTTCGGTAGACAGTCAAGCAGTATAGGAACAAGTTTTATATCTCTTGGTACAAAACTATTATTCCTGGGATTCTTATTCACAGCACTAGTGACTTTTTACTACTTCAAGAATATAATACCCAGCTTAAGTATTACTTTCAGCACAATCTCTGATGTTATTGGAATAATCGCTTTTCTTGATTTGTTTGAAATCAAATTCAGTGTTGCAACTATAGGAGCATTATTAATGATTATAGGTTACAGCACTGACTCGGATATAGTATTAGCAACAAATATACTGAAAAGGAGAGATGATTCTTTGAAGAACAGGATAAAAAGAGCAATCAAGACTGAATTAACAATGGATTCTGCTGCTGTAGTAACTTATTCACTTATGTACATTTTCTCAACAGTCTATATAATAAAGCACATAGCTTTCATATTATTGCTCGGCGTTTTTTTTGATATAATAAATACTTGGTTAGGTAATGCTGTGTTCCAGAGAATTTATTTGGAGAAGGTGGTTAAGAAATGAATATTTCACGCTTTTTCAAAGATTGGAGAATACTATTAATGATAATATTGTTCGTTTTCAGCATTTTTGCAATACGTCCAGTTACTGGATTAGAAGGTGTTAGAGTTACTTACTCAACTTCTCCCGCACCTGATGAAATAAAACCAGGAGTTATTATAACAAACATTAATGGTTATGATATTAATGACGTGTCTGACTGGTCAAGAGCATTATCAAGAATACCTTCCGGAACAAAAATAAGAATAAATTATGTTGAGGAAGTTTTTCCTTATTATTGGAAATCTTATGAAGCATACCCTTTCATGAGTTCTTCAGAAAATAATGAAACTATTCTAGGCATTAGTGTAATGAGTGTTCAGAACACTAATATTGATTTTGGAATAGATGTGGTTGGGGGAACAAGAATCATTCTCAGTCCTGAAAGAAGACTTGATAATGTTGAACTAGAAAACGTTATGGGAATACTTTCTGAACGCCTCAATATTTATGGTTTTAAAGAAATTCCTGTAAGAAGTATAACTGACTTAAGCGGAAAACAATACATTACTATTGAGCTTCCAGGAACAGTCAGTATTGATGAAGTAAGAGAATTATTGGAGAACGAAGGATTTTTTGAAGCAAGAATAGGTAACGAGACTGTTTTTACTGGAGACGATATAGTGAGTGTTTGTCCACCTGGCGCGAACTGTTTATACATGGTTGAACCATCAAAGAGTGGCTACGTGTTCAGGTTTGAAGTCAGTATAAGTCAGGAAGGAGCTGAACGCTTTGCTAATATTACTTCAGCATTAAGTGTTGAGGACTGCACACAATCAGGGTGTTATCTTAATCAGTCAATTAGTTTTTACTTGGACGGAGAATATATTGATGACAGTGAGTTAAGAATAAGCAGTGACTTGCAGGGAGTGTCTGAAAGAAGTCCTGTAATAACAGGGGGTGCATCTACTAAAGAAAAAGCAGTTGATGAAATGAACAAGATGAGAAGCATTCTCCAAACCACGAGTCTTCCTGTGAGTTTGTCAATAGATAGTATTGAATCAATAAGTTCAACACTTGGTGAAGAATTCCTGCAGAACATATTCTTTGTATTCCTGCTTGCAATAATTGGTGTTGAAATAGTTGTTAATATAAGGTATAAGAATCTTAAAGTAGCAGTTCCAATAATAATCACAACAATAAGTGAGATAATAATAACACTTGGTGTTGCAGTAACTTTTAAATGGACTTTTGACTTGTCAGCAATAGCAGGATTAATAGCAAGTATTGGAACAGGAGTTGATGACCAGATAGTTATAACTGATGAATTGCTTAATAAAGGAAGAAAAAACAAGTTGTCAACAATTAAGGAGCGTGTGAAGAATGCTTTTTTCATAGTCTTCGTAATCTTTTTCACAAGCATAGCAATTATGATTCCTCTTGCTGTATGGGGTGTTGGAATGCTCAGAGGATTTGCTCTCACAACAATAATTGCTACAAGCGTTGGAGTACTAATAACACGCCCAGCTTTCAGTAGAATGCTTCAAATTCTTATGCGAGAGGATTAATCACTCAGTGCTGGTAAAAAATTCTTTTAAATAATCAATATCAGAATTATTCTTTATGCTTGTTGAGGATTTAGAGAAAGAACTTGATAACTTGTCTGAAGAATTAAGTGATAAGATTAATGATTTCTGCAGAACTACTCGTTTAATGGTGAAGAGAAAATTAGAGAATGGAGAATATTTTTCAGAACCTGACTCAACTATTGTTTATTTGGAAGATACTAGTTATAAGAAAGAATCATGGTTTAAGAAGAAACTGGCGTACTTGGAGACTAAATGGGAGGAACTTGAGAAAATGAAAAAGAATAATATGGATGAGTATGGTAATGAAACAGTATTAGTGGATGCTCCCAGAAAAAGCTTAAAACTCCTAAGAATGATTCGCAAATCATGCTATGAGAAGGGTTATGAACCCCGCATCCCGTTCAGGTACGACTTCTTATCATTACGGGGAAAGATTAAGATACTTGATAATGCTTATGCTCTTGATAAAAAAACAAATGAAATTTTTTCAGTAAAAGAAGATATTATTCATATGGTTAAGTTGTCTGGGCAATCTCTTTAATCTTCTCTAAATACATGTAAGGAATATTTTCAACACCCATCCTGTTCTTAACACCTTTACCATGAAAATCACTTCCTCCGCTTATAAGCAAATCCTTCTTTTTACAATAATTCATTAATTTTTTTCTCATTTCTTCATTATTTGAAGGATGGAAGATTTCAACACCAAGTATTCCGAGATGAACAGCGTGTTTAATAAATGGCATCACTTTTTTTGTTCTTATCTCTCCTGGATGAGCTAGTATTGGAACACCACCAGTGTTCTTTATAATATTGATTGATTCTTTATAACCAAGTTTTTCTCTAGGTACAAAAGCTTTCCCTCTCCTGCCTAAGTATTTGTTGAAAGCTTCTTTGTATGAATCAACAATTTTTTTATTCACAAGCGCGTCAGCGAAATGTCTTCTGCTCACAATCTTCCTGTTCTTAAAAACCTCCTCCTGATTAATATCAATATTCATGTTCTGCAATTTCTCAAGCATTTTCTCAGCCCTCTCCACTCTCATCTGTTTTAACCAGTCCAGTTTCTCAATTAATATTTCATCACTTAAGTCAATATAGTATCCAAGAATATGCATTTCCTGTTTTTTATAATCAGTACTAATCTCTATGCCCGGCACTACTTCCATTATTTTTGTATTAACAACTTTTTTAACACCATTAATAGTGTCATGGTCTGTAATACTTATTGCTCTTAAACCAATACTCTTAGCCTTATTCACTAATTCTTTTGGAGTTAGTGTCCCGTCGCTTGCTGTTGAATGCATATGTAAATCAATCATAATGACTTAACAAAAAAAATGATGTTTTAATAACTTTTTTATAATCTTGCAATATTTTATTATTGGTATGCGTAAGTCTGTGACTCCCATTATTGCTATTGTATTACTTACTCTAATGACTGTTGGTGCTGTTGGTGTCGCTTTCTTCTGGGTTAGTAATATTCAGTCTTCCCTGCAGGAGAGTGTGGGAAGCAGTGTTGGTGCTGCTCCAGGAAGTGATTGCTCTCGCCTTCAAGTAATTAGTATGCGCGGGGATGGCGTAGTTGTTTCTAATACTGGATGTGATACTGTTGAGAACGTATCTGTTGTTATTGACGGAGTATTATACGAGTATGATTTGGATCAGTCTCTTGCTCCTGGTGAGGCAGGATTTATTTCTTTCACTGAATCATTAATTATTAATGAAGAACACTGCGTGACTATAACTCTACCAAGTGGGCAGAGAGTAATTGAGTGCGTGACTAGCAGAGAATCAACTGAAGAAGCAGGTTTTGCAGGAGAGTGCGAGACTGTAAATGACTGCTCTAATGACAGCAACCCTTGTACTATTGTTGACTGCATTAGTGGTGTCTGCGAACAAGTTGCTTTGTCTGACGGCGAATATATGGGCTGCAATAATTCTTACGGCTGCGCAGGCAGTTATTGTGAGTGCGTTGATGGTGAATGCATTAATAATCTTCCTTACTGGTTCGCTGACTGTGGTATTGACGGAACTGTTGTTGAATGGGAGGATAAGACGGATTTCTCTCTTGATGATGACTTAACCTGCGGATGCTTTAATCACACTATTATTGAACCTAATCCTTTCACTAACAGGGGTTTTGAAACAGGGGACACAACTAATTGGAGTTTTAGTAAAGCAGGAGAATTTTATGAAGTTAATAGTAATAATCCTCAGCATGGTTCTTATTCTTTATATTTTGAATCAAGCAGTACTAACCAGTTTGCTTTTTATCATGGTTCAAATTCAGGTCACATAGTTAGTAATGATTCTTTAATTTTTGGCAATTATATTAATAGTTCAAGCAGTTCTTTCAGAGTCATTATTAATGCGTACTTCTTTAATGGAACGAGTCCTGTTGGAGATGATTTGGAAGTTATTTCACAATACAATTTTTATCATAATTACACTGAAGTTGATGCGAGTGTTTGTGATAGTATACCTCAGGAAAGATGGTTTACAAGATGCTTAAAATTTAAGGGTTTTGATGAATGGCATGATTACTTGTTTGATTTTGCTTATGATTTTGATTATTTTTATCCTGAGATTGGGTGGGATAAGATTAAGTCAATGGTTGTTGCTATTGAAGTTTTTGGAGATGCAGAAGGTTATTTTGATAATATAACCTCGATTAGTTCAACAACAGGATTATATGCTGACAGTGACAATGACTTAGGTGAAGCAGATGGTTATTGTTATTCTGGTAATTTTGTCCCATCACTATTCAAAAGTTTTGACATTACTAATGAATTATCTCTTCCAACAGAAACCATATTATTCAACACAACATATGAAACAATCAACCCACTAACTTGTACTCTAAATATATCAAACAATAATTATGATATGACTGAAACATCATATTACGCAAGCACCACTCAAGGTCCTTTCTCAACATATGATACTTATTCAGCAAATATTACTTGTAGTAATAGTAAAGGCTCTAATTATATTAATTCATATTTTACGATTGGTCATTTCAAGAATAAATATGAATTATTAGTAGATAATTTAGTAGCTGGAATTTCTGTAATTCCTCAGATTTCTGACATAACAGATGATGATAACAAAGAAACACTATTCTCCGTCAGAACAAGTGAGCCTCATAATGATAAATTATTGTTAGTAAACAGTACAGGAGGCATAATTTTAAGCATAGATTCTATTGACCAATCAGGTTATTATTGTAGTGCCAAAGCCGCAGATATTAACAATAGTTTCAGCGGTTCAGAATTATTGTATCCTCAGGAACATGAAGGATTATTTATTTATAATAATACAGGATATGAAATATGGAATAAAACTATTTCAAGCAATATTCGCTCAAACTTAGCAATAAGTGACATTAATAATGACGGATTATTAGAAACATTAATATCACTAGGTTCTCTTGCTGACTTATACTCATTCTACCCTAATGGTTCATTGTACAAAACTCATTATTGGGGTGTTGGAACACCAACTGTTGCTGAAATAATAAGTTCAAACACTGGGCCTGAAATAATCACGGGATGGCGCAGAAGCAGCATGGATTATTATGGTTTAAAAGTCTTAAATAAGGATTTTAATGTTGAATGGGATTATAACACAGGATATGAAAGTTTTCACACTTTTGCTATAGCTGACATTAACTCAACTTATGGGGGTGATGAAATAATTGCATTAACCAAAAACTCGAATGAGCTTTATACTTTCAACAATACAGGAAACAAAATATGGAACACAACTATTGGAAACTATGTGGGAATGGGAAATTGTCTTGGTCTAGCTGCTGGAGACATAACAGGGGATGGAAGTACAGAAATTATTGCTCAATGCGGGAATGAAACAATAGCATTGGATAATGAAGGCAATTCATTATGGGATTATGATGAAGGAATTTATAATTCATATGATTATGTTTACCCTGTTTTATCTAATATTGATACAACATCATCTGGTTTGGAAGTCATAATAGTTTCCGGCAACTTAGAATCCGCATATATATTAACTCTTGACGGAAACGGAAAAGTCCTGAGCAGAATCGGAATCCCTTGCGATTATGAATGTGTAGGAGGCTTAGCAATACAAGATATTGATAATGATGGATATCTGGATGCTGCTTACGTTATGGATGATAAATTAGTGTTTTACACAACTGATTCAACAGATTTAAACAGTGCTTGGCCAATGTACGGACATGACTTAAACAATACTCATTATAATCCTGGATAATAATAACTTTTTTATTGTTTCCTTTTTTTCTTTTTTATTTATGCGTAAGTGTGTGACTCCTATTATTGCAATTGTATTATTATCTTTGATGACTGTTGGTGCTGTTGGTGTCGCGTTTTTTTGGATGAGTAATGTTCAGTCTTCTTTGCAGGAGAGTGTGGGAAGCAGTGTTGGTGCTGCTCCAGGAAGTGATTGCTCTCGTTTGAGTATTGTCTCTGTTCGTGGTGATGGTGTGACTGTTAGTAATGTTGGTTGTGACACCGTATCTAATGTGTCTTTAGTTATTGATGGTGTTTTGACTGAGTTTGGTTTGGGTTCTCCTTTGCCTCCTGGTGGTGCGACTACTATTTCTTTTTCTAGTCTGGGTGAGGGTGAGAGTCATTGTGTGACGATTACTTTGCCGAGTGGGCAGAAATCTACGGAGTGTATTAGTGATTGTCAGTATGAGGAGGGTTGTTCTGGTTTTGTTTTCACTATAAGTGAGGTGGTTGTGAGTTGAAGAAGTTGTTTTTATTCTTGATTGTATTTTTATTTTTCTCTAGTGTTTTCGCTGGTTATGATGACTCCAGGTCAGAGTGTGAGGTAGGTGGTTATGATTGGTTATCTGGTAGTGTGACTGGTAATAACTCGGCGTGTTGTGGTGATGATGGATTGGTTGATGATTTTTATAATGGCACGATTAATGACACATCTCATTTTTGTACTAACGGCGTGTTCTCTGATGAATCAATTGACGATAATCAAACAACTTGTGAGGCATGGGGTTATAATTGGTTCACTGGCTTTTCTTCATTCGCTGATGATTTTGAATCAGGTGATCTGAGTTATTGGGATTTTATTATGGTAAATGATGGCGGTTACGCAACTTACTGGTATGAAGCAACAACTAGTTTTAAGCAGGATGGTTCTTATGGTTTAAAGTTCGGGTTAGAGAACTCTGATAATAGTGATAATCATAACAGGATTAGGTTGGAGAACTACACTGATTTCGTTGTTTCAAATTTATCTTTTTGGTACAGGCCCGACAGTAGCAGTTACTATGTTGATGAGAGCGGCGGCGCGGCCCGCCTTCATGTCAAGTTAAGGTTTTATGATTCAAGTGATGTTCAGTTAGGAAGTATTGATTATTGTGTTCTATATAAAAGTGTTGATGCCACGTATAATGAGGATAGTAATAGTATAATGGTTTATGATGAGTCGCAGGAGGATGTGTGGAATTATTATTCCAGCAATGTTCAGGACGTTTTTATTACAACTTATGGTGAGTCAGAGTGGAATAAAGTAAATTATACAAAGACAGAGTTAGAAAGTTCTGTTGCTAGTTTTGGGAGTTATGGTCATGGTAAATCACTTGTTTACTTTGATGATTTTTCATTTACTAATGAAATCGGCACCGGCGCTTCCTGTTGCGGTGATGATGGTGTAGGTGATTATTTCTATAATTCATCTCATAGTTGTAGTGTTGATGATACTCAGTTTATTTGTGAAGATGCTGGTTATGAATTCCTAACTGGCTCTACCACTGGTTTTGGCGCTTCCTGTTGCGGTGATGACTGGATCCGGGATGGCTTCTATAACTCCACTCATATTTGTTATGACGGATGGCTTTCAACTGAAGCTGATTTAAGTAAGGGTTTTTGTGAGGCTCAGGGTTATGGGTGGTTGGAGAGTCCTGAGATGGGTGTTGCTGTTGCTGCTGGATCGGATTATTCCTGTGTTTTAACTAATAGTGGTAATGTTGTTTGCTGGGGTCAATTTTCAGATTATAATGAAGGTAATGCTGTAAGTGTCATTGCGGGGGGTTATCATACTTGTATTTTAACTAATGAGAGTAATGTTGTTTGCTGGGGGAGTAGTTATCATGGGAGGACTGATAATTACAATAATGGTGATGCTGTAAGTGTGAGTAGTGGAAGTACTCACAATTGTGTTTTAACTAATGAGAGTAATGTTGTTTGCTGGGGAGATAATGGTTATGGCCAATCTAATGATTACACTAATGGTGATGCAATAGGAGTAAGTGCTGGATCACAGCATACTTGTGTTTTAACTAATAGTGGTAATGTTGTTTGCTGGGGGGGGTAATAACTGGGGCCAATCTAATGATTACAATAATGGTGATGCTGTAAGTGTGAGTGCTGGGTATACGCATACTTGTGTTTTAACTAATAGTGGTAATGTTGTTTGCTGGGGGAATAATTATTATGGTTCGACTGATAATTACAATAATGGTGATGCTGTAAGTGTCATTGCGGGGAGTTATCATACTTGTATTTTAACTAATAGTGGTAATGTTGTTTGCCAGGGTCTTAGTAATTATAACCAAGATAATAATTATAATGGAGGAGATGCTTTGGATATATGTGCTGGAAGTTATCATACTTGTGTTTTGAGACGTAATGGTGATGTTGTTTGTTGGGGCGATAACAGTGATGGTCAGTGTGCTGGTTATTCTGGTGGCATTAATGGCAATAATGCTCCTTGTTGTGGTGATGATGGTGTAGGTGATTATTTCTATAATTCATCCACTACTTGTTATTGGGGGGTCTTGGACCCTGACGATGCCCAATATTCATGTAGGGCGGGTGGTTTTGATTGGTTTACGGGCCCCGTTTCTGGTGTTGGTGGTTCTTGTTGTGGCGATGATGGCTTAGGTGATGACTTCTATAATGGTACTATTGGTAATACTTCTTTTTTCTGCAGTGATGGTGTTTTTGTTGGTGAAGAGATTGATTTGAATCAGAATATTTGCGAAGATTATGATTATGAATGGTTTACTGGGAGTATTACTGGAACTAATGGCTCGTGTTGTGGTGATGATGGTGTTGGTGACATTTTTTATAACGGCACGATTAATGATACGAGTTTTTTCTGTCATGAAGGAGTTTTTGTTAATGAGTCTATTGATGTTAATAGGGGTGTTTGCGAGCTTTATGATTATTCCTGGTTTTTTGGTGATGTTAGTGGTGATTTCCCTCGCTGTTGTGGTGATGATGAAATAAGTGATTTGTTTGGTAATGATACTTCTTGTTGTGAAGAGGGAGTTTTTTTAAACAGTCCTTGTGGTTTCTCTCCTGCTGGATGCAGCAATTATCATGTTGATACTAGTAATGATTTTTTGTGGGATAGTAGTGATAGTTGTGGACTAAGCAGTTGTGTTGATGGACTCGCGGTTGATAGTGATATTGATAGTGTTTGGGATGGTTATTGTTATATTAGTGCTCCGAGTGATTGGAGCAGTGAGTGTTCTTCTTCTCGCAGTAGTGAGTTGGGCAGTCTTCCGCCTTTTAACACTAGTTTTTTTGTGACGGTCAGGGGTAATTTAAGCATGATTGGCAGTGAGGCTCCTGTAGTGGGTGAAGAAGTATTTGTTAGTATTGGTGGCACGGAGTATTCTGGTATTACTGATAGTTATGGTGGTTGGGAAATAATTATTCCTTATTGGGAGATGGATTGTGAAACTTCAAACACCGTAAGCGTTGTCTTTGTGAATGATAGTAAGACTTATACTGTTAGTGAAGAATTCACTGCTGTGCTCGATTAACTATTTTCTCACCTAGTACTGGTCCGAGTATTTTCTTGACTTTTTCAGGACTATTCTTTATATTTTTAACATTCTTTATTCCTTTCTTGTATAATCTTCTTGCGCGCACTCTGCCTATTCCTTTAATACTTACTAGTGGGAGTAATTCTTTACTCACTCCGTGCTTCACTCTTGTTCTTAACGCGTGCAGTACTCCAATTAAGTCTTTTCTGTCTTTGAGTCTTGCGAGTTCGGACATGCTGTATAATAACCAGTCAGCATTGTATAATAAGTAATGAACGTCTCCAGGAGAAACATTATATTTTTCTGACAGTTTTGTGTAGTCTTCTTCATTTATCCAGTCATAGAACATTTTCGCTGTCTTAATACTCTTCAAATAATCTTCATAATCGTAACTGAAAGGGTTTGGTTCCTTAAGTATTAATTTTGATGAGTCCATTATCTTATGATACTCCACCATATTATTTTTCTTAATCCTTAATAATCTTCCCACTTCTTTAGTGAAGCAGATAGAATGTAATAGTCCTAATGTGGATGGCTTCTTCTTTTTAGTCAACTCTATCGTCCTGATTAATATATCTGCTGCGAGTGGTTCCAAGTATAATTCATTAATGCGCATACCAATCCTTGTAGCGTGGAACTTATTATTGGATTGCTCAATGAATTCAAGCTCTATGAGTAATGATATAATCTTATCCAGCAAGTCATACAATCTGTCCATATTCTCATATTGGTGGGCGAAAAAAGTTTTTCCAAAAAAACTGTACATTGAATCACGTGAGTTGCAGAAACGATCACAAATCAGGGCAAGCACATGAGTTCTAAGTACTGGTTCTACACTCAATTTGGAGTAGACTTCTTCAACACTTCCATTAATGTACTTCTCAAATATTTCTTCCATGTCATTACTTGTTTTTGCAATCGTTAATCCTTCACCGTACTCTTCAAGTCCAGGACGACCCGCTCTGCCGAACATCTGGAAGACTTCCAATACTGGCAAATAATATCTTCCTTGCTTGGGGCTGAAACGAGTGAGGTCTCTCACCACGACTCTGAACGCCGGCAAATTTATTCCAGCTGCAAGAGTTGGAGTCGCGCATATTGTCTTAATCAGTCTCTGCCTGAATGCTTGTTCAATAATCTTACGCTGTTCGTGCACGAGTCCTGCGTGATGAAATGCGCATCCTTTCTTCATATACTTGCTTAACTTAATACATTGTTTCGTCGGTTTCTCCAGAACCTTCCTGACATCATTGCTTAATTTTTTTAATCTCTTCTTCTCATCTTTTTTCAAAAAGTCCTTAGTCATTTTTGATAATCTTCTTGCAAGTGCTTCAGCATTCCTCCGCGACCCGAGGAAATAAATAACTTGCTTATCTTTCTGGAGAGTGTCATGAAGAATTGTTTTTTCAGGACTACTTTTTTCTTCAACTTTGTATTCTTCATTCTCAAGATGAATCTTATTATGAAGTAGTGTTCCTGTGCGTAATTCTACAGGACGATAATCGCTTTTAACAAGATTTGCATCCAGCCAGTCAGCTATCTCCATATCATTACTTATTGTTGCACTTAGTGCTATTATTTGTGCTTTTGGAAGCATTTCTCTGAGTCGTGTTATGAGTATTTCAAGCGTTGGACCCCTATTAGTGTCATTCATTAAGTGGATTTCGTCAATAATCACACAACTTATTTTTTTCAAAAAACCTGCTTTATGCCTTATTAAACTATCAACTTTTTCACTCGTGCTTATGATTATGTCATAGTCTTCCAAGTAAGGGTCCTGACTGTCAAGTTTTCCAACACTTATT
The DNA here is from genome assembly GCA_964457955.1 of Candidatus Woesearchaeota archaeon. GTDB lineage: Archaea > Nanobdellota > Nanobdellia > Tiddalikarchaeales > Tiddalikarchaeaceae > CAYWEY01. The sequence goes on from CAYWEY010000008.1 coordinate 15,427, forward strand.
GCTGTCTTCACACCATAGTCATCATATCTTTCTTTGAAACTCTCGTATTTCTCGCTTGCAAGACTCTTAAGTGGAACTATATAAATAGTCTTACCCTCCTGAGTGAAGTGTTTTATGAAAGCCATCTCCGCACTCATGGTTTTTCCACTTCCTGTCGGACTGCTTAGAACAATATTTGTATCATTAAGTACTCCTGCATCAAGCGCTTGCTTCTGGGGCGGTCTGAATTCTTTAATTCCTCGTTTCTTCAGTGATTCATAAAATATTTTTGGCAGCAAGTTTTTGTGTTTTTTAACTTTCATAACAATATTTTATTATCACTCTTTTTATAAAAGATTATTATTACTCTTCCGCTAAATTATTTTTTTTTTTAATAATCACTGGGGATGAAGTTTCTTATAAATAGTTTCTCCCATTAGTTGGTTTGTTAATAAAAGAAGTGAAGGAGTTAAGTAAAGTTATACGCTGGAAAACACGACGTGCTTGTTAATGATTTATTAGTTGAAGGAATCGTTGACTTGTCAGAACTCCTGCCCGGAAAAATGCTGTATGTTAATCATATTTATTATGAAGATTATGGTCCTGCTGCTTAATACTCTGAAAGTTTTTTGTTTTTTTTTTAATACTCCTTATTGAGAAAAGACTTATAAAATATTATTGTTTTTAAATAATCCATGGTTAAGAAGGGGCAGACTGCGGTTCCAACTATATTATTAGTTGCTCTCGCGCTTTTCATATGGTTCTTATTATGGATTCAGCCCCAGCAGAGATACGAACTCTTATATGGTGAGGAAGAGGACGAAAACGGGGGAATAGTTACTATTCCTGAAAACATATTTTTTCAAGAAGAAAGTATTGGAATAGTGGGCAGAGGAACAGGTGAATTACTGGATGAACAGTCCCTTCCCGGAATGAGTATTGACTACCCCTCCACTCGCAATAGTATCGTGAATTACGGCTCCCAAATCCTTAATGCTAACTTATTAATCAATGAGTACAAGAATGTTGATTTAAGACTAGCGAGTCCTGACTCCCAGTCTTATAGTGTTGAAGTAATAACAACAAATATTCGGGGGAGTCCGGACTTAAGAGTAACTCTTAATAATACTTTACTGCATAAGACTTCCCTTATTCCTAACAGCAGAGTATTCATTAATATCAGTCGTGAGAATTACGAAACTCTTGGTTATAATCTTAGGATAGAATGTGATTTCGGGGGTTATGTTTTCTGGGAGACACAAAAGTGTGGTTTTGAGAAGATAAGTGTTTATGAATATGTTTATTCTCCAATAAAAGAGCGAACTATGCAGAATTTTTACTTAAGCGGTGAAGAAGTTAATGCAGGCGTAATAGGGTTAACAACAAATGTTATTGAGAGCAGTGGCGGAGAGTTCAACATATTATTCAATAATAAGACTGCATGGACTGGAAGTCTTGAGCAGGGTACTGGGTCATCACTCTCTTTTAATGCATTGGATTATTCACTAAGTGAGGAGAATACTGTTTCATTCAAAGCAAATCCTGGAGCGTCGTACACTTTTGGTAATATTAACATGAGTTTTTACTCAAGCACTACGGGTCCTGCAGAGAAGTATGTCGTGTTTGACTTGTCTGAAAAAATACTCAGGCGTTCTGACAGATTGACTCTTGAGTTTGAACTTACTGAAATATTTGAGCCGGGTGATTTGAAATTCACAATAATCCCGACAAGCGTGACTTACACAAAACCAAGCAATGAATTATATACTGGAAATATTACTATGAGTCTGAGCACAAATGATTTAAAAACTACAGGCAATAATATTAAAATACATAGTGATGACGGAAGATTTAAGATTAATGAATTAATTATTAAAGAGGATTAGTAAAAAAAAATGGCGTTTACTGAGAAAGAAAAAAAGTATTTAAAAAATGTATCAAAATATGATGATGCGGAGATTAGTAGATTAGAAGGCTCAGATAAAGAAAAAGAATGGCATGATTATATTAAGAGACGAATGAGGCGTGAGTCAGGTGCCAGAAAGTTTGGTGTTGGAGGCCTCATTTCATGGCTTCTTGTTATTATTTCGTTTTTTGTTGTAATTCCTTTTGTTGCGGGAATGTTCCAGTCAGGACTTATTGATTGGACTAGAATTGGTTTTTGGATTGGGCTTGGAATCGCGTTAGTAATGCTTTTTTTGGCATTAGTGAGGTTGTCATAAAATGGTTGAAATTAAGATGGGCAGAATAATGAAGATTTTGGCAATTCCATTAATTTTTTTAGTTCTTGGATTAATCGCGTATTTTGTTCCAGAATTTGCGCCTCTCATTGCAGAGATTATAGTTGGTGCTGTTTTCTGGACTTTCGTAATCAGTATTTTTTATTTGATTGGAGGAACTGCTGCTCACGCAATCACTCCTGAAGGATTCACTAACCCATTGTATGTTGGTTTTTTCGGAAGTAAGATGGGGGATTTGCCTAATCGTCTTGGTAAATATTATGCTATGTCATCACTTGTTTATGTTCATTCATGGTTTTTTCTCACCACTCCTTACTCATTGATTGGTGGAAGCTTGTTTGGGTTTATTCTGCAGTTAATTATTCTTGCTCCTTCATTATTGTTGACTTATAATTTTCTTTTCACAGAAAATACTGCAGGACTCTATATACTGGCTGTAGCTAATATCGCAATCATTCCATTAAGTGGTTTTTTTCCAACTATTTACAGCAATGTTTTTGCTTTTGTTACTATGGGAAGTGCTCAGGCAGGTGCTCAAGCAGGTGTTGGAGCCGCAGCATTAAGTCCTGAAACTTATACGCGTCGCTTCATTCTTCATCAGGGAACTACTGAACCTCCTGTGGGTCCGAGTGCTGAACAAGTTACTGATGAAGTCATAAGGACTGAAGTGAGTGTTGGAGGAAGAATGTGCGATAGCACACGTATTGACCTTGAGGTTCAATTGCAGAACTTGGCGAAGTACCGGCTTGAGAATATTTGGGTGGAGACTAAGTCATTAAAGAACAAACTTCCTCTTTATGGTTTTGAAGATCCATGTAGGGTAAGATTTGCTGATGAAGCATGCACTAGTCGGAGTGCGGATATTGATGATTATGATGAGACTTATTGTTATTTTGAGCAGGAGAATCTTGCTAAAGGAGTTCCTTCACGCCCGTTAACAACTTTTTTTACAACTCTTCTTCCTGAAGACGTATTAACTCAGACATGTACTTTAAGAACAGATGTTATACTTAGTTATCATAGTACAAGTATATTCCCAATAACTTTTGTTGATTATGAGGATTACTTGTTGTATCCAGAGAATATTGGGAATCCGAGCGCAATTAATAGTTTTGGAAGAGTAAGAATAGATATGGGTGTGGGACAGCAACCTATTGATGACATGACAAGTACTGTAACACTAAAAGTGGGTTGGGGTCAGAAAGAAGGAGGTATTGTTATGAATCCTGATATTTACTTATTCCTTCCTCCAGACTTAGTTGCTAATCAGACAGTAATAGTGGATGGAGAGGAGGAAACATTCTATGGATGTATTCCTTTCGATCAGGAAGAGATTGAGAGTCATGCTGTAGGAAGTGCTGCAGGATGGGGTATAGAAATGGATGTAAGTGAGTATGAAAAAATTGATTTTGAATGCAACAATAATTTATGCGCTAAAATGAATGCTACAAGGAGTGTTGAGGCTTATGAAGACCCTTATATGGCTGTTTCTGATGAATTAAGCAAAGCAAAATCACTTAATGTTCCTGGAAGTAGTGATGTTTGTGAAGATTTGGTTGAAGAATTGAATTATACTGTATGTAAATCAAAGAATGCTGTGAAGCCGGATGATATTTTGTTATGTAAACTTAATCTTACAAATGTTGATGTTATGGGTGTTAAGAAAAACACTTATTTGGTGAGAGCGGATTCAATTTATGATTTTTATGATACTAAAATAACAACATTCAGTGTTGAGAATTGTGACAGGGGCACGGTATGATGAGGAAGAAATTATTCATTATAATGTTCGTAATCTTTTGTTTAGGATGCACAATCACTGGTTTCCAGACAGCAAGAGGGGGAGAGAATGCTTCAGAAACTACTGAAACAAAATGTGGTGCGAATGAGGATATTTGTATTCTTGGTTATCCTGGATTATTAAAAACAAGGTCTGTATATAGTGGCGTGGACACTCCTTTCAGTATTATTCTCAGGAATAGTGTTGAAGGACAGCCTGCTGAGAATGTTAAGGTTGAGTTGAAGAATGTAGGTCCTTTCTATATTATTGAGGGAAAAGAGTACAGGATGGAGGGAGGAGTGTGCAGAGAGTATGAAGGAGTTCGGCACCCTTATGAAGAGAGAAATGTTTTTAACACACCGAACCCGCAGTTCGCGGATGATTATGGTGAATTATTTAATACTCATGTGCTTGGCACAATGTATCCTGATGAAGAAGTCGAGTTCTTATGGACTATTCGAAGCCCGTCATATCAGGAGATAGGTAATGTTGCTTATCCCCATAATTTTGAGTACGTAATCTCGTACGATTATAGTTCAGGACTTGTTCAGACAGTTTATGCAATATCAGAGGATGAGTATCAGAGGCAGTTGAGAACTATGGGGAGTGTTGAAGAAACTAGTGGTATTGCAACAAGGAGTGCGGGTGCTTTAAGAATAAGAACATCAACTGATGAACCTGTTATCATAAGTGATTCGGGTTCTCAATTCCCTGTGAAGTATGAAGTCACTAATCAGAGGAAAGGATTGCCTACAAAACCAGCATTATTCCTTCTTGGTTATCCTGAAGGATTAAGGCATGTCGGAACTTTTGGGGGTTTAGGAGATGATCCTGCTAATGAAACAGTTTCACAGCTTGGATACTTGGATGTTATGAAAGCTTTTGAATATTATGATAAGGATTTAGAGAATCCTCTTGAAGGTACAGTGTGTATTCATGAAAGTTTTGAATGCGAAGCATGGGAAGATGATGAATGCACTTCTCCTTTGAATGAAGTATTATGGGTTGGAGGAGCTTCTGAATGCGAAACTGAAGATTTCAGGGCTGTAAGTCTGGACAACATAATTAGTTATGTTTATGATGAATTCCCTGACTTGGGTGTTGGAAACAAGACTGAGAATCTGAGATACGTTCTTAAATGGTTGTATCCTTCAACACTAAGTGATGAAGTTAATCATTTAACTTATCAAATGCAGTCAACTGATCCTGTTAATATATCAAAACTTTATTTTTTCCGCTTGAAAACAAAGTATAGGTATAGTCTTGCTGGTGAAGATGATATTCTTGTTGTTCCTAATCCTGAAAGCATACCTGAAGAGGAAGAGACAGAAGTTTCTAATATAGGAGGAAATATGCTTCCTTTAGCGAGCACAAAACAGCCTGATTCTTGCTCAATTGATGCAAACACTGACACGAAATCAATCAGTTTTAGTCATGATAACATAGTTTTAGAATCTGAGATTAAAGAATTATACAAGGAGGATAAATTCCTTCAGATTATTTCAGTAACTAATCAGGATGATGAGGACAAGTTTTTAGGACTTGATGTTGGTTATTCTCCGGTAAGTCGCAGTATTTATCCTGTTAGTTCTGTAAGTGATGATAGTATAAATGAATACAAAAAACAAGGAGACTTAGTTGGCTTGAATAAAAAATATTACTTAGTGGAATTACCTTATGAAGCAAGGTGGAGTGTGAGTGATTGTTCTGATGTTAATATTCCTGAATACCCTATTCCTAAAAAATGGATAAAAGATAAATGTTTTCTGCAGTTAAGGGATTCATCCATACAATTCTTTAATGAAGTATTCCCGACAGGATACAAAGTCAGTAATACAATGGATGCTAGTGTCACATACCCTGCATATCTTAAGCGTATTGATTATTACAGTAATGAATCATTTAAACTAATAAATGAAGGTGAAGATGCATCAGTAATGGTGTTTTTAAGATCTCCTTCTGAAAGTAATGATGAGACTGACTTATTCATTTATGTATGGAATCATGATAGCACAAATTTTTTAGTATTTAATTATTCAGTATCCGTGCTTAATGCTTCTAAATCATTCAGGGAAGTAAGTCTTAATAAGCCTGGTGGAGTGAATTATGACTTGCTTACTCCATCTGGTTTAACTAATACTGGTAGGACAGTGAATAGTGGAGATTCTGGATGTAACAGTATAATCGCAGCCAATAATATTACAGGAGATTTTGTTGGTCCTGAAAAAGGCGAGGTTGATTTCAGGCGTGTTAAGAGATTTTATGAAAATCTTGATCCTGCATCAGAAAATACTGCAGGAAAACTTATTTACTGTCAGGAAAACAATGATGATTTTGAACCAGTTTTAAGAGTTGAGTATGAAATAAACATACTGGATTCAGGATGTGATCCTGTGAAGGAAATAACCAGAGACTTATATTTTTATAATGGTTCTTCAGGACTCAGTCATGTTTATAATAATATTCAGGGAGTGAGTGCTCATACAGCTGATGATGTGAGAGTTGGAGGAATAATTAATGTTTGTTATGATAGTGGAGGTTGATAAGATATGAAAAAAAATATTAGTTTAATATTAATAAGTATGATAATCTTGAGCATGGGATGCAATATTCTGGGTGGTGGAGAAGAAGTGGAAGATGAAGTCTCAGTCAATGTCGGAAGGCATACTAATCCAAAAATATGCACTGCTCCTGGAGTGGTTTTAGTTCCATCTATTGATGATTCGGCAATGGAAGTAGGTGATGTAACTACAGCAAGTTTGGAAGTTGTTAATTGTTACGATAATGAGTTAAAAAATATTGGTGTATCACTCCTTCCTTCAACCAGGTTCTTGGATGTAACTCCTGACCCTAATAATCCTGGAAGCTTGAGTTTTGATGAGAGAGGAGTATGGGAGTTTGATATAGAACCTGAAGGAGCAAGAAGATTTAATCTATATTTTGAGATTTGTTATGATTACTCACAAGAATATATTGCAGACTTTACAGTTAAGCCTGGAGAGGTGGGAATTCCTATGAATTCAAGAACTGATACAGGTCCTTTGAATTATGTTATAACTGATTTAAAGTCTTTTAAAGCAGAAGATTATCTCAGGCCAAAGTTTGGTTTTGAAAACATTGATGAAGGTTATGTGTATGAATCAAGATCTCAGGGATTGGATAATAATTATTTAAGCAGCGGAGTTATAAAGTTGTTAAATCCTGACAGTGTTTTCAGTTTTTCAACCCGAGAGCGCAGAGTCGAGACTGTGGCAGAAGGAGAATGTCCTGTCATGCCAGATGATTACGCTACCTGCAGGTTTGAATTCTATACTGATGAAGGGAATGATTATGGAGTTGCAGTTGATGAAACATTGAATTTCAGAATAGACCCTGATGAAGAGAGAATTAATGAAGAATTATTAACTAGTTTAATATTAAGAACAAACTATACTTATTGTTATAGTGGTTCTGACTTATTAGGCATTACTCTGGAGGTTCTTGAAGGATGAAGAAATCAATAATAATGCTTCTTGTTATTGTATTAATAGCAGGATGTACTGGAAGAGGACAGAGAGAAGTGGTTCAGACATATTCTGATGTTGTTGATGATTATTCTCTTACACTTGCAGTTACTGATGAATTCTCTATAAGAGACACTGAATTATACAGTGGAGAAATGACTCGTGCCACTCTTAACATATTGAATGGTGCAGAGAATGATATGAAAAATGTTAGAGCAGTATTATTGAATACTGATGCATTAGAACCAGAAATTGATATTACAGAGATTGATAAGATAGAAGGTCATAAGAATAAATCAGAACCTCTTTATGATGATAATTTTAACTGGGATTTAACAGCACCTGAACTTGCTGGGGGAGAAGAATTATTTATTACGAATATAAGGGCAAGAATTTATTATGACAATGTAGCGAATGGTTCAAAAATCTTATTAATTAAGCCGCCTCGGGACAGAGAGTATGAATCAACACCTATTGAGTACACTGATAGTCCTATAAAAGTTAAGTTAGAAACAAGTTATGAAACAGTGACTACGATTCCTGACAAGATAAAGAATTTCACAGTAAGCTTGGTTTTGGACAACCAATTCAATGGATATATAGATTATTATGACAATACAGATATTAATGATAATTATTTCAGATATGTATTATTAAAGATTGATAAGAACTTAATTTTTTATAACAGTCGTGAACCTAATTCTCCGTGGGAAAGAGTTGGTGGTGATGAAATATTTAATTATTACAGGGTTGATTTTGAGAAATTAGTGAGTGCTTTTGATTCAGGAATAAAGAATAAGTGTGAATTTAAGGCGGAGAATTTTGAGGAAGATAGTGAATTTACAGAAATTTATGAACAATTAAGCGAGCGTTTCGCCAGTCAGAGAAGAATATTATGGATGACTAGAGGAAGAAGAAAAACCAATATTCTTCATTTAGGTGTTAGAGAAGTTGAGCAACCGACTGAAGTAAGTATTGAAGCTGAAGCAGGATACAGTTATTCTCAAGATTTTGGTGGAGAAGGTATAGGCGTACATGTTGTCGGGTTAGGATAAAATTAATTCATCCAATATATCGATTCTTTTTTTTCTCTTCTTTCTTAAATAATTCTTTTTTAGTAATATTTATTTTTTTAATATCTTCATTAATATCTTTAAGATCTATTTCAAAGTTTAAGTATTTGCTTAAGAATTCTATTACTCTCCTGCTTTCTTTCACTCCTAAATGATTCGGGTGCGCCCAGGTGGAGACTAGTATGCAGAACGCATCAATATTTTTTCTCTTTGAAAAACCAAGAAGTAATCCAGCCATACCTATTATTAAACCCACACTTTTTGAACCATCAAATATTAAATCATATTTCTTAAGTTTTTTCTGAATTGATTTATTGTTTGTAACACAGTGAAGTTTTATTTTTTCAGGAGCACTATGTAGAGCGATTCCCGCAACAGTTATTATCTCGCTCACTCCTTCTTTTTTCATCTTATTAACTATTTTTTCATAAATTTCAAAGTTTTTATAAGAATCTTCAGGCTGAAAATTGCCTTTAAGGAATAATACTTTTTTATTACCAAATTTTTTGTAGTAAAGAGAATAATGCGGCAAATCAATTAATGAATCCTCATTAACAATTACTGCGTTTGGAAAACAATTCGAGTATATTCTTGCAATTAATTCAGCACCAGTTTTTTCAATAATGTAATTAACACTTATGTTGGCTATGTTCCCAACACCATTAACTCCTTCAACTAATATACTGTTTTTTAAATTCTTTTTTTTGGTAAAATCAAATTCTACTTTTTTCATAAATAACCCTTTATCTTTAGTCGTTGAATTGAATAATCTTTTTTAACACTGAATTTTGCTGGTGTTTTTTTGATTGTTTTTTCTCCGCACTCATCACACTTGTTTTTAAGAGTGTATTTTTTGCAGTTTTTACAGTATTTAATCATTTAACCAACCTTATATTATATTCTGTTTTTAATTCCTCAATTTTTTCCATAATATCTTCAAAGAAATTATTTGCTTGTTTATAGTTTTTTGATTCAATACTGAGCAAGTATCTTGGTGAATCAATATATTTTATTGATAATTTATTATATCCTTTTTCAAGTTTCATTAATTCTTTAACGAATTTTTTAATATTATTAATCCCTTCTTTTCCTTCACTAATGAATCTTATTTCTTTTTTAATTGTTGCTTTTGATTTCTTTATTGCTTTCTTAAATTGTTCAATAATCTCTTCTTTTAATTCTTTATTAAACTTGTATTCTTTAAAGACTTCTTCACCATGTTCTTTGAAATCTTCATAAAATAATTGTAAGAATTCATAATTTTTCAAAATTTTGTTAAGATACTTTTTATATAAATTTTTAATGGAGACATTTTTTTTCTTTCCTGCATACTCAAACATTTTCTCAACACGATTCTCTTTTTTAACCTCTTTCATTTTTCTCTTTTTTTCACCACCACTCACTCTTTTAAGACTGAGGTCAATATAACCCTTTTTTTTATCAATATCTTCAACTTTACATATTAATTTTTGACCAACCTGAACATAATTATTTATGTTCTTAATCCATTTTGATGAAATTTCTGAAATATGAAGCATTCCCTGCTTATCTTTATATTCAAGAATTTCTAAGAAAACAGAGTGGGGAAGAATCTTAACAGCTTTACAGAGAACAATTTCTCCTATTTCAGGAAATCCCTTCTTTTTATAATAAACCATTTTTTTTTATTCCAGTATTTCAAGAATTCTTACTTTAATATCTGTTTTACCGCCTTTTGATTCAGCAAGTTTTTTACCACATACTAAACAATTTATTTCTTCTGCTGCTTTTCCGAAAATAATTTGTTTGTTCTTGCATTCAGGACATTCTATTTTTACGAATTTTGATTCAGGTTCTTTTACTTCCATATTTTATATCACTTATTTTAATCTTGATATTTCAAATTTCTTCGTTCTGAAAGAATTTTTGTAAGTTGATTTTTTATTACATTCACTGCATTCAAAACGAAGATCAACTTTATGACTTGTTTTCCGTCCATGCCTGTGACTCTTTTGCTGCTGGGGTTGTGGATATCCTCCATAACCATGTATTCCGCTTCTTCGTTTATGTCTTCTCTGTCCTTGTTTTAATGCTCCTCTCTTTCTTGAACGCTTATTCTGAATAACTTTATGAACTGTGTGCTTCCTGCAGTGTTTACAATACATTCTTCTTTTTTTAGGCATTTTCATAAATTATCATATTTTTTCTGCTTTTCCCTTCTTCACTAAAAAAGAGGCAACGTCTTTGTTAATATTAACAACATCCCCTTTTTTAAAAGGACCTAAGACTTTTTTTTCATTTCCTCTGAATTTAGGTACTTTCTCCAACATACGGATAAGCATGTTATTATTTTCTTTATTTTTTGAAGAATCCTTTCTTCTTTTAAAATTTTTCCCTTCAAGGATCTTAATTATGTAATCTTTTTTATACTCGTTCATTATTTTATAAACTTTTTCATAGAGTCTTTTTTCAAAATCAAGTAAATTCTTTAATTCTATCTTTGATGATGTTTTTGCAGAAAGGAATGCTTTATCAATTATTTTTTTCTGTCGGGCATAGAATATTGATTCAATAGCTCTCAAAGCATTCTTTATTTCGTGTTCAACACGATTATATAAGTCTTGAGAGAAAACGTTATTCTTATCCTTATTCTTGTCTAATAATTCTTTTTTCTCTTTTATATAAGTCTGCAATTGTTCAACAAAACCTTCAGGAAGTTTATGAAAAATATTCTTTCCGTTCTCCTCCCTCTGAATATCCCTTATTTTTGAATAAGTTATAGCTTCATCCATTGATTATTTCACCTAAATTTTTAAATATAATATTAACAGTTTTTTCTCTGATTTCTCGTCTGCTTCCTTTTATGAACACTTTCTGGCAATAATGCTTGTTTTTGTAAAGAATATCATAATAAACTGTTCCCACAGGATTTTTTTTTGAACCACTACTTGGGCCCGCCACTCCTGAAGTACTGATACAAATATCAGAATTAGTTAGTTTTTTTAATCCTTCAGTCATATTCTTAACACATTCTTTGCTGTAAACACTGTGTTTTTCCAAGATTTTTTCGCTTACACCAAGAACTTTTTTTTTGGATTCATTTGAGTAAACAACATAGCTCTCGCTTAATATATTTGATGAGCCAGGGAAATTAGTTACGTAAGCAGGCAATAATCCTCCTGTTATTGACTCAGCAAAAGAGATACTGATCTTTTCGTTTATTAATTTTTTAATTATTTCATTCATATTTTTTTTTGTCAAGCATTTTCTTCTTTATTATAGAATAATTTAAAGGGTTTTTTATTTTTTTGCATATACTGTCTGGTTCACAAACACTTATATCTGTATAATACAGAGAATTCTTACAATTGGGGGGAAGATAATCTGTTTTTATCTTGCGATTCCAACTAATCTGGGATTTTATGTAACTCTTGCTTATTTTTTCTTTATTATTATTATTCCATTCACTTAATATTTTGTTTATTTCATCAAAATTATATTTACATCCTTTTAAGAAATTTATGATAATAAATATTGCTCTTTTCCTGCCATCCTCCATTCCTTTCAGTATTTTCTTTATGCATGGAGGAAAATATTTTGCTTCAATCTTATCATAATTAATCTTAATATTTTTTCTTTTCTTAGTTTCTTCTTTCTCTTCTTCGTATTGTTTTCTGTTAAACCAGTCAAGACTCTGCACCAATAATTCTTTTGCAGAGTAATTATTGTCGTATTCAAGGAATCTTCCATTATACTCTGCATTATCCAGGCTCGCGCTTTCAGGATCAAAATCAATTATTTCATCTCTTTTTATAGGAAGGGATACAAGATTCTTCTTCAAATTCAGTGAGTAAGGCATTCTGAACAAGTGCCGAGGACTTATTGCTATACTATCTATTTCAAGCACTGAATAAGGATTAAATTCATCATCCTCGATTAATTCTTTCTTATCTTTTTTTGTTATTCTCTGAATTGCTTTTATAGAATAACTCTGCAATATTCTTTCTTTTAATTTTTTCTTTATCATATTAGTAAGGTATGCTGCCATTATCTGGGCTGCTTCAGGAAACATATTCTTAACTAATTTATTATTAACTTTTTCAGGGAATGATTCACAAGGAACTCCTATATGGAATCCCGTGCCTCCTGAATACTTTATTGAATAATTATTAACATTATGAAATTCGAGTGCTTGAACCACTATTTCAGCGCATATTCTTGCAAAACCAATATATGATGTGTCAATATCTATTATGAAATCCCATCCCTTTCTCAAAGAATCCATTTCTTTCCTGCTATTCACATTATTTAATGACATAGGATTCTTCCATCTCTCCTCGCTTATATGGAAAGACATTATTCCTTTTCGAACCATTTTTAATAATTCATTCTTGTACATGAGTGTTGAAGGCCTTTTACCAAAACCTCCTTTATTATACTGGGGTATTACTTCCCTGTTTTTTGAAATACGAATTATTTCACTAACTATTCTTTTATCAGAATAGAATTTAATCATTTTTGTTATACTCATATTCTCATTTATTATTACTGTTTTTGTTCTTTTATTTATTTTGGAAAATTTTATAAATCAAGTTTTTTTGTTTCTTGTATTTATGAAAGAAAAATATTTTTCAATTAATAGTCTTGAAGAAGAATTATCTCTTAACGAAGTTGTTATTAACCCGTTAAAAAACTTAAGAGATTATATTTTTTTACCTAATGAGGAGAGAGACAGAGAGAAAATGATTACCATACTTGGTGATTTAAGCAATTATTTTGACTTAAGTAGTTTAAAGAAATATACTCTGGATAGTCTTAAAGAGTTAAGAAAAGATATGGATTGTTTCAAGAAAAAATCCTGTGAATTATATTCTTACATTTTTGATTTTTTGAGTTATAGGAAAAAAAAAATTGAGAAAGGGATTAATAAGTATAAGAATATAGAGGGTTTGGAATTATCTGAAGAAAGTGTAGATGAAATAGAAAGTTTTTGCATTTCAGTAAGGAAGTATTCAAAGAGCAATAAAGTTGATTTAAGTATTCAGCCTTTCTTAAGAAGATTGCCACGTTTTATTAAGAAAAAGGTTGAGAATGCAGATTTTGATTATGATTATGATTCCATGAGTGAAAATTTCTTTTTAAATAAGATGGAATTTTTTTTTAATGATTTAGTGAATAATATTAAATCATTGAAAAAGAAATATGATATTAATATTGAATTGGATGTTAATGAAGAAACTTACGGGGATGCAGGTTATTCTCTTGGTATTCTGCCACAAAAACTAATAGGTATTATGAATTATATGGGGCATTTAGAGAATGGGGTTCGAAACTTGTATGGTTACATTAGTGATTGTTTAGAGGAAGAGAATCAGGATACTGAAGAAGTTTCAGCAAATCCTGTTAAGAAAAAAATTGTTCCGGATAATCTTGAATTCATTATTCTGAAATGGTCTGAAAAAGGTGATGTTAAAAATTATAATAATAGTTCCAAAAGACTGATTTCATCAGAAAGAATTATTAATAATTGTTTAAGATTATGTCCGAATGTTAATAATTTTAATTATGTTGTATCAGTGCTTGCTGATGAAGAAGAAGATATTTATTACTTAAAATCATTAAAAATTGTTAAGGCAAGGAATGTGGGCAATAAAGAAGGCAAGAAGAAAATATTTTATGAAGATAAAGACGAGTTCAACCCGCACGAGATTGAGAAACCTAAAGACTTAATTCCTCGCATGGAGGAAGAGATTATCAATCGTTATTCTCTGAATAAGAATAGGGACCATGTTTTTAGGGAAACTATTATAAAAAACAAATAATTATGATTTTTTATGGCAGAAGATAAATGTTTATTTTGTGAATTAGCTCAAGGAAATATTCCAACTCTTAAGGTTTATGAGAATGAGGAAGTTGTTGCTGTTTTAAGTATTAAACCAGCAACCAAAGGACATATGATAGTTATGCCTAAAAAACATTATGCTTTTATTCAGACAGTTCCTGAAAAAGTTTTGTTTCAGATGATGATTGCCGTAAAATCATTGGTTAATATTGTTACTCAAGTTATTCAGGCTAAAGGAGTCAATGTAATGTATAACTTGGGTGGATTGGCCGGACAGAAAGTCGGGCATGTTTCTTTTAATATTATTCCAAGATATAAGGACGATGATGTTAAGATAAAAATTCCTGAAGAGAAAGGTGATGAAGAGGATTTAAGAAAAACTCAGAAACTTATTGTGTCCGCGTTCAGGAAGAGCACTATAAAACTTTTGAAAGATATTAAGGCTGGAAAAGTTGAAGTAAGTGATAAGATTCGTGAACAGGCGGAGAAAGCTCTTGATATGATGGAGAAAGAAGCTCCACCTGAAAATCCTTTTGAAGAGGAGAAAGAGGAGAAAGTCGATGTTCTTAAACTTGAGGATAAATTAAAAAAGATATGAAAGAAAATAAGTTTATTGAAAAAATTCTTGGAGATATATGTATTAATGATGATTATGGTGTAGTGATGAGGAAATGGAGGAATCTTTTTAATGTTTCTCAAGCAGAACTTGCTGAAAAATTAGATATACAACCATCTGTTATAAGTGATTATGAAAGCGGAAGAAGAAACAGTCCTGGAATAGTTTTCATCCGCAAATACGTTCTTGCTCTTATAAATATAGGTAAGAATAAGAATAAAAAAATATTGGATAAATTATCAGGATATCCTTTTGACAAAAAAAATAATCTTATTGTTAAAAAATTTGATAAGAAAATAAAAGCAGAGGATTTCATTTCCAATATTGATGCAAGAATTGTTATTAAGTCTGAAGAGTTTCATATTAAAAAATGTATTTTTTTTTATAACAATATTACTGATACTTTTGCATCAATGAGTACTAAAGAATTATTAAGTCTTATGAAAGGAAGAGATTCTGTTTTAATATTCAGTAATGTTAAGTCAGGCCGTTTTCCTTTTATTGTTCTCAGATTATTATCTGGTGCTAATAAGATTTCTCTCCCAAAATTCGTTATTTTTCAGGGAACAGATTCTGTAAGTAAAATGGTTTTAAGAATGGCTCACAAAAGCAATATATGTCTTGCACTTACTAAAGAATCTAAAGAGAATATTAAGGACAAAATTCATAATATTTTATAAATATTGAAAATTTTTTTTTATAATTAGGAGTAGTCTTGCAGGTGTTTTGAAGTATAATAATGAAATACAGATACATTCTGCTGCTGAAGAATTAAGCGATTTATTATATTCTGTTCAGAATAGGGGGCAGGGCTCTTTTAAGATTCTAACCCTAATGGCATTATAATAAAGAAGTTAAGTATTCTCATCCAATTACGTGCGGAAACAGGGAAGTTATTTATGCAGGGATTAAGAAAAAAGGTTTAGTTAGGCAGGGTATTACTAATAAAATACTTTCTGACTTGTATGGGGATATGGGTGTTGGAGGAGTAAGTAACGAGATTGATTTGGATAATAATAATTCTCTTCCAAGAAGATATAAAGAACTCGTTTTATGTATTGATGGGTATGTTAAGAATTTAAGAGAAATACGTTCTTTTTTAATAAATGAAGATTATTCTTTTTATTCAGAAAGTGAGGCAGAAGCATTTGTTAAATTATTTTTCTACAATTATCGACGCACAGATTTGAAGAATATTGGAGAAAGGAAGGGTCTTGAAGCATTAAAGAATTGTATGACTGGGTGTGAAGAAGTTCCTGAAATAAGAGGAGAGTATAGTATTCTGGCATTAACTCCTGACAGTATTCTTGCATGTGTCAGCCCAAAAAAATGTTTTTCCGCTTGGTTATGTATTGTTTGATGATGGTGTTTATTTTTTGAGCGAGAGTTCAGGCGTCAGCAACATGATTGAGGGAATAAATTACTCTAATTTCAGTGATTTCTGGAATGATATGAATTCAGGGGGAGATAATAGAATTTTTCAGGGATGGGAGAGTGCTATTTGACAAAATAACTGATAATGAGAATATGACTTGTTCTTTTCAATGGGCATATTACTGCAAACCTGATAGTGTGATTCATAGTAATGAAGTTGATGAAGTGAGATATGATGTGGGAAGGGAATTGGCGTATTTGTTAAATAATAGTATTAATTTTAAGAATGCAGTTGTTGTTCCTGCTCTTGATTCAGGATTATGGTATGGTGTTGGTATCAGTGAAGAGATGGGGTTGGGACTTCTTCCGGCTTTACATAAGAATAAGTATTCATTTAAGTCTTTCACTCTTGAAAATCAGGATAAGAAGGAGGAGGTTAGGAAGAAGCATAATCCGAGTCTGAAAAATGTTGAAGAATAAGAGAATAATCCTTACTGAAGACAGTATTGTTAGGGGGGAACAACAACTGAACAAGTCATTGGTTTGTTAAAAAAAAAGAAAGCAGGAGCTTCAGAAGTTCATCCGAAAAAAAGATTTTTTCTGTCCTTATACTTCAAGTAAGAACGAGAAATTAATTGCTGATAATATGAGGAATAAGATTGGTGCAGACACATTAACTTACGGCACTCTTGATATTTGGAAAAAAGTTTTAGGAAAGAATTATTGTTTTAAATGCGTCAGGCAGGATTAGAGTCTTATTTTTATATTTATTTTCTTTCCTTTCTTCTCAACTCTTACTTTATTATATTTTATTTTCATAATAGTCTGTGTTATTAATAAGCATGCAATTATTTGGAGTATGAGATTTAATATATTAATCCTGCTTATATCATAGTAAATTAATAAGTTAATAATTCCTTCTAAAAAAATTATTAATATTGATGCAAGAACAATATTTTTTAACACTTTCAGTAAAATATTATAATATTCAGATTTTTAAATATAATGGTTTAATATTAATTGTTTCAAAACCAATATTCTTCAAGTAATCTTTAACATTCTTTTCACTTATATTGAATGATGGCAGTCTTTTTTCACTTAATTCTTTATTCATTATTTTTTTATTAAACTTTAATCCGGAATAGTCATTATTAATGATGAATTCTTCAGTGAATTCACCCTTTTTATTAATAACTTTTTTTCTAATCAGTGACTTAACGTATTCATTGTATTTTTCAGGAATTCTTTCTTTACTTATTATGTATTTCAGTACTTGCTTTTCTTCATTGCTTAACTTATTCAAATACTTCAATGGATTTACAAAATCAGTTCTTGATTTCCCGAATCTTATTATTCCTTCAGAATCTCCTCTGAGTAATAGTTCGAATTGATTATTGTTTTTTTTAACACTGGACAAGTAGCATGGCAGAAAGTTATTATGAACTATTTTTGGGGATTTAACAAAACTAATTCTTTTTGTTGACGTTTCTGAAATTATATCAACACTCTTCCCTCCATGTTCTGTTCTTCTTACTCTTACATCAACAAATAAAGGCTGAGCACTTACGCCAGTTATCATGGCAAAACCAACAGGCAGTGAACTTATTTCATCAACAACTTCCGAAGTTATGTTTTCTGAACTATTGCTTACTGCTTTCAAATCATTCGGATTTGTTATTTTCTGTATTATCTGCGTATTACATTGTGAAAGCACTGATTTATCAACTCTGGCAGGCCTCTGGCTTATGATTCCTAAACCCATTCCGAATTTTCTTCCTTCACTTGCAATATTCCTTATTATCTGACTGCTCGGACTTTCTCCAAAACTTCTTTCAGGACAAAAATTATGTGCTTCTTCAATAATGAGAAAAAAAGGAGGTATCTTGTCTTTTTTTCTTAAATTAAATAAGTCATTGCATATTTTTGCAGTTATTATTCTCTGAATCTGTGGATTAACTCCACGCATATTAATGAGAGTGGTTTTTCCTGGCTTCACCAAATCTTTCGTTCTGGTAGGATTATGTGAGAAGACGTTTATATTCTCAAGATAATCAAGGCAGGCGAACACAGTATATTTTGAACTCGTGTTCATATTCTCAAGTTCTTTCCGGATATCATCTAAGTCATAATCATAATTGTCTTCTTTCCTGAATTTGCTTATAATATTGTATAATATTCCCATTTTTGAGCCTGAAAGTTTTATTGGTGTCAAATTAGCTATATTGTGGGCTTGTAAACTCGAAAAACTTATGCTGAAGTCAGTCGCGTTTTTGTTTAATGCAGTGTTTGGAGAATATTCTGTGACATTATCATATTTTTTTGGTTTCACATCATATTTGTTCATTAATTCTTTGTCTTTATAATCAGTATTTTCTTTTTTGAAAGAAGTGTATTCTCCATGCGGGTCAATAACTAAGCAAGGCACGCCTTTCTCCATTAATTCTTCTATTATTACTCCGACAGTATAACTCTTTCCTGCTCCTGTTTTTGCCAGCACTGCTAAGTGTTTAGTGATTAATTTCTTAATATCCATATTAACCTTAATCATATGATAATTTTCTAAAATACCAACATAAGCGCCATCATTATTGATTCCTAATATTTTTTTAATAAAGTTTGAATTAGCAAGGTATACTTCTGTTTTTTGTTTGTGCGGTGTTTTTGGTTTTTTTAATAAATTCCTTGAATCTCTGTAACCAATTATTTTTGCTTTTGCGTGAATATTATCTTTTTTATTAACTAATTTTATTATCTGACTAAGTATGAAACCATTATTTTCATGGTATGTTTTGATGTAATCAAACTTATTAACGTCTTTTTCTGCTGTGAAAGAGAATGAATTAGTATTTATTTTACCGGATATTGTTCCTAAGAATGATTTTTTCATTGTGTGTTTTAATAAAAAAGTTTTCGTGTTTTAAAATTTTTTAGTATTGTAACAAAGTAGTATTTTTTGTGTTTATTACTTTACGAGACACTGGTTTTTCAACAACTATTTCTTTCTTCATCTTCAGTGCTTTATACCTGTTTGTCTTAATCTTGTTTTTTTTAAAACCTAATTGTTCAGCATGCTTTATGAATGCTTCATTTTTTTGGAGAATTATTATTGGAAGATTGTATTCTTTTGCTAAATTGTCTGCAATTATTCCTCCAATATTGTTTGTCGGGTTTATATCCAGATATAGTATTCCGTTTCTTATTTTTCTCTTCTTTTTTTGTTCAAAAACAACTATTTCTTTTTCAATCTTGTTAACTTTTTCTTTCATACTTATTACTTCTTCAGTGTATGCTTCAAATATGTTTTCGGGTTTAAACAAGTTTTTAGAAATAAAGTTTATTAATTCTTTACTGTTTGTCTTCCTGTGGCATAATAATTTTTCAATAAATTCTTTCCTGTGGCTGTTTTTAATCCATTTTGGTGTATGATACTTGTTTAGTATTGCTTTTTTGTAATCACTCACTCTTATAAAATTGTATGTATTGTTCATTTTAGCAATTTTTAATACTTCTTTATTATTCTCGTATTTTTTTACAAACCATTCCGGGTTGTAATGCTTAATTATGCTGGTTAGTATTACGTCACTAGCTTTCTTTTTATAGAAGAGTATCATATATATCGAAAAATATATTATTTAAAATATGTTTTATGATAAATATTCCGATATTCCGGTTTTTATAATAATATTTTTAAAACTCAATTATTTCTTATTTTTTTAATGATGGAATCTTATAAAAAATCTCTTAAAACCAGAGTTGCTGAAGTGGGTGAGGATTTCTTAATTCTTGAAGAAACCATTTTTCATCTACAAGGAGGGGGACAACCAAGTGACAGAGGACGAATAAATGATGAAAAAATAATTAGTGTTAGGAAAAATAAGTATTTTGTTAAAAATGCTTCAAAATTCAGAGAAGGACAGATTGTTGAACTTTTTATTGACTGGGATTATAGATACAAGTTGATGAAAGCTCATACTGCTGAGCACCTATTTTACCAGTGCCTCAACCAGATTGTTCCTGTAAAAGTCAAGAAAATATCCTTAAGCAGTGAAGAATCATGCCTTTTTGTGAGTGGTGAAATTTCTTTTAATGATTTAATTGATGCTCAAGTATTGATGATGAAGAAGATAAAGGAAGGACTTCCTGTGAGAGTAGAGTATTATGAAAAAGACAGTGACTATTTGAGCAATATTCGTATTAAAAAAAATCGGATTAAATCAGATACTGTTAGGGTTGTAAAAATAGGTGATTTTGATGAGAGCGCCTGCACCGGAACTCATTTGAAGAATATTAAAGAGATTGGTTTTTTTATAATAACTGGTTTTAAATCAGCAGGAAACAATACTAGTCAAATAAGTTATGTTGTTGGTGAAAACGCGTTGAATGAAATTTATAGACAATCAACTGATTTATTAAGGCTCAGCTATGATACAATGGTTCCTGTCAGGGATTTGTATGGTTCTGTTATGAATGTTTTTTCCGAAAGAGATGAATTGAAAACAAGGATAAGAAAAATTTCAGGAAAAATGCTTGATTATAAAGAATTCACTCCAAGAAAAGGCATTATACTCGAATCTTTTTCAAATATTAACAATAAGAAACTTATTGGTAAAGCAGTCCAATTATCCAAAGAAAAAGAGTGTGTTGTTGTTTTTCTCAATAATAATAATCTTATTGTTGCAGGAGAAGATTCTGAAAAAATATTCAGCAAGATAATAAAAGAATTGGGTGGAAAAGGAGGAGGCAAATCCAATCTTAAGATTGGGTGTGTTGACAATCCAGATTTTGATAAGTTGAAATCGAAAATTTTATAAAAAACTTGCTTTTTAATTTTTTCTTACAATGATAAAAAATGATTTGTCTTTACCTAAAGTACTTGATGAATTAAAAATTTTTTTCGGAAAAGGAAAAGGTCAGGGTTACTCACTTTATGAGAAAATTCTCAATCATTATAGTATTGTTGAAGAAATGTATAATAATAAATTATTAAATGAATCAGAAGGTTTTGTATTATTGTACCCATATATTTTTTCAGAAGATATTGTTGAAAAAACAGTTAATAAGTATGATGAGTTTATAAGTGATTCTTCAATAGATTATGATGACTTATTATTCTTGGTTGCTGAAGCTTCATGTGAGTCGGATTCTTTTTTTAAAACTATTGTAGAACAGAGAAAATAAAATTTTATAATGTTTGGATAAATAACTTTTTTTTGATGAAGTTCATCAATGACGCTATTCATGGATATTTATATTTTGATGATAATGATATAGAATTAATTGATACTCCGCAAATGCAGAGACTGCATCGTATTAAACAGTTGGGTTTTTCTTATCTTGTTTATCCCGGAGCAACTCATTCTCGTTTTGAACATTCGCTGGGCACTATGCACTTGGCGAATAAGATGGCGGATAAATTAGGTCTTGACCCTCTTATTTATAAGATTGCAGGATTACTTCATGATATCGGGCATGGGCCTTACTCTCATTTATCAGAGAGTTTCATGAACACTATTGATTCATCATACAGTCATGAAGAGCATACTGTTAAGAAGATTAAGAACACAATAATTAAAGACAAGATTAAGAATTATGGGATGAATTATAAAGATGTTATAAACATTCTTCTTGATAAGCATGAATACAGTGATATAATAACAGGTGAGGTTGATGCTGACCGAATGGATTACTTGGCAAGAGATGCTTATTATACTGGCAATAATGCGGGGATTGTAGAGTTTGAATATATTATTAATCGTTTAAGAAAACATAAAGGGAGAATTGTTTTTGAAAAAAAACGAATAACTGTTCCAGAACACTTATTATTGTCACGTTATATTATGTGGAAGAGTGTATATCTCCATCATACTAACCTCATTCTTTCATCAATGTATGCGCGGGCAATGAAGGATTATTATGAAAAGAACAGTTTTAGTATTGAAGAATATTTTGATATGGATGACTCTCAGGTGCTCTCTCTTTTAAGGAATTCTAAAGGTTATTCTAAAGAATTGATTGACCGAATCCTTAATCGTAATCTTTTCAAGGAATGCTATTCTATCTCATTCAATAGTTCGGGTATGAGTTTTTCGAAAATAAAAGAACTTGAGGAAGAAATAAGCAGCATAGTGGGGTGTAGTCCAGAAGATGTTATAATAAACATACCAGCATATAAAGAGAAGGAAGGAACTAATAGTATGGGATTAATAACAGAGAAAGGAATCCAGCTGCTGGATAGGACGAGCCATTTCGTGAAAGCAATTAGTCTTGCTGAGAAGGAGTTGTGGAGGCTTCGCGTATACGCGGGAAGGAATGAGGGTAAGGTGAAGAAAGCTGCTAAGAGAATACTGTCGGGTTATGAAACTGGATGAAATGGGCTTAACACAGGAGATGCTGAAAAAAATTAAAGACAATCATGTCTAAAAAGTGAAAGAATAAAAAAAACAGGTTTAAACCCTGTTGGTTATAATCCTTTCATTATTTTTTCAAGAGTGTCTTCATCATTTATAGTGATGTTTTCATGTCTTCTGAGAAAATTTTTGGGTTTTCTGTTCTCATAAAAAGCTCCGGGTTTTATAATTGTGAAAAGGTATCTAATAGTTATTTCTTCATCACCTATTTTTTCGTGTTTTTGCTTTCTTCCGATACAAAATAGTGGACCTAGTTTGGTAGGTTTGTCAAATTTTTCTATAGTTTTTTGATACAGTTCTAAGTTTTTTGGAACAAGCAATACGTTGTAGTAAAACTTGCAATTATTCATTTTTTTATCACCTCCATCATTTTTATGAATTAGTAAGAACAAAATTATAAAATCTTGTTGTAAATATATTACAACAAGAATAAAGAAAAAGTTTATTCTTCTTTCATAAATTCCTGAAATATTTCCCATTTCATCATTAAGTCCGGCTCTACATCATTAATAATGTATTCGTCTTTCAGTTCTATTAGCCATTCTCTGTATTCATTTATATCTTCTTTTTTATCTTTTTCATATTTTTTGAAAAGTGTTTTCAGTCCTTTCCTCGCTTCTTTTATAGTCATCTGGTCTATTCTAGCCATTTCCTGATTTAATTCCGCATTATCATATTTTTTGAGTCTTTTTTTATACTTAACCAGGTTTGCATCATTATTTAACTGTCCTTTCAAGAGTAATAATCCTTTAATATATTTTTTTCTTCCAACTCTTTCAGCTGTATAGTTTTTTTTCAGCATTCCAAGATATTCTTCTACATCCCTTGTTCTTAGTTTAATAATTTCTTCCAACACTCCTTCTGCTTCTTTCTCTAATCCCTGCATATTACAATTTTCTATTTTTTTTCTAAAATCGCACATTATTCGTCTATATTCAACTGCTTTCATATCTTTATCACCTCCATCATTTTTATGAATTAGTAAGAACAAAATTATAAAATCTTGTTGTGATATATTTACAACAATAATTTAGTATAAATATTTAAAACCACAAAAACCTCATTAAATTATATGCCCCTGTAGTATAGTTTGGATAGAACACTAGATTGCGGATCTAGAGACCCGGGTTCAAATCCCGGCAGGGGCGGTCGGTGGGTGTTGCCATACACCCCCAACCCTTTTCTTTATATATGACCTCAGGAGCAGTGATTATTATGAAGGCTAAATGGAAGTTGCATAAATACAAAAAGAGCCTGAATTGGAGACTAAAAGGTATTAGGAATCATGAGCATTGCAGCAAGGAAAACGCAGACATCTTATTAGAGTTTCACGAGTTTCTTTTTGCTGACGGATTAAGCATTCCCCGGGTCACGAAGTACTTGAGGCACTTGTGTAAGATTGACAAAGTAATGGAGAAAAGTTTTGAAGAAGTGGATAAGAAGGATGTTGTTAGTTTCTTGTCCTGGCTGGAAAAGAGTGATTACAGTGAGTGGACGAAGAAAGATTACAAAGTTGTTCTGAAAAGATTCTTCAGATGGATGAATAATGGTGAAGACCCTAATTATACTAAGTGGGTTAAGTGCACTATGAAGAATAAGAAGAGCATGAGTCCGCGAGAAGTATTATCGAAGAAGGAAGTGTTAAGAATGATTGATGGGGAGAGGAATATTAGGAATAAAGCATTCATCAGCACATTATACGAATCTGGTTGTCGTATTGGTGAGATGATGACTTTGAAGATAAGGAATATAGAGTTTGACAAGTATGGAACAGTACTCATGGTGGATGGTAAAACGGGAGTACGCAGAGTGAGGATAGTGATGAGCACTAACTTGTTGG
>CAYWEY010000009.1:0-38749 GCA_964457955.1 Candidatus Woesearchaeota archaeon
GGACTCAAAGGCTCATCAAGAACATACTCAGTCAAAACACCGTCAACAACAACTGATACATTCTCAACAGTGTCGCAACCAACATTACTGACTGTTGCCTTATCACCACGCACAGATACAATATTAAGACGACTGCAGTCACCGCCAGGAGTACTACCAACCGCCCTGCCCGCTTCTTCACTAATAGTAGTCTGAACATTACTGACCCAAAAAAAAGCGACACCAACAGCACCAACAGTCATCAAAGATAACAATACAATTGCAATAATTGGTGTCACACTTTTACGCATAATAATAAAAAAAGAAGGGGTTGTATAAAAAACTTATCCTACATAATTCGGAGCCTTGGCGGGTTTCTCCAAGTCTTTTGTCTGATACCTTTCTGAAAAAGTCTTATAAAGATTTAGTTCTTTCTCGTTTATGCTTGGCTTAATCTTTTTCAGCGCTTTCTCAAAATGATTCTTCTTAACAATCTTTGCATTCATATCCTCTCTTAATGCAAGCATTCCTGCTTCCCTGCATACTGCTTCAATATCTGCTCCGCTGTAATCCTCTGTTTTTTCAGCAAGTTTTTTCAAATCTATATTCTCATTCAAAGGCATGTTTCTTGTATGAACTTTAAATATTTCTTCCCTTGCTTTCTTGCCAGGTGGAGGAACCATAATAAGCCTGTCTATACGTCCTGGCCTTAAGAGTGCTGAATCAACAATGTCCGGACGATTAGTTGCTGCTATTACAACAACATTATGAAGTTCTTCAAGCCCATCAAGTTCTGTAAGTATTTGATTAACCACCTGCTCAGTAACATGAGAACCCATGCTTCTTCCTCTTCTCGGAGCAAGTGAGTCTATCTCATCAAAAAAGATTATACACGGCGACACCTGCCTTGCTTTCTTGAAAGTCTCCCTCACTGCTTTCTCGCTTTCACCAACCCATTTGCTGAGCAGTTCAGGACCTTTAACGTTTATGAAGTTCATCTCTGTTTCGTGAGCAACTGCTTTAGCGAGCAGTGTTTTTCCGCTTCCAGGAGGACCGTACAATAAGAGTCCTTTTGGTGGAATAATTCCGAGTTTCTGGAAACTCTTCGGATTCTTTATAGGCCATTCAACGCTTTCTTTTAACTCCTGTTTGACTTCTTCAAGCCCTCCTACATCTTTCCATCTTATGTCAGGAATCTGGACTAGTACTTCTCTCATAGCGCTCGGACGCACATTCCTGAGTGCTGCTCTGAAATCATCCATTCCAACCTTTAGTTTGTCAAGTATTTCTGCACTTACTCCTTCATCTTTATCCCAGCTTATTTCAGGAATCACTCTTCTTAATACAGCCATTGCTGCTTCCTTGCACAATGCTTCAATATCTGCTCCTACAAAACCAAATGTTTGTGAAGCAAGCCTGTCGAGATTAACATCATCCAATAAAGGCATGTTTCTTGTATGAATCTTAAGTATTTCCAATCTTCCGCTCGTGTTTGGCACACCTATCTCTATTTCCCTGTCAAAACGTCCTGGACGCCTGAGTGCAGGGTCAAGAGCGTTATGGCGGTTCGTTGCTGCTATAACTATTACTTTTCCCCTTGCCTTCATACCATCCATTAATGCCAGTAATTGTGCTACGACTCTTCTCTCAACTTCTCCGACTGATTCTTTTCTCTTGCTCGCTATTGCATCTATTTCATCTATGAATATTATGCTCGGAGCATTCTCTTCTGCTTCATCAAAAAGTTTTCTCAGTTTCTTCTCTGCCTGTCCAACCCATTTACTCATTACTTCAGGCCCGTTAAGACTTATGAAATGAGCATCGCTTTCTGCAGCAACTGCTTTAGCAAGCAGTGTCTTACCTGTTCCAGGAGGACCGTACAATAAGAGTCCTTTGGGAGGTTCGATTCCAAGTGTTTTGAATACTTCAGGATGCTTAAGCGGGAGTTCAACCATCTCCCTTATTTTCTTAACCTCTTCTTTTAATCCCCCTATATCTTCATAAGTTATTTCAGGCATCTTCGTCTCCCTCATAGAGACAGGTTTTTTAGAAAGGCTTATCTGGGTTAGGTCTGAAATATATACATGTCCACTAGGACTAGTATTTGTAACCACGAACTTCACTTCTCTCAACATTCCAGGGAATGAAGGAAAGAAATCCTCATCTGCAAGAATACTAAATATGTCAGCAAAACTGCTGCTTCCCAGAGTGGAACGTCTCTTTTTTGTTCCTCCGAGACTGATTATGTCTCTTCTGGTCACGACTCTTCCTAAAAGATTTCTTTTAAGAATTGATTCAGGTATTCGTATATTAACATTTTTTTGGGCAGGCGCGAGAGTTATTCTCTTTGCTTCACTTACTTCTGCTTTCCTTACTTTAACGTATTCTCCAACTCCTGCCTTGCCTGCATTAAAACGAGTATATCCATCCATCCTTATTATTTTTAATCCTATGTCTGCAGGATAACATCTGTCAACAATAGCACTGGTTTTGCTTTCTCCTTCAATTTCAACAACATCTCCTTTATTAACCCCTATTTCTTTCATTATTTGAGAATCTAATCTTACAATGCCTTTACCAACATCATCCTGCTGTGCTTCAGCAACTTTTAATTCAACTTCTTTTTTTTCACTCATATGAATATCATTCCTCCTTATATGTGATTATTATTTTTTTTATAATAACTTTTGGTTTTTTGCTTCTCCCTATCTTTTTTAGTTTTATGAAATTATTTTTTTCAAGAAGCATTAAGTCATTAAAAACATTCTTAATATCCCTGTCAAGAATTCTTGACAATTCCCTGATACTATTGGGTTGTCTTGTCTTAATCGCCTCAATCATCTGAATTCTTTTCTCTGTAAGGCATTCAAGCATCCTCATATCTCTTAATATGCGCGCCTTATCTTTTTCGATTTCTTTCAATATATCACGGTACATGTTGGTAAAAAATACCAATACTTATTTATAAATGTTGTGTTTTGATACCAACAATCATTCTATTATTTTCCATCCTTTTCTTTCAGCAGTCTTTTTGAGAAAATAGTTGGGATGAACTGCAACAGGATGGCCTGATGCTTCAAGCACTGGCTCGTCACTCACACAGTTGCCGTAAGCATATGATTCTGCAATATCAATATTGTTTTTTTTGGCGATTTTTTTCAAAACCTGAAGCCTTCCCTCACCAATCATATAAGGCTTCTTAACTTCACCAGTATAAACTCCTTTCTCTGTCTTCACACGCATACCCCTTATAATGTCAAAACCTAATTCTTCACCAATAAAATGGACTAATTCGTGCGGAGTTGCAGAAAAAAGAATCAGAACATGATTATTTTCTTTATGATACTTGATTTTTTCCAGCATTGATTCGCGCATATAACGATGCTCCAGTCTAGCATACTGACGGGCCTGCTCATTCAGCACTTCTTCTCTTAATCCTTTAATACTGTTACCCCATACTTTATCAATCTCAATATAAGAATTAATCAAGTTCTTTCTTATAAAGTCATAAACTGCTATTAGTGAAGGAATAAGATTATTCATCCTTATCTTAATTATATTCCTTCTTATGAGGAATCTTGCGAATCTTATTCCACTTGTTCCCTTAACTATTGTTCCATCAAGATCAAAAACTGCTGCTTTTTTCATGATAAAAATAACAAATAATTTTTAAATATAAAACTCTTTCTTATATAGATAATGTCAAGAACAATATGTGTTGCATCAGTTAAAGGAGGAGTTGGTAAGACAACAACTGTTTCAAACATAGCGTGTTCTCTTTCAAAACTTGGTTATGAAGTTTTAGCTGTTGATGCTAATATTACTGGTTCTAATCTCGGAATTCATTTAGGGATTTCATCAAGAAATATAATAACTTTGCATGATGTTTTAAAAAATGATTTGAATATTAAAGAAAGTGTTTATGAACACAAACTTGGTTTTCATACAATACTTGGAGGAATATACTTGGATGACGTAACTAATGTTAATCATAAAAAATTTGGTGAGAAGTTAAAAAAAATAAAAGACTTATACGATTTTGTTTTAATCGATTGTGCAGCAGGATTAAGTAATGAAACATTAATGAGTGTTAATAATTCTGACGAATTACTGATTATTACAAACCCTGAATTAGCCTCAGTTGCTGATGCTTTTAAACTAGTAGAATATGCTGAGCATAACTGGATTCCAATAACCGGGGTTGTTGTTAATAAAGAAAAAAACACTGATTACAAAGACATTACAATAAAAGATGTTGAAGAAATACTGGGAAAGAAGGTTATTCAAATAATACCTTATGATGATAAGATTCTTGACAGTATAAACCTGAAGAAACCAATAACAAATATTTTTCCAAAAAGCAATGGTGCAGTTGGTTTCAAAAAATTATCATACAAACTGGTTGGAAAAGAGTATAGTGAAGAAAAAAAATCATGGATTGAAAAAATATTTTCTGTATTCAGTTAATAAGAATTAAAAATAAGTAATGATTTCAAAAATATAGACAATGGTTCAAATAAAGAGCCTATTATTAGAAAATTTCAAATCATTCGGTGGTAAAAGAACAATCAAGTTCATGAATGGTTTGAACATGATAATAGGACCTAATGGGAGTGGTAAGAGCAATGTTGCTGAAGCCATAAGTTTTGTTCTGGGACGCATGAGCAAGAAAGCATTAAGAACAGAAAGATTATCCCATGTAATATTCAACGGGGGAAAGAAAGGAAAACCTGCTGATTATTCAACAGTAAAACTTGTTTTCAGCAATGAAGAAAAAATATTCCCTGTTGAGGATGAATATGTAGAGATAGGAAGAAAGGTGAATAAAGACGGGCACAGCAATTATTACTTAAACGGTAAAAAAACCACCAGGACGAATATAATTAATGTTCTTGATTACGCCGGGCTCGAGCCTGACGGTTTTAACATGATAATGCAGGGAAAAATTGCTGAATTAGTTGATATGTCTCCTGATGAGAGGAGAGAAATAATAGAACAGATAAGCGGGATAGCAACTTATGAGGAAAAAAAAGAGAAAGCAGAGAAGGAGATGAACAAAGTTAAGGAGAAAATAAAAGAAACAAGAATATTATTGAAAGAAAGAGAGAAGCATTTGAAAGAATTAAAAAAAGAGAAGAAAAAAGCAGAGAAGTACAGGAATACGAAAAAAGAGATTAAGAGAACAAAAGCAAGGCTTATTCTTAAAAAAATGAAAGAAACTGAGGAAAGACTTGAAAAAACAGAAGAGAATATAAAAAAGAACAAGGAAGATGTAAAGAAATACAGAGAGAAAATAAATATTAATAACAACAGGCTTAAAGAAATTGAGGAAAAAATAAGCTTCTTAAACCAGAATCTGGGTGCGAAAGGAGCTGAGAAGCAGAAAAAACTCCAGAAAAAAATAATTGAAATCAAGAATGAAATAAACTCTTATAAGAATTCGTTAGAGAGTCATAAGAACGAGATTGAGAGGATTGAAAGAAGAAAAAGCAATATTCATAATAATTTAGAAGAAGCTGAGAAACAAGTTAGTAATATTCAGAAAGAAATAGAAGAATATGATGAAAAAATAAAGAATAAGCGTGAAAAAATAAAAGATATTAAAAAACAAGCAAGCAGTTCAAAAGAAATAAATTATTTTGACTTAAAAGAAAGAATAAACATACTTAAAGATGAGCTTGTTGACCTGCGTTCTGAAGATAAAGACATGATAACACAACAAGAGAATTTCAGGAATTATAAAGATAATATGGAGAATATTGTTCATAAGAAAAACCTGCTTAATAAGATTGAAGAAAAACTTGAGCAAAAAATGGAAATTAATAGTTCTATTGCAATAAAAGTTGAGAGAGCGGAAGAAAAAGTTAATACTATGAGAAGAAAGATTGAGAGGCTTAAAACAAGAAAATATATGCGCTCTAAAGCAATGGGAAAAAGTGTTAAAGCAATACTTAACAAAGGTTTTGATGGAGTGCACGGAACAGTAATCCAGTTAGGCAATGCATCAAATGAGAAATATGATACTGCATTAAGAGTTGGTGCTGGAAGCAGGTTAAAAAATATTGTTGTTGATAATGAGAATACTGCAGAAGAATGCATTAATTTCTTAAGAAAAAACAAACTAGGAGTAGCCACTCTACTCCCAATTAATAAGATTAGGGGATTTGATAATTTCAGGAAAGAATTAATCACGATTGATGGAGTTATTGATTTTGCTGTAA
Organism: Candidatus Woesearchaeota archaeon; assembly: GCA_964457955.1. GTDB lineage: Archaea > Nanobdellota > Nanobdellia > Tiddalikarchaeales > Tiddalikarchaeaceae > CAYWEY01. The sequence goes on from CAYWEY010000009.1 coordinate 6,201, forward strand.
ACCTTATTGATTTCAATCATGAATATAAAAAAATATTCAATTATATTTACAGAGACACGCTTGTTGTTAAAGACATGAATGCTGCTAAAAGAGTGGGTATTGGAAGAGTAAGGATGGTGACTCTTGAAGGAGACTTAATATCCACAAGCGGAGCAATAAGCGGGGGTTACAGACGAAAAAAATCCTCCTTAAGCATGAATGTTGATATTAATAAAAGAATTGATTATTTTAAGAAAAAAAAGGACAAGAATTCAGAGATTTATGAAAAACTAGTAAATCAAAAAAACGAGAATGACAGATTAATAATGAAGTATCGTGAGGAGCGTGCAAGCTTAAAATCTGATGTAAGGAATCTTGAAATACTTGGAGAAGAATACAAAACTAAGAGTGAAGGTTTTGATGCTAAAAAATTATCAAAAGTAAGAGACAGGATTGAAGAATTAAGTGATGAATTGAATAAGAAACGGAAAGAAGTTTCAGAATTCGAAAAAACATTCAATATGAAAACTTTTGAAGAAAAAAAACTTGAAGTTAATAAGTTAGAAGAAGAGCTTAATGAATTAAAAGTGGACAGGGGTATTAAAAAATCTCATCTCAATAATATTATTAAAAAAGATATTACAAGACTTAAGAAAATAACTGGAGAACTTGATAAAGAGAAAGAAAAATTTGTTGAAGAGATTGAAAAAATAAAAAATAAGATAAAAAATTCTGAAGAGCAGTTAAAAACTTATGAAAAAGAAGAAAAAAGTTTTGAGAAAAAATTATCTGATAATTACAAAGAAAGAGACAAGCTTGAAGAAGAAAGAAGAAAATTGGAAACCACTAATGAAAAATTAAGAGTTAATATAAAAGATGATGAAGAAAAAAATAATAATTTAAAATTATTAATTGCTGAAATTAAATCAAAAATTGAAGGATTCAGGATGAGGTACGAACCGTACGAACACTTGGATGTAAAAGAACCAAGAAAGAGTGTTAAAGAACTTGAAGAAAAAATATTTTTGCTTGAGAAAAAACTTGAAAAGTTCGGAAATGTGAATCTTAAAGCACTGGATGTTTTCAAAAACGTGGAAGAAGAGTATAACAAGATTAGGGACAAGATGAACAGGCTTGAAGAAGAGAATAATGCGATTATAGAAACTATTAAGGAGATTGAGAAGAAGAAAACAAACACTTTCATGGAAACATTTAATGAAATAAGGAATAATTTTGAAAGAATATTCGGAATACTAAGTCCTGGAGGTATTGCTAACATGATAATTGAAAATGAGGAAGAACCTTTGAAAGGAGGCATAGATATTAAAGCAAGGCCAAGAGGAAAGAAATTCTTAACACTTAAAAGCATGAGTGGTGGGGAGAAGACAATAACTGCCCTAAGCCTGATATTCGCTATACAGGAGTATAGTCCTGCACCATTCTATATCTTTGACGAAGTTGATGCAGCACTTGACAAAGAGAATGCAACAAAGTTCGCAGAATTATGCGACCAATACGGGGATAAAGCACAATTACTGCTCATAAGCCATAATGATAATGTTGTAAGCGTTGCTGATTACTTATATGGAGTTAGTATGAAACCTTCAGGAGTTTCAAAAATAGTAAGTCTTAAACTTCCTGAGTAATATTCATAGAGGAAACAATACTCCCCATATCCTCTTTAACAACTATTGTAAATCCTTCAACTACTTTAAGAATTCCAGTCATCGGCTTAACTCTTAAGTCACCTGTCAGTATATTTTTCATAACTGAAGCCCATGTTTTTAAAATATTAATTATTTCTTGCAACATGTTAGATTCTCCGCGTTCAGCCGATTTTCTTAACTGAGTAAATAATTTCTCAAGATTAGATAACTCCATATAAACATAAATATTATTATCCCTAGTTCCTGCTTCGGGATGAACAGAGAAACTGAAGTACTCCAATGTTGAATTCATCATTAAAAAACTTCCTTCATAACAAGTCGCGTTATTATAAGTTATTCGTGTTGAAAAAGTTATATTATTAAAAGGCTTCATCAGTATTTGAAGTTCTGTTTTTGAAGACAATCTTTCATTAAAATTACTTAATACTTCAGAAGGCATTTCATTAATTGTTTCATTCTCCTGAACCTTGCTCCTGATTTCTCTCATTTCATTGCAGAATTCCAGAAGAGGTTTATCACTTTGTTTTTGGCAAAAACTTGCTGATATTGCTATTAATAAAAATAAGCATAAAATTATCTTCCTCATAATTATCTCATATAATATTCTGATTTAATAATTTTTTTGGGTCCGGTGAGAATCGAACTCACAGCCTCCACCATGTGAAGGTGGCATCATACCACTAGACCACGGACCCTTAAATAAAAATATTGATATAGCTTCTTTTAAAATTTTATATGAACATAATATTGTTATTATTCATACTAAAAACCTCATTTTTTTTAATGAAATTCTTATAATCCTGTTTAATCATTTTTTCAAATTTTTCTAAATAATCAGTTATTTCCTCACTGAAGAAATTACTCGCTCTCCATAAGAAATCCATATTATTAACAGCTAGATTCTTATACGACTTAATAAAATCCAAATAAACAAAATCCAATAATACTCCATGAGGCACTTCAAGCACATCCTCAAGGAATCCTGAATCAAACAAGTCTTTTGTCTTACTAAACCTGTCCACAACTATTTTCATTGTTTTAACATCTTCCTGATAGATTGATTCTAAATAACAGGGAGATATTCCTGGAAAAAACCCTATGTATCTGTCAAGAAACTTATTAAGTTCTTTATTATCATCAGCGTATCTAGATAAGTCTTTATGAATAATTCTTAACAAGTCGGAAGTAAAATTATAAACAAGACTTGAAAAAGCCACTTCAAAATCATTATTCAGTATATTATAATCTTTTAATGAAAAACTCAATGCTTTCTCACTCAGCATTTTAAGATAAACTCTTTTAAGAAGATCAACTATCTTGAACTCTTCATCATATTTTTCTGCAAAAATTTCATAATTATTCTTTATAACTCCTTTAAAATTCTTTGTGTGCCCTGAAATTTTTTCCTTCAAATAACCACCTATTTTTGACAAAAAACAATTATTCTCTGAAAGATTCTTATAATAATCTAAAATATCTGAATACACTGCTCCGAAAACAATTTCATTTGTTAATCTAAAAACATCATCCCCCAATATTTCGAAAAGATTTTGTTTTTCAGAAAATCTGGAAACAATTTCCTGTATTGTATCAACATTTTCTGAATAAATCTTACTTGAATCTATTTCTTCCTCCAACCCTGCTTCTTTAATAATGTCTTTATAATTATTCATAAAAACCTTACCCAAATCAGGATGATGCATACCAGCATAAAGATCTTCATGAATCCTTTTCAAAACTTTATCAGAATACTTTATAACTATCTCAAACAAGTAAGTATTAAAATCTTTTTCCACTAATTTTTCTCTCTTAAAAACTTTCTTCTTAAAACTCTTTAAATAAAGAGGGAATATGACATTGAATACTTCATTTCTTTTCATAAATAATTAATTATTCTAAAAACATATTTAAAAATAATCCGGTAATTACTTTTCTTTATGAGTAAAGTATTATTTTCGAAAAAAATAGATAAAATACTAAAGAAGGTTGATTTCACCAAACTTGGTGAAAAAGTTGCTCTTAAAGTTCATTTTGGTGAAAAAGGATGTATTACTTACACTCCTCCAAAAATAATAAAAAAAGTTTATGACAAAATAATAAACAATGGAGGAACTGCTGAACTAGTTGACTGCAACGTATTATATCGTGGTTCGAGAACAAATACTAAAGAGCATGTAAGTAGTGCAAAAAAGCATGGGTTTGATTTTGCTCCAATAAGTATTCTTGATGGAGAATACGGCCAGGACTATGTTGAAGTTAATAGTTCAAAATTAGGTAAGAAGATTAAGGATTATGATTCTTTAGTTGTATTAACTCATTTTAAAGGACATGCTTCAACTGGTTTCGGCGGAGCAATTAAGAATGTTGGTATGGGTTTAGGGAGCAGGGCTGGAAAACTATACATGCATTCTGATGTGAATCCTTACATAAATCAATCAAGATGTGTTGCGTGTGGGGATTGTGTAAAAAATTGTCCTGTAAATGCAATAAGAATTAATGAAAAAGCAGAGATAGATAAAGATAAGTGCATTGGGTGCGCGATGTGCATAGCCGTCTGTCCTGTTAAAGTTGTTAAGATTCCATGGAGTGGTTCAACAAATAAAGAATTGCAGGAGAAAATATGTGATTATACAAAAGCAGTATTGTCTCTTTTTGAGAGCCCAATATTCATCAATTGTTTGATTAATATTACAAAAAACTGCGATTGTATGAGTCATGCGCAAGAACCAGTTATTGAAGATATTGGATTCTTATATTCAAAAGACATAATCTCTGTTGACTCTGCATCTAAAGATATGATTGATGAAAAAAATGTGCTGAAGGACAGGAGTAAGAAATTCAAGCACATGCTGGAATACGGGGAAAAAATAGGATTAGGAGAACAAGAATATGAGATGGGCTCGGCCGGAGTCGAACCGGCGACTTCCGCCGTGTAAGGGCGACGTCATAACCACTAGACCACGAGCCCGTGTTAATAAATAAGAGGAATATTCTTTTAAATATTTTTAATATTAACTGTTGAGTAATTAGTGCTTTCATGAAGCAGAACTAAATAAGCGCTTTCAAAAATGTAAAAAACAGTCAGGATGTAAATAGTGTAAGAAATAGGTATCAGTCCAGCATACATTAATAAAACTAATAGTCTTGAAGGTGGTTTTAAAAAGAAAAAATCTGATTTGCTTGTGTTCAGTAGATAGGAAAAACCAAATATTACAATACTAGTTATTAACAAGATTATCAGGAAAAAATTAGTGTTTTTCAAGAATCCTGTGAATAATATTATTATACCAAAAAAATCGGAAAGAGTGTCAATATTTTTTGAGAACTTTTCGTATTTTCTTGCAAGTCCTCCGTCAATAATATCAAAAACAATGTTAAATATTATAAAAAAAAATGCGGTTAGAATATTATTCGAATAATACTCAATTGATGCCAGAGTGAGCATGACAATCTTAAACAAACTCATAATATTAGGTGTGATTCCTGATTCATAAAAAAAGTTTATTAATGTACTGAAAAATTCATCAGAGAACTCGTTCTTTAGATTTATTATCTTATTCCAGTCCATAATCATAATATGGGATGTTTTGATTTAAATAATTGTTTCTAGAACGGGCAGTAGAGACATTCTTTGATTTCCCTTAATGAATAAATCATATAATCCCTTAAAACTTCTCTCTTAGATTCTTCACTTAAATGATTTACAACACTTATCCCTTTTTCTGAAACTTTAGACGAACCCCATACTCTTTCAACTAGATTATTGTTCTCAAGTTTTTTAAGATGCCTGTAAAAAGTGCTCTTACTGCATAAAACATTATTCATTAATTCATTATTCTCATGATAAACTTTTTCCTTCTGAATAATTTTATTAAATATAATTGAACGGTTCTTATTTTCAGAAATATAAATAGTCAAGTCATCGTATTCGAGTTTCTTAAGCACTTTTTCAAACATATTTTTTTGGCAAAAATTTTAGCTTAATAAATATTTCTTTATTATTGATGTATAAATCCTGTAAGAGAATCCCAGCACTACTAATACTAAATAAGTGTTTGCTGTTACAATCATTAATACATTGTTGAATTCTGTTCCCAGCATTGATGCATGAACATAGATTAAGAAAAACATTATGTAATTAAGTAAGTGAATTATCCTCCATAATGTATGATTGTATTTTATTTTAAAAAAATATTTCAAATCACTAGTAAATACTGTTAGTATCATCAAGTAAAGTGCTATCATCCCAATATTACCAGATAAGTTAGTGTTCAATAATAAAATATTCATTAATCCGTAAATTGGTGCGCGGGATAATGCGTGAATGAGAGCGAATACAAGAGTTATCACACCCATATAATTATGAAACCAATAAATCCTTACAGGATTGAATATTTTCTTGAAAACATTTCTCAAAGAACCAGTCATTATTTGGACAAAAGTATTCACAAAAGCCAGAATCCCAAATAATCGCAATACAAAACCAACAGTCATGCTAAAATTATTGAATAATACTAATAATGGAACAAGATAAGACAAAGTTATTAAAACAAAAATTATTTTTTGATAATCATTCTTTTTCATACTATTGCTTAATATGTTGGTTTTATATAAATTTTAAGCACTTACAATAATTATTAAAAAAACGAGTTATTAACATTCTATTAATGAATGAATTTTATGACACTATAATAATAGGTGGAGGAGTATCAGGACTGTCTGCAGGAATGTACACTGGCAGGTTCCAAATGAAGACCTTGATTATTGCTAAAGAAATAGGTGGTGCAATAATTCTGACAGACAAAGTTGAGAATTATCCTGGATTCAAGAAGATAAGCGGGGAGGATTTGGTGGAGAAATTAAGAGAACATGCTGAAGAATACGATGTTGAAATAATTGAGAATGAAGTAATCAGTATAGAGAAAAAAAATAATTTTATTGTTAAGACAAAGAATGAAGAATATTCTGCTAAGACTATTATTTATGCAGCAGGAACAAAGTGGAGGAAACTGAATGTTCCTGGGGAAGAAGAATACTCAAGCAAGGGAGTTCATTATTGCGCTTTATGCGACGGGGCATTATATAAAGACAAGAAGGTGGGTGTTGTGGGAGGAAGTGACAGTGCTGCAAAAGAAGCACTATTATTAACAAGATGGGTGAAGAAAGTATTCATTATTTATCGAGGTGAAGAAATTCATCCTGAACCAATTAATCATAAGAGAGTTATGAATAATGATAAGATTGAAGTAATTAATAATACTAATGTCAAAGAAATAAAAGGAGACAAGATGATGACTCATGTTATTCTTGATAATTCAAAAAAATTGGAGCTTGACGGATTATTCATTGAAATAGGACACATACCACTAACTGATTTAGCCAAGAATATTGGTGTGGAACTTAATGACAAAAACGAAATAATTATTGACAAAATGTCAAAAACTAATATTGATGGTTTTTATGCATCAGGAGATGTTACTAACACTGAATTCAAGCAGGCAATAACAGGAGTTAGTGAAGGAGTGAAGGCTGCTTTTTCAGCTTATAAAAAAATAAAAGAAGAAAAATAATGAAAAAAGTATTAACAATTATTTCAATCATAATAATTATTTCTGGATTCATAATATGGAGTGAATTCATAAAAGACAGGAAGACTATTAATGAAAGGCAGGAAATCATGATTGTAGCTGAGAACAGAATGATTCCGTGGAGTATTGACTTTCTTAATGACAATAAGTATATATTCACTGAGCGTCCGGGCAGAGTAATATACATGAATAAGACAATATTAAATATTAATGAAGTTGCTCACAAGGGTGAAGGAGGATTATTAGGAATAGTATTACATCCTAGTTTTGAAGAAAATAATTATGTTTATATTTACTATACTTATGAAGAAAGAGGGAACTTATTCAACAAGATTGTTAGGTATGAAATGATTGGTGAAGAATTAATTAACGAAGAAAATATTATTGACAGTATTCCAGGGAATTCTTATCATAATGGAGGGAGGATGAAGTTCGGGCCTGACAACAAATTATACGTTACTACTGGTGATGCTGGGCACAGTGATCTTGCTCAGAATATTTCTTCTTTGGCTGGAAAAATATTAAGAATTAATAGTGACGGGAGTATTCCTGAAGATAATCCTTTCAATAATTCTTTTGTTTATTCTTACGGACACCGCAATCCTCAGGGGATTGCATGGGATGAACAGGGCAGGTTATGGAGTACCGAACATGGTTCAACAGCAACTGACGAGCTTAATATTATCAGGCCAGGGAATAATTATGGTTGGCCGATTATTAGAGGTGATGAAGAAAAGGAAGGAATGACTAATCCGGTTATTCAGAGCAGTTATAACACATGGGCTCCTTCAGGACTAACTTATTACAATAATAGTTTGTTCTTCACAGGACTCAGGGGACAGACTCTTTACAAAGCAGAAATAATAAGTAGCGAAGAAGTTATTTTAACCAAGCATTTAGAGAAAGAATACGGAAGATTAAGAACTATTGTATTAGGACCTGACGATTATTTTTACATCCTTACAAGCAATAAGGACGGGAGGAATCCTAATCCTGCAGAGAATGATGATTTAATAATCAGGATTAGTCCTGATTTTTTAAAAGAATAATAAGTTATTTTTATAAAAACAATAGTGCTCACTAATATGCCGAACAAACTCATAAAAATTGGGAAAATAATAAGAAAAAAAACATATTATTAAATTCTTAAGTTATTTGCAATTAATTGATACATTTGACATCTTATTCACTTTAATTCTTCAAGAAGATTATCAATATTTGGTTTTAATTTTGTATCAATAAGCGGCTTCTTATTTATATGATGAGCCCTATCCATAAGAGTTTCTTCATCACTCTTGTAAATAACACCAATAGGTATTTTCTCACCCCACTCCATTGCTTTATTAAAAGCATTTTTCCGGGTCTTGTAAGCTCTCTTGAGTTTGTAAATCCTTTCTTTATACCATTCGTAAGTATTCTTCTTGTTGAATGTTACACAAGGCTGTAATACATCAATAAGTGCTGCTCCTTTATGCTCTATTCCTTTTTTCATTAACTTCTTAAGATGGTCTATGTCTCCTGCAAATCCTCTGGCTACAAAAGTTGCTCCACTACTTATTGCAAGAGTTAATGGATTGATTGCTTTCTCAACCACACCATAAGGAGTTGTCTTAGTTATGAATCCTTCATCACTTGTTGGCGAAGCCTGTCCTTTAGTCAATCCATATATCTGGTTGTCATGAACAATATAAGTCATATCCATATTGCTTCTGCAATAATGGATGAAATGGTTTGTTCCTTCTGCATAACCATCACCATCTCCTCCGCACGCAATAATATTAAGTTTGTGATTAGCCATCTTTATACCCATTGCAAGAGGCAATAATCTTCCGTGAACTCCGTTAAAAGCATAAGTCCTTATCCAGTGAGGAATCTTACTTGAGCAACCTATACCGCTCGTTAATACAGTGTTGTATGGTTTTAGCCCTAATTCTGTTATAGCTAGTTTAAGAGCATTCCATATTCCAAAATTTCCGCATCCAGGACACCAATTAGGTTGTCCTTTTGTGTCCAGTTTCATATCTTCCTCCTTAAAAAATCACTTACTTTCTCAGGATTCATTGGTCTGCCGTCGTATTTCAATAATTTATGGGTTATTTTTAGTTTTGTTTTCTCATCTACAATACTGCTTAATTGTGAACTCTTATTTTGTTCAATAACAACTAACTTATTATAATCCCCTATATTTTCAACTAATTCTTTTTTCGGGAATGGATGAATTATTTTTATGTGAACAAACTTGTAATCAAGATTTTTTATACTTTCAAGTATTATTCCTTTTGTAGAACCCCAACTTAGGATAACATTCCTTGACTTCTCATTTCCGTAAACACTCACGCATTCATCTTCTAATTCTTCCTTAATCCATTCTGTTTTTCTAGCCCTCTTATCAATCATTACTTGTCTGTCGTGCGGTTCTTCAACAATATAACCTTCCTCGTCATGCTCATCACCTATACTGCACTGGATGCCGTTCTTTACTCCGGGAATTGTTCTGGGACTAATTCCTGAATCTGTTATTCTGTAACGCTTATACTTCTTTTTAGATTCTAATTCTTCCCTTACTTCTGTAACTAATAATCCCCTGTCCATAACATAATCTCCTGCACTGAAGGGTTTTGTTGTTTTAAGACTAACTGCCTGGTACTTGTCAGTCAGTATAATTACAGGAGTCTGGTATCTATCAGCAAGATTAAAAGATTTAAGAGTAAGTTCAAAGCATTCATTCGGGTCTCCTGGAGTGATAACTATTCTCGGGAACTCACCGTGTCCTGCATGAATAGTGAATAATAAATCTCCCTGCTCAGTTCTTGTAGGAAGTCCTGTTGCAGGACCCGGACGTTGAGCGACTACAATAACAACTGGTGTTTCACTCATTCCCGCCAAGCTCAGTGTTTCATTCATTAATGCGAATCCTCCTCCGCTCGTTGCAGCCATTGAACGGGCGCCAGTATAAGAAGCACCTAGAGCAGTGTTTAAAGAACTTATTTCATCCTCTGCCTGATACATTATTATATTATGCTCTTCTTGATATTTTGCAATATAATGCATTATGCTTGTTGCGGGAGTCATAGGATAACTGCTCATGAGTTTTAATCCTGCTTTTATCGCTCCCAAAGCAATAGCAGTATTGCCATCAACTAGTATGGTGTCCGGCTTCTCTTCTTTCTCTTCAACACTTATTTTGAAAACACTTCTCTTCTCCAGATTCTTGTATCCTTTTTTGAATGCATCAATATTTTCTTCAACAACTTTTTCTTTTTTATCCTTGAATCTTTTTTTGAATAATTCTTCAACAATATTTTTATTAATCTCCAGAAGTGCTGTTGAAGCACCTACTCCTATTGTTGCCATCATCACTTTCTTAAGATTCTTGTATTTTTTTGCAAAATCTTCAAGAGGAACAGCGTAAAGCATTATGTCTTTACGGATTTTCTTATTACTTATATCCAATGATTTGTCATAAATTATTGCCCCATTATCTGTTAATTCATCCTTATGTTTGTCAAAAGTTAATTCATCAAGAGCAACAAGTACGTCAACTTTTTCGGAATGAGAATTTATTGGATTATCTTCAGCTCTTACAGTGAAAGTATTATGCCCCCCTCTTATTAAGGAAGGATATTCTGTTGTTGAAAAAACATGATAACCATGTTCTTTCATTATTTTGGAAAACATTTTTCCAGTGCTTAGTATACCATAACCTGCTTCCCCACCTATCTTCCACACCAACTTCATGAATATTTTAATATTTTGAAAATATTTAAATTAACCGATTCCTTTAAGAACAAGTATGAAAACAAAACTATTGCTCGCATTATTCCCACTTTTAATCATCGGATGCGTTCAGAAACCTGCGGAAGAGGTAAATAATACTTACACTATTAGTATGATTTCAGAACACAATAACTCAAGTGACTGCTGGATGATAATAGGAGATAATGTTTATGACGTCACTGATTATATTAGTTCTCATCCTGGCGGGGAAGAATCAATAACTAATGGTTGTGGTATTAATGCTACAACTTTGTTTGAAACTCGTCCAAGTGGTTCAGGAACACCCCATTCACGTAATGCGAGAAATATTTTAGAGGATTATAAGATTGGCAGAGTTGAGTAATAAAAAGTTTTTTTCATTTCAGAACTCTGCCTGTTTTCATATACCACATATAAAGGTCTAGTTCCGCCAAACTCATGCCTAACTCTTCTGCTATTTTTTCAAGTATTTCTTCCATCTCTAAATATGTTTTCTTAGTTATTGATGTAGGAAATTCACTAATATAATCATACTCGTGTAATAATCTTATTACATGCCTATCAAGTATTGCAACATTAAAATATCCAGTGTTTCGTAAAAAATGGGAACTCTCCTTATACCCGAGTCCTTTAATATTATCTGCCAACCATTTTCTTGCTTTCTTCTGGCCTTTTTCATTAATTATTCTTTGAACTTTTTTCTTAATATCTTTATTATCCCTTGCATTAATTATGTATTCCGTCTTACGATTATGAAATCTGTGCTTACACTCCTTTATACAATTCTTCACATCTTCTGCACAATAATTATAGAATCCTTCTGCTCCCAACTTTTCCTGAACTTTTAATGCAGTTTTTGCTTTAGAATTAGATGTTAGTAGGCAGAAGCATAATTCGCTGAACCATTCACTATTTTTTTTCTTATTAAAATCCTTAAACTCTTTCAAACGATTACTAATCTTTTTTCTAATCCCTGACTTCCTTAACTCTTTTATTTTATTAATTAATCTCATCTAGTATTCTCAACCCTTTTTTGTTCACAGTATTCTCTTATCCCGCACTTGCTGCAGTAAGGACTTATTGGTGTGCAAACATTCTGTCCATGACTGACTAATAAATAATTTATTTTATTCCAGTATTTTTTTGGAAGTTTTTTCATTAAATCTTTTTCTGTCTCTTCAGGTTTATCAGTACTCACATACCCTAATCGGTTCATTATTCTGTGAACATGAGTATCAACAGCTATTGCAGGCTTGTTAAAAGCAGTGCTTAATACAATATTCGCTGTCTTTCGACCCACTCCAGGAATTTTGAGTAATTCACTCATTTCTTGAGGGAATTTATTGTCAAAATCTTCAAGAGCTTCGGGAAGTTTTTTTAAGAATCCTGCTTTATTATGGTAAAAACCTACAGGATAAATTAGTTCTTCAATTTCTTTCTTGCTTAGTTTTCTTAAATCTTTCGGACTATTTACTTTCTTAAACAATTTATTTATTGCCTTCTTCGTAGTTTCATCACGCGTTCTTGCAGAGAGTATTGTTGAAACCAGTATTTTGAAAGGATTATTATTATGAATTTCTTCTAGTTCTACAACAGGAGAATCATATTTTTCAACTTCTTTCTCAAGAATACTAACTACTTTTTCAATATCTTCATCCTTCATAAAAAAAGTTATAAAAAAAGAGTTATTATTAAGTTTTTTTATTATCAAAAAGTATTTTAATTAAAACCAAATCATTATGTTATGCTTAAAACATTTTTTTTGTCTTTACTAATAATTCTTTCAGGATGCACTTCAACAAGTAATATTAATAGTTTCGAAGAATGTGTTGCTGCAGGAAATCCTGTTATGGAATCCTATCCAAGGCAGTGCAATGCAGGCGGGAAGACTTTTACTGAAGAAATTGAGACTTGTTTAGGTATGAGTATGGAACAAGCGTTATTAAATGCGCGGGAAAGTGAGTGCGCGTCAGAAGGAGAATTAACAAATAATTATGTATGCAATGAGAATACTGGAACTATATGGATTGATTTAATTGTTGAAGATGCTGAAGGATGCAGCCCTGCATGCGTTGTGGATGTTAAAACAGGAGAAGTAAACATCAACTGGAGATGCACTGGTTTAATGATTCCTGAAAATGTCTGCAACACGACAGAACTATTGGATGGTGAGAATAATTCTTATAAAGTTGTTAGTATTGGTGAGCAGTGCTGGACGGCTGAGAACTTGAATACTGGTATGATGATTAGCTCAAGTAAAACCCCAAATTCTTCAAATAATATAACTGAAAAATGGTGTTATAATAATGATGAGGATTTTTGCGAAGCAGATGGAGGCCTTTATTCATGGAGTGAAGCTCAAAATATTTGTCCTGATGGATGGCATCTCCCTACTGATGAAGAATACAAAGTTCTTGAAATAGGGATGGGTATGACTCGTGAAGAAGCTGATGATGAAGAAGAAATCCTTCACCGCGGAACATATCAGGGCACTAAGTTAAGAATTAATGGTTCTTCAGGATTTAATGCAAGAATGACAGGATTCATGCATGAGAATAAACGTTTTTACGGGCACGGAGAGCTTACAAGGAATGATCAGACTTATTTCTGGACTTCAACTGAATCTAATGATACTGCTTGGGTGAGAGGATTAAGTGATAACCCTACTGTTCGCAGACAATTAATGAATAAGGATTCGGGATTATCCGTGCGTTGCCTTAAGAACTAGTGAAATTTGGGAAGAGTATTTATATCTTTAATAAATTAAGTATTGTTATGGAATTTAACACTATTCTGTATTTACTGCCTTTAGTATTTTCGTGTATAATATCTCTCAGCATATCATTCTATTTATATACTAGAAAAAAATTAAGGATTGTCAAAATTTTCACCATCTTAATGTTCTGCATATTTTTATGGTCTTTTTCTGCAATACTTGAATTAACCTCGAACACTATTGTAGCCTCCTTATTCTGGACTAAAATAATGTATATTGGAATAGTTTTTATTCCTGTTTTATTAGTCTTCACTGTTATTGAATATATTGGTAAGTATGAATTAATTAATAAGTGGAGTATATTCTTATTATCACTTATTCCGGTTATTTGTTTGCTCAGTTTATGGACTAATTCGTATCATAACCTTTTTTACGAAAGCAATATATTAGAAAATATTGGTGATACATTCCTGACCACTTTAAGTACGGGTAGAGGTGTTTTTTTCTGGGTATTCACTTATTATTCTTATTTTTTAATAATTATGGCATGTTGTATATTAATTAATAAATTGTTTGAGTCGGAAAAAATTTATTTAAAACAAGTATTACTATTATTAATAAGTATTCTAATACCTTTCTTAGGCAATACATTATTTATTTTTTCAGGAATTTTTCCATCAAGATACGATATTACTCCCTCATTGTTAAGTATTACAGGAATAATTCTTGCATGGAATATTTTCCATTTCAAATTCTTAAATATTATTCCTGCTGCTAAGGATTTTATCCTGGAAAGAACAAATGATTATTTTTTCATAATAGATAATGATTATAGAATAGTTTTTCATAATAATAGAGCAAGAGAATTATTTGATAAAAAAGATGTTATTGGAAAAGATGCTGAAAAAGTTTTTTCAAAGATTTCTGAAAAGATTAAGAAAAACTTGCGAAAAGAAAAAAGTATCAACAAAGAAATTAAGATTGGTGATGAATATTTTTTAATTAGGATTGAAACTATTTCTAAAAATTCAAGAATTTTAGGAAAATTATTGCAACTCGTTAATATTACTGAACGTAAAGAATTAGAGAAAAATAAAGAAATCAACAAGATCAGGAATGATTTCATGATGAGAATATCTCATGAATTAAAACGCCCTCTTGTCCCTATTCTGGGTTATTCTTCCGACATGTTAAGCGAGGTTTCTTCAAAAACTCATAAAAAAGAGCTTAAGAAAATAGTTAGTAATGCAAAATTGTTAAAAAATCTTATTGAAAAAATCCTGACATTCACTTCTTTAAAAAAAGAAGAATTTGACTTGGAAGAAACAAACATTAAAGAATTAATAAACAAAGTATTAAATGAATACAAAGAAAAAATTAAGAGTAAGGATTTAGAACTTATTAAAAAATTTGAATCTTCTCCTAAATTAATGATTGATGATAAGAAGATTAAAAAAGCATTTAATAACATAATCGAGAACAGTGTTAAGAATACAGAGAAGGGATTCATAAAGATTATTCTAAAAGAAGATGAAGATAATGCAATCATTATTGTTGAGGATACGGGCAAAGGAATTTCTGAAGAAGTTTTACAAAAAATCAGGAAAGGAAGTTATATTGCTAGATTAGAGCCTGAAAAAATACATACAGGAATAGGTGTTGGGCTTGTTATTGTTAAAAATATTGTTGAAGCTCATAATGGAGAGTTCAATCTAAAGAGTGAGAGAGGAAAAGGCACAAGAGTTTGTTTATATCTGCCAAAATAAAATATTCTTATATATGATATTGAATAATTTTAGTAAATATGTTCTTTAAAGTAAGGCAAGTATTTTTTGTAATGCAGGAATTTATGTCCAATAATATTGTCTTTATTTTTCCAAATCTTCTTCCTTCTCTCAATAAGTTTCTGTATTTTCGTCCTCTGCTTATGCTCGCTTGAAGCCCACGCATAACCTCTGGCCCTAGTTTTAGTTATTCTTTTTTCTAAATCTTCAACATTTAGTGAAGAACGTATTCTTTTCTGTAAATTTTTTGAAAAAGAATTCAATGGAATGGCTGTCAAAAAATTTATGATTCTCTTCAAAGAATATTCACATTCGTCAAAATTACTGCAGTACTTAATTATTTGATTTATTGATTCATGATTGAAATAACCATAATATTGTGATATGAAGAGATTATGTTTATCCCTTAATTCATACAGGCATGAATCATCATGTTTCTTCTCTTCTTCTCCAATAACAACAATAGTGTTGCTTAATAAAGAATCTTTTGTCAGCATGTGAATTTCGGGAGGAATAGAATTTTCTAAAAATACTAAAGGAATTAATCCTGATTTTTCATGAAATTCTTTGCTGAAGAGTTCAACTCTTTTTACATACTTTTTTGAATACTTAGTTACAGGGTAGCGTGACAATTTTTCCAACAATTCTGTTCTCTTCTTAACCTCGTACTCTTTGTATTTTTTATTAAAATTCCAAGATTCTTGTTCTTCCTTATTATTAATGAATGACATTCTTTCTCCGAAAAGGGTTTTGTAATGGGTTGCTACGCAGACTGATTTAAACTCATCAGGACTTCCTCTTACAGGAATGTTCTCAACAAGAGTATCATAATCTTTTCTTTCAAAATATTTCTTAATCAGACCTGGTTTGTACTCGTTCACAACAAATTCTCTTACTCCATGCCCATGCTCTCCATTAATAATATAAAAATTGCTTCCCGGCTTCAATATTCTCTCTAATTCATCAACTACTTTATTAGGATGGTTCAAATACTGCCATACACTCACCATTGTTGCTGAGTCAAAACTATTCTTACTGAAAGGAAGTTTTTCTCCTTTTCCCAAATCGTCAAGGTCAAACTTTATTTTTTCTTCAGCAATATTATAATCAAGACACACACCGGATAAGTCAACAACTACACTATTAGGATAATACAGGTACCATCCTCCTCCCAAGTCAAGATTTCTTCCTTTCAATCTCTCGCTGAAGTAATAACATATTCTTTTCTTAACAGTTTCATCAAAATAAGTCCATTGATAACTCCCATGACGATTCCATTCTTCCTCATTACGATTCATTCATTAAAAAATGAAAAAAAAGATTTTAAAAAATTTGTTATCCAATCATTACTTGCATAGTGTAGTTACCGCCGAATAATGTTCCGCCACTCTTCCTAACACCAATATAGTAAACATCATCACTTTCTGCTGTTTCAGTGCAAGTTTCAGCTTCACAGGATAATTTATTATCATCTGGTTTTGCAGTTACTGTTATTGTTTCACCTTCGCTTACACTAATAGTATAATAGTCAAAATCTCCTTCAGTTAATTCTTCATCTTCACTAACGTTCTGGGTTGGACGAGCTTCTTTCCCTCCTTTAAAAAAGAGAAAATATCCTCTGCCAATAACACAAGAACCTATTATAACAATTGTTTGGGCAGAACCCTTTTTATTAAATACTTAAAATTCTTGGGAAAATATTAATACACTCTTTTTCATCTTTTTAAAAATAATGAGCAGTGACAATGACCTTTTTGCTCTACTTCATCTTCATGAGTGCTGCAGGGACAAATATTTTTTGAATCAACCGATTTGTTTCCTGTTATCATCCTGCACGGGCAGTAAAAATCACCGTGTTCTTCCTTGTTTTTTATTAATCCTTTAATTAATAAGTCAAGGACTTTTTTATCAGAATTAAGAACAAAATCTTTTTCATCTGCATGTTCTCTTAATTTTTTAATCAATTTTTTTCTCATAAAAATAAATACTATTATTTTTGGATTTAAAAATTTTTATTGTTGAGTGGGAAAAAAGTTTTATAAATAACTATTTTTATCACATTTATTCATGGGATTAGAAAATAAGATTGAAAATGATGTATTGAAAGTATATCTTGAGAAAAATAGTTCAGAAAATTTAGAAAAATCTGTGAAAGAAGAGGATGAGAAACTCGGAGATCATGGTATTAAGAATGCTGAAGAAAAGAGAACTGTAGAATATATGGTTTCTTACAGTATAATAAGTGATGATGAAGAAAAAAAATATATAGGCATAGGAGACTCGATAGAAGAAGCAGTTAAGAATGTTGAATCCAAATTTCCTTTCAAGGATACGAGTGCTGTTAAAAAACTATTTAAAGCAAATATTGAATACACTGTTAAGAAAGAAGAACTGGACGAATATAAGAAGAAGAAAAAACCTACAGCAGCAGGTCCTTCAGTTTCAGGATTTTCAACAAAGAAAAATATGTTTTGTTAAAAAAGTTTTTAAACTTATTTTTTTTAAATTTTTTTTAATGACCAAAGAAATACCTGCTGAAACAAAGAAATTCCTTCAGAAAACTGCTGAATTAATAAGAGAGCAGAAAATTTTTCCAGAATCAAATACTGAATACAGGCTTGAAAGAGTGATTAATTACTTAAATAATAATTATAGTTATGGTTTTCAAGAAGGAATATTCCAGAATAATCTTATAAGATACCCCCATGAAATAAAGCATTTCATGAATTGTTATGAAGCAGGAGTATTCTCATATTTATTATTGGATGAACTGGGATTCAATCCTGAATTAAGAATGATTGAATCAGTGAAGGAAAAGAATTATTTTGATGAAACAGAATCAGGAGATCATGCTGTAGTTATTGTTCCTGATGGTGAAGAAACTTATTATTTTGACACAGTGAATAACTCTATTAAAAAAGTTGAAAAAGAGGAGGATAACAGTATTGTTCTTGATGATGATAGTGAAACAAGAATGATTTACAAATCATATTTTAAGATTAATTCTGTTGATGAAATCATTAAGAATATGGATTTTCTTAAAACTCCTGAAGGAAGCATAAAAACTCTTACTCAAGAATACAGGATAGGAGTCTCCCTCTCTTATTTTGGGCTTGTAAAAATTCCTGTTTATTTCCAGTACGATGAAAAAAATAATGTTTTTTCAACAAAAGCAAGATGCTTTTTCGCCGAATTCTTAAATAAAGAAATTTTGATTGATGAAAATCTTGACTCAGGCAGTTCAAGAATAATTTTCAGTATTGCTAGAAAGAATAATTTTAGTGATAAAAAAGAAGTCTGTGTTTTTGATAAAGAGTTGCTTGAGCATTTTTACACTCTTCTGAGTCTGGAAGATTTTATTCAGAATGAAAAGTATAATAAAAAAACAATATGCAGATTATTTAACAAGCAAGGATTGAAAGAGGTATGCGAAGAGAGAGGAGTTTCTCATGATTTGGCGGATTTTTTAGTTAATAAAATAAATAAGTCAATAATTGAATCCTATAAAAAATTTGATAAAGAAAATATTTTTATGAATATTTTCAGGTCAAGAGAGTATTATGAGTTTTTAAAGAAAGAAAGAGGTAAAAAAATTTGTGAAAACTATTATGATAAAAAAGAACTTGACATAATGTTTAAAGAAGTTGTTGAAGAAACAAAGGAGTTGTTAGCTTCTTATTATAACTCATATTATGATTATTTTTTAATGGATTTGGACAAGGATGTATCAAAAGATGATAAAAAAAAATTGTATGAAAAAAAGAAAAAAACTTTAAGTCTGGAAAAACTTACTGACAGTCTTTTCTATATGAAAAAGAAAGATAATTCTTGTTTTTATGATTTTCTTGACAATTACTTATTCTCTGAAAAACTTATTCCTAAAAATGAAGATTTTGATAAAGAAATGTATGCTAAGAATTGTGAAGGTTTTGAAGGATTCAGGCAGACAATTTTTGATATTTTATCACTTTATTTTCAGGTGAATCATTTTATAGATAATGATTATTACAAAAAAAAAGTTCTTACCATTATTGAAAATGGTGGTGTCAAGAAATGAATATTCCTGTAAGCACTGAAAAATTCATAAGTGAAGACACTTTTTTACCTTATTATGGTTTTGAGGAGAAATTAAACAGTATCCATCATTATTTCAAACCCCATTATGATTATGGTTTTCGTGAAGGTGTTAGTCAGGGAAGAATCACTCGTCATCCTGATGAAATAAAGCATTTCATAAATTGTTATGAAGCAGGAGTATTCTCATATTTATTATTGGATGAACTAGGATTCAATCCAAAAATGCGTCTTATGGAAGTTATTAAGAAAAAGAACACTATTAGGGAATTAAATAATTATGATCATGCATTAATTGAGGTTTCAAATAATGGCATAAAATACTTATACTATCCTTTTGGTTCTCTTAAAAAAGTTGAGAAAGAAAAAAACAATGAGATTAAATTAAAAAATCCTTATGAATTAGAGACAAATATTAAGTACAAATCATATGTTTCTTTCAAATTAAGCAGTGATAAACCTGAAATAATAAATGTTGAGAAAAGCTTACTGGATATAAGTATGCATGCTGGAAATAATAGTTTTTGCACTAAATCATTGATGAATAAAATGATTCGTGGTGAATCTTTACCGGAATTAAGTGATACTTTTTTAGTAAGTGAAGAATCACTTAAGGATTCCCATTATTTCTTCAATAAAATAATTAAAGATGGTTATGAAATATTTGATAAAAATCATGAAATTAATCTGAACATAAAAATAATGGAATATTATATTAATGAAAAAGGGGGGGAAGGCAGAGAAGAAATGATTAAGAATATTATCAGCGAGTGTAAGGGTTTTGATAATTATAAGCAGACAG
Organism: Candidatus Woesearchaeota archaeon; assembly: GCA_964457955.1. Classification (GTDB taxonomy): domain Archaea; phylum Nanobdellota; class Nanobdellia; order Tiddalikarchaeales; family Tiddalikarchaeaceae; genus CAYWEY01. The sequence continues at coordinate 26,567 of CAYWEY010000009.1, forward strand.
TTAGTGATTTGTTTTCATCATACTTTTACACTAAGGACTTAATTCAGGCAGATTATTTCAAATCCAAACTCTTTCCAGTGATTCAGAAATATTTAAGGAGTAAAATATGATTCTAACTATTGACTTATTTGATGACTGCAATCTTAAATGCATTTACTGCTATCAGAAACAAAAAGGATGTATTCCTGTAGAAAAAGTGAATGAATTAGTGGATTATTATTCTCCCAGAATACTTAATATTGGTGGAGGAGAACCTTTCATGTATGATGAGTTAAATAGTTTAATAAAAGAAAATGTTGGAAAAGTCAAAGAGTTGAATATTGCTACAAATGCAACAAAAATTAATGATTATGAAATATTGAAGAATCCTGGAATAGTTGTACAAGTGAGTCTGCCGTCACTAATTGAATATAACTATGAAAAGATTACTAAAAAAAACAAACTTGATAATGTATTATTAACGATTAATGAACTAATAGAAGAAGGTGTTAGGACATCCATAAATAGTGTAATAGTAAAGAATAATTTTGATGAAGTTGGAGAACTAATTAGTTATGCAAAAGATAAAGAATTATCCATATGCATTAACCCCGCTCACCCAATTAATGGTGGTGAAGGATGGTTGTTATCTGATGAGCAGGTTATTAGTCTCCGCGACTTATTGTTTTCTGAAAAAATTGTTTACGAAAGTGTTGAATCAGTCCTTCTGCACCCATTGGATTGTTCAAACCTGAAAAAAAAGTATTCTTTCTTTAATTACTGTAAAATTACAAGCAAAGTTTATATTTCTCCTAATTTGAAAAAGTATTCATGCGAGTTTTTAAAAAAGAGTGATGAGAAATGAGTGGAGAAAGACCAAGAGATATTTTCGGAAGCTCGAATAACCCTATTTTTGACATGTATTTATGCAATACAAAAGTAACAGATGACATGATTTATTTGCCTGAAGAAATAATTGAGGATGTTGAGGACTTGATTAATAATATTAATAATCCTGAATCATTTGGTTACAGTCTCGGATTCCATGGATACTTGTTCAGGGGACCTCCTGGAACTGGTAAAACACTAACCAGCCAGTATGTTGCAACCAAGACAGATAGTGACTTGCGGCAAGTATCTGCTTTCAGGAATCCTGTGGAAGTTGTTAAGTTTTTCAAATACGTTCGTGAATGCTCTGAGGAAAATACTCAGATAGTTTTGCTTGATGATATTGATGGTTTGAGCAATCGGCAGGATATTGTTGACTCAACACAATCATCCGTGCTAACCCAATTACTCACTGAAATAAATGGTGTTGAATCTAACAAGAATATTTATTTTATAGGAACTTCAAACTATTTTGAAAAACTTGATAATGCCTTAATGAGGTATAAGCGTTTGGGTAAAGTTATTGATTTTCATCCTCCTAATGAAAAAGGACGTTATGAAATACTCAAGATTATGGCTTACAATCTTAGTAAAGAGAGAATAAAAGACGGGCATAATTTTTGTTTCAAAAAAGGGGATTTAGAAAAACTGGCTGAAAAAACTTATGGTTATACTGGTGACGACTTATATGGAGTATTATCACAGGCAGCTAATTATTCCAACAGGCATGAATCAGTTAATGTTACTAGAGAAGAATTAATGAAAGCAAAAGATAAGATTGCTCCAACAGCTCTTAAGGATATGCCTTTTAAGATTCCTGAGAAGAGTCTGGATGATTTGGTTTGTCTTGAAATGCATTCAAGTATTATTCGGGAAGCTATGGAAAATTTTGGAGCTGATTCTGAAGGAGTTAATTTCTTGTTTTACGGGCCTCCAGGCACGGGAAAATCAAGCCTTGCTGAAGCAATTTCTGATTATTACAAATTTAATTTTGTGACTATTGAAGGCTCTCAATTAGTTAATAGTCTTGTAGGAAGAACTGGAGACATGATTGAAAGAGTCTTCAGCAGGTGCGAGAGCAGTGCTCCCACAATATTGTTGCTTGACGAGTTTCATTCACTTGTTCATATAAGAGAATGGAGGGGTTTTGTTGATAACTGGACGCCAAGGATACGTTCAAGACTGAGCAATGGATTGAAAGGAGTGTGTATTTTCGCAACTATTCCTGAAAACATGTATGACCAGCTTGATAAAGAGACTCTTGACCGTTTCGAGTACAAATTATGTTTTAATCTTCCTGAAAAAGAAGAGAGAATAAGTATATGGGAGCATTATTTTGAGAAGAATAATATTAATCCTGAAAAATTTCATATGGGTTCGCTCGCAGATATTTCTGAAGGAGTTTCAGGAAGAGAGATTGAGCAAGTCTGCAGTCTCATAAGCAGGCATAATATTCGTATAAGAGAGCAGGGAGTGATTGAGAAATTACTGGATTATTATAAGAAAAATGACAGAATCAATCATGTAAGAGTTTATGAAATTCTTACAAGTCCTCAGACAGTAAGTATTGATTGGGGGGATGAAAAATAATGTTTAAGCATAAGAGAAAAAATAATTATGAATCAGGAGAAGAAGATGATATTAATAAAGGAAAGGATGAAGGCAACAAGTTCATTCCAGTGCCGAATAATTACGTAAATAATGACCCTGATTATTCCAGGATTAAAGTAGGTATTAATGGCAAGGATTATTCTTTTCTTGTTCCTTCAAGTGTGATGGTTTATGTAGCTAATAAAGGAGAAGGTGATGTGGAGGACGGGCTTGATGAACTTCGCGACTTATATAATGATTTAAGAAGTTTTGAGAAAGAATTAATAAACAAGTCAAGCACTTGCCCACAGGAATCAATCTTTGCTGAAAAAACCAGGTACTCGTATAATGTTTACTTGCTTAATAAGTTAATAAAAGACGGTAAAAATTATGATTCCGGAGTATTGAAGAATTTATGCATTAATAATAAGAAAGTTAATGATAATGTTCGCACTATTGTTATGAAAAAATTAGGTAAGGGCGTAAATGATATGAAAGAAGCCGAGCTTGAGAACATGCTTGAGCATGTTACTGTTAATAGTTGGGAGGAATTAAGTGGTGAAGAACTTAATGAAGTGCGTTGTTATGCAGGAAGCCATTACGAGCTAAAAAAAAAATATCGTGAATCCTCTGATTATAATATGAGAAGAAATAATGTGTTTAAAAAGAGAGAGGTTGATACACATTTTTTTGATAAGACAATTAATGACTGTTTGAAAAATATTGAAGAAATACGTGTTAAGGAAGGTAAAGAATTAAGCGTTCATGATAATAATCTTATCAAAATGTATATTAATCTTAAATATTTGAAGAAAGAAGGGAAAGAATTGCCCATTAATCCATGTGGTGAATAAATTTTTTATGTACGTCAATGTTAAAGATGATAATATTTTATCCAGCATGAATAATGTTTTGTCAGAAATGAATAATATCAGGGATGATGTTATTAAGAATTATGAGAATAGTTATGTAAATAATGATGATTACCTGCACCTGACTTATGAACTTGCAAGCATGATTGAGGAAGTCGTATTAAAAAACAATGATTTGAGAATGTTGATTAACACTATTAATTATGAAATTGAAAAAGATGAAACCTTATTAAGTTATGACCCTTTCCAGGAAGAATACTGGATTAATGAAAAAAAAGATTTTATTAATTATCTTAATAAGTGTTCTGTTTTCTTTGTTAAGAATATTAATTTTAATAATGAAAAACACCACTTGTTTCAGGCAGTAAAGTATCTTGGTTCAAGAAGCCTAAGTGATGAGGAAAGGATGAAAAGATTAGGAAGCATAAGTCCTTTTATTGGAGGACTTCAGAAAAACACAAATAATTATTGTTATGATTTGGAAGATTATCTTACTGGAATTGATAAAAATAAGAATATTTTTTATCTTAATCCTTTCACTGTCTTAATAAAAAAAAGTATGAGCAATCCTGACAAAGAAGCATGCAGTATTGCAAAAAAATATGGTTTTTTAAGAGCAAAAATATCAACAAGTCACAATTATTATTCTGATGATTTAAGACTGGAGAATTCAACTAGTAAAAAGAGAGTTTATGTTGTTGAATGCAGGGATTCGAAAAAAAAATATTTTCTGGAAGACTTGTTCAGTTTTTATGAAAAACACGGGATTACTGCTAATAATATCCTGACAGAGCATGTTTATAAAAAGAATATGATTCCAAAATCATGTGATAAGAAAAAAGAATTGGAAAAAATAAAAATTTTTGACAAAGAAGAAAAAACAATAAATGATTTGTTTGAAAAAAACAATAACAAATTATACAAGATACCTGTTCATAAATCAAAAAATCATTCCTCTATTTCTGAAAACTTACTTATCACTAATTCAAGATTAATGTATTATTTAACAACACATGATGGTGAAGAATTATCTGGAAAAAAATTAAACAAGTTATGCTACTTATTATTAAACAATAATGATATGGGTTTCCTCAGGAAAAGACTGCTTAAAACTTTCAAGGAACACTTGATATATTCCAAGATGTATAATCTCACCAATAAAGGCATTGAGTTAATTGATGAAAACACTTATGTCTAAAGCAAATAATTTAGTTCTGATGACAATTCAGAAATATCTGAAACAGCTTCATTTATTTTTTCTTTGTCAGTATAATCCATCATAAAACGCGAATTACGGAGTTCCTTATTATCATGTGGTTCAGCAAAAACTAGTAATATTTTGTAATCTTTATCTAAATTTTTCAGAATCATTGCACCAGGCCTGTTAAAGAATTTCTTACCAACAGCTCCACCAATTTTGTACCATTCAAGATAAGCACCATCATCAAATAATTCTTTCTTGAAACCAATATTTTCAGGACTAATCCTGGAATAAAAATATCTTTTAATAAAATCATTGAAATCATTAATCTGGAAGCTTTTGAAAAAATCAACACTCATATCCTCCATATTAACTCCTTTGAATAAATCATTCTCTCTGTAATCGAAAACTTCTGTTCCTTTCTCATCAAGACACAAAAGACTATTATCTATGAGTCTTATGTAATAAACATCGTGTTTTCCTTTAAAGCCAATAAGTTGCTGTTTAATTCTTTCATTAAGTGTCATTAATAAATTTGGAAAAAGAGGGGAATTAAAAATATTATTAATCTGACGAAGTTATTTCAATTATTAGTTAAATATGGAGAAAAAAAAATGTGTTAAAAAGTTTCTGTTCTCAAGGAAGTTATCTCTTTTTTCCTGAATCCTAAGCTTCCTTTATGCTTGACGGGTTTTATTCTTTCCGCATTTTCCAGAATATATCCATAGCATGGGGTTTTATAATCTGGAGCGCAGTGATTTTCTGAATCCTTTCTTAATTCTTTTTTGTTTTCATATCTCTTGACCTTCTTTAATTCAACTCTGCCGATTATTGCCCCAGTTATTAGTTCACCAGGATTAAACCCATACTTTCTGCAATACTCTTCCTCCACTGTTCTTGATGCATGGACATAAAAAAGTCCGCGAAAACGAGTATTCCATGTTCTTAACTCAACAGTTTTTGCACCACTCACAACAAGTTCAGCCCATGGTTGTCTTAATGACAGTACAGTTACTTCCATAATTTTCTAATATTCATACTTAATAAAAATATATCCCCAAAAACTAAGAAAAGCGCCGAGGCGGGGCACATCAAGTAGTATAACTCCTTATCTAAAAGACCTGTTTATAGTTCTATGAAAAAGTATAAAGAAGTCAAAAAATAAATAATTTTTGATATTTTTTTATTTTGTTAAGGTTATTAATATTTCTTCAACTTTGTTAACAAATGAAAAAGCATCTTTTCTTATTTGTTCTGAAATTTTTTTGGTTGTTTTTTTTTGTTATGCTGTATTGGGCGATTTCTCTCTTATGTTTTGCCTCAGAAACTTTTTCAAGTTCTTCTTTTTTAAGATTTGCATTTTTTATTAATGATAAATCTTTTTTGTTAAATGATTTTTTTTGACAAAATATTCTTCAATAGCAGTTATTGTTGCTGAATGGTTTTTGCTTTTTAAACCTATTTTTGCAATAAGGACTAAAGCAGCCATGTACATTGCATAATAACTTGTAACAACTATCCACTCATCAGGGTTATAATCTTTTGGAATTTTTAAAACATCATTGGCTTTGTCTATATTGAAAAGAATATTCAATGTTACTAAATTATTTCTTACTTAATTTAATAACTGATTCGTCTTTAATTATTAATTCTTTTTTAAAGTAGAAATTAATTTTTTTATCATCTTTAACAATGACTTCTTTATCAGTTAGTTTTAAAATGCCATCATAAGATAATGCTTCATCAATTATCTTAATGTCATAAACAGTAATCTAATTTACTAAAGGCATATTAACTATTATAAAAGTTAGCCACTAGACGAACTCATAACCTAAGGTAAGAATTACACACAGATTATTATATCCCATGTTTTTAATTCTGGAACAGTGATTAATAAACCATTTTCTGTGTTCTCAAAACTTAATTCAGTTTCACCTTCATAATCTGGTGATATCATGGTGACTGAAGAAATTTTTTGGTCAGTGTTAATAATTAACTCTATGTTTTCTTGTTCATTAATTGAGTCACTGGTTAAATCAAAATCGTAATTTATCATGTGAATTATTGTTTCATTGATTGTTTCGTAAGCTTGTAAACCAATGCTTTCTGGTGCTTCACCAAATAATTGGTTAGGAAGCAATTCATTAATTACTTCAATAAATTCGGCACTGGTTTTATTAATAGTGTTCCAATCTAGTTTCTGGTAATCATCTTCAGCACCTATTAATTCTATAACATCTTCATTATAAGTTTGCCAGTTAAAGTAATTGTACATGTCATAACCCTTATCAAAGTAATAGAATGTCCCTTCACCATATTCATTAAGCCCTTCATCAAAATTAAACGGGTCTTCGTAAACACCAGGGGCTACATTAAAGTATAATACTCTGCCTCCTTCACTAACATAATTTAACACTTTGTTAACTAAAAACTCATCTTCATTAATTAAGTGTGGTAGAATTATTAATTCATAATCAGCGTAATCAATGTCCTTTGTTGATAAAGCCACGTCGTATTGAACTTGAATTTTATCTAATAAACTAATTGTTGAAGTGAAAGCTCCTAATTGTAATTCACGATTAGTTTTTAGTGACTCAACTGGATATATCACTAATGTATCTGATAAAGTCTGAATGTTAATTGTGTCAAATAATTTTTGATTAATTTTAACAAAACTAAACAATTCATTAACCATAGAAGTATTAATGTGATAAACAGTTGAGTGATCAACTAAATCAAAATCGTATTTATTATTTATTGAACCTCTATGAGCAAAAGCTTCAATATACCTTAAGCGCCATAAATTATCCCCTCCCCACTCAATTAATGGAGCTATCTCCCTTAAAGCATCCGGGGGTTTAACCATTCGTGGTTTATTCATTAATGAATAACCTAGTTTATGCCAACCACTAGCTCGACCACTTGGTGGGAAACCAGCGTAATCAAAGTAGAATATTTCACCATTTAATAAGTCCCAGGATAATTCACTGATGGTTTCAAGAATATAATAACTGGTTAAGTCATTAGGAAAAGGTGTGAAGTAAATTTTTTGGCTTTTATTTGAAGCGTAATTCTTGCCATAATTAACTAATTCATTGATTAAATCATTTGTTTGTTCTAAAGTGTAATAACTAAACTCAGTCCATAAAGGAATTGTTAATTCACTGTCACTAAAATGATTAACCCTAATCTCTTGTTGAATGCTTTCAGTAGTGTAACCAAGACTTCTTAAGAACTTGCCGTAATTAAATTCTTCTAGATTAATATCATAATCCATTAATAATTCTGGACGATTTGCTAAGTAATCATTAAATCCTTTCATGTTCTCATCTGAGAAGTCACCAATGTTACCTTCTGCTCCAGTGAAGGTAAAAAAAGCTAATCCAACTTCATCGTCTAATTGAATCACGTCAACTCCGGAGTCTATATACTCTCTTATTTCTTGTTTCAGAAAATTAATCCATTCATCATTTACTGTTGAGTGTACAAACCAATCAACTCCTTCATGTTCACTAAACACTTCGCCTTCAAGGTTAACTGCTCTTGCTTGAGGAGCAGTATCTATTGAATCCCCTAATGACATTATTGAGATAAAAACTCCATAATTCATTCCTAACTGGTGAGCTTCTTTTACTTCATAAGCCAAAAAGGAATTACTAACTGAAGCATCATCTGCGACAAGTGTAGCTAAAGAGTCTTCGCCTTGAACAGGCGAGATTCCAAAAAAAGCGTTTTGAGGTTTAGTAGTCCAATCACCACTCAAGTAATCATTTATTACACTAACACTATTGTTAACTGTTTGAGATTCAATTAAAGAATCATCAACTTCTGTTTCATTAATTATTGTTAGGTCTGACTGTGTTTTTTGAGTGCAACCAAAAATTAATAGTATTGTCAATAATACAAACGCTTTTTTCATAAAAAAAAAATAACACAAAAGATAAATATAAAACTTTAGCTATTTGATTGGATGTAGCAATCCTTAATAGCTTTGTATAAATTACTTTCAACTTTAACCCTGTCATTTTCAAAACAAAGAATAGGGTTATTTTGAGCATCCTCAAAGAAAGTATTTATATCTTTACTTTTTTCAATTAAACCAATTATTTTATCTGGCAATTTTACAATAATTGGTTCATCATGAACAATATGATATAAACTTAGGCAAGTCATAAAGAAATTAGTTTCAAACTCAAATAATTTAAGTTTTCCACCCGCAACGTTATAAACATGTTTATCACCCATCAACTCTTCGCTAGCTTTAAGATTTTTAATCATCTGATACATTTTTAAAATATTTTTATCGTTCATATTCAAAAAGAACTTTCAAAGCAGTTTTTTCATCTTTTGTTCCAGCTTTAAATACACTTGGAAACTATTGATTTTCAGTGCCCTTGAGCGATTAGTTCAACGGGATTCTTGTTACTTAATATATCTAAGTAACTGGCCGGATTCGAATTAATTTAAAGAAATTTTCAATTCTTGTCGGTAATCTCTTGCTTTTTTGTTTGTTAACCGATCAATGAATTCATAAAGCATTAAGTTAAACTCGTTAGCTATTTTTATTAAATCAGTTGCATCTTTTTCAGTGACAATGAAATCAACATAGTATTGTTTATCTATTCGTTCTGTTTTGGCAAAATTAATTTTTGAGTTATCAAGATTGAATAATTCTTTTAATAACATTATTGTTGCTGAATGATTCTCGCATTTAATGCCTACTTTGTACAGTAAAGCTGTTGCTATATGATACATTGAGTAATAAGCCAGTGGGATTGAGTCATTAACTTGACCATTTTTAAGTAATATTTTTGCCGACTTTAATGAGTTGTCTGATTTATTAACATATGATTCTTTTATCTCTTCACTAGGTTCGACTAATTTAATCTTTCCCTTCTTTTTTAATTTAATCTTTCCCTTCTTTTTTAATTTAATTAAAAAATTTATTTTTTTCATAAAAGTATTCAACTCCTTTAATCACTACATGATTCTTCTCAATCTCCTTAATTAATAAATTTTTTTTATTATATAACCCTATTTTAACACTAAACTTATCGTTTAATTCTCTTACTTTAGCCCTTATTTTTCGATCATTAGTTTCTATATAGATATCAACATCGCTTGTTTTAGTTTCAATTCCTTTTGCATAACTCCCAAAAACAATAATTAAATCATTTTTTAATTTAATTAATTCTTTTATGCTTCTTTTTAATTCAGGGTGTTTATTGATTAATTTACTTAATTTATAATACTCACTCATTAACACTTTATTTCTCGCCTCAAGTGTTTGTTTAATATTAAAAACTTTATTGCGCCCTTTTAACGTAACATTTAGAACGTTTTCGTTAATTAACTTATCAGTTAATCGTTTTACCTTCATATGATTAATCTTTAAGTCTTTAGCAATCCCTCTAAGATGATTATCTTTTTTCAATAAATTAATTAACACTTCAAAAGAGTGATTAATTTGTTCCATATGTAACATATATGATACAGTATTATATAAGCGTTTCGAATCCGTGAATAACTTTGATAGCCACTAACAGGATTGAGTCACTGCGTGATAATATCCACTCTTTTACTTACCTTCCACGCAGCATAATACTACATGTTTAAGTAGTTCTTAAATAAAAGTTTTGTAGAGACCAATAGACTGGTCTTAAGCCTGTTTTTTAATTCATAATATACTTAGTTTGTTCCTTTCAAGACATTCCTGAATCTTTTCTAATAATTCTTCACGACTGACTGGCTTACTTATGTATCCAATAACAGGAGGTTTAATTACGGCTTTCCAGTTCATAGCTTCTTCTTTTTTTGTTGGCTTAAACATTTTAGTTGATGTTAAATAAATAATTACTGCTTTACGACTTTTTTTCTTAACTGCTTTAATAATCTCAGCAGACCTCTTGCCAGACATTTTAACATCAAGAAGTATTATATCAATATTAGGCGTTAATTTCTTTATACAATCAGTTCCATCAACTGCAGTGATTACGTTCTGACCATAATGTTTTAAGTGTAAACTAATGATGTCTCTTGTGGTTGGTTCATCATCAACCACTAAAAAATTGTATTTTTTACCCTTAAAGAAAACCTCAGGCATAAAAATTTTAATAATTTATTGCAATAAAAAGTTTTACTTTGGCAGTTTAATAATTAATTCAGTGCCTTTACCATACTTACTTTTTATTTTAATTCCCCCATTCATTGCTTTAATTAATTCATAGCATATTGCTAGGCCAACCCCAGTGCCTCCAGCTTCCTTCCCCTCATTAGTCTGAAAATATTTAGTGAATATGTTTGGCAAGTCCTTTTTCCTGATGCCGATGCCTGTATCTTTGATTGAAATGTAAGCATAACCCTTTTTCAACCATGATTTAATCTTAATCTTTCCACCTTTTTTTGAGAATTTTATTGCGTTATCCATTAAGTTAATAATCACATCTTTTAAACGATTATAATCCGCTGATGCTTTAGAACAATCCAATTCAGTGGTTAAAGTAATTTTTTTAAGATTAATATATGGTTGCTTAAGTTCAATAACTTCACTTATTAATGTTTTAATATTAATTTTATTAATATCTACCTTTAAACTGTCTGACTCAATTTTTATTAAATTAAGTATTTTATCAATCATTTCCTTAATCCTGTAAGTTTCACTAATAACTTTATCAGCATAAGCTAAATCCTCAGGCAATGTTAATTTATCCCTAATTATTTCAGTGTAACCAATAATTGGAGTTAATGGTTGTTTCAAGTCATGAGTGATTATTGTCATGAAATTATCCCTTAATGCTTGTATTTTTTTATTTGACTCTAACTCCAATCGTAATTCATTAGCTTTCTTTTGCTCAGTAATATCCCTGAACAAACCTAACATTAATTCTTTTTCTTTAATTTTAATTACGTTTGAACTCACGTCACAAAACAATATTGATTTATCTTTCCTTAATATAGGAATATTTCTTGCAATGGTTATTTCTCCTTTTAACTGCTTAGTGAACTGGTCAATCACGTAAGCCAAGTCCTTTTTAGGATGAATATCATTAACCTCTTTTTTAATAATTCTTCTTTTGAATAACCAGTGATTTCACACATTTTTTGATTTGCAAGTATAAACTTTTTTGTTTTAACACCCATTACCAAAATCCCATCTGATGATTTTTCAAAAATTGTTCTGAACAATTCTTCATTTTCTTTTAATTCTTCTTCTGCTTTCCTGCGCTTAGTAATATCCCTTATAATGCATTGCACTAATTTCTTATCACCAAAAACATAAACATTGCTGTTAAACTCTGCATCAATCTGCTCGCCCTTCTTTGTCTTTAACGGCAGGTTTTCATATTGAACATGACCTTTTTTAAGTAATTCTTGAAACTTGGCTTTATTTTCAACCATGTCTTTTAAGAAACCAAGCTCCCAAATCCTCTTACCTAACAATTCCTTTTTAGAATAACCTAATAAATCACTCAAGAAATCATTAGCATCTATAACTAATCCAGTCTCATCAGCAAGAATTAACATCCCATCACGCATTGAATCAAACAAACGCTTGTAATCAAATTCACTCTTCTTCAAAGCCTTCTTTAATTTAGCTTCATCATCAACAGATTTCTTATGATTTAAATCAGGAACCATTAATATAAAAAAAAA
>CAYWEY010000009.1:38759-39998 GCA_964457955.1 Candidatus Woesearchaeota archaeon
GTTTCACAAACCAACAAAAAAAAAAAATAAACCTACTAAGCACAATAGCATGCCTAATATTCTTCCTATTCAGACGAAGAAAAAAGTAGATGAATTTAGTGTTTATAATTTTCTATCATATTTTTCTTCTAAGCATTTTTTTTTATGACAATTAAAAGCAAAATTAATATCTCCCAGTTCATAACGTTTAATATTTTTTCCCCGTTCCTTAATTTTTTTAACAAAATTTTTTAACTCTTCTTCAAAAATCATTATCTCTTCTTTTGTAAAATTATAAGTTATGGTTTCATTAATCTTTAAATATTCATAAACTAGTTTTTTAGGGAAAACCTTATACTTCTTCCAATATAATAACGCATACATTTTAGCATGATTAGTGAAGTCACCAACACTACTATTAGTTTTCCAATCACCTATTATTATATTCTCATCTTTCTCAGCCACAAAATCAATAAAACCTTTTAATTTAATACTGACCTTATCATCCTCAACAAAAGGCAACTCAATCTTTTCTTCACTCATAATAATATTATCATAAACATTATTTATCAAACTCTTACCCTTTTCTAAACTATTTTTAAAAACATGATTATTTAACGGCCTATTATTAAAACCATTCTTAACATGAAGCTTTTTCTCAACCCACTTCTCCTCAAACAAACTCATTATATCAATAGAATCATCATCATTATACTTATTTAATAAACTATGAACTAATTTACCCGCCTCACCATAAACAGTAATCACTCTAGTATCAGGCTTACTTTTCAAAATGTATTGAAAATAAAATATTAACGGACTCTTCTTAAACAAACCATAACTACTCGCACTAATATTAAAACAAATCATACATAACTATACAAAAAAAAATGTGTACTTAATAAAACTATTGACAAAAAAAAAACATATTTTAACCACTAAATTACTTACTCAATATTCTCCATGTTCAGGAGAAGAAAGAAATAATTTAATTTTTTAGATTTTTTTTCCATTTTTTATAGTTTTTAGTTATTTTTCCACCCCAAACAGCGTTTTTTCCTGTTTCTTCTTCGAATTTTTCCATTAATTGTTTTTCTGTAAGTTCATCAAAGAAAACTATAATTTTATCTTTTTTAATATTCTCTAATCTAAACTTTTCTAAAATCCTTACTTTAACACGATTTTTTAACTTATCCCTATTTGCATCCTTATTTTTCCTTAGAATTTCATCCTTATCCTCATCAGTTAGATATTCTACCT
>CAYWEY010000010.1:0-38664 GCA_964457955.1 Candidatus Woesearchaeota archaeon
AAGTATAACTAAAACCATGATACATCATAACATCTATGCCTGGAAAGCCTTTTCTTGCACCAATATTAACTAGGCTTGGATTGCTCACAACATTAACATTATTTATATCAAAAACAGGTGCAGAAATATCCTTAAACAAAGGAGGTTGAGGCTCGCTAGTCCTTAAAGCATCGTGGTTTCCTGGAATAACAATAACCTGGATATCATCAGGCAAATCCTTAAAATATTCTGCAAAAACCTCGTACTGCTTATAAATATCTTTAATAACTAATTCCTTATCCTGGTCAGGATAAACACCTACACCATCAACCAAATCTCCTAAAACAAATAAATATTTCACTTTTTTAGAAATATTTTTTTGGGAAGAATTACCATTCTTTCCTTTCAACCACTTAATAAAATGATTAAAAGTATTCTCCTCAAAATCTATGCTCCCAACATGAGTATCTGAAATAAAACAAGCATATTCTTCAACAGGACTTTTCTTAACAGGATGATTAGGTATGTCTGGAAAAACAATATTTGAAACAAAAAAGAAATTATTCGAAAAATTCCCTGAAATACCAACAACTTCATCATTAACCATATTCTCTGATTCTCTCATAAGTTCATCATTCTTTGAAAGAATAATACAATTAATAACTCCTGAAGGATCCTCCAGTTTAAAAAATATGTTGCCCTTATTAGTTGTATGGAGAGATTTCACTAAACCTATACTACTTATAGAATTATTATTCCTATTTTTCTTAATTGAATCAACACCCATAATATTTGTCAATTCATTCCTATTCTCCAAAATACTTTTTAGATTATCAAAACGAGCAGTATAATAATCAAACCAGTCATTCATATCTTTCTTATTATTATCATACCCGAAGGATTTAACCACTTTCACAGAAGAGACACTTCCATCCCTCTTTTTTTCAGGAAGAACAACAACTTTTCTAGATTCTTTCTTAAAACAATTATAGATATCTAAATCAATAATTAAAGGAGGATTATCTAATTTCTTAACCCAGTTAATGAATTCAGAAGTTATGTATTTCTCATCCAAATCAGGAGATATCAAAAAATTATTTTCCATACATAAATTGACAGCAGAATCACTCATAATTCAAAGAAAGTAATTTCTTATTTAAAAATTTATATCACTACTCACACAATATCATTTCAACTTTTGAAATATATTCATTATCAATCGCTAAATCAATCTCTCTTGTACGTCCATAACGACCCTTACTAATTACTTGAGCATTAATTAAACCCATCATATCCAGTTCACCAATCAAATCACTTACTCTTCTCTGAGTTAAAGGTCTTATATTGCTCTTAACACATAATTTTTTATAACAATCAAAAGTATCCCCCGTATATGTTGGAGGATCTTCATTTTTTAAAATAAGAATTATTGAATGAAGAACTAACTGACTATGAAGATTCAGACTCTTAACAAGTTCCAAAACCCTATCTTTTTCAAGCTGTTTTTCAGCCATATCAACAAACTCTTCAGTCAACACCTGACCCTTCCTCTCAGCCAATTCACCTGCAACTCTTAATAAATCAATAGCTCTTCTCGCATCTCCATGCTGCTGGGCAGCATAAGCAGAACACTTACTTATAACTAATTTATTATAAGCATTTTCATTAAAAGCCATATTCGCCCTCTGTTCCAGTATATCCTTCAACTGGATAGCATCATAAGGGCTGAAAAGAATTTCCTCCTCCCCAAGACTACTCTTAACACGAGGTTCAAGATTATTAGTGAATTTAATATCATTACTTATTCCAACAATACTTAAATTAGCATTATCCAAATCCTCATTTATTCTGGTAAGATTATATAATATACTGTCTCCACATTTATTAACCAAGAAATCAATCTCGTCCAGAACAAGAATAATAACTTGATTCTCCTCATCAACAACATCAAAAAATTCCCTATAAATCTCACTTGTAGGAAGCCCAGTAATAGGAACTTCTTTACCAAATTCTCTGGTAAGCTGAGCAATAATACGATACTCAGTGTCAGCAACATTGCTCATTTTACAATTCAAATAAATAATCTTTAAAGGAAGATTATTCTTTGAAGAAACCCTGTTCAATTCACTAATAACATTCTTAACAACCAGTGTCTTGCCAGTACCAGGTTTACCATAAATAAAAACATTGCTTGGTTTAATAATCTTAAGAGCAGGAGCAAGAATCTGTGCAAGAAGACTTATCTCATGCTCACGATGAGGAATATTATCCGGAGTGAATTTAAGGGACAAAGCACCATGATCTTTAAACAGTGATTTCTTATGGAGATACTCATTAAAAAAATCTGATGCAAGTTTTTGAACCATTACAATTTATTCCAAAGGAAGGGGAGCTTATAAAGATTTCTACTCTCCAATACACTATATCCCCTTCACTTCTTATGGAAGTTATTGGTGAGAGGGTTTGTTCGTGTGGAAAAAGGCCGTTATTTATTTATTTATTTACTATATTGTAAATATATAATATATAATAATATAAGCAAAAATTAATAAAAATAATATATTTTTCCATATGAAAAAAAAGTGATTTGTATATAGTATTTTGTATTCTATAAGAAGTTAGGGGGTGTTGTGTTGTTTTTTGATTATTAGTTATTTTACGCAAGCATCCCAATTATTCCATATGAAATAAGGGGGTGGTGGGGTTGTTATTCACTAGTGCCTGAAAATAACATATTCCATATGAAGACAAGGGGTTATTCTTCCAGAATAGTAACACTTTATTTATATATTAAGTTCTTTTTTTAGTTCCGATTCATATTTTTCTTTTACTTTTTTATTTATTTTTTGTTCCGCATAATCAGCTAATTTTTTAATTTTTTCCAAATAATGTTCTTTATACTTTTTCCTTGTCTGCGAATGTAAATCTTTATTCTTTAATCCTTTAATTTCTTTTTTTAATTCTTGGTATAAATTCTTAATCTCTTCATCCCAGTCTATTTTAAACTTTTTTTTTGTCTTAATTTGTTTTAGTTTTTCCATATCTTTTTTGTTAATTGCAGAATTTGCGTAAGGACCAGTGGTGTAATAAACTTTTTCAACTTCTCCTCCCCATGAGAAATCACCTAACTCTCTCTTAACATTCACAAGTATTATTTCTTCATTCTCAAGTCCTTTTTTTAGATTATAATATATACTTCTTATATGAATATTTCCAAATAATTTTTTGTATATCTTATAAATCTCATAACCATAACTGGTTCCGATTCTTTCAAGAATTGCACAAATCCGGTTCCGGATTATACTTCCTTTCGGGCGTCCGCGTGCCATATATTTTTTTATGAATTACTTCTTTTTATATTTTTTTACCATATGGTAAATAAATGTGGGGTTATATGGAAAAATTTTAAATCATTTTTTAGTCTTATTTTCTTATGAAACAGAGTGATTTTAATTTGTTGCAAAGAAATGTTTCATCAATGGTGATATTGATTTTTTTTTATTTTGAAAGATAAGAATTTTTTTTTACTAAGAAGTAATACAATATTTTTTTAAGTATTCTTATTCTTAAGAAAACAAAATGGCTGAATTAAGTGATTTGGAAAAAATTGCAGCTTCTAAGATTTATCTTGCTGCTGATATGAATAGTCCTGAAAGACTGGGAGAGGTTTTGGATGATTTGAAGGGTATTCCTGTTAAGGTCAAGGTTAATAGTTTAGGTGTTAGGTATTCTAAAGAAGTTTTTGATGTGATTAAGGGTATGGGTAAGGAGTATTTTCGTGACAAGAAAGATTTTGATGTAAGGTTTACTATGCAGAATTATGCTTATGATTCCACTATGCAGGGAGTGGATATGATGACTATTCATGCTCAGGGTTTGCGTAAGATGAAGTATGCTGTTAGGGGTGCCAGGCAAGCAGTTATTGACAGTAAGGGTGAGAAAGATATGCCTATGATTCAGGGAATAACTGTCCTTACTGATTATGATTTACCTGAATTATTGTTGGATTATCAGCCACTGATTCCTGGATTGAAATGCATTGATTTAATAGAATATGTTGGGAATAAGGAAAGAACAGAAAAAGATTTGATTCCTGAGTTAAGTGGTTTGTATAAGAATCCTGATGATCTTATCAGGAGTTTGGTTGTTCATCGTGCAAAATTAGTGAGCAAAGCAGGACTTTATGGTATTGTTTGTTCTTCAGCAGAAGTGGGGGAGGTTAAAAAATATTGTCCTGAATTACTTGCTGTTGTTCCGGGAATAAAAGATCCTGATACTAGTTTGATGGGTGGTCAGAATCCCGACAGGGTTGCTACTCCTGGCAACGCGATTAAGTGGGGTGCAGATTATTTAGTTATTGGAAGTGCTATTCGTAAATCAGATGATCCCAGGGATGCTGCTTTGAGGATTGTAAAAGACATGGTTGAAAATATTGATTATTCAAGTATTATTGCAAAAGGAGCATTAAGGATTGGTGCGGTTAAGTTAAGTATGGATGATCCTTTTGAATGGGCGAGCGGTTACTTGATGCCTATTTATATTAATAATCGTGACTTGCTTGTTTCACCTTATTTTAGAGATGTTGTGAGTGAAGCAATGATTAATGTTCTGGATGCCAAGAGTTTGAGTTTTGACTTAATCAGTGGAACGCCTACTGGAGGGATTGCTCCAGCAGCATCGCTTTCTCAGAAGACTGGTAAAGATATGATTATTGAAGTTGATAATAAGTATTATGTTTTTGAAGGTAATCTTGTTAAGAAAGTTTTTACTTCAGAGAATATTAAACCCTCTTTTGATGTTGTTGCCAGCACTGCAGATATTTCAATGGTTCCAGGAGTAAAAGTTGCGAACAAGTTCAAAGCGCCTTTTATTTATGTCAGGAATAAGAAGAAAGAGTATGGGATGGGGCAGAGTGTTGAAGGAATAATAAATCCTGGACAAAGAGTGTTATTAATAGATTATTATGTTGGTAATAGTTATTTGGGAAAAGCAGTTGAAGCAATAGAAAATAAAGGAGGGGTTGTTCAGCAAGTAATTTCAGAAAATGTTAGTGATGTGTTGAAAACAGTAAATATAGGGGATAAGAAGGTTTTGGAAGTTGAAGACCATGTTAGTTTTGGAGGCAGTTTTTTGAAAAGAGTTAATAAGCATAAAGATTCAGGTGCTGAGATTGCAGGAATAATTAGTAATAGTAATTATTGTTTTCCAAAAACACTTCAAGAATTCAAGCAGGCAGGATTGGATGTTAGTTATGTTATGGGTTATTCTGATATAATAAAAGCTGCAGGAGAGTTAGAAGATGAGGGTGTTGGAATAAGCAGAGAACAAATATCTGAACTTGAAGAATGGAAAGAAGACCATACTGGCTGGGGTGTTAAGAGGGGTTTCCCGAGATATATGAAGAGTAAGAGGAAATAATTTTTTACCATATGGTAAATAAATATTTTATATATTTGATTTTTTTAACACACTTTTTATGAGTTTCAGTTATCATCCTAAATATGAAAGTATTGCTGATGAAGTCAGGGAATATCTTAGTAGTTATGATTTGGATGTTAATTTCATTGTCGGGGGTGACGGCAGTTTCTTGGTTTATTCTGATTTTGACATGCCTAATTATTTGATTTATTCGGACAGGATTAGTAAGGGTTTTTACGGCGCGTCCTGTTATGAGAAAAGTTGGAAGAAGGATTTGGAGAAGTTTTCTGAAAATCCCGAAAATTTTGTTCATGAGATTGATAGTATTGAAGTCCTTATTAATGATGATTTACTGCCTGACAATGCTTTGAATGAAATTGTTCTTGGTAAGGATTATTGTTTCAAAGCAATTGTTGATGGTGAAAGAGTTTTTGATTCCGGACTTGTGATTTATGCTTGTGATGGGTGGAATGGTTGGGCAAGGAAGTATGGTGCAGAACAGTATGATTCTCTTGGTGTTGTTGGTTTTGATGATGACAGGAACTGTTTTAAGAAATTGTTTTCAAAGAAGTCAAAACTCTTGATTGGTGAATTATTTGTTAATGTTTTAGAACACCATTATTTTAATATAATGTTTGATGGTAAGGGAGAAAATCTTGATAATAATTACATTCTATAAGGGTTCTATTTTTACTAATGTCTGGAAAACTGAACCAGGTGATGAGGTAATAGTTAGGAAAGGAAAATCTTTGGAGATTGTTAGATTTGTAAAATAAAAATATTTTTTTTTTTGAAAATAGTGCTATGGCACAGAATAATTGTTTTGGAAATTATTTACTATATTGTAAATAATTAAATAATAATTTATTTATTGTAACCCTATTTATTATTACTTATGACTAAAGAGTCTAAACTTGATGAGAGTATTCGTAAGAAATTGTCTGATTTTCCGCGTGCATTGAATGTTTTTAACAAATTGTGCAGTGATGACGAGTTTAATCGCTTGGTTGATTTCGCTAATTTTGTTAGTGTGAAAAAACTTGGTTTTAATGACCATGGTATTGTTCATGCAAAAATTACGTTGGATAGTGCTCTTAAATTTTTTAGTATTCTTAAAGGTGTTTCTGGTGTTGAAAGAGCATTTGATTCTCTTGATGACAGTTATTGTTGTATTGTTCTTGGTTCTTTGCTTCATGATATTGGTATGAGTATTAATCGCAAAAATCATGAGGAGTTGGGTGTTGTTATTGCGCGACCAATTATGGAAAGAATATTGTCAAGTATTCATAATAAGGGAATAATTATTAGTGTTGCCTGTCAGAGCATATTAGGTCATATGGGTGGTTATGATTGTTATTTTGCTGAATCTGGTGTTGTTGCACTTGGTGATGGTACTGATATGACTGGTGGCAGGGCAAGGATTCCTTACACTCTTGAGACTTTTAAGAAGAGCAGGAAGATTCATACTTATAGTGCATTAAGTATTTATAATGTTGAGATTTCAGAAGGGGAGGATAAACCTGTTCTTGTTAGGGTTATGATGAATAATCCTGCAGGTGTTTTTCAGATTGAGGAGAATTTTTTGCCTAAAGTCATTGGTTCAAGTCTTGGTAATTTTTTGAGTATTGTTGCTTTGGTTAATGAGGATGATGGTGAGGAGAGAATATTTATTTTTTGATAGTGAATAATATTTTTAATAGACTAATTTTTCTTATTATTTTTGATGGTCCTTTCTTTGCTTCCTGAGGAGATTGAGTACATGCATTGGGGTATTATTAATGAATATAATTTTAAAGGTTTGAAATATTTGCCTCGAAAAGTTAATGATCCTTTATTCACTAATCCTAATGATTTGAAGACAAATAATTATGGTCCTATTGTTTTAATCAGTCCTACAAGGAGTGCTAGGCCTGTTGAGAATAATAATGGGGGTGATTATAGGCCTGAAGTTTTCAGGGAAATTGTTGAGGGAAGGAGTTATGAGATTTGTTTGGCTAAAGATGATGTTGTTTATAATGATAATGTTTTTTCGGATTCTCCTTTAAGACAGGATTTATCTAATTATGATGCTGTCACTGTTGTTAATAAGTATCCTGCAGGAATAAGAGTGGTTGATGATTTTGTTAAGAAGAATATTAATTGTGTTAATAATCTTTGTTATATGATTAAC
The DNA here is from genome assembly GCA_964457955.1 of Candidatus Woesearchaeota archaeon. Classification (GTDB taxonomy): domain Archaea; phylum Nanobdellota; class Nanobdellia; order Tiddalikarchaeales; family Tiddalikarchaeaceae; genus CAYWEY01. The sequence goes on from CAYWEY010000010.1 coordinate 7,568, forward strand.
TTGGTTAGTTTCCATACTAAACTTCCTAAGGAATTGTCTGTTATTGAGAATGCTGATAGTTTAGGTGTTCTTGATCGTTTGAAATATTATCATCAGTATTTGTCTAGAACTCCAGTTAGTCATATTTCTTCTGTGTTGAAAACTATGCAGTCAGGTATTAATGTTTGTATTGAAGAATCTGTTAAAAAAGGTGTTGGCGAAATAGTTATTGATCCTTTTTTTAATCTTGGTTATCTTGCAGGAAGCAGTTTAAGGCGTTTTCATTCTCAGGTTTATATGGATTTAACTCAGACAGGACATGATACTGATTTGGAAGCATTGCTTAAGAGTTATTGTAATGAGAATAATGATTGTTGTTTGTTGTGTGAGAGCGAGCATGAGGGTAGATTGGTTTATGAGAATGATAGTTTTGTTTTATGGGTTACTCAAGCGCCGAGGAGGGATTTTCATCTTCGTGCTGCTCCTAAGAATCATGTGGATTCTTTCCGTAATTTGACTGGTAAAGAAGTGGGTGGTTTGGCTGATGTTTTGAAGATTGCAGGATTATCTCTTAATAAGTTGTCGAGAGTAAGTGCTTCTGGTAATATTATCTTCCGTACTTTGCCTTATGGTTATGAACCTCATGATAGGGAGAATAATTTTCATTTCTTTGTTGATATTTTGCCTTTTGAAACAGTTGGGGGTTATGAATTGTCAGGTGATAAGATGGTTGCGCGTGTTCATCCTTGGGAGGCAGCGGAGGTTGTTAAGAAAGAGGTTGATAATATTTTTAATGATGATTATGATTTTTCTGATTATGAATACTGAATAGTAATTATTATTAATATTCATTTAATAGTTTATTTTTTATGTCTGAGAATTATTATAATCTTGCTCCTGAAAAAGTGATTGAGGGGCTGGATTCTTCGAAAGAAGGCTTATCAGGTGATGAGGTTGAGAAGCGTTTGGAAAAATATGGTTTTAATAAGATTGAGCGGGTTAGGCGTTTTAATCCTTTTCTTATGTTCTTATCTCAGTTTAAGGACATTATGGTTATTATCCTAATTATTGGTATGTTTTTGAGTTTTTTTTTAGGTGAAGTAGTTGATGCTGTTGCTATTGGTATTATTATATTGCTGAATGCAGTTCTTGGTTTTGTTCAGGAGTATAAGGCTGAGAAAGCAATTGAGGCTTTGCAGAAAATGACTTCTCCTAAGACATTGGTTATTAGGGATGGAAGAGAGAGAAGGATTCTTGCAGAGAGGCTTGTTCCTGGAGATATTGTTGTTTTAGAAGAAGGTGAGAATGTTCCTGCTGATGCCAGGCTTATTGAATGTTTTAATATTCAGACTGTTGAAGCAAGTCTTACGGGCGAATCATCTCCTATTGTTAAGCAGGTTGATTCTTTTGAAGGGGATCATGTTGTGAGTGAAAGGAAGAATATGGTTTTTATGGGAACTGTCATTACTAAAGGTCATGGAAAAGGAGTTGTTGTTCATACAGGTATGGACACTGAGTTTGGTGAAGTAGCTCATATGGTTCAGACAGGCGAGACTAAGATGACTCCTTTGCAGAAGAGTATGGGGGATTTTAGTAAGATGCTTGCTTTATTCACTGTTATTTTGTGTTTTTTCTTGTTTTTTATCTCTTTTTTTATAGGGAATTATGATTTGAATAAAATGCTTTTGTTTTTTATGAGTCTGGCTGTTGCTGTTATTCCTGAAGGACTTCCCGCAGTTATTACACTCACTCTTGCTCTTGGTGTTCAGAGGATTGCGAAGAAGAATGGTATAATTAGGAATCTTCCTGCTGCCGAAACTCTGGGGAGTACGAGTATTATTTGTTCTGATAAGACTGGAACTATTACTAAGAATGAAATGACTGTTAAGAAAATATGGGTTAATGATAAAAAATATGATGTTTCTGGTTCGGGTTATGCTCCTGAAGGAGATTTTTTGTATGATGATGAAGAAGTGAATCCTGAGAATATAACTGTTTTTGATTTATTGTTAAAAACAGGTGTTTTGTGTAATAATTCTAAACTTATTCGGGAAGATGGTAAGTGGGATATTATTGGTGACCCTACTGAAGGTTGTTTGTTGACTGCTGCTGAAAAAGCAGGTTATGATTTGGATAATTTGAATAATAACTATTTGAGGAAGGATGAGATTGTTTTTGATTCTGACAGGAAAAGAATGTCGACAATAAACAAGTATGGGGATGAAATTACTGCTTTTACTAAGGGTGGTGTTGAGAGTGTATTAAGTGTTTGCAACAAGGTTATGGTTGATGGGAGTATTCAGAAACTTTCTGAGAAGAAAAAGAAAGAGTTGTTAAAAGTTAATAATGGTTTTGCTGATGATGCTTTAAGAGTTCTTGGTTTTAGTTATAAAAAATTAGATAATGGTTATGATGAGAGTAGTGTTGAAGAAAATATGGTTTTTTTAGGTATGATGGGTATGATTGATCCTCCTCATGAAGAAGTTTCGGAAGCTATTGAGGAATGCAGGAATGCTGGTATTGATGTTATTATGATTACTGGAGATAATGAAGTTACTGCCAGGAGTATTGGAAAACAGATTGGTTTGTATGAAGAAGGGGATAAGGTTTTGACCGGCTCAAAACTTGAGAAGATGAGTGATGAAGAATTGTCTGATATTGTTGAAGATATTGTTATTTATGCTCGTGTAAGTCCGAAGCACAAAGTTAGGATTCTTGAAGCTATTCAGGATAAGGATTATGTTGTTGCTATGACTGGTGACGGGGTTAATGACGCTCCTGCTCTTAAGATTGCGGATATTGGTGTTGCTATGGGTATTTCTGGAACTGATGTTTCTAAGGAAGCTGCAGAAATGATTCTGGCTGATGATAATTTTGCTACTATTGTAGTATGTGTGAGGGAGGGGCGTATTATTTTTGATAATATTAAGAAGTTTATCAGGTTCTTGTTGAGTGCTAATTTTGGAGAAGTACTCACTGCCAGTATTGTTTTTTTAATGGGTTTTCCAATACCTTTTCTTCCTCTTCAGATTTTATGGATTAATCTTTTGACAGACGGGCCTCCTGCTATTGCTTTAGGTGTTGATGTTGGAGAAGAAGATATTATGAAAAGCAAGCCTAGAGATCCAAAAAAGAATATTATTAAAGAAATTCTTCCGTATAGTTCTTTTGCAGGATTGTTTGCTTTTTTAATAGCTATTTATCTGTTTCTTGGAAGTTATAATACTCTTGGTGTTGATTATGCCAGGACTCTTGTTGTCACAACTTTTGTTGTTTTTGAAATGCTTCTTGTTTTCAGCGCCCGCTACAGGGACCATCATTATTTCACTAATTTTTTTAAGAATAAGTATCTTCTTGGAGCAGTTCTTTTATCATTAATTCTTCATCTTGGTCTTGTTTATATTCCTTTTATGCAGAATATTTTTGGGACTGTAGCACTTTCTTTTTATGATTTAGGCAGAATATGTGTTTTATGCTCTTTGAGCATGGTTTTTATAGAATTTGAGAAAGTTGTTAGTTCTAAATTATTTTCTTAGTCTTACCACTATTCCACTTATTGTGTTGATGATTATTGCAGAAATCATTAATAGGATTATTTTGGCGTATTCCTGAACTGTCAGAGCTGGCAGTGTTGATGTTATTTCTTTTTTTTTCTTTGCAGAAGATTAGTTATGTTTTTGTTATTAAATATTTTTTTTATCTGAAGAATCCTTCTTCTCCTATTAATTCTTTCTTTAGTTCTTCTGTGCATTTTTTGCAGAGCATCATTTTGTTTTCTTCATTTAGAATTAGTTTTCCTTCTACTTCTCCTATTTTTATTTCTTTCATGCACTTATCGCATAAGATTTTTTCAAATAGTTCGTTTAGTTTCTCATTGTATTCTTGGTTTAATTCTTTTATGGAACTCATTAATTTATTCTTTGAAAAAATTTCATTTAAAAACTTTATTTCTTACTGAGTGAAGACAAAAAAGATTTTATAAAATCTCTGTTCTTATTTTTTCTTTATGGAATTAAGTTATGATGAAATTGTTGATTTAATTATTAAAGAAACTAGTTTGAGCAAGGATAAGATTTTGTCAAAAATAAGTGATAAAGTTTCTGAACTTGAGGGGCTTGTTTCTAAGGAAGGTGCAGCTCATATTATTGCAAACGAGTTGGGTGTAAGTCTTGTCACTACTGATGCTAGTTCTGATTTTGTTGAGATTAAGAATCTTGTTGGAGGTATTCGTAATGTTATTGTTGTTGGAAGAGTTTTGGAGGTTTATCCTGTTAATACTTTTGAGAAGAATGGTAAGGAAGGTAAGGTTGGGAGTTTGTTATTAGGTGATGGCACTGGTTTTGTAAGGGTTGTTTTCTGGAACGAACAGATTAAGTTATTGAAGAATGTTAGTAAAGGAGATATTCTTAAAGTAATTAATACTTATGTTAAGGAGAATAAGTTCGGTAAACTCGAGCTTCATGTTAGTTACAGAAGCAAGGTAAGGATTAATCCTGATGATGTTGATTCTTCCTCTTTTCCTTCTGAAACCAAGATTTCGAATAAGTCAGAGAATATTGATTTGGTTGAGCTTGAGAAGAATATGAAGATAAGGGTTTCAGGTATGATTGTTCAGGTTTTTAAAAAAAATGTTTTTTTCACAGTTTGTCCTGAATGTAATAAGAGTATTAAACCCACTAAGGGTGTTTTTGTTTGTCCTGAGCATGGTAAGGTTGAGCCTGAGAGAAGAGTTTTCCTTACTTATGTTGTTGATGATGGAACGGATAATGTTAGGTGTGTTAGTTTTGGGGATGATGCTGAAAAGCTTATTGGTGCTGATACTGAAAAGCTTATTGAACTTGCTGATGAGAATGAGGATGACAGTTATCCTGTTGAGCATTTTTATGATAGTGTTGTTGGTAAGGAAGTTATTATTTATGGAAGGGGAGTATTTAATGATTTCAGTGATAGTATTGAAATAATAACTAATAATATTATTTATCCTATTGATTTTTTAAGAGAGGTTAAGAGAGTTTGTTCTGAATACGAGTATGGGGATAAGGATTAACTGAAGAAGTTCTTTATTATTTTTCCAAGCCCTTTTTCTATTTCATTTATTGGTGTTATTATAATTTTTTTTAATGAAGGAACTAATTGAACACTTATATAGAATAATAGTATTCCGAAGCAGATAGTGATGCCTGTCATATTTTTTGAAGTTATTACTTCTTTATCCACCCAGTTTTTCAGTCCATTAATATTTATGCTTGTTACGAATAAAAGCATCATGATTCCTACTGTCCACTTAGTCAGCATTTTTCCGAAATCAAAATCGCCCATAAGAACTATTATTTTAAATATTGTGGTTTATAAAAATTATGTTTTTATATCTTTTATTTGTTTTTTGCCCATTACTTTCCAATAATTAATTTGGCTTCCTTCATTTATCATTTTCTTTAATTCTTCATCTTTAGGCATATCCATCTTGAAGGTTTCGTATGTTTCCATATCCATTATTTGTAATTGTTCTCCCATTATGCTGAGTACTTGTCCTGTTTTTTTATGTATTATAGGTACATCAACTCTTACTTTTCCGCTTTTTACTTGTATTCTTTTCTTGTCATCAAATATTCCTACTGCAGATATTCTGAATTTTCCGTGTCCGTGTTTTCCTGGGGCGCTGAACTTAACATCTTTTACAATGCAGGGTTCTCCTTCTAACACTATGTAGCTTCCTTTTTTGATTTTATGAACATCAACTGGTTTAATATCTTCCATAAGTAATATATTTTAAGAACGAATCCTTTTAAAAGTTTTTTTATAACAAAACAATCCCCCATATTTTTTACTTTTAAGTAGTAACATTTATAAGTATTTTTTTCTCTTTTTTAAACTATGGGTGATTATGAATTACTCCTGAAATTTTTGGAAGAGTCTGAAAAAGAAATTACTCCTGGGATTGTAGAAGAGAATTTTCCATCTAAGTTTTTTCCTGAAGTCAATCTTGAAGGAGAGAGAAGAGTTCATGCACTTGATAATTTGTTGAGAGATAAGGGTTATAATCCAGGTTTTTTAATGTCTCCTTATGAGGTTGTTTTCCCGAAATACGATATTTATTCAAAAATAATTGATGAAATTAAGTCAGGAGAGTCAATAGGCAGGGTTATTGGAAAAAACCTTATTGATAAAGAAGAAAATGATCTTCCTGAAGACTTATGTTTTAATAACGAGATTTATGAACTGAATATTGAGAAAGGGAGGAAATGGGCTGGTTTTAAAGTTGGCTTGATTCCGCCTCTTGGATATTCTTTTAAAGGTGTTGCAGAAACTTTAGGTTTTAAGAGGAATAATGATGAAAGAATAAGGGCTTTTAAGAATGTTTTAGTTGAAGATGATGAGGATTATTTGATATCTAAATTTAAGGAATACGTTATGGGTGCTAGTAATTTTGCTAAAGAAATGAATAAGAAGGGTTTTGAGAACAGGACGATTATGGGTTCTGTTAAGGATTTGGTTGGTGTCTTAGTTTTTCAGTATTATGAAGTTAATCCTGAGGTGAATAATTTTTCTGAGGAAATAAATAATCTTTTGATTTCATTGTCTTCCTCTGCCAGAGGCATTAGTTATGAAGCGTATGATTATTGGAATAAAATAAAAAGGGCTGGCAGAGTCACAAAAGAAGCGCGCAGGGTTGCTGATGATACTTTCAATGATTTTAAACTTTTTAATTCAAGAGCGCATGCTTACTGGGCTCTTCCTTTTATTCCTGATTCTGGTTCGGAGCTTGGTTTCAGGTGTATTCTGTCTTTTTTAAAAAAGAGTGGTAATGGGCGTTCATTTTTTGCAGGTAGGGTTGTTGAGGTTGATGAGGATACTTTTAGTGATGGTGAAGTCGTGACTTATGATGTTTCAACAGATGATTTGTGGAATCTGAATAATATGGAAGATGTTCGTTTTGTTAGTATTGGTTTATTGTCTGAGGAGTTGGAAAGAAAGAGTGTTGTTAAGTATTTTATTCCTGGTTTGCAAGAATAATATCTTCTTTTTGCAGTGTTCTTCTGTTTGCGTGCTGGCTGAGTTTCCATGCTTTTTCTGCGATTTTTTCTGCTTTTTCTTCAAGTATTTTTTTTAGTCTTACACATGCGTCTTTGCTTACTCTTTTTGCACCTGATTTTTTTAGAATTCTTTTCATTGAACGCAGACTTAATTCATCCATATATTTTTATTATTATTGTCCTATTTTAAATCTTAGTAATGCTCCTATTTCTCCAAGATTTTTAAGTTGTTCTCCTTCTTCTGTATCTGTTGAAACTATTCTTACTCCTGTTCCGTATTGTTCTGCTAGTTTTTTTATTTTATCTATTGTCTTAATGCCTGCTTCTTCAATTATTATTACTTTTTCAACAGCACCCATTTTTATTGCTTTTAGTACGTGTTCTTTTCCGTAAGTCACTAATTCGTCTTTTTTTAGTCTGGTGAGGAATTCTTTGATTATTTTTTTTTCTTTGTATATTTTTTCTTTTTCCAGCAATTCCTTGCTTTTTTCAACCAGTTCTCTTATTCCGTCTTCTCCTGAGTATCCTGTGTCTATGAATGTTATTATTTTTTCTCTGTATTTTGGTCTTAATTTTTTCCTGTTAACGAATTCTTTTTTAGTGAGGCTCGGTCCTCCTATTATTATTCCTTCAATATTTTCAACGTTGTCAAATATTCTGTTTGCGTACCTGCTTATTTTATCATACCATGATTTTGCAAGATTTTCTCTTACTCTCTGAAATCTTGCTGCGCTTTGTCCTCCTGCTTTGAATTTTCCTGGAACAGCGCTTGATTCCTTGTATTTTATCTCAACTATTGTTCCTTTCAATAGTGCTATTGCTGCGTCCTGTCTGTCTATGCTTATTAATCCGTATGCTCTTTTAGGTTCAAGTATGTATTTTAATGGTTTGAGTAAGAATTTTTTTCCGCAGTGGTATGTTCTTACTGATAAAGGTGCAGGGGGTATTATTTTGAATAATTTAATGTCTGTTTTTCCTCTGTTTTCTTCCATGTCTCCTGCAAAGAGTATGAGCCCGTTTTTTGGTGTCTGCCTGTAATTTTTTAATTCATTTTGTATTTTTTCTATTCCTTCAAGAACTGCTTTTCTTGTCTGTTTGCTTTTTATGTTTGTGCTTAAAGAATATTCCTCTGCCAGCTGGTTTTTAACATCATTTATGTTGTGTCCGTCAGGAATATAAACACTTATCATTTCTGTTGCTGTCTTTTTTGGTTTTTCAAGTTTTTTAATTAATTTCTTTAATTTGTATTTCTGTTCTTTATCTAATTTCATTAAGAGAACAAAATCTTTTTCTTGTTTAAAAAGATAATGGGTTAAAAATAAATAAGAGGGTTGACGGTTAAAAACCTTTTCAGCAGGGCGATTCCATAAATTTTACCTCGTGGGTCAACTTCTGTTGGCTTCTTTTTTTCTTTTTTTTATCGATGCTGTTTTTTTTTAACCGTCAAAGGTCCACTATTATGATAATTAAGAAGATTAATTCTTCTTTTATAAATCCCATTTATATTTTAAAAATAAAAAATTGAAAATATTGTGCTTTTTTTTGTATTATTTTATCTTTTTTTTCATATTTTTCTTTTTTTTTGAATAATTTAGTATGTTTTTTAGTAAAATTTATTAATTTCTTCACATATTGTTTTGTTTATGGATGATGTTGACAGGCAAATCCTCTCCCAATTGTGTCTTGGTGGAGGAGTTTTTGTAAATATGCACAGGCTTTCAAAGAATCTTAATTGTCATAGGAACACTGTTCGTTCGCGTGTAAGGATGCTGCTTGATAAGAGGATAATACACCGTCCAAGATGTTTTTATAATCCTCTTCTTGAAAACCGTTCTTTAATTTCCATTGATTTTGTTGATTGTCCTGTAAGTGAAGTGAGTGATGTGGTGAGAAAACCTAATGTTGTGGGTGTTTACAGAATTCATAAAGGTGAGCACAATACTCTTATTCTTGGATTCTGGGAGAATGTTTTATCCCATAAGGTTTGGGAGGGGAATTATTTTTATAAGAACAATTCTGTTGGAGGAACCGAATCAGTTTATATTCCTTCAGAATTTATTATTAAGATGAATTTTAACGGAATTCTTCCCAGACTTATTGAAAAAAAAGCAAGAGTTTTTGGCAGTGTTGTCTTGGATGACCTTGCTTTTAAAATACTGTGTTACTTGGTTCGTGGGGATTTCTTATGGATTAATGAGCATGCTATTTCTAAAAAAGTAGGTGTTCATCGTAAAACTGTTAAGAGAAGAATTTCTTCTTATTTTGAAAATAATATTATTAAAAAACCAAGATGCTACTTTCATTCTTATTTCACTCCACCCCATCGTTTAATGGTTGTTTCCTTGTTTGAATCAAGGAATCCCAGATTTTTAAGGACTTATTTTAAGAGAGACCCTCATATTATCATGCTTGCTAAGATTAATCATTTTAATTATACTCATTTAGTCCTGTCTTCTCATAATAGTATTACTACTTATTCAAAATGGAGTGATAGTTTCCAGACAGCTTTTAAAGATATTGTTGGAGGACCTGATGTTAGTTTTGTTCCTTCTGAGAATGTTTTGAAAGCAGATTTTGATCCTGTTATAAAAAATTTATTATATTCCGAATAATTTATAATTTATTTAATGAAATTGTCAGAACTTGTTCAAAAACTGAAACTTATTCAGAAGAATAATCCTGAACGTTTTAATAAAATAATTAATAATTACAAAATTAATAATCCTGAACTTTATAATAAGTTGAAGCCTTATTTTCCTGAATACGTCTCTTCTGGTTCTGGTTTTAAACTTGATATTTCTAAAGCAAAGTATGATGAGGGTTTTAACTGGAATATTTTGTTAATTTTTGGATTAGTGCTTATTTTTTCAGGACTGGGTTATTTTTTATATTCCCAGGGAGTTTTTGACGGTTTTTTTGAAAAGGAAGCATCAGGGAATGGTGGTTTTATTGTTGATTATACTAACCAAACCCAGAATGATGGTGTTGAGCAGGTTCAGGATGATATTGAATTTGTTGCTGACTGTTATCCAAACAGTGTTTATCTTAATATTTATGTTTATGATGATGAAGAGCATTCTTTTGAGTATTATGTTAGAGTAAGGGATGATGATGAGGTTGTTTTTGATTCAGGATTGTCTGATGAAGAACCTTATTATTCTTCAGAATCTTTCCAGATTATTCAGCCTATAAGCGGACAGAATCTTACTGTTGGCAAGCAGTATTCAGTTATTACTGAGATAGATGGTGACTCATATTCTGATGATTGTGTATGTATGAGTGGGGGTGGTTAGTGTTGAATGATTTTTACGAAATTGTTCTGGAGCTTGGTGAGTTGAAGGAAGAAGATATTGATGAGTTCTGGAGGAGGATTTCTTATTATAAGAATAATAAGCCGGGTGTTTTTGAGAAGTTGAAGTCTCATTTTCCCGAAATATCTTCTTTTAAGGAGAAGAGAGTTGTTGAGCGCGAGGAGGATAAGAGTTATGGATGGGTGTTTCCATCATTATTAATTGTTGTCGGGCTTGTTTTCTTATTTAATTTTATGCCTGTTGATTTAGGTTCTTTTTTTGAACAACAAGTTGGAGAAGAACCTGCTCCTGTTGCTGAAGAAAAAGTTTCTTATTTTAATGCTGTTCTGGCTTGCAATCCTGGTGAGGAAGAGATTACTCTTAGTTTAACGAATAATGCAGATTATTCTGTTAATAATTTTACTCTTATAATAAGGAGAGGTAGTATTGTTGAAAAAACGTATCAGGATTTTTCATTATTGAATAGTCTTGAACAAGATGACTCAGTTGAGATTAGTTTTTCTGCAGAATACTTGGTTCGTGGTGGTTCTTATGAGTATAGTTTATTTGTCAGTAATAAGACTTTGTCAGGACAGTGCATTATGGTATGATATGATGCATTTTTGTTAAGTCTTTTTTGAATTTTTTTAGTTTTTCAGGAATTTTTGCTTTTATTTCTTTCTTTAAGCTTATGTTTTTTTCCTTTTTTTTGCTCCATATTCTTGAGTTAAATTTTATTATGTTTTCAGTATGTTTTTTGTATTCTGTTTCGCCTGCTTCAGGATATTTTTCCAAGTGTATGCTTTTTTTGCTGTATAATTTCTTCCATATCTTGTCAGTTATTATTGGTATTATAGGACTCATTATTTTTAATATTTTTTTCAGGCAGTAATGGATTGTGTATAAGGCTGAAATGTCTTTGTTGTATGCTCTTTTCTTAACCATTTCAATATAATGACTTGCGAACGTGTTCCACACAAAATCTCTTAATAATTTTCCTACATTGTTGAATTCGTATTTTTCATAGTATTTTCTTGTTTTTTTAATAACACTGTTAAGTTCATGTATTATCCATTTGTCTGTCTCATCTAATTTTCTTGGCTTCTTTTTTTCTTCGAACATGCTTATGAACCTGCTTATATTCCATATTTTTGTTAAGAATTTTGTTGCTCCTTTAACTCTTTCAAAACTGCATCTTATGTCTCCTTTTGTTATGTCTCCTTCCAGGACGCTCCACATTCTGAATCCTTCAGCCCCGTATTTTTCAACTATTTTCATAGGGTCTATAACATTTCCTTTGCTCTTACTCATTTTGTATCCTTCTTCGTCAACAACGTGTTTGTGTATCCAGACTTGTTTGAATGCTGGTTTTTTGAATAATAAGTATGCTCTTAGTAGTGTATAATAGAGCCAGGTTCTCACTATTTCTTTTCCCTGAGGTCTCATAGTGCATGGAAAATTGTTTTCAAAAAAACTTTGATATCTGTCGTATCCTAGTATGAAAAGTTCGCTTATACTTGAGTCAAACCAGGTGTCAAAAACTCTTGTTTCTCCCTCCCATCCCTTACTTTCTTTGCATACAGGGCATTTCTTTATTGGAGATTCTTCTTTCCAAGGCTTAACGTATCTTCCCCCTTTTGCTACATGTGCATGTCCGCAATTCTTGCAGTACCAAATAGGTATTTCTGTACCATAATATCTTCTTCTGCTTATTGGCCAGTCTATTGATACGCTGTTAAACCAGTCTAGGAGTATTTGTTTGCTCTCGGGTGCGAAAAAACTTATTTTGTCGCTTATTTTTCTCAATTCATCCACGAACTCGATTTGCTTAAGATAGTATTCTTTCATTGCAATAAACTCTATTGGGTTCTTACTCCTTTCGCATATCGGGTACTTGTGCTTTATCTTCTTCTGCTTTTTTAACAACTCTCTTTCTTCTAAATCTTTTATTATTTTTTTCCTCGCTTCTTTTACTGTCATTCCTTCGTATTCTCCGCTTTCTTCATTCATCTTTCCGTCCTTGTCTATACAGTAGATTGGTTCGAGTTCTAATTCTCTGAAAAGTCTGACGTCTGCCGTGTCTCCGAAACTGCATATCATTAAGATTCCTGTACCGAAATCTGGTTTAGCGCTTGGGTGGGGTATTATGGGAACTTTCCTGTCGTATATTGGCACTACTGCTTTCTTTCCTTCATATTTTTGGTATCTTTCATCATCAGGATTAAATAATACTGCTTTACAGGCGCATAAGAGTTCAGGGCGAGTAGTGCTTATTATGATAGAGTCTCCTGTATCATAGACTCTGAATTCAATATTATTCAGAAGAGTTGTTTCTTCTTCGTATTCTACTTCACTATTAGCTATTGTTGTTTTGCATACAGGGCAGTAATTTGTTGTCTTCAAATCTTCATAGATTAGTCCATCATCCCACATCTTCCTGAAAGTTTTCTGTGTTATCCTCCTGTATTCAGGACTGTCTGTTAAGTACTTGTTTCCCAAACTTCCTGTTTTTTCATAATTATTAAAACTGATTCCTAATTTTTTGAAAGCAGTGCTGCTCACATTGCTTGCCTGGTTTAGCATTTTCTCGCACTTTTTTAAGAATTCATCTCTTGGTGTTTCAAACATTTTAATACCATAGTGCTTCTCTGCCTGAATCTCAATAGGAAGCCCGTTCCTGTCAAGCCCGAGAGGGAATAATACGTTCATCCCCATCATACGATGGAAGCGGGCCATTATATCCATTTGAACATAAGTATAAGCATGCCCGGCATGAATGGGAGCATTCACGTAAGGAGGTGGAGTGTCAATACTATAAACTTTCGCCTTTTCTCCTTCTCTGAATTCATAAATACTCTTTTCTATCCATTCATTAATGACTTCTTCCTCCATATTCTTGTTCCATCTTTTTTCTTTTATCTTCATATTCATACCTAAAACTTAATCATCTCCTTTTTAAAAAAGTTAAGTTTAAAAAAGAAGAATTATAACATTAGTATTAATGATAGGTGATATTCATGGCGGAGTATAATAAGTTAGAGGATATTAATGAAATTATAAGTGATGCTTCATCCACTATTGACAAAATTATTCAGGATGTTATTAAATCTTTTGAGAGTCAGGTGGAATGGATTGATGATGTTGAAGCAGAAATTGATGAATGTTTTGTTCAGACAGAATTATTTGATGATATGATTAGTAATGCTGTTAATATTGGTGCTACAGGAGACGAGGAAGAAATTAAATATTTCTTATCAACTTTTGAGCGTTCTGAGGAAAGAATGTTCAGGAATGAGAAAGGTATGTTGGGCAACTTATGGGATTCTCTAAATACTCTTCAGAGTAGATTATATATTGCTATTCAGGAAATGCCTACTTTTGTTAAAAGAATGAAAGATGTTGTTGAGGATGAAGATAAAGGACTTATGTATATTAATAAAATTCTTGATGATAAAGGTACAAGGAAAAAAATGTTTAATCATGTTTTTGAAGAAATGGGTGTTAAGACTATAAATAAAGAGGGAGATATAGAAAAAGGTTCTAAGCAGGAAGAGGTTAAGAATATTTTTGATGAAGTTAAGAAAGATATTATAGAAATTAAGAAAGATATTGTTAGTGAGGAAGAGGAAACTAAAAGAGCTGACAAGGCTGAAATGGATGAAGAGAAAAAGATTAGGATTGAAGCTGACCTTGAGAAAGAGTTGGAGAAGGAAACAGAAAAGCAGCAGAAAGCACTTCAAATAGTTTTAAACCAGTTGAAAAAAATTATGAATTCTAAAGAAGTAACTGAGGAAGATATTAAAAATCTCAAGAATCTGAAAAAAAGACTTTACAAATTATATCATGATGTTCAGAAACCGGTTATTAAAAAATTGCTGGACAATTTTAAAGGAATTATAAAGGATTGGGGTGAGGAAACTAAGAGTTGCGTTAAAATTAATAACTATGCAGAGAGGCTTGTTGAAATACTTAGGAAATTAAAAAAAATAGAGGAAAAGATAGAGTCTTCTGCAGGAACAGAATCAGCTATAGATTTTCAGATAAATCTTGAAAAAATAACTAAGAATAGTAACAGAATTAAAGAATTAACAGTTAAATTGAATAATATAACTAAGGATGTTGGTAAAGATGAACATAAAGTTTTTAATACTATTGAGCACTATTCCAGCGCTTTTGATAAAGAAATAGATATGGATTTCAAGGAATATAATCAAGAAAGAAAACGTATCAGAGAAATGAAGAATTTAGAAAAAATTGCTGGAAAAGAAGAATTGAGCAGTGAAAAACTTGATAAGGATATTATTGATTTTGAGCGTGCTGAAGAAGATGTTAAAGAAATAGAAGAAATAGAAGAGAGATTATTGGAGAGATGGTTTAATTATTTTGAAAAAGTTCATGAAGTGATTGAGAAAGCAGATATGTCTGAAGATTCCTCAAAAATAATGGAAAATATCAGAGATAATTTTAAAGACAAGAAGATTTTTGAACCGAAAGAAATTGAGGAGTTAATGAGAGATAATTCCAGTTATGCTGCTCATTTAAAAAATGATGTTAAGATTATGACTAAATTTATAAAATCTTTCAAGAAGCATATTAATTCAATGGGTTTGGAATATCATGAGTTTAAGAAAGAGTTGAAAAATTTTGAGGATAATCTTGATAAGAAGTGGGTTGAAGTATCTAGTTTTGAAAAATTAGAGGATCTTGAAGGAAAGTTTGAGAAAGATTTAGGAAAAGATGAGGCAGACACTGAAAAAGGTATGGAGAAAACAGTTAAGAAGATTGATAAAGAAGCTGAATTAATGAATAAGTCTAAAAAAATGATGAACAGTGTGGCAAAAGATACTAAGAGACATATTAATGAATTGAGAGAAAATGAGAATAATTTGGAGAAAAGAGAAAAAGCACTTCATCATGTATATAAATTTTATAAGAAGACAATAAGTCATTTCAGAAAACAATTATCTCATGAAGATAAAGAAGAGAAGGAGATGAAGAGGCTTAAAGGAGGATTTCTGAATCTTGTTTTTGGAGGAAAAGCAGAACATGTTGAACAGTTTAAGAGAATAAAAGGGCATTTAAGAGAAATTAAAGTTAAAAATAAGAATTTTGAAAAATTGATTAATGATGTTGATGAAAAATTACAAGAATTTAAAAGCAAGATGGAAGATGATCAAGATTCCAAAATTAAACAGTTCTGTGATGCAGTTGTGTTTTTTTATACTGGAATAGAGGAATATTTTATAGGCACTAAAAAGAAGAAAGGAATTCTTGAAATACTTGAAGAAGAATCAGAATTATTATTGGAGGATATCAGATTATTAACTAATATAGATACAGTTTTTGATAAATGGATAAATGTGTATATAGAATTAATAGATGATTTAGAAAAAGAGATAGAATTATTGGAAGAAGAAGATGATAAAGAAAAAGTAACTACAATGTTCAAAAGTATGAGGGATGAAATGATTAAGTTATTAACTCGTTTGAATTATTTTGAAACTGATTTAAAGAAACTCAGAAAAGATGCAAGAACTTTGGAGAAGCTTTTTGGAGGAGAAACAGGTCCTCTTGAAAGAATTAAGAAAATAACAGAAAAGTATGAAAAAGAATTAAAATCAGAAGATAAGAAAACAAGAAAGAAAGTTGTAAAATTATTAAAGGATTATCTCGAGTCTGTTGGTGCATAAGGCAGATTTTTTCTTTTAATCCTGCTTTTTTTTTCACAATTTTTATAAAATCTATCCGATTAATTATGTATTGATTAATAATGCCTATTAAAGTATGTCCTAATTGTGGGAGTAAAATGTCTGCTGAAGCAAATATTTGTGAGTCCTGCGGCACTGACGTAAGTAATGTTGCTGTAGTTAAGGAAACTCCTCCAGTTCAGGGCCCGCCTGTTAGTTCTCAGCCAGCAGAGAGCCCGCCTAATGATTCTCCTCCAAGCGGAGCACCATCATCCCAACCTCCTCCAGAGGAATCATCCATTCCTAAAGAGGGTGGTGGGGAGTTCACAAAAAAGCAGGAGAAAAAGATTGAAGAAATAGCTACAGGAGCGATGCAGAAAGAATGGGTGAAGATTGGTGAAGATTTCGGAAGAGAGATGGATAAAGCACAGTTAGGAATCTATTTATACATAGGGATTTTTATAGGAAGGAGTATTGCTTCAATAGTTTCTATATTCTTGAATATTCCTATCCTGTTCTTCATTAGTCCAATAACTAGTGCAGTAATTATTCTTATTAATATGTTCACTCCGATTATTCCTTTTTTTAACGCGGTTAATAATATATTTTTTGTAAGTGATTTGGCTTTATTTGCATGGGTTTTTATTATACTTGGTGCTATAATTGAGGTGGCTTATTTAGTTCTCACTATTTTAATAATAGTTAGGGGTTTTGCAAGAAAATTGTCAGAAAGGTATTGTGGTCTTTTATTGCTTGGTATGATTCCGGGAGTTGGTTGGATTGGTGGATTATTTTATGTTGGTGGTAAGATGTTTATGCCTAATTTTTTCTTATTAACAATGATTGACAGGGCTTCATTAATGGTTGCTGGTTTGTTATCTTTCTTGTCAAGCAAAATTATGGTTTTTATCATAAGTTTCTTTCCAGTACTTTTGTGTTTGTTATTCGCTTATGATATTGGTTTTGCTTCCTCGCTTGGTATGTTTTCAGACTTTGTTGATGTCAGCGGACTTGTAGAAAGCGGAAAAGAATCAGCTGGACAAATAGGTGAAGATGTAGGTGGGCAGGCAGGTGAAGATGTCGGAGGATTTGAAGGAATCTGGAATACTTTTAAAGAAATTTTCGGAGCTATTGGAGATGATGGCGGGAAGAATGGAGCTGCTTCAATAGTTGAATGATTTTTTTTTAGAACAGGTTTATTTTTCCTTTTATTATTTTTTTAGTAGGGAACTCCTCCAACTCTTTAAGTATTAATTCTTTAACAACTTTTTTATCATAATCCCCGTTTATATCAACACCAATTATTTGGGGTTTATTAATTGGCTGCCCTATTTTACTTACTAGTTTAACAATAACTTCTTTAATATTGCCTAGTTCATAAATTTTTTTGCTTATACTCTGTGCTTTTACATTGTATAATTTTCCCACATGGTTTACAGGGTTTTTTCCGGCAACAGCTTCTGTACTCATTGGACGGCAGAAACTTATTAATCCATTAACTCTGTTGCTCCTTCCTACAGCACCATCATCACCGCTTTCAAGACTGGTTCCTGTTGTAGTAATATAGACTTTTTTATTCTTGTCAGCATTATTCACACTCACATTAATTTTTTCATTGTCAAGACGGTTTTCAATAATATGTATTAATTCTTTCTTTTTCTTATTATATTCACTTAAACTCTTTAAATGCTTGTCTACGAAAGCATGTCCTATTGTCAGGTTAATCCTGTTGTCAAGCCTGACTCCCATGACTTTAACATCCTCCCCGCTCCACTTATTTTTTTTCTTAAAGTCTCTGGAGTTCAAGAAACGCTCAGTTTTTAATACTATTTCTTCAGTCATGCTTAAGGGATAGTAACTAACACCTGCACTTGTATCATTCGCTCCAATAAATTTATCTTTTCTTTTAAAAATATCCTGCAAATCACTGCTCCCACTCTTGGTTGCAACAATGTATTTGAATTGCTTATCAGGATCCAAGTATCTGAAGTTTTCTTTAATCCATTCTTTCGCACTATCTACAGCAATTTTTTTTACAGGAATAACTTTATCATCTGCTTTCTGAGTTGCTCTTCCGCTGAAAAAGCATGTTATAGGTTTTTTAAAAACTCCTCCCCTAAAATCTGGTTCTGCATCTCCACCAACAAGATCTAGTTTATCCACATTATGATGCAGTATTGTGTCAAATCTTTTCAAGTATTCTTTGCATAATGTGCGGGAGAAGTTTTCAGCAATACTGTCAGCAATATAATCCGGGTGCCCGAGTCCTTTTCTTTCAACAATTTCATAAGATTCTTCACTTACTGGAACTGTTTTTTTCTTTCTTATAATAGTGTTCATAAACAATCAATATTGTTTGTTTTAATATTAATATTTTCTTTTTATAGTTAATATTTTAAATGGAAAAAATAATATTATTAATTAAAAAAAAATAATGGGTCTGTGGCCTAGTCTGGTTTAAGGCGTCACGCTGATAACGTGGAAATCCCCGGTTCGAATCCGGGCAGACCCAAAGACCTTTTTTTATGAAGAGAATACTATTATTGGTGATTGTACTTTTTTTTATAGGATGCACTTTAACTAATATAAGGTATCCTTTCACTAAGATAGAAGCATGCAATGATTTTGACAATTATGGAGGGGGAACAGGATGTTCGGATTATTTTGAATCAGATAATATGATTTACATAATAATTAATTATGAGTATACTCAACCATTTAATATTACTGGAGTGCTTCTTATAGATGATGAGGTTTCATCAATTAATGATATTAGAATAGTTCATGAAGAAGAAGGCAATCACTGGAGAGCAGAACCATTATATAATAAGAATGGTCTTCCTCCAGGAGAGTATACTTATATAATAACTATGGAGGATTATGAGAAGGCAAGGGTTAGTTTTGAAGTAGCATAAGAAATTTTTTTTTACTTAATCCTGCTTCCATTTTTTATTTTTTTATCAGGAACTAATAAAACAACATTATTCTTTTCTACAGCAGCAAGTAGCATACCTTCACTCTTTATTCCCATGATTTTTGCAGTTTCTAAATTATTAACAAAAACAACTTGTTTATTAAGCAGTTCGTCTTTTTTATATTGTTTTCTGATTCCTGCAACAACTTGTTTAGTATTCTTATCTGTTTTTATCTTAAGTTTATACAATTTATCACTATCTTTAATATCGCTGACTTTAGTTATTTTCCCGATTCTTAAATCAATCTTCTTGAAATCTTCATAACTTATTTTATTGTTTTTTTTCATCTTCTTGTACTTTTTTTTTAACTCATTAGTATTTATTTTATTTACAAGCGTTTCTGGTTTTTTAATCTTGTGTGAAGGTTTCAACCTCTCTTTTAATTGTTTGAAACTCTTGATATCAATATTAAGTATTTTTGATGCTTTATTGCTTATGTTTGGAGTAAAAGGATATAGTAATAAAATTATTGCTTTACTAAGTTCAATACTAACTATTATTGTATTATTTCTTAATTCTTTATTATTCCATGGCTCTCTTTCCTGAAAATATTTATTGCTTTCTTTACCCAGCTTAACAACTTCTTCAAGAGCATTTCTCAAACTTCCCTGCTCAAAACTCTTATCAACTTTTTCATAAGTCTTTTCTATTTTTTCAAGCATGTTTTTGTCTTCTTTATTGAGTTTTGTTTTATTTATCCCGTACTTTTTTGCAAAAGTGATTGTTCTGTTCAGGAAATTGCATAAGTTGCTTATGAGTATTTTATTAATCGCATTATCAAATGTTTTCCATGTGAAGTTAAAATCATGTGTTTCAGGACGATTAAGCAATAAGTAAAAACGCCAGTACTCCGGAGGCAGCATTTTTACTGCTTCATCCATCCATATGCCTACATTATGAGTTTTGCTGAATTTTTTATTATTGAAATTAAGGAATTCTATGCTTGAAATAGTGTCAGGCAGATGCCAGTCTTTACTGTCGCCTATTAGGAGTGCTGGGAGAATAATAGTATGAAAAGGAACATTGTCTTTTGCATGGCAGTAGATGTGCTTGACATTTTTTTTCTTCCAGTAATCTAAGTAATCATCTCCAAGTAATTCTTTGCTAGCACTTAAGTAACCTAATACTGCTTCTGTCCATACATAAAATACTTTATCTTCAGCATCTTCAAAAGGTGCTGGAATACCCCATTTTATGTCTCTTGTTATTGGTCTTGGCTTAAGCCCTGTTTTTAAGAAAGTATCTGTATATTTCTTAACTCTCTTATCCCATTCAGTATGGCTCTTAACGTATTTCTTAATCTTAGGCTCTAATTTTTTTAAATCAATATACCAGTGCTTGGTTTTTTTCATAACCACTTTTTGTTTATCACATATTGTGCATACAGGATTTTTCAAATCTGCTGCTTCAAATATTTTTCCGCACGAGTCGCACTGGTTCCCTTTAGTATCCATGCTACCACAGTAAGGGCATTCTCCTGTTATGAACTTGTCAGCCAGGAACATTTCACAATTATTGCAGTATGGATGTTTTTCTGTTTTTGTAATTATGAATCCTTTCTTGTTTAGTCTTGTATAAAATTTTTGCACAAAATCATGATGATTCTTTGTATCAGTATGAGTGTAATTGTCAAAATTTATATTCCAATCATCAATTAATTTCTTGATTTTTTTATGAGTATCATATGCGATTTTTTTAGGAGTTGTATTTTTCTTCATTGATTCATATTCTATTCTCGTGCCGTGAGTGTCGCTTCCGCTCACGTATATAGTGTCCATTCCTTTAAGACGGTAATATCTTGCGAACACGTCTCCTGACAAGAGGCAGGCTATAACATTTCCTATGTGGGGTATGCTGTACGCGTACGGCCATGCACTGTTAACAACAACTTTATCGTATTTCAAAAAAAATAATCACCTTTTTACATGAATCTTTGCATTCCAAAGTATCCTTTAACTTCGTTTTCAGCATCATACATTTCCTGTCCTAATTCTTCCATGTACTTATTTACTGATGATTTATAAAAATAATCTTCAAAGATTGTTTTAAAGAAATTAAATATTGGGTTCTGCTCCCATTTTGCATCATAATCTGTCACTAGTGTTGCTCTCAGTTTTATACTCCCGCTTCCTTTATTGCTTGTTTGTTTTATTTTTTCTTTGATTACTGTTATTGTCTTAAGTGCTGGGAAGTCAACAAATACTTCTATCTTGAACTGTGAGTAGTCATCAATATTTTTGACACAGTCCCAGTAAAAACCTACATTGATTTTATCATCTTTTTTATTATGATGATACTCTATTTCTTTAACAAAATATCCTTTTTCTTTGAAGAAATTGTAAATTATTTTATAAAAATCATTATAATCAAATATTACGTCTTCAGGATGCACTGTTACTTCTCCAACTATGTATTTGCTTGGCATATTATTTTTTAGCCTCGTGAATCTTAATATATTTTTTTATTTTTTGCAAGATTTCTTCATGCTCTGTTGCTATTATTCCTTCATATTTTTTAATTGTTGGTTTATAAGCATATCTTTCATAAAGTCCCTGCATTAGTGACAGGAAAGGATTTCCATCCCATTTATTATCATAATCAAAAATCATCCAGCTTCCTATTATTATCTTGCCTCCTGTTTTTAATCCTTCTTTCACTCTTTTTGCTTTATTGAACTGCACGTCAATCCATATTCTGAATCTTGTGTAGTCATCAATCTCTTTTAAGCATTCTAGTCTGAACATTACAAAATCTATTTGTCCTTTTTTTTCTTTAAACTTGTATTTAATATCATCTAAACGATAACCGAATCCTTTAACTAATTCTTTGATTTTGTCTCTGAATTCTTCAGGTTTTATAGTTATGTTTGAAGGATTTATTTGACTCCTGTAAACACTTGCTTCATGCATATATTTTTATTAAAAAATAGTATAATTTAAAACTTTATCTTAACCTTATTGTTTCCAGATTTTTAGGACTTATTGTCTCCATATGGAATTTTTTGTACAAAGTGCTTGCCAGATTGATGCATTTGCTTGTTTCACCGTGTCCGACTATTATTTTTTTAGGACGAGGGTTTAAGTATTTGATAAAATTCACTAACTGGTTTAAATCACTGTGTCCTGAGAATCCTTCAACAGTGTATATTTCTAATTCTATATTAAGCATTTTTCTTTTACCATTTTTTATTCTGAAAGGTATTCTCTTATCTCCTTTCTGTATTTGTCTTCCTAAACTTCCGGGTGCTTGATAAGATACTATTATTAAGGAGTTTTTTGGATTGTCGCATAATTTCTGAAGATAATAAACGCTTGGCCCTCCTACTAGCATTCCACTTGTAGCCAGTATTATGCATGGTCCTTCTTCATCAACAATTTTTTCTCTTTCTTTATTACTTCCTGGTTTATGGAACGATTCACTGAGAAAAGGATTTATTCCTTTTCTGAATATTAATTTCTTTATTTTTCTGTTCATGAATTCAGGATATGCTGTATGTATTGCCGTAATATCCCATACCATTCCATCAACATATACAGGGATTTTTTTAAGCTTGTTTTTTCTTATCATTTTTTCAATAATTATCATAACTTCCTGTGCTCTCCCGACACCAAGCACAGGTATTAATACTTTTCCACCTCTATTAATTGTTTTTTTAATAGTTTTCACTAAGAAATTCTCTGACTCTTTCAGACTGGGCTGAATGTTTTTGTCTCCACCATAAGTGCTTTCAATAACGCAACTCTCGACTCTCTGAAAACGAGATTTAGCTTTATTAAGTAAGCGTGTTTTTGAGAATTTGAAATCTCCTGTATATAAGAAATTGTGGTATCCTTCACCTATGTTAAGATGGGTCATTGAACTTCCTAGAACGTGTCCTGCGTTGAAAAGAGTGAGTCTCATGTCTGGAGCAATATCGCTTACTTCTCCGTAATCTAGACATACTATGTGTTTTACAGCTTTTTTAATATCATTACTTGTATAAATTAGTTTTTTGTTTTCTTTCTGAGCTATATCAACATAGTCAAGTTGGAGCATTGTCATAACATCCCTTGTTGGTTCTGTGCAGTAAACTGGTCCTTTATATCCGTACTTGAATAAGTATGGAACGAATCCTGAATGATCAAGATGCGCGTGACTTATTATTACTCCATCTAATTCTTTTGGATTGAACTCAGGTGCTTCCAAGTGAGGGAATCCGTTTTCCTCGTTTGCAATATTTACTCCACAATCAATCAATATTTTGGATTCAGGAGTATGTATGAACATACAGCTTCTTCCGACTTCTCTGAATCCTCCAAGGCAACTCATCCTTATCCAGTATTTCTTATCTCTTTTCCAGTCTGAATATATTTTTTCGCCTATCTTGTTTAAGAATTTTCTTCTATAATCTGAGTTTTTGTAAAGAGTGTATCTTATGTTCTGAATAACATCTGATTTTAGAGCAGGTTTTCTTCTTACTAAAGGAGTCCATTTTGTTGTTTCTTTTATTTTTTGTATTACTTCACCTTTCTTACCTATTACAACTCCGGGCTTGTCTGCTTCAATTATTACAATACTTCTTTTTTCATCAAACCATATTTCTCCGAGTTCAGTGTTTTCAGGAGTAATATCTTTTATTTTTCTTTTTGTGAATTCAGGGCTTTCAAGCAATCTTTCATCGCTTCTTACTTCTATCCTTTTCTTAACTTTGTTCACAATTTTTGTTATTATTTTTCTATTATTTAGGACAAAGTCAGTATTTTTTGAATACAGTACAATATTTGCACCTTCAAATAAGTAGTCTGTTATTTCCGCTTTTTTTGGAAGGTATTTTTTAATCGTCTCTATTATTTGGACAGAACCCATGATTATGATTTTTTCTTTTCTTTCGAATTCCCTATAATTTTCTTAATTTTTTCTTCTTTCAGGCGAGTTATTCCTTTTTTTGTTATTTTAACAACATCTATGTCTTCTCCTGTAGCAAGATCTCTTTTTATGGCAGCATTTACGCTTCTCACAGCTAGTTCTATTGCTTTTTCAATATTTATGTCTTTTTCGTAATTATCTTCAAGCACACCATAAGCTATAGGGCTTCCGCTTCCTGTTGCAGTGAATTTTTTGGCTTCTATGTTAGAGCCTGAGGGATCCAGGCTGTAAACATGCGATCCTTTTTTGTCATACCCGCCTACAATAAACTGCACTAAGAAAGGGGAGAAACTATGCGCGTTAGAGAATACGAAATGTGATAATAATGTGCTTATTGCTTTAGTAGTTGCAGGTTTTCCTCTTTTAAGCTCGTATAACCTTAACTGACTTTTTAAATATCTTAAAATCATTTGAGAATCAGCAACGCTTCCTGCAAAAGTCATTGCTGTCATGTCATCAATTTTATGTATTTTTTCAGCTTCTTTTTCAGCAATTAAGTAACCCATGCTTGCTCTTTTATCAGCAGCCAGAACTATGCCATCTTTTACAACTATTCCTACAGTAGTAGTTCCTTTTTTTGACTGTTCATTCAAGAAAATCAACTCCCTTTCTTTTTATCATTTTAGAAATTCTAAACTAAAAAACAATTTTTACTATTTATAAACTTTTTCATTTTGTGATATGAGTAGTTTTTTTTTAATTCATAACTAATCAACAATTTATTAAAAAAGAATATTCTATATTTTTTTTTTGGGAGTGAGACTTTTTTTTTCCTTCTCTTGTTTTATTATTGTTTGAGGCTTTCTGAAATGTTCAAGAAGAGAGATTTTTTTTTGGGGGGTCAAAAAAAGGAGTTGATTAATGATTGAAATTTCTTCTTTTAACTTTTTTTTATTACTTGGTTAAAGTTGGAGAATAAGATTTAATAATATTCATGATATTAGATAATATGGTTATGAATATAGATATTCCTGACTTGCTTGATGAGAAGGGTATGATTAAGGAAGAATACACAGCTGATGGCAGTGATATTAATCCAATGATGGAATGGAGTGATTTTCCTGAGGATACGGAGTTTTTTGCAGTTTACTGCCATGATCCTGATGCTCCTGTTGGTGACTGGATTCATTGGATAGTTATTAATATACCTAAAAATCTTACGAAAATTCCTAAAGATGGTCCTGTTCCAGGAGAACAGGTTGTTAATGATTTCGGTAAAAAAGATTATGGTGGGCCCGCACCTCCAAGCGGGACTCATAACTATTTTTTCAGTGTTTATGCATTAAGTAAGAAACTGGAAGATGTGGATAAGAATAATTTTTTGGATAAAGTTAATGAAGCAAGTGTTGATGAAGCAAAGATTATGGGAAAATATTCAAGATAAAAAAATATGATTTTTAAGGATTTCCTATGCAGGTATCAGAAAAATAATGGTTTGAAAGAGTTCTGTATTAAACACTGCTTTGAAATAGGTTCTTATTTTATTGAAGAAAAAGATGAACTCCCTCCACCCCCACCCCCTGAAAAAGATTCTGATTCAGAGAGTATAGTAACTGTTATCAGGGCTCCTTGTCCTTATTATATTCCTCCTGACAACTGTGTTTATGAAGAAAATGTTTTTAATAATATGCTCTCGTTTCCTCCTGAACATTTTCATGGATTGAACCCATTATGTTTGGATAATGTTTTGAAGAGGGATAGTTTTTTCTAAATAATTTATTTCCAGTTATCTTTTAACACAGGACTTCTTTTATTAACTTTTTCTATGATGTAATTAGAATCATATAGTACTATCTTATTATCTTCTCCCTCATAATTTGATATTTGTGCATTAACTCCCTGAAATTTCTTAATTGTATTTTTTATGAAACCAATATTGTTCAGTCTTTCTATTAATTCTTTATCTTTTGCTAAAACCCTTATATTAGAATCAGAGTATTTTTGTGCAAAACTTATTATGTAACTGTCAGCAATATCCGCGTTTCCTTTTAAGCATTTTTTAATAGTTCTGATTTTTTTATTATTGTTGAAAGCATTCTTTAAATTAATAAAACTTTTTTGTCTGATAATATTTTTGAGTTCTTCTCTGTTAATTTCTCCCCTATTATTTAGTTCTTCTCTAAAATTATTAATTGTTTCCTGATGTCCGTCAAGCAGTCTTAAATTCTCATTTATTTTTTTAATATTCAGTGGAATCTTTTCATGTTCAACTTCTTCTTCAAGAATGTATTCAGGATTTATTATTAAACCACTCTGTTTTAAAATATTATTTATATTGACTCCTTTGGATTCATTTATTACTTGTGTAAAAACGATTTTGAAATTGTTATCTAATCTTTCTGTTCTTAAGAATTTTAAGAATTTGATTACTAATTCCTTGTAATTAATTAGGTAAGATAGTTCAGCATTGTTTGATGGTTCGGGGATGTGAATAAGATTATGGTTTGGGCTTAATCTTCTTATCTCTTTATTTAATCTGTTATTTTCTTTTTTAAGATACTTAGGCATTTTTTCAATAATTTTCCGAGTATTGTTTATGAATGATTTAATATCTGATAAGTTCTTTTTAGTATCTATTTCTATTTTTTCTATTGTTATCACATAATTTTTAAGTCTGTTGATTGTTTTTCTGTCCATGTTTTCATCAAGAGTTAGTGCTGCAAAGTATGCTTCATCTAATTCTTTATCTAAAACATCTAATCCAGTCTTATTTATTTCTTTAATTAAATTATTGCATGATTCAACAAATTTTATTATTGCTTTTTTTCTTGCTATATGTGTTTTTTTCCTGAACTTGGAGGGGGTGTAGTGATACTGGAGATTTTTAATTATTTCAATGTATAAATTTTCAGTTCCTTCCAGTAAATGTTTTAATAATTCAATACAGATTGATAATGTTTCTTTTACGAATATTAATTTATTTTTTTTACTCTTTATGTTTTTAATTTTTTCATTAATTTTTTCTAAATTATCAAATATTTTTTTATAAATCAGTAAGTATTCTTTTTCTGGCAGATTGTCAAATTTTTCTGTTGTTGTATAATTCTCATTTTTTTTTCTGAATAGTTCTTTTTTTGAGTCCATATATTTTCTTAATTCTTTCTTGTAGTATTTATTGTTTCTTAAAAAACTGTATTCATTAATTATGTTTAATGCTTCTGCCACAAAAACTATTATAAAAAATCGTATTTTTTAAGAATTTGGAAAAATTTTTTAAATCAGATTTTTTTTTAATTCATAATTAATGAGTCTTTTAAGGATTCTTAGTACAAAAGTATCGGATACTGAGTTGGATAAGATTGCATTAATGATTAATTCTGAAAAAAAAAACTTAGTTTATAAAAACAAGTATGATAATGAGATTTATTTATATGGAATACTGGATGTTCCTGAAAAATGTTCTAAAAAAAGATGGAATAATTATTTCAATGATTTAATTAATGAATTGTCAGTTTATTATGAAATAAAGTATGATTCTTTTAATTTTAACTTAAGAAAAATCAGGAAAGAACCTTTTTTTGAATCTGTTTCTGAACAAGATTTTGTTTTAAGAAACCATGTTCTGACATATGATTTTAAAATAAATGAGGAAAACCTTAACAAGTTGGTGGAAAAATCTCATAACTTGGTTGAATTAACTGATGATGAATAGTGTTCTCTTCCTGCTGAATTATATGGCTTATTAAAATAGTTGGGTGATTTATTCTGAAAAAATTTTAAAAAATCTGCAATTATACACTAATTATGGATAAGCGTTTAAAAAAACTTGCAAGTATTATTGTTGATTATTCTCTTAAACTTGAGCATGAAGAATATCTTATGATTATGAACAGGGGTGATGAAAGTGTCGAATTGGCCAGAGAGGTTGAGAAGCAGGCTAGTAAGAAAGGGGTTTTCCCTGTTTTCTGGAATAATTCATTTAATTATGCACGTTATTGTCCTGATGATTGTTTGGAGAAAGAAGATGAAGTATTATCAGAATTCGCATCCTTGATTGATGCTTTTCTTATAATAGATGGTTCATCCAATATTTATAATTCTAATGTTGTTAGTGATAAGAATAAACTGGTTTATCAGAAGAAGATGAAGAGATTCACTGATATTCGTTTAGGTAAGAAGTGGTGTATAGTTAGGTATCCGAGTAATGGTTATGCACAGCAGGCGGGAATGAGTCTTGAAGAATATGAGGATTATGCTTTCAGAACGATGAATATTGATTGGGAGAAGAAAAAGAATAGTATGAAAAAAACACAGAGTATTTTAGAAAAAGCAGAAAATGTGAGGATTATTGGAGAAAAAACTGATTTAAGACTTTGTGTGAAGGATAGGAATTTTATTATTTGTGCAGGAGAGTGTAATCTTCCTGATGGTGAAATATTCACATCTCCTCATGTTGGTTCTGTTAGTGGCGAATTATTTGTTCCGAAAGCTTTCCGTATGGGGAGAGAGTTTAAGAACATCCGCCTGGTTTTTAAGAATGGTGCAGTTGTTGAGTACAATTGTGAATCCAATAAGGAGTTTTTGAAAAAGATTTTGAATACTGATGAAGGTGCTAAAAAACTAGGTGAGTTGGGTTTCGGGACTAACAGGATGATTAAGAAACTGGTTGGAGATATTTTGTTTGATGAGAAAAAAGGTGGAACTGTTCATCTTGCTTTAGGACATGCTTATAAGGAATGTATTAAGGAGAAAGAATTGAAAAAAAGTAAAGAAAAAGTTTTGAATAAGAGTTCTGTTCACTGGGATCTTATAATAAGACCTGATAAGGTCTTAATTGATGATTCTATAACTCTTGACTGGTGATTATGGTTATTTTCCTGCTTTTAGCTTTAACATTATTGCTTACTATGTATTTTACGTTTTTCTTTTCTCCAGTCTTAACTATTGCTTTATTAAGCGTTCCGTCCATTACTATTGCATAAATGTCGTCGAGTTCTTTTAAAGTATTAACTAGTTCTGATATTGGTACTTTACCCAGTATTTTCATATTCTTGTCATATAAGCATGCTCCTCTTGTTCCTATTAGTTCTTCAAGCATTTCTTTGAATTTTTTTTTCTTTTCCTTGCTTATTCTTTTCTTCTTTTTTGTTGTCTTTTTTCTTGTTACTTTTTTTGTTTTATAACTTTTTGCAGGTATTCTGTTTCTTAGTGCTTTATGTATTTCTTTTTTTGTTAGTTCTTCAACTTCTTTTCCGTCCGGAGCTTTTGCAATAAAATCTAATTCTCCAACTCTTTTTGCGTCTTTTATTATTATTTCCCCTCCTCTATCTCCGTCAACAAATAATGTGCATTTTTTCTTCTTCATCAAGTTCTTTATTGTTTTTGGAATGTTTGCCCCGTTCAGGGATATGACGTTATTGAATCCGTATTTCAATAGTGTCACTACATCTGCTCTTCCTTCAACAAGTATTATTTCATCTTCTTCATTGATGAATGGTCCTGCTGCAAGCCCTTCCTTTCCGTATTTTCTTATCTGCATAGTTCTCACTGCTTTATTAACATCATCTGTTATTTCTGTACTGTCTGGAATCTGGGTATCAACCATATTCTTCAATAATAATTTTGCTCTTTTCCTTATTACTTCTCTTTTGTTCATCCTAATGTCTTTTATGTTTTCTATAGTTATCTTGGCTTTGCAAGGCCCTATCTTGTCTATTGTTTCCATTGCTGCTGCAATTATTGCTGTTTCTGTTTTATCCATACTGGAGGGAATCTTTATTGTTCCTCTTGTTTTTCCTCTGCTTGATTTAACTTCTACATTTATTCTTCCTATTCTTCCGCTTTTCTGAACTTCTCTTAATTCGAGTTCAGAACCTAACAATCCTTCTGTTTGTCCGAATATTGCTCCAACTATATCGCTTTTTTCAATTGTTCCTTTAACATAAATTTTAGCTATAATAATATATTTAGTTGAAACAGGATATATTTTTCCCATATTTTATTTCACCACCTATGTTTATACTATTTAAAAAATAATCCCAGAAAATTAATTTACTAAGTTTATATTACTACTTTTTTACTTACTTGTTTTCACATTCATTCTATTTTTTTATGATTTGTATCTCAGTGATTATGAATATCAATGATTTTTGTGATACTTTGAGATTATTTTTTATTCTTTTTTTTTGATTAATGTTAATGACCGGTCCTTCCCATAACACAAATTTTCATAGCAAAATATTTCTGCTCAAGCATTGTGACCTTTAAGAAGGACCCGCCTTGCCAATACTTAATACCTATTTTGTGGTTTAAAAATTTTATGTTCCTGGAGGATTGTTCAAAAATATTTTAATATTTATTTACCATATGGTAAATAATTCATCCTGTAAAACCCAGTCTTTTCTATTGTTAGTGCAAGTTTTGTTAATAGTTCTAAGATTTACATTATTAGTCAGGTATTTAGTTTTGTATCATTTTAAATGTTGATTTTCCATAAAAATACCATGTACATATTAGGATTACGTAATTTTTTTTTATGAAATTATTTATTTCTTTTTCTTTCAGCAAGTATAATAGTTTTGCTACAGCATCCATTGTTCCTATAATATTCTCTTCATCTACTTTGCTCGTGCATGAAATATTATGTGAGTTAGGAAGATAAGTTAGTCTTCTTTCTTTTTTTTCCTGTTCACCTATACCAATTCCTCCTGCCCCATGTTCTCCATGTCTTGGATTATATTTAATATTCTTCCCAAATTTTCTAAAAAGTTTTATAGCTTCATTTACTTCTTTAGTTACTTTTATTATTATTGCTTTATGAGGTTTGTTAAATACTTTTATGAATTCATTTCCTTTAGTTTTTTTGAATAATTCAGTTAATATGTCTTCTTCTTTAACTTTCATAGAATCAAATAATTTTTTTCCTTCTCTCTTTATTTCTTTTGTTGTTCCTCCCCCAACATTTAATTTGATTTTTTCTTTGTCAGATTTTTTAATCTGATTTAGTAGCAATTTCATAAAGTTTTCCGGACAAGGCTCCCTGCTTTCATTTATTATTGCCTCTTCATCTTTGTCTATATATGAGTAAATGTTTTTTTTCTTTAAGTAGAGTATAATTATTAAGGGAGTATCTATTTTATCAAGTTTCTTAATTGTTTTAATTAAAGGGGTATATAATTCTTTTTTTTCTTTAGTTGTTATTGCATTTTTGTTTAGTTTATTCCAGTATTCCACATCACTTAGTGCTTTTAAAAAAGCAATTGATTGTTCAAGATTAATTCCTTTTTT